>CAZFZM010000017.1:0-49884 GCA_964523545.1 uncultured Thermotogae bacterium
GTTCGTGGAGATGGTCTAAGAACCGCACAAGCTCAAACACAGAGGGCGCAGAGAAAGAATCGCTGAATTGTGGTTTGTGTCCCGGAATTCCTTCCCTACGGAGTCCTCTGCCGATTCACCACCGTCTCGTGGCTACTGAATCAATCGTTGCCAAGTATGCTAGCTCACCCCATCTAACCTTCTCATCTAGAGAGAGCTTCCTATCAGCAACCGAGATTGCCACCTTGCCAATCTCAATCGCGGCGCCTGCGACTAACCCCTCGAAGGAGTAGCCCGTCACGATGCCTAGTGCTGCTACCCCCAATGCGCTAAGAAGGCATCTCGAATCAAGCATCTGGCGAAGTGTTCCAAGCACAAGTTTCAGGCCATTCGCTCTGCACGATCTCTCGTAGTCCTCCAGCTTCTTATTCAGATCATCGAGAACCTCCCCAGCTGTCTTGCCTTTGTAGTCCCTGTTGATGAAGAGCCTGAAATCGCGTAGTTGCCGTGTGAATCCCTCGTTACGTCGGATTGCCAAGATGTCTTTCCACTCAAGGTTAGTCGTGTCGATAAGCGGCGCGTTGACAAGCGTAACCTCCACTGCTTCGCAAGCACCGGCCTCGAAGAACATGTCATAGGCGGAAGAAGAGCGAAACACCGGTACTGAACGGACTCCGCTATCGGTCAGGAGCTCGTGAATCGCCGCAGTGTGTCGATTTCGGATTTGGTTGACGGCTATCTCTAGCGCTGCAATCCTCCTATCGCTTAGCCCGTCGCGTCGGAGTCTGCTCACTTGATCGGGTTGAACTTCCGCGACAACGCTCTCCACCCATTCCTCCGAACGCACACGGACTTCTCTCTCCGCGGCTTCTGTGGCTTCGACTACCTCTCCGTCTGCATTCCCTTTCCCGAAGGCGGCGAGCGCGGGGTGCTGGAGCTTTACCTCCTCGGGGACTGTACCTGAGGAGTGGGTTGGAACAACAAAGTCGAAGAACAGAGCAGCAAGCTTGTGATCTTGAGCTGACACAGCGACGGTAGGCATGTCGCGCATGACGTAACTCCCAACTGCACCGAAGGGCATCCTGTTCCGTGATACTCGACGGTGCCAGTGTGACTCTACTCCTTACCGGTTCTCAACCGCAACACGCTGCCGAAGGCGCAAAGGATCGGAGACACATACCCCATCAGTTGCTCTTCTCGCCGAAGGACGAGTGACAGGCGTGTTTTCTGCTGCAATCAGTACGAATGTTGCTTGCTGTGCCAACCAAGAGAGAGGGGCACCAGATGGTGCCCCTTTCTCTGAAGTGACGGCCGAAGGCCGTCACTCAATAATCAGGTTCTCCGAGAAGCGATCGGTGTCGGCGAGGAGGTATTCTTCGGTTGTCGCCAACGCGCCGACCGGACAGGCGTCGACGCACTGCGCACAGAACGTGCACCGCGCGACGTACATCCGGATCTTGTTCTTCTCTTCCCCTTCCGGTTTGTACAGCTCGATCACGCGCGCCGGGCAGACCTTCTCGCAGAGACCGCAGCCGATGCACTTCTCCCGGTCGTAGGCGATCTTCCCGCGCAGGTCCTTCGGTACGGGGATCGGCGGGTGGATCGCTGCCTGGCCAACGGCGACCTTCTGGAGGACCGCCGTGACCGACCGCGGCATGTGCCGGACCGGGAACGGGTTCGTCGCCGGCTTGCTGAGCAGCTGCTTCATGAGTGTTCCGAAGATCACGGTGGCCTCCTAGACGAATCGATCGAGCGTCAGCAGGAGCATCCCGAGAAGGGCGATCCCGGTGACCGGTAGCCAGAACAGGCGGGTGACCTGGCCTATCTTCAGCCGGGCGAACCCGACTCGCACGGTGATCACGGCGACGAAGATCACGACGAACACCTTCACCAAGAAGAAGGCGACGTCGATCAGGCCGCCCCAGGCGCCCGTCACGTTGAACAGGTTCGCCAGGCCGTACGGGAAGAACAGGGCGACCATCAGCGACGCCATCGCGACCATCTTGATCGCGTCGCCGAGGTAGAACATCGCCAGGTTCCGTCCCGAGTACTCCGCCAGGAGTCCTCCGGCGATCTCCGTCTCCGCCTCCGGGATGTCGAACGGGATCTTCGCCAGCTCGGCCGGGGTGACGACGAGCAGTGCCAGGAACAGCAGCAGCAGCCCGATGAACCCGATCGGTCCGACGAGCCCCCACAACGGGTTGGCGGCGAGGGTCGTCAGCGAGAAGATCGGCTGGCCGGGCAGGATGACCGACAGCCGCCACGCGATCGACAGGAACGTGATCGCGAGCGGGAACTCGTAGGCCATCATCATTACCATCTCGCGCTGTGCACCGACGGTGGCGAACGGCGAGCCGGCGGCGAAACCGCCGACGACCATCGCCAACGAAGGGACGGCGAGGAGGTAGAGGATGAGGATCAGGTCCCCGTATCCGCCGAGGAGCGGCTTGAACCCGCCCAAGGGGAGGTAGAAGAGAAGGGTTCCGACGGCGGCGAGCGACAGGAGCGGCATCAGGTTGTACAGCCACCCCACCGCGTGATCCGGCACGACGTTCTCCTTGACCATCAGCTTGACGACGTCGTAGAACGGCTGCCGGAGCGGCGGGCCGATCCGGCCCTGCATCTGCGCCGCGAGCTTCCGGTCGAACCCCTTGTAGACCATCCCAAGGAGCGCGCCTCCGAAGAGGATCACGATTCCCTGCCAGACGGCATGTGCGATGGTTGCGCTCATCCGCAGATCCTCCTTGTCTTCTCCCGCGACAGCCGGACGAGCTCCGTCTTGGTTTTCACGGAGGTCTCGCCCGACCCGTCGGCGATGTGCACGCGGTCCATGCAGCACATGCACGGGTCGATCGACGCCGCGATGATCGGGATGTCGGCCACCTCTTCGCCGAGGAACTTCGGGACCCAGCCGATGAGGTTCCCGTACGTGGGCGCCCTCACCTTCCAGACCGCCATCTCCTCGACGTCCTCCTCAAGCCGCACGTAGTGGAAGACCTCTCCGCGCGGCGCCTCGTGTCGCCCGATCCCCTCGCCGCTCGCCTTCTTCAGCGTGGCGAGAAGCGCGGGAACCTTCGGGATCGACGTCAGCTCGCCCTCGGGGAGATTCTCTAGACAGAACTCGATGATCTCGATCGATTGGGCGACCTCGAGCAGCCGGACGATGATGTTGTCGAACACGTCGCCGATTGGCTTCGTCCCGTAGTCCTCCGGGGTGATCGCGTGCAGGTCCATGTCGGCGTACGCGAGGTACGGCATGTCCTGTCGGATGTCCTTCTTGACGCCGGAAGCGCGCGTGGTCGGTCCGACCGAACAGAGCGCCACGGCCTGATCGTAGGTGAGGACCCCGATGTTTCGGGTCCGCATCTCGATCGACTTGTCGTGCAGGAACGCGTCGATCATCTGCTGGAGGAGCCGCTTGTAGTAGTCGAGCGCCTCGTAGGCGAGCGGCGCCTTTTCCTCCGGAATGTCGCGCCGGACGCCGCCGAAGATCGGGATGGCGTAGTCGACGCGGTTCCCGGTCAGCTGCTCGAGGAGGTCCATCGACTTCTCGCGGACCTTCCACGTCAGGTGAAGCAGCGTGTCGAACCCGAGCTCGTGCGCGCCGACACCGGCCCACAGGAGGTGGGAGTGGATCCGTTCCAGCTCCCCGATGATCGTGCGGATGTACTGCGCCCGAGGCGGGACCTCGATGCCTGCCGCGTTCTCGACCGCCTGCGTAAACGCCAGCGGGTGCGAGATCGAGCAGATTCCGCAGATCCGTTCCGACAGATACAGCGTCTGGATCAGGTTCCGCCGCATCCCCATGTACTCGATGCCGCGATGGGCGAAGCCGGGCTTGATGTCGACGCCGACGATTCGTTCGCCGTCGAGGTCGAAGTGGAACCGGATCGGCTCCTTCAGCGCCGGATGAACCGGTCCGACCGGCACGGTGTAGCACGCGGTGCTCCCGCCGACCTCTAGGTTGATCGATTGGTTATTCATCGCGCGCCTCCCACTTGACCAGTCGCTTCACGGCCTTGTCCGTCTCCGCTTGGAGGTCCTTCCGCCACGGATGGATCGTCATCCCTTCCGGCAGGAAGAGGTTCCGATCGTCGGGGATGCCTTCGACCTCCAGGCCGAAGAACTCGTGCTTCTCCCGCTCCGACGTCTGCGCCCCGGGAAGGAGGTCGCAGATCGTCGGGAGCCGGAAGTCGTTCTTCGGCACGACGGTGCGAATCGTGAACGTCGCCTCGCCGTAGCGTTCGCCCCACCCGGTCGAGAAGTGGTAGTTGAACGCCACGTCGTCACCGAGGTCGTCCCCCGAGATCACCGATAGGTGGGGGTTGTACTCGGCGCACAGATGGGCGACCGCGTCGTGGAAGCCGCTGCGGTCGACCGTGAGCCAGAGATCGTACACCGATCTCGGAGCGACCGTCCCGACCTTCCTCTCGATCGTACGATCGTCGAGGACCTTCTCTCCCAGTTTCTCTCGGAAGGAGGAGAGGATCTGTCCTGGGTTCATCCGCTCACCCCCGTCTTCTCCAGTGTTTCGAGTTTGGTGACCGCCTTGACGACGCCGTCGACGATCGCCTCCGGCCGCGGTGGGCAGCCGGGGACGTAGACGTCGACCGGGATCACCTCGTCGACCGGGCCGACCATGTTGTACGACTCGTAGAAGACGCCGCCGGTCGAGCCGCAGCCGCCGACGACGATGACCGCCTTCGGATCCGGCGTCTGGTCGTAGATCCGCTTCAGACGGGGAAGCATCGGGCGCGTAACACCGCCCGTGACCAACAGGACGTCCGCGTGCCGCGGCGTTCCCGTGAGCATGATCCCGAACCGCTCCGCGTCGTAGCGAGGTGTCAGCGCGGCGATGATCTCGATGTCGCAACCGTTGCAGGACCCCGTTGCCACGTGGAAGACCCACAACGCCTTCTTGAACGATCGTGGTAGCGCCATATCACTCACCTAACCAGTACCAGAATCACGAAGACCACGGCGAGCACCCCGACGAACCACGCGGCGTAGTCGCTGAGGACGCCGGTGTGGAGCGCCTTCACCCGCCGGTAGTAGCCGGACAGCCCCTCGACCATCCCCCAGTAGAGGTGCCGTCCGCGGACGTGCAGCGCCGCGGAGGCTTCCGGCTCTTCGTTTCCGGAGAGGAAGACCTTCGTCTGCCCGGTCCCTCGCTTGTAGCCTTTGTTGCCGAGGGAGCGCAGGATGAAGCCGGCCGCCAGGACTCCGATGAACAGGAGCGCCCAGGCGATCGGATTCCACGCGCCGAAACCTGATGAGATTCCGTTCATGGCTATCCTCCTCCCAGTACGAGACCGATGTACGCGTCACGGCCGTACCAGAGCGCATTGGCCGCCGGTGTGACGATCTTGTCGACGAAGAACCCCGGGAAGAGACCGAAGACGACGACCACGAGGGCCAGCGCCACCATCGGCACCATCATCCCCATCGGGACTTCGCTCGTCAGGCCCTCCTGCTTCGCTCCGAGGAACGCGGCCTGGAAGACCTTGACGAAGACGGCGAGCAACAGGATGCTCGACAGGACCGCGACCACCGCCAGGAACGGACTCAGTTTGAACGACGCCTCGTAGATCAGGAACTTCGAGGCGAACCCGTTGAACGGCGGGACGCCAGCGAGAGCGAACGCGCCGATGATGAACAGCACGCTCGTCCACTTCATCGAGTGGGCCAGCCCGCCCATCTTGTTCAGATCTCGTGTCCCCGTCGCGCGGACGATCACCCCGCTGGTGAAGAACAACAGGCCGATGCACGCGGCGTCGTTCAGCATGTGGAAGATCCCGCCCTGCATCGCGACGAAGCCGAAGTCCGGCTTGGCGACGCTTACCGCCAGTCCGACGCCGACGCCGAGGAGCATGTACCCGATCTGCGACACGGCGCCGTAGGCGATCAAGCGCTTGATGTCGTTCTGGATCAGGGCCATCGTCACCCCGACGAAGATCGTCAGCAGCGCGAGGACGATCAGGATCCACCCGAGCGCCGCGACGGAGATCGTCAGGCCGAACAGCGTGAACAGAACCCGAAACAGCCCGTACAGGCTCGCTTGGCTGTTGGCGACGAGGACCGCCGACATGGGAGCCGGGGCCTCGCCGTACGCGTCCGGCGCCCACATGTGCAGTGGGACCGCGCCGGCCTTCAGCGCCAGCCCGGTGAGCAACAGCCCGAGGGCGACGATGTCGATCGTGCTCCCGGTCAGCGCGCTCGCCAGGTAGGCGATGTTCAGCCCGCCGTACTGCCCGTAGAGGAGGCCGACGGCGAGGAGGACGAACAGACCGGACAGGGTGTACAGCGCCATCACCTTGAATCCGGCTTCCTGGGAGTTCTTCAGCCAGACGCGGAAGCCGATCAGGCCGCACGCGGCGATCGACGTGACCTCCAGGAAGACGAAGAAGTTGAACATGTCGCCGGTCAACTCCATCCCGAAGATCCCCGCGGTGAGGAGCATCAGCAGGGAGTAGAACAGCGTCCCGCCGGAACGCTCCTTCCAGTACGAGAAGCTGTAGAACGCGCCGGTCAGCGCGATCAGCGCGGTGATCAGGGCCATGAACGCGCCCATCCCGTCGAATTCGAGGATGATCCGAATCGGAACGCTCGATCCCGACGGGAGCGGGATGCCGAAGCCGTGCCCGCCGAGAACGTAGAGGCTCGGCGCCCCGGCCTGGCCGAACACGCTCGCAGCGAGGAGGCCCGCGAACGCCGCGGTGATCAACGCGATGAACCCGACAAACGTGTTGCGTGCCGTCCGACCGAGCTTCCCGATGAGCGGAACGGCGAACGCTCCGAGCAGCGGGATCGCGATCAGCAGGACGGGTGCGTGATTCGTCAGTGCGGTCATCCTCGGAGCTCCTTTACTTTCCGAACGTCGAGCGTCCCGTAGTGGCGGTGGATGAACACCGCGAAGGAGAGGAGGAGCGCCGTCGTCGCCAGGCCGATGACGATGCTTGTCAGCGTCAGCGCCTGCGGCGTCGGCAGGACCATCCGCTCCGCCTCCGGGGCGAACGTGTAGATCGGCGCGATGCCAGCGGTTCGGTATCCGAGCGTCACCAGAAACAGGTTGACGCCCGTCTCGACGAGCGAGACCCCGATCACGAGCTTGATCAGATTGCGCTTGAACAAGAACGTGTAGATCCCGAAAACGACCAGCAGCGCCGCGACAACGAACGGGAGGTTACCAATGTTCATTCGGTCTCCTCCTTTCGAGCTCCGATGAGCATCACGATCACGACGGCCGCGATCCCGGTCATCACCTTCAACCCGACCGCCCAGTTCATCAGCGGGAGTGTCCCGGCGGAGTTGAACACGCCGGTGCTCGGCCCGATCGGGACCGAACCGCCGAACAACGAACCGGAATTGGCGAGCAGGTTGTAGAAGAACGCGGTGCCGATCCCTACGAATCCGAGCGCCAGGAACGCCAGCGCACCGACCTCCTCCAGCGTCTGGAGCAGATGGTGATTCAGACGCCCCTTAACCCCCGCGGCGCCGAACGCGACGAGAAGGAGGGCGAACGCGCTTGCGACGACGGCGCCGCCCTGGAATCCCCCGCCCGGCGTCAGGTGACCGTGCATGATCACGTAGAAGCCGAAGACGAGAGCCAGCCCGTAGACGAGCCGCGTGATCGTTCGGACGATGATAGACATTCCCGTGTTCATATCTCGTCCTCCCGTAGCTTCCGGAACAGCGCCAGGACGCCGACGACGGCGGTGAACAGGACGGTCGCCTCGCCGAGGGTGTCGAATCCTCGGTAATCGAAGACGACGGCCGTCACCGCGTTGTTCGCGGCGACCTCAACCTGCGTGTTGGCGATGAAGTAGTCGTCCATGTCGGCGAACGACGGCTCACCGAACGGACGCATGGACGTCGCGGCCAGCAGGAGGAACGCGCCGACAAACAGGAACGCGACAAGAACGGCGGCCTTTTTCATTCCTCCTCCTTTCTCCGCGTGCGACGGACGGCGATGACATAGATCGCCGTGGTCAGAGCCGCTCCGATTCCGGCCTCGGCGATTGCGACGTCGGGGGCCTGGAGCATGTAGAACTCGAGCGCCACCAGCAGGCTCGCGGACGCGAGGGCCAGAACCGAGGAGATGAGATCCTTGAACCAGACCGCGAGCGCTCCGCCGACCACGATCAACACAAGGACGATGACGTGAAGAATGCTCTGCGCGATCATGATCGATCCTCCAGTCTGTCCACCACGGCTCCCTTCGGCTTGATCCCGCTCCGATGCGAAGCGCGCGCGATCGCGTGGGAGCCGGTCGGATTGGTAATGAGCAAGGCGAGCAGGGCGATGATCGCGTGGATGGCCAACGTATGGTACGTCGTCCCACCGCGAGCGAAGCCGTAGACGATGACTCCGACCGCGGTGAAGATCGAACCGAACGTCGTGCACTTGGTCGCTCCGTGCAGTCGCGTGTAGACGTCGGGGAACCGGAGTAAGGCCAACGCGCCCAGCCCGTTGAAGGCCACCCCGATACCGAACAGAACGTACAAGAGGATGCGCATCATAGCCCCCTCTCCAAGTACCGGGCGATGTACAGCGTTCCGACGAACGAGAGCAGCGCGTAGATGATCGCCACGTCGATGAAGATGACCTGGTCGAACGCCGCTCCCAAGACGACCATCGTGGAGACGACCAGCGTGTTCAGCGTGTCGAGTCCGACGACGCGGTCCCCCGCGGTCGGGCCGAGGCCGATTCGCACCATCGAAAACAGTGCGAAGAACATCAGGCACACCGCGACGACAAAGAAGGTGATCGGGTCGATGATCATTCCGCGATCCTCCTTGCCCAGTCCGGGAACGACCCACAGACCGCCTTGGCGGACGGCTCCGGATCGGTGACGTTGATCCAGTGCACGTACAGATCCCTGTTCTCCTCGTCGACGTCGACCGACAGCGTCCCCGGCGTGAGCGTGATCGAATTCGCGAGCAGCGTGACTCCGAAATCGGTGCTCAGACCGGGCGTCAGTCGGACGATTCCCGGGCGGATCCTTCCGGTGATGACGCGGTACGCGACGTCGAGATTCGCCTTTGCCATGGCAAAAAAGAAAGGCCCTACGAGATACGCTAGGAATAGCAGTATCCGTAGGGGGTTGAGCATCCTCAGGGGATGCCCCCTCCCGCCTTCTTCTCGACGCACCGCGACACGCCCGGCGATCAGCCCGGCGACGAGGGACAGGACGGCACCGGTGATCAGTTCTTCGATGCTCCAGACTCCTACCGTTCCGCTTCCGAACGTCAGCAGAAGGTAGAAGACGAAAGCAACGCCGGCAGTGATCAGAGTTGCGAGCATTCCCACCCTCCCGATAGTACAATTCCCGACGGAATCAGCGGTTGAACTGTCTTTCCCGTCGAGCTGGCTTATGTTACCGGAGGGATCGACGGAGTGTCAAGAAACGTCGATTGGTTAGGGCACTTCCGCGATTCGTGCAGCTTCTGAGAAGAAACGGGCAGCCTCACTCGACATCGATCGATATCGTGATCGTGTCCGAGTTCCCGCCGTCGTCGGTGACGGTGAGCGAGACGGCGTAGGTTCCCGACGCGGCGAACCGGTGCTCGGCGACCGAATCGGTCGAGTCGGTCACGCCGTCGCCGTCGAAATCCCACGCGTACGCGACGATCTCGCCGTCGAAGTCGGACGAGAACGTCCCGTTGAACAGGACGGGGTCGCCGGGGCTCGGAGCGGCGGGCATGTAGGCGAAGTCGGCGATCGGAGGCTGGATGGACAGGGGTTCGTGCGGCTCCTCGGGCGGCGCGACGACGGCGAACGACGAGGTGGTCGTGTCCGTGTTCCCGTCGTTGTCGGTGACGGTGAGCGAGACGGTGTACGCGCCAGGCTCGGCGTACGTATGCTCGGCGATCGGCGCCGTCGCGTCGATCTCTCCGTCGCCGTCGAAGTCCCAGGCGAAAGAGGCGATCTGACCGTCCGGATCGATCGACGATGTCCCGTTGAACGTGACCGGCTCACCGGCGATCGGCTCGATCGGAGATCGCTGGAACCCGGCGATCGGCAGGCCGTCCACGGATTCGCCTTCCGCGTCCCCTTCGGACCCTCCGCCGATCTCGATCGAGAGGGTGACGGTGTCGACGTTCCCGTCGTCGTCGGTGACGGTGAGGGAGACGGCGTGGGTACCCGGGGCGGTGAACGTGTGCTCCGCGACCGAGACCGTCGCGTCGATCTCTCCGTCGCCGTCGAAGTCCCACGCGTAGGAGACGATCTCGCCGTCGAAGTCGGTGGAGAGGGTTCCGTCGAACTGGACCGCGTCGCCGGGGATCGGTGACGCCGGCATGAACGCGAAATCGGCGATCGGTGGTTGGACCGTCGAGACGCCGGCGTCCTCTTCGCGCACCTCAACCGGCAGGGTGATCGTGTCGCCGTTTTCGCTGTCGTCGACCACGGTGAGAGAGACGTTGTAGACCCCGGGCGCGGAGAACGTGTACTCCGCGGTCGAGCCCGCCGCGTCGGGCTCTCCGTCGCCGTCGAAGTCCCACTCGTAGACCACGATCACGCCGTCGAAATCGGTCGACTTCGTGCCGTCGAACGCGATCGGCTCGCCTTCGGTCGGCGACGCGGGGGAGAAGACGAAGTCGGCCGTCGGCGGCTGGAAGGTGACGATCACGTCGGGGGGTCGGATGAACCCGCCGAAGAGGATCCGCGGCGGCGCCTCGGCCTCGACGTCGATCGTCGCTTCCCCGGCGGTCGTGAAGACGAATCGGTCGGGGAGCGTCGCGGCGTCGAACGTGATCGCGTAGCGACCCGGCGGTACGTCCGGGAAGCTGAATCCGCCGGTCAGGTCGGTGTGTGCCTCGGCGACAACGTCCGTCTCGTCGCTCAGCAGGGCGCGCACCTGAGCGAAGCCCCCTTCGTCCTCGTCCGCGATCCCGTCCTGGTCCCGGTCGTCGAACAGGCCTCCGCGGACCACGACGATCGGAGTCAGCGGCACGTCCACCCAGACGGTCGTCCCGGCGGGAAGATCGACGGCGATCGGATCGCCGGCTTTCGCGTCGGTCGGAAGCTGGCTGGCGGTCAGCGTGTACGTCTTCGGATAGAACGGCGTGAATCGGAACAGGCCGTCCGCGTTCGTCGATGCCTCGGCCCCGTTGGCCGCGACGACGAGCCCGCCGAGCGGACGATCGTTCGGACCGTATTCACCGTCGCCGTCGAGGTCGAGGAACGCACGCCCCTCGATCCGCCCTCGCGTGACGAAGAACGGGATCGGGACGTCGACGTTCGCGTTCAGCGAGATCCCCCAACCGAACGAGACCGAAGTCGAATCGACGCGGTCCCACGAGATGGAGCCGTCGAACACGATGTCGAGGTCCTCGACGAACCGGATGTAGATCGAGGCGGACAGGTCGAACTCGTCAAGTGTGTTTTCGAACGCGATCGACGCCTCGTGCAGTGTCCCTTCGGGGCGGAAGCGCAGACTGACCTCCGAAGAGGAGGACAGGACGATGTCGCTGACCACGTCGACCTGCTTCTCCTGGGTCAACCGAAGGAACAGGTAGAACGAGTCGACCGACAGCCCCGCGCCTTCGCTGAACGTCGACCGACGGACGTGGGTATCGAGGACGTGATCGATCTGGTCGGTGATCTTCCCCGAGAAGGCGTACGGGAAGACCCCTTGGGTTTCGGTGACGCTGACGGCGAAGAGCGTATCGATCTCGTTCTTCACGCCGAGATCCGGGTATCGGTCCCACGTGAACTGGATCGTCGAGCTGAGCGTCGGACCGTCCTCGAGCGGGGTCGTCCTGAGGTTGAAACCGAGATTGTCTTCGATCAGCGTGTCGGCGGAGGGGTCGCGGATGACGTTGTCCCAGACGTGGGCGAGCGAAACGCTGAGGGAGAGCGCCGCCAACCGGAGTCGGTAGGAGGCCTCGATTCCCGCCGAATCCTCTCGCGAACCGGGGAAGTGGGTCCCGACGGAGAAGGCGGACCCGCTGAAGAAGAACCCCGAGGTATCGATCTCCGTGTTGAAGAAGACGGCGCGGCTGGAGAGGGTCCCGTCGATGCCGAGGGCTCCCTCGATCCGAATCGTCCAATCCTCGAGCGGCTCAGCGCTCGCGGTTCCGCTCCAGACGGACTGGTACGTCGGTGCCGGGTCTCGGATCCCGAGGTAGCCGATCCCGAGGTTCACCTCGTCGGGCCCGAACGCGAGGCGCCCGGCGAACCGCGTTTCGTCGTTCGAGCCGCCCCCGATGATCATTAGGTCGAACAGGTCCTCGTCGATGACGACCGAGCCGCCGCGACAGGATAGGCGGATCAGATCGGTCAGCCGCTGCGAGACGTTTCCGATCCTGTACGTTGTTGGGCTGCGCCGGTAGAGGATCGAGAACGAGCCGATCTCGAGCGGGTCGGGACCAAGCGGGTCGGACAGGCTCAGGTTCGCGAAGAAGAAGCCGCCCAGGATCTGACCGGAAACGGAGAACGTCAACCGGCTCGAGAACGTGTCGGTCAGGACGTCCTTGTCGAGCGACAGGCGTATCCGCGCGGGGAGGACCTCCATCAACGTCCCGCCGACGCTCTCCGGGCCGGGTGGGAGGACCGTGGTGAAGACGACCGCATCGGTCTCGACGCCCTCGTACAGGGTGGAGACGGCGGTGACGGTCAGGACGTCCCGGCCGGGGGACGTGTCGATCGGGACGTCGAGTCGGACGCGGACCGTGGTTCGTTCCTGCGGTGCCAGATCGACGGACGTTGGGGACAGGAAGATCGTCAGACGCTCGGACGAGGAAGCCGCGAGGGAGAACGAATCCTGCGCGTTACCGCGGTTGATCATGACGAACTCGTACTCGATGCTTCCGCCCGGTACGACGGCGGTTCCGGTTGGCGGAAGAAGTTCGATCTCGCGGGTCGGCGCCACAATCACCCGCGCGACGGCCGTCGCGCTAGAGGACGGGTCCTCCCGCGACGTGGCGGTCAAAGCGACGTCGTAGTCACCGGCGAGCGCGCCGGGAGGGATCGTCACGGTGACGAACAGCGTCTCCTCCGCACCTCCTCCCACGGCGATCGAGTCCGGCGCGCCGAGGACGCCCCAACCGGACGGAGCCTCGAACGTGAGCGTGAACGTGTCGTCCGCCGGACCGTCGTTCGTTACGGCGAAGACGTGGGTGGCGAACGCGCCGGGAGCTTCCTCCTTCGCCGTGGAAAGGACCGAGATCTCCACCGCGGAAGCCGCCAACGAACAGACACCGATGAGGAGGGCGGACAGAACGGCCGCCCCCCAGTTTCCCCTCAGGCACGCCTGCATTTGTCAACAGGATAGGGTTTGTGCCGATTCGGGCAGGGGACCGGACTGCGCTTCGAAGATGACATTGGTCTGACCCGGTGGTGACCCGATTCATTCGCCTTCGCCCGCCGGGCCAAATGTCCCGATGCGTCCGGTCATCCGATGACGTCGCGTTTCGGAGCCGACGGGTAAGGTACCGATAGATCCCGGAATCGATGAGAGGTGGGTCGCGTGCTGGACGCTCAGCTGCGTCGCGAGATCGTCGTGAAAACCGAGAACCGGACCGGTCTCCTTGCCGAGATCAGCCGGCTCCTCGGCGACATGGGGATCAACCTCCTGTCGATCGCGCTCGACGTCGAGGACGAGACCGCGGTCATCCGGCTCCTCGCCACGTCCCAATCCTACGCCAGCGAGGCGTTGAAGGACGCGGGGTTCGGCGTCGAGGAGCGGGACGTGGTCGTGATCGAGCTTCCACACCACCCGGGGTTCCTCTGCCGCGTCAGCGAGGCGTTGGCCCGCAAGGAGATCTCGCTCATCGACCTGCACGCGACCGTCTCGGAGGAGGGGAGCACCGGCGTGGTGGTCTTCTCCTGCTCCGACAACGGTCGCGCGGTCCAAATGCTGCGTGGACGGTGATTCACCGTCCACGGATCGCCCTCGCCCAAGCGGAGGCTGAAGCCTCCGCTGGACGGGCAGGAAGGCGATGGTCGAGTCGTCGCCTTCCTGCGGTCGGTGACGTATGCGGCTCCCGCGCTCGCTACTCTCCTTCTTCGACGACGAAGATCCGCCCGTCCGATCTTCCGAATACCTCGGGGAAGTAGAACTCGTGCGCCGAGGTCGGCAGGACGCGGTACTCGCCGGGGACCGTCGCACGGAGCGTGTACTGGTAGGTGTACGTCCCCGCCGGGAGATAGTCGGCGAACAGGGCGAGCTTCTCGTCGCGCAGTTCGCTGCGCGTGTACCAGCGCCACCACCACCAGTAGAACCACGGCCACCCGCCGTCCTCCGACTCCCGGTATAGGCCGGGCTCGAGATCGGTCAGGCTCGTCGTCGCGAGGGTGGTGTCGACCGCCTCGCAGCCGGCGGGGAAGGGGTCCTCGACGACGACGTAGTACAGATCGTGCGGTGCGATGATCGTCAACCGGACCTGGATCGTCTCCCCGACCGCGGCCTCGGTGAGCTCGGGGCAGTTCACGTCGAGCGGACAGTCGACCGGGACGTACTGTCGCTGAACGATGATCCCGCGGTGCAGCGGCTCGACGTCCTCGACCGGGAGCCGGACGGACAAGTGCGCGGTGTAGTACAGCGTCCCGGGTCCGTCTCCGCGAGAGATCGTCAGGCGGTTTCCCGTGTTCGGGTCGAGGGCTCCGGCCGGGACCGTGATCGACGTCGGATCGAGGTGCGTCTCGGCCGACGCCGTACCGGCGTACAGCGCGTCCCCGTTGAGTGCGGCGCCGTAATCATAGGCTCCCTCGAGTTCGCCCGTGGCGTCCATCCAGTCTGTCAACGCAATGAGGGCCCACGCTGTCTCCTGCGTCGTCTCCCAGATCCCGTCGCTCCGGGCCACCATGAGCCACCGGACGACGTTCGGAAGGAGCGGCTGATCCGGATCGAGGCGGACCAAGGCGTCGAGGATGACCGCCGTCGAGCGGGTGTCGGTGTTCATCGCCCACCAGTCGTACTCGGCCTCCTCCCAATGGACGCCGGTCGCGGAGACGATGGCGTCGTTGTACAGGTCGGAGACGAGCACGTCGATCCACCCGGCGGGCGACCCGAGTGTGTCGAGGGTCATCGCGAGGAACGCCCGGGCGTAGTGGCTCAGCTTGGCACGGTCGTCGTACAGATCATCGACGTGCTTCGAGACCGTGCGCTCTCTCCCCGCCTCGGCGAGGACGTACAGGATCCACGCCTGCCGGTTCGCGACGATCGAGGAGGTCAATCGGCTCGCGGAGACGAGACTGCGCTCGAGGAAGTCGAGGCCCCGATCGAGAACGTCCTTCCGCACGACGTAACCAGCGTTCTCGGCGTGCGTCAAGGCGAAGACGACGTAGGCGGTGAGATACGGGCTCGACTCGTCGAGGGTCCACCATCCCCAGCCGCCGTCGCTGTTTTGGCGGGTGTAGAGCTTCTCGAGCCCCTCGGCGACGAGAGCGGGTAGCCGCTCCTCCAGTTCGGGATTCTCGATCCCGAGACGGTCGATCGCGCGGAAGGTCAAGACGTTCGGAAGGAACCGGCTGACGACCTGCTCGGTACACTCGTACTCGAAGTGCTCCAGGTAGCTGAGCCCCTTCTGCATCGCGGCGGCGAGCGACGTCTCGAGCCGCACGAGCAGCTCGCTCCGCTCGACTTCGACGCTCGGCGGAAGCGCGACGATCTCGGTCCGACTCCCCGCGTCGCTCAGCTGGCCGGCCGTCCCGACCGTCTCCGGCGCGGTGTAGCGATAGACGAGGAGCGTTCCGTCCGGGCCGGTCGTGAGGCGCGGTCGGGCCGCGTCGGACAGCTCGCCCGAGACGGCGGAGAACGCCAGGTCGACCGTCGGGACGTCGAGGACGCGCGCCCACCAGACGACGGTCGTTTCGCCGCCGCTCGGAACCAGGACGGACTGCGTCGGGGCGGACTCCAGGTCAAGCCCGGTCTGGCCGAGGGTCACCTCGACTTCGCGGTTCTCGGTCGTCTGATTGGAGACGTTCGCCGCCAGGCGGACATGGTCTCCGACGACGAAGAACCGCGGCGTCACCGGACGGACAAGGAGCGGCTTGGTGACGAGCAGATCGCCTGTTGTCTCTCCGACGCGCGTATCGACGGTTACCCCGACGCCGCGCGCGACCCAGGTCGTCAGGTTGTCGGGGAGGTCGATCGAAACCGACGCTCGGCCGTCCTCGTCGGTCGTCACGTGGGCGCTCCAGTAGGCGGTGTCCTCGAAATCCTCTCTGAGCTCGATTCCCGGAGGCAGTTGGCCGGCGGCGTCGGCGCGCTCGACCGCCTCCTCCTCGAGGCCCAGTCTCTGAGAGGCCATCGGAGCGGCCGCGCCGGTGGTCGCATCGTCGATGTCGAACGTGGCCGGCAGATCCGCGTCGATCTCCTCGAGCTGTTCGACGACGAGTCGGTTGATCGAGATCGTCAGGCCGCTCGCGGTGTCGACGCCGAGCCCGCGGCGACCGTAGAACGCGTCGGCGATCGCGTCCGGGGTCCGGGGCAGGAGGGAGAGGACGGCCTTGTCGACCAGATCGAACGCCAGGGAGGCGCGGACCGGGAGACCGGCGTCGTCCGTGACGCAGACGTCGAACGCGATCGACTCGCCCGGTTGCGGGAGCGGATCGCAAGGAGTCAGATCGATGTGGAGGATCTTCGGGGCGCGTGAGACGGCGAACTCGACGTACCCGACCTTCGTCTCCGCCACCGGCGACCCGTCGAGGGCCGCGAGGGCGTCCTCCCGGCCGCGGACGAGAACGACGCTCACATAGACGTTCGGGACGTGCTCCTCGGAGATCGGAAGCCGGTAGACCGAGCTGTTCGATTCGAGCCGGACGACCTCGCGGGACAGGATCCCGGCGCGCTCGACCGTGATCAGCGCCCACTGCTCGCCGGCGAACGGACTCGGAATGAGGATCTCGGCGGTCTCGCCGACGCGATACTCCGGCCGGTCGCTGATCAGTGTGATCCGATCGTCGTTGCTCCGACGCCACGACACGGTCTCCGGACCGCTGGCCCAGAGGAACAGGCTCGACCGGACCGTCCGTTCGAGCGCGTCGGCGCCGGAGACGACGACCTTGTACGTCCCGCCGGCCGGCGGGACGAACGAGAGCAGGCCGTCTCCGCGTCCGTCGGTCGCGAGAGATCCAGAGGCGACCTCGGTGTCGATCGTCTTCCACGTCCAGCGTCCGCCTCCGGCGTCGTCCTCCTCGAAGACGTTGTCCCACTCGCGCCGATAGACGGTGTAGGTCAACGGCCGGCCGGCGACCCGCTCGCCGGTCCAATCGACGGTGATCACTTCGACGTCGACCGGGTCGCCGGCTCGGCCGATCGCTCGCGGTGTCGCGAGACCGACGTAGAAGTCGCCGGCGTGAACCACAAGCGTGTCGCGCCCGGAGAGGGTCTGTCCGTCGTTTCCGACGGCGGTCGCCTCGACGGTCAGCGATCGGCTTCCGGGCCACGCCTCGGGATCCTCGAGGTGAAGGGCTCCGACGTCGCTCGGCAGCTCGATCAGGAGGTTCCCGTTGCGGTCCGAACGGCCGCTCCCTTCGAGGATCGGCGTCGCTGGTTCGGGCGTCCGCCACCAGCAGAACCAACAGACCCACGGATCGTCCTCGTCGGTGAACGTGTAGCGCTCGAGCTGTGGCGGCGAGAAGCGGTACGCGGCGGAGAAGACGCGCCATTCGATCGGCGCGTCGGCGACCGGGGCGCCGAAGAAGTACTCGAGGCCGATCGCCACGTCGACGGCCTCTCCGACCGCGACTTCGTCGCGTTCCGGAGTGACGGTGACCTCGAACTCCGGCGGCCGGTACGCGGCGACGACGAACGTGTCGCCGAAGGAACGGTCTTCGAACGTGACCTCGATCCGGTAGGTGCCGAGCGGGGCGTCCTCGGCCAGGTCGATCGTTCCGGAGAACGTTCCGAAGCCGTCGACGGCGAGGGTCGTCTCGTAAATCGGCTCCCAGGCAGCGTCGCGAACGGAGACGACGACCGGCGCGCTCGCCGGAAGCGAGTAGCTCGCGTCGTCTTCGGCGCGAAGGATCCCCTTGAAGTGGACCGATTGACCGGGGCGGTAGATCGGGCGGTCCGTGTCGAGGAAGAGGCGCAGGGGTCCGGGGACGCTCGACGAATAACCGAACTCCCAGATCGAGATCCCGTCGTCCCACTGGGGGCTGCCCATCGAGAAGGGGAAGGCGCTCGCGAAGGTCAAGCCGCGCCAGTCGGTGCCGCTTGGGAACGTGGCGAGCCCGTTGCTGTCGGTGATCGAAACGTCGACCGATTCACCGTCGGCGGTGTAGGCGCGAAGGATGAGTCCCGGGACCGGGGTCCCGGAATCCAGGTCGGTCGCCCAGACGAGGGTCTCCTCCTCGGCCGTCTTCAGCGTCAGATTGACCGGACTGGCGACGAGAATGTGGCGGTGCTGCCACCGGTTCCACGACACGCCCTCGGCGCTCAGGTCGACGACGTAGACGCCCGGTTCGATCGGTCCGCCGCCCGGGAGGAGGTCGACGGGGGTGTAGCCGACCTCGTTCAGCGGCGAGGACACGTCCACCGACCAGCGTCGGATCCGACCGCCATCTGGCGGTGCGTAGTCGTACCAGTCGTCGAGCGCTTCGAAGTATTCGTCGATCGAGATCTTCGTCAGCGTCAGAGTAACGCGCTCGACGTTTCGGTGTGCGACGAACAGCCGTGCCGGCTCGTAGGTGCTGAACGTCCCGACCCAGCCGGGGACGTGGAGCCAGGTCATCGGATCGAGCGGGCCGGTGCGGAATTGGACCGTCATCGACTGGCCGGTGGTGTTCCCGTAGGGATCGGCGATGTCCGGCCCGATTCGGACGACGTAGTCCCGGCTCGGCTCTGCCCCGAACTGGAGAACGTAGGTGTTGTCCCACGAGCGGAAGTAGCCGCGCAGGTCGTCCGGCTCGGGTTCCGGGTCCACGGCCAGGTTCGCCAGCACCGAATCCGGATCGATCGGCGCGTTGAAACGGATCAGGAACGATGTGTAGGGATAGACGCCGGTCTCACCGTCCTCCGGACTCGTCCCGAGGATCCGCGGGAGGGGGACCGTGCGGAATCGGCACACGACGTCCTCCTCCGACCCGAGGCCGCCGTAGGCCCCGGTCACGCCGGCTTCGACGGTGACGATGTAGGATCGATCGAAGGCGAGCGGCTCGGAGGGAGTGAAGACGAGGGAGTCCCCGTCGGTCGACAGTTCGCCTCCGACGTCCTTGGAGAACAGGCTGCTTGTCCTCATTCGGAAGCGCTCGCTCGCGCTCGCGAGCGAGATCGGCATGTTGAACGTCACGCGGACTTCGGTGTCGATCCGCACGAGATCCGCGCCGTCCGCCGGGGCCGTCCACACGACCCTCGGTCGTTCGGTCGTGAACCGCCAAGTCACGTCCTCGGGCACGATTCCACCGGTCGTGTCGACCGTGCCGGCGGGCACGGTGACCGTGTACGTCGTTCCGCCGCGCATTGGCCCACTCGGTGTGAACAAGTAGACCGAGGTGTTCAGCCACTCGCCGGTTCCGGGAATCGCCGGATCGACGAGCAACGGAACGGGCAGATCGGCGTAGCTCGGGTCGGAGAGGGCCATCAGCGGGACGACCGGTCGGTTGAACATGACGAAGATCGTGCCGTCGACGGCGACGCCCACCGATCCGTCGATCGGCAGGGTCTGCGTTACAGAGAGATAGCCGACCGTCCGGAAGCGGAACGTGAACGCTTCGCCGAGCGGCTCTCCGTCCTGGCTCGTCGCCGTCGTGGCGATCGATACCCGATACTCCGTGTCGTGCTCCCATCCCGCCTCGGTGAAGTACCGGAGGGTTCGCTCGTCGCTCCAGTCGAACCGCCCCGGGACCGCCGGCGAAAGCGAAAACGCCGCTTCGACAGCGGCGCGGTTCATCGCCCGGTCGAACACGACCACGACCGGCGATTCGACTCGGAGTTCCTCGCCGGCCGCCGGAGATCGCTGGACGATCACCGGCCCGTCCGCCAGTGCGCCCACCGAGACCAGAGTAAGGAGAAAAAGGCCAAACGCCCAGCCAACTAGGAATGTTGTGCGCCTCGCACGTATGCTCATGTTCGCCCCCTGCGTAGTCTTGAATCGCTCGTCGGTACCACTGATAACCTTCTCGATCGATCGTGACAAGTCCGCACGAGAATCAACACCGAACCGCGCGCCAGGTTTCGTCCGTCGGGGCGGTCCGGTGCCACGGACGACGTTTGAGTCTGCGCGTAGAATCGAACGGGACGAGAGGAGGAAACGACTTGCACGATCCGTTCCAGCTTGCCGGGATCGAGATCGGCAACCGCGTACTCGCTGTCGGGTTTCGGGACGCCGAAGAGCTGAAGACGATCGCCGAGCGTGTCGGCCCGACGGGATGGGTGGCGGGAATCGATATCGGCACGGAGCGCGTGGAGAACGCACGGGAGGATCTCGCTCGGCGGGCGGTCGCCAACGCCACGGCGAAGCGGGGAAGCGTGCTCGACATCCCGTTCGACGGTCGTACGTTCGACGTGGTCTTCTGCAAGGGCGTCCTTCACGAGGTTCGCCGGCTTGCCGGAGCGCTGGAGGAAATGGCTCGCGTCTGCGTCCCTGGCGGCGTCCTTTGTGTCATCGACGTCAAGCGATTCTCCCGGCTCCGATTCGAGGCTTATCGTTGGGGCTCGTGGCTTCGCGGCCGGCGGACCGGAGATGTCCATCCGGGCCTTCCCCTCGACCGACTCCGGCGGTTGGTCCGGAACGTTGGGTTCGAGGAGGTTCGTTTCGAGGAGCTTCCGACAATCTGGCGCCTCGGCTTCAATCGGGTCGAAACGTTCCTATTGCGGGCCCGACGGACGCTGTAGTGCCTCGGTGCGAAAGGAGACCGCGAGATGGCTCCCGGACAGGGATCGCCGTCCTCGCAAGATCGCCATCATGTCTTCACGAATCCGACACAAAGCGTCGATACGTTTGTAGAACAATCGCGAGTTCCAAATCTCGCACCCCCGATACCAGCCCTCCGGGGAGAGGGACCCGAGCGGTCCCTCTCCCTTGGCCTCCTTAAGGGCTTCTCGCAAGCCCACGACCCGAGAACGGGAGCCGGACCTCCCGACCGCGCGATCCGATCGGGTACAATCCCGTTTCACGGGGAAGGAGAGGGGAAGATGGTCCGAGTCCGATTCGCTCCGAGCCCAACGGGGTATCTTCACGTCGGCGGGGCGCGCACGGCGCTGTTCAACTGGTTGTACGCTCGTCACACAGGCGGCACCTTCGTTCTCCGGATTGAAGATACGGACCCGGAGCGTTCGACCGACGCGTCGATCGAGCAGATCCTCGAGTCACTCCGCTGGCTCGGTCTCGACTGGGACGAGTACGATCGCACGACCGACCGGACCGAGGCTCACCTCGCGGCGGCCGAGCGGTTGATCGAAAAGGGGCTCACCTACGAGCACGAGGGCGCCTGGTGGTTCCGCGTAGCGACGGAAGGGGAGACCGTCGTCGAGGACGACCTGCTCGGCGCGGTTTCCTACCCGAACGACCAGCTGAAAGACTTCGCCATCCGACGGTCCGACGGCTCCTTCCTGTACAACTTCGCCGTTGTCGTCGACGACGCCGACATGGGGATCACGCACGTCATCCGGGGCGATGAGCACCTGAACAACACCCCGAAGCAGATCCTCCTCTACCGCGGATTGGGCAAACCGGTGCCCCGGTTTTTGCACGTTCCGTTGATCCTCGGAGAGGATCGATCCCGACTGTCGAAGCGCCACGGAGACACATCGGTGTTGGAGTATCGGGATCGCGGCTTCCTCCCCGAGGCGCTGGTCAACTTCATCGTGCGTCTGGGTTGGTCCCACGGAGACGACGAGGTGTTCTCTCTCGACGACCTCATCGAAGTCTTCTCGCTCGAGGGGATCAACAAATCGGCCGCCGTGTTCGAGGAGGCGAAACTGCGCTGGTTGAACCAGCAGCACATGAAGCGCTCGGACCTCGACCGGCTCGTCGGTCTCGTCGAGCCGTTCGTCCTGGCGCGCGATGCGGTGACCGAGGAGATGTGGTCCGCGTGCGACCGCGATCGACTGAGGATCGGCGTCGATCTCCTGCGCGATCGGTCGCACACCCTGGAAGACTTGGCGTGGGCGATGGAGATGCTCTTTCCGGTCCCCCTCGTTGCGCAGGACGGGATGGAGATCGACGGAACCCAGGCCGAACTGCTGATCGCCGTCGCCGAGGCGCTGGAGAGAGTCGATCCGTTCACGCCGGAGCGGATCGAATCGACGATCCGCGAGGCCCTCGCCGAACGGGGCGCGGTGCTGAAGGACGTGGCGCTTCCCTGTCGCGTCGCGGTGACCGGGCGGAGGGCGGGTCCGGGTCTGTTCGAGATCCTCAGTCCGGTCGGCGCGCACGTCGTCGCCGACCGGCTCCGGGCGTACGCCGAAGAGGGTGGCGGTTGATGCGCGGACTCATCGTCTGTCTCGTTTTCGCTTCCGCGTTAAACGCCACGGCGCTCGCCTACGAGGCGGACCTGTCGTACGCCGAGGGGGTCGTCGAGCTGACCGGAGCGTGCTTCATCCGGGGCATCAAGCTGTACGCCGAACCGTTCGACGGAGTGGATTGGCCCGACGCGGAGGGGGACGCCGCGTACGGGGAGCTGCAGCTGGCGGACGGCAAGCATGCCGTGATGGTCGATCTGACGGACACGTACGTCGGGCTGTACGTCGACGCCGATCGGTCCGGCGTCCCTACGGCGTTCGAGTGGGACCGGATGCTGGCCGACGGAAGCCTGCTTTCCAGTGTCGCGCTCGAAATCGCATTCGACGACGGCACGACGGCGCCGTATCGACTGTTCGTGATGTGGAGCCTGTTCACGCCGACGGTCCTGACGTACTGCCGCGACACGTACCGCGAAGGGGCGATCGAACTCGAAGGCCGCACGTACGATCTCGTCGTCCTCGATGAGGACACCGACGGGCGATACGATCTGCTCGATGGGGGCGTTCTCCTGATCGACGCGGACGGCGACGGGGAGCTCCTCGCGTCGAGCGACTCGCACGAACGGTTCTCGCTCGACGAGCCGTTCAACCTCGACGGTGTCGTCTATCGCGTCGTGTCGGTGGCGCCGGACGGGAGCCGCATTCGGCTCGAGGAATCGGACGAGGACGTTCCGCCGAAACCGGCGCTCCTCGTCGGCTTTCCTGCCCCGGACTTCGACGCGGCAGACGCGGCGGGCGAACCGGTCTCCATCGAGGGACTGCGGGGGGACATCGTCGTCCTCGATTTCTGGGCCGGCTGGTGCGGACCGTGCATCGACGAGATCCCGACGTTGAACGCGATCGTCGAGGAATACGCCGACGCCGGCGTGGTCGTCCTCGGGATCAACACCGATCGGAGCCTCGCCGATTTCCAGGAGGCCGTGGCCGAGCACGGGGTCGTCTATCGACAGGTCTACGACGGGCCGGACGGTCCGGTCAACACGCTGTACCGGATCGTAGGAATTCCGATGACCTACGTCATCGATCGGGACGGGATCATCCGAGGACGCGGTCTGCGCGGCGAGCAGCTGATGGACGCGGTCGCGGCCCTCGTCGACCCGGAGGAGGACGATTCGGGTGATCCGGAGGATCCGTAGGAAGCTCGCGCTCGTCTGCCTGAGCCTCCTGGCGGTGAGCGCGTTCGTCGCCGGCCAGGAGCCGATCCTCGCCTTCTCGCTCGACGATCCGCAGATCGCGATTCCGCAGGGAGGAGAGGCGATCGCGATCCTCCGCGTCGAAAACGGGTCGGCCTATCCCGGGGACGACATCGAGCCGGTCCTCGAAGTCGAGGGGCTGACGCTCGTGGCCGAGCCGGAGGCGATCGAGGTGCTCGCACCGTTCGACGCTGCGGCGTTCGCGCTCCGTCTGTCCGCGAGCGCGGATCTCCCGCTCGGCACCTCGTCGCACGCGCTGAGCGTCGTCTACAGCTACTGCATCGGCGAGCTGTGCTACCAGTTCTCCGAGGAGGTCCCGTTCACCGTGACCGTCGGTCCTCCTTCGGAGGCACCGGTCGAGCTTCCGGTGGCCTTGCCGGTCGAGCCGGTCCGGCCGTTCTGGCTTCGCCTCGGGAGCCTCGGCCTCGGCGTCCTCCTCCTCGCGGCCGCGGTCGCGCTCCGTCGAGCGTTCTCCGTCCGTTGGCCGTTGTACGTGGTGCTGATCCTGTCCGTTCTCGGCGGGCTGGCCTACGGCGTCGTCCTGAATCAGCACGAACAGGCGCAGGGAATCGGCGCCGTGCTGTGCACGTCCTGCGTCGGGATCGAGGAGGCGCAACGCGGTGAGCCGGAGTTGACCCCGGTGGGGATCGCGGCGATCGAAGGGATCGATCGGGAGATCGAGCTCTTCGTCTTCTACGCCGTTTGGTGCCACGCCTGCCCGTACGCTGAGGCGATGGTCGAGGAGGTCGCGGCGCGGAACCCTCGGATCCGCTATCGGTTCGTCGACGTCGGAGAGGAGCCGGAGTTGGCCGAACGAAGCGGGGTGATCCGATCCGGGCGAACGGTCGTCCCGGCGATCCTCCGCGTCGACACCGGGGAGATCCTCTTCGGCGCCGAGGACCTCGAGGCGAGATTGATCGATCTGCTGGGGGTCGGACCGTGAGGCTCGGGAGCCGACGTCGGATCGTGCAAGCGGCCGGACTGCTGCTCGGCTTGTTCGGGGTCACCGGGATCGGGATGACGCACCTGATCTTTCCCGGACTGCACTGTTACGCCTGCCCGTTGGCGGTGACGGTCTGTCCGGTCGGGTTGATCCAGAATCTGATCGTCTTCGGCACGATCCCGTTCTTCTGGATCGGGGCGGTCGTCGCCTACGGACTGATCGCCGGGCGCGGGTTCTGCGGCTGGTTCTGCCCGTTCGGAACGCTCAACGACCTGCTGGCGTTCCGGAAGGTGAGGATCAGGGATTCGGTCTCCTACTCGAAGTACGCGATCCTGATCGGGACGCTGGTCGCGGCGTGGTATTTTGCCGACACGATGTTCTGCAAGCTGTGTCCGGCGGCGTCGATCGAGGCGTCGATCCCGTACCTGTTCCTCGGCGTGGCGAAGGTGAATCCTCCGTTCCTGGTCCACATGGGAACCCTCGCCGGGACCCTGGTCGGGATGGTCCTCATCGCCCGGTTCTGGTGCCGTTACCTGTGTCCGATGGGAGCGATCCTCTCCCTGTTCAACCGCGTCAGCTTCCTTCATCTGCGCTTGACGCCGGACCGCTGCACCGACTGCCGGGCGTGCGCGAACTCCTGTCCGATGGGGCTCGATCCGCACATCGATCACGACAACCACAACTGCATCAAGTGCGGGGAGTGCGTCGAGGCCTGCAAACTCGGGGCGTTGTCCCTCCGGTACGGCCCTCAAGGGAAGGGGATGAAGCGATGATCCGCTACGCGCTGCTCGGGCTGGTTCAGGGGTTGACCGAGTTCCTCCCCGTGTCGAGCTCCGGGCACTTGGTGATCGGCGAACGGCTCCTCGGTCTCCGTCCTCCCGGAGTCCTCCTCGAGGCGTTCCTCCACCTAGGGACGCTCGGAGCGGTCCTGTGGGTCTTCCGGGCGGACCTGGCCGAGCTCGCGCAGGCACTCACCCGGCGAGGAACGATCGAACGGAGGAAGGAGATCGGCTTCCTCATCGCCGGGACGATCCCGATCGTCGTTGCCGGGCTCCTCTTCCGTTCCGTCGCCGACGCGGTTTTTTCCTCGCTCGCGGTCGTCGGTGGCGGGCTGCTGTTCACCGCGCTCGTGCTGGTCGCTGCCGAGCGGTTGCGCGTGCGCGCGACCCGTCGCGAGCTGCGGTTCGTCGACTCCCTCGTCGTGGGGATCGCCCAGGCGGTCGCCCTGCTTCCCGGCGTGTCGCGGAGCGGGACCACGATCTCGGCCGGCGTGTCGCGGGGGATCGAACCGTCGCGAGCGGCCCGATTCTCGTTCCTCCTGTCGATCCCGGCCCTCCTCGGTGCGGGGCTGCTCAACCTGTGGGACGCGGCGGCAGGGGGAGGGTGGAGCGGAGATTGGGGCGGGATCGCCGTGGGGACCGCCGTTGCCTTCGTTGTCGGGATCCTCGGCGTTCATGCGCTGCTGGCGATTGTGCGGCGCTCACGCCTGTGGTTCTTCTCGATCTACTGCGCCTGCGTCGGATTGAGCGCGTTGGTCCTTGACCTGCTTTAGGGGACGGATCCGCTTCCGGTCGCCGTGACGAGAAGGACGAGCGCCGCGACGAGGGCGAGCGCGGCGAGGAGAACGAGCGCGGACGGTTCGGACGGACGCTCCGACTCGGGTTCCCCGGCGGACTGAGCATCCTGTCCGACGGTCGATGCCACGGTCGGGTCGTACTCCACGATGACGAATCGATCGATGATGTACGCGCCGTGGACGCCCGCTTCGAGGGTCGTCCGAATCCCGTACGGGCTCTTGGGGTTCGCGTTGTACGGATCGATGATCGAGTACGTGTCGGCGGTCTTCCCGGTGAGAACGACCCAGTGACAATCCTCGGTCTGGCCGGTGTCGCCGTGGCAGTAGGCGCCCCAATGGACCCCGGCGACGACCGGGCGCCCCTGACGAAGCGCGTGGTCGATGACGACCGACGAGACCGGGTTCAGATCGACGTCGCTCCGGTTGACGTGAAAGGTCAGTTCGACGCCGTCCGGCAGTCGGCCCCACTCGAGGCAGCAGTTACCGACCGGATCCTGGACGCAGTGCCCGTACGCCCCGTTCGCGCGGAGCCAGTCATTGAGGATCCCCGGATCCATCCCCGATCGGGCGCGTCCGGTGCAGGAATCCTGGGGCGCGACGGAGAGCTCGACCCCGTAGTAGGCGAGGACCGAGGTGAACGCCGTCGTCAGACAGCCGGTGGTGCAGACCTGGTCCGGGCACCCGTCGGTGCCGAGCGGACAGTCCCCCCACGCGCCCGGTCCGTCGGTGTACGCCTGGTTGAACGGCGGGACATCTCGCGGCAGCTCGATCTCCTGTCCGACGGCCGCCGTCGCAATCGCCGCGAGAAAGAGCACCACGATCGGGGCCCACGTGTGTACGCGATTCACAGGAGCACCTCCCGGAGGGCCGTGACGTCGGTGATCTCGAAGTCCGGGGCGACGTCTTCGCTCGGACAGGCTTCGCCCCTCTTGATCCACGCCGTTCGCATCCCGATGCGACGGGCGCCGACGATGTCCAGCTCGTGGTTGTCGCCGACGAACAGCGCCGACGAAGGGCGGACGTCGAGCCGGTCGAGGAGCGCCTCGAACGCCTGCCTGTCCGGCTTGTAGATCCCGACGTCTCCGGCGACGACGATCGCGTCGAACGCCCGGCCGAAGCCGAGCGACCGGATCTTCTCCCATTGCATGTCCGACGGGCCGTTGGTCAGGAGTCCGAGCGCGTAGCGCTCCTTCAGGTCCTTGAGAAGCTCTCGGGCCCCGTCGAATGCGATGATGCCCGTTTCGTCGCGGATTGCGCCGTACGCGTCGGAGAGGCGCGCCGCCCGGCTCGCGTCGTCGACGCCGCGTTCGTCGAGCAGCCGCGCGATGATGTGCAAGCGGATTCGGTCCGTCGATTCGAGGGTCGTCTGAACCTCCCCCCAAAACTGCGCGTAGCGCTCCGCGGCGACGTCGAGGTCGCCGAGGACGTCCGGCTCGATCCCGGCGCGGGGAAGCGCCGCGCGAAAGACCTCCTCGACGGAGATCGCGTACCGACAGAGCGTGCCGTCCAGATCGAAGGCAACGGCATCGAGGCCGTCGAGCGACTTCGTTTGAATGGCGATCCCCCCTCGTCTATCCTTGCCGGAACGATTGCGCGTCAAATTGCGTTGTGATCTTAGCTACGGGAATCGGAAGGTGCAAGGAGCATGCGGATCATCGGCGGGAGCCATCGAGGACGGAAGCTGGTCGATTGGGAGGACGGCGGAATCCGGCCGATGCGCGACTTCGTCCGCGGCGCGCTGTTCAACATCCTGGCCGACTTCGTTCCGGGAGCGGCGTTCCTCGATCTGTACGCCGGAACCGGGAGCGTCGGACTGGAGGCGCTTTCCCGGGGGGCGCGGTCGTGCACCTTCGTCGATGCGTCCGCCGAAGCATGCGCGATCGTCCGCCGGAACCTGGACGCGCTCGATCTCCTTTCGGTCGGGGAGGTGTTCGAGGGGGACTCCCTTCGCCTGATCGATGAGCTCGCGCGACGCGGACGCCGCTACGGCGTCGTCTTCGTCGGTCCGCCGTATCACCGCACGCTCGTCCCGACGACGCTTACCAGTCTGGGAGGCGGGCAAGCGCTGGCGGAAGATTCGGTGGTCGTCGGTGAGATTCACCGAACCGAGAAGGCCGGAGAGGCATACGGCCGGCTGCACCTCGTCGACGCGAGGCGCTACGGAGACAATCGACTCCTGTTCTATCGGACGAGCGAGGATTGAACGAAGGAGGGATCGTGGGAGACCCGGTCATCCTGGTGACCAACGACGACGGGGTGAACGCCCCGGGGCTTCTCGCGCTGCGCCGATCGCTGGCGCAGATCGGGAGGGTGGAGATCTTCGCCCCGGAACGGAACTGGTCGGCGGCGAGTCGGACGCGGACGTTCCACAAGCCGCTCCGCGTCGACGAGGTGCGCTTGCTCGACGGCAGCATTGGGCACGTCACCAACGGGACGCCGTCGGACTGCGTCTCCCTCGCCCTCCTTGGGCTGCTCGATGCGCCTCCAAACCTCATTGTCACGGGGATCAACGACGGCCTGAACCTCGGCCGCGACGTCTCGTACTCCGGGACGGTCGCGGCGGCGATGGAAGGGGTACGGGCCGGTGTGCCGGCGATCGCCGTTTCGTACGACACGGTGAGCGATCGGACCGATGCGCCGAACTACGCCGGTGCTGCGGCGTTTTCGGCCCGCATGGCGAAGTACTTCTTGGGCGAAGGCGAGTTCCCGAGAGGAAACGTCCTCAACGTCAACGTGCCGTACCTCCCGTCGGAGCGTGCTTTGAGGGCAAGGATCACGCGCCTCGGCGGGGAAGCGTATTCCAACTACTTGGTGACCGGGAAGGATCCCCAGGGACGGAACTACTACTGGATCTCCGGAGATCCGCTGACGAGCGTCCCGCCGGAGGAGACGGACACGGACATCGCGGCGGTCGCTGCCGGGTTCGTCTCGATCACCCCGATCCACCTCGACATGACCGAGCACTCCGTCCTCGCGGGCCTCCGCGACCTCGAGTCGCGGCTCGACGCAGCGAACTAGGCCTTCCAGATCGTCCACGCGCCGACCAGGACGAACAGGCCTCCGGCGACGTAGTGAGCGATCCGCGTCGCGGTCTCGGGAACCAACCGAGTCAGGTTGCTGCCGAGCAGGACGGCGAGGAGCGCCGAGACGAGAAGCGCGCACCCGGCCCCGATGAAGACCCCCCAAGGCGACTTCGTCTGACTCGCCAGCGCGACGACGGCGAGCTGCGTCTTGTCGCCGAGTTCGGCTAGGAAGATGACGCCGAACGTCGTGAGCACGGTCTGGAGCATCCGATCCTCCTCTCCTGTTCAGGGAGCAGATTGTAGAGGTCGGTAAGGCATACGGCAACGGCTCTTGCGTGGACCCAGGCCTCTCACTACACTCGAGACAGGGAGGCGGCCATGTTTCGGAAGACGAGATACCAGTTCTACACCAACGTCAACTATCTGACGTGTGAAGACTGTCTCGCGTGGCACGGCGAGATCCGGAAGGATCCGGACGCGTTTCCCGATCCCTCGGACGATTGCGCGCGGGCGATCCTGCTGATTCCACCGCGGAAGGTGCGGGAGTATCGCGAGAAGGGACGCCGGATGCGTGCCGCGGCTCAGGCCGAGGTGGCGCGGCGGAAGCTGTTCGACGCAGCGTCGGAGGTCCTCCCCGAGAGCCCCGAACAGGCGATCGCGACGTTCCGCGAAGCAGCGCGGATCGACGTCTACATCCCGGATCTCGAAGACTTCACCGATCGGCACCGCGGGCTCCTCGATCGGGATCCCGAGCTGCGGGGGGCGCTGCGGGCGCTGTTCGTGAAGGCCTTCTCGGACAAGTTCGGGTGGCGGCGGTACGAACGTCTTCCCGAGGTCATGCGCCTGCAGCGAGAGGCGGCCGGGATCGAGCGGATCAACGAGCTGTTCCGATGAACGCGCGATCGCTCCCCCTTCCGGAGCGGGGGCTGATCCTCCTCGTCGCGATCGCGCTGCTGGCGAGTGGCGTCGTTTTCCATCTTGTGCGTGAGCGCCCGTCCGCCGCGCTCCACAACGAGCCGATCGTCCTGGAAGGCGTTCTCGTCGTTCTCCCGACGTACCGCGACGCGCGGAAGGTCGATCTGAACACGGCGGCGATCGATGAGCTCGTACGGCTGCCTGGGATCGGGGAGGTGCTCGCCGGTCGGATCGTCGCGTACCGCGAGGCGCACGGTCGGTTCACGGCCGTCGACGAACTCACCGGCGTCAACGGGATCGGACCGGTCGTCCTCGAGGAGATCCGCGAGATGGTGACGATCGAAGCGGACGAGGGGCAGGCCGCTCAGTAGAAGACGGTGCGCGTTCGGTGTCGCTTGGTGCGCTTGTATGAGGCTTCCTGTCCTCGATGCCAGAGAATCTGGTCGAGATCCCGAGACGGGACGGAACGGCCGGATTCGGTCAGCGCCTCTCGAATCAGCTCGACACAGTGCACGGCGCAAGCTCGGATCTCGATCTCTTCCTCAGACCCGGCCCGGATGAGTGCGTCGCGCTCGATCGCATCGCGCAGCGGATCGGAGTACTCGAGCAGGCCGTCGATCCTCAAGACGTGGGGAACGAGATTGTCCGCGAAGACGGTCAGTCGATCGAGATCGCGGAACCGGCCGAGACCTTCTCCGACGAAGGCGAGCGCGAGGTCGGACGCGAGGAGCTGACCGCGCTTGTAGAACGGGACGGTGAGGCCGCGATACGGCACCTCGTCACGGAAGAAGGGCTGCGCGGCGGAGAGGATCTCGATCAGCCGATCGGCCGACCGATCGGCCGCATCGATCAGACCATCGAACCGACCGCCGAATCGGCTTTCCACGTGCGCCCCGAGGTCGTTCAACGCGCGGGCGAACAGCCCCATCAGCTCCCGAATCGGGAAGGACTTCAGATCCTGACCGAGCATCCGGGCGCAGTCGCGTGATGTGATCCCGGCGAGCTCCGAAGCCGAGGGCGGCCCGATCGTTCGAAAGCGGTCGGTCAGACCGGCGGCGATCGTGTAGTACCCCGACATCCCCGCCCGCTTGGTCAGGTACGGGAAGTAGCCGGAGCCGAAGTTGATCGCGGCGAGGGTGACGAAGTAGGCAGCGGTATCCGCCTCTTCGCCGACGAAATGACGATCGGTGTCGAGCGGGGGAAGAGCGAGTCCACCGGCCGGAAGCGTCGCAGCGTACGCCTCGATTCGATCGGTGCGGATTCGTACGTGTTCGGATCGATCGGCCACGGCGCAGCACGCGTGCCGGATCCGATCGAGGGCGTCGCGTGGCGGGTGCGGTCGCTCGCTGTTCATGGGTCCTGCTCCGGATGATACTCCAGTCCGGAGCGGCGCGAGCCGGCGTGGTCGCCGCTCCGCCTAGTACGGGCCACCGCGGAGCCGGGCAGCGACCGACTCCGGGACCGTCGGGCGGTCGTCCCGCGACAGGATCTCCGCAACCTCTGCGGCGAGCCGGTCGAGTAGCGACTCCTTGAGATGCGACGGCTCGAGCGATCGGCGCTCGATGAATCGCGGGGGGAGGTACAGGGCATCGCGGAAACGTCGCGCCGTGTGGGGGTGCTTGAGGTAGATGGTCGGCCCCTCTCCGCGGATGCTCGCCCGGGCGACGTCGTCGATGACGTCGGCGGCGAGGTTCTCGTCGGTCGGCTCGATCCGGTTCCACATCCGACGGACACGTCCGATCATCTCGTGGGTCAGCACGAGGAAGCGAGCATCGTACAGCGACCCGTAGGCAAGGAACCCGACGTCGTGGGCGACGGTCGCGCCGGCCTGATGGGCAATCAGGATCGACTGGAAAGCTTCCTCGCCGGCCTGGGCGTCGACCGTGTGCGCATCCGTGCAGCCGGCTCCTCCCCACGAAGGCAAGTCGTAGAAGCGGCCGAGATCGGCGTAGGCGGCCGTGGACGTAGCGCATTCGGGCGAACCGTAGCAGACGATCGAGCTTCGCATGTCCGTTGCCCACGTGTTTGCGCCAAACACGAATCCTGCTCCAGGGTGGCGCATCTGGAGGATGACCAATGCCGCGAGGGACTCGGCCGTGCCCTGCGCGAGCCCGCCCTCGATTGTGATCGGGCCTCCGCCACCGAGATTCGAGCTCGTAACCCCCATGGTGGGGATCCCCTTCTCGCCGCAGAACCACAGCCGGTTGACGATGTCCTCCTCGTATCGGAACGGGGATTCGGGCTCGATGTAGGTAATGAAGAACGGCCGCTCGCGGAACGCGGCTTCTCCGCCGGCCACGAGGAGAGCCATTTCGTATGGCGTCTGCAGATCCGCGAGGCAGGTTGAGGTGGCGACGATCGGCTTGGTCGAATGGAGGAGCATCTCGCGAAACACGGCCGGGTAGATTCGATCGGCGGGGACGTCCTCCGGAAGCCCCATCGACATAACAAAATCGAACTCGGGCAGTGCCTCGACGACGCGCACGTTGTCGACGACGTCCTGCAAGCGAGCCCGGCGGGGCCTGTTCGTCTCGCGATCGACGACGTACAGCGAGTCCGAACCGGGCCCGAAGTACACACGGTTGATCTGGAGCGTGACTTCACGGCTCCCCGTCTGATCGAACCACGGCACGACGGAGGGGGCTTTTGCGATGCAGTCCTCGACCATCGTCGCCGGAAGGAGCACGCGGCCTTCTTCGTCCTCCCGGGCGCCGGCCGCGAGGAGCATCCGTCTGGCTTCCTGGTGGGGGAGATGGATCCCCGTACGCGACAGCAGCTGCAAGGCCGCCGCGTGGATTCTCTTGACGTCTTCCTCTCCGAGGAGTCCGATCGGCGCGAGTCTTGTCACGGGCCTGTCTCCTTTCGTGTCGTGTCGATTGCGCTCCTAGACGAGCTTGGCGGCGAGCTTGGCGGCGCTTGCGGCGTCGGCGGCGTAGCCGTCGGCGCCGATATCGTCGGCATAAGCTTGCGTGACCGGCGCGCCGCCGACGATCACCTTCACCGCATCGCGCAGTCCGGCGTCCTTGAGGGCGTCGATCACCTCCGGCATCTGGGTCATGGTCGTCGTCAGTAGTGCGGACAACGCGACGATGTTCGGTCTTCGGTCGCGAACGGCTTCGACGAACGTCGCGGCCGTCACCTCGACACCGAGATTGGTCACCTCGAAACCGGCACCCTCGAGCATCATCGCCACGAGATCCTTCCCGATGTCGTGGAGGTCGCCTTCGACAGTGCCGATGACGATCCGCCCTCTCGGTTCGACGCCGGCATCCACCAACAGCGGCTTCAGCTGCTTCATCGCCCCCTTCATTGCCTCCGCGGAGATCAACATCTCGGGAACGTAGCGATCGCCTCGCTCGTACTCCTCGCCGACGACATCCATTGCCGGCGTGAGTGCCTGATCCAGGATCTCCTTCGGTTGTGTCCCCGCCTCGAGGGCACCGGCGGTCAGCTCAGCGACCTTCGCCCTGTCACCCTCCAGAACCGCCTGCTTGATCGCGTCGATCATCCGTGGCTCCTCTCCTTGTCCCGTTCCGTCCGATCGAGTCCGATGTCCGTCTCTTCCGCCTTCACCCGTCACACACCGCAGCCGGCCAAATCGAAGCGGTTGCGGATCTTCCGATCGACGTCCGATGAGATGAACTGCTTTCTCGGCCGTGCCAGAATGGATCTGGCAATTTCCCTTGCTCGGTCACGCGCGTCCCGAGATCCAGCGGCCTCCCACGACGAACGGCTCTGCCGGTCAGCGATGGCTGGAACGAAGTACTCGTTCGACCGGACGTGGGCCAACGTGTGTGCGTGGGTCAGGTAGTGTCCTCCCGGGCCGACCGACGCCACGACGTCCTCGGCAAGGGTCTCCGGCGAGACCTCGATACCACGGAGGGCGCGCAGTGCCATTCCGTTGAGGTCGTTGTCGATCACGTACTGCTCGTAGGCCACCGTGAGCATCGATTCCAGCATGCCCGCTGAATGGTGGATGTAGTTCCCGCCGGCCAGCGCGATCAGGAGGATGTTCATCCCCTTTTCGTATCCGGCCTGAATGTCCGGAAGCTTCGAATCGGTCAGCCCCGCGTCGGAGTAGATGGGGACCTCGATCGAGTGCGCGAGCTGTGCGCAGGCGGCGTTGAGCAAGGAGGATTCGATGGCGCCACCCGCGTAGCCCATCGTGTGAAAATCGGCGGCGGCCGGAACGGGTCCGTAGAGAACGGGGGCCCCTCTCCGAATCGCCTGGGCGAGCACGATGCCGGAGAGTTGCTCGGCGTGCACCTGCGCCAGAAGCCCGGCGAGCGTCGCGGGAGCGGTCGACCCGGCGACTGGCGCCGAGGAGAGAGCGACGGGGATGCCGTGCTCGACGACCGTGGCGAGGACCTTGCACGCTCCGATGTCGAGCTTCAACGGGCTGACCATCCACGACGCGACGAACGAGATGATCGGGCTCGCCGCCAGCGCTTCCTTCCCACCGGCGACGAGAGCGGCGAGTTCGATGACGTCCTCGGCTGTCTCGGGCGTTCCGGCGGAACCCATGACGTGTTTTCGTGTGTTGACGAGACACGCGTAGAACTTGCACAGGTCGAGCACCGTCAGTGGAACGTCTCGCGCGACGACGGGACGGAGGAAGAAGTGAACGTGTTCGAGATGTTCGACGAGCCACGCAATGTCCGCGAGATCCGACAGCCTCGGCTCTCGTGCGTGACCGTCGTCCAGGTCGAGAATCCGAATCGCCGCACCGCCGGTTCCCAAGTAGACGCGTCGCCCGCCGAGGTCGAGTGCAGGATAGCCGTCTCGCCCGTGTAGCAGGACGCGACTCGGCGCGGACTCGAGCGCATCGTCGATGACGGTCGGAGGAAACGTGACGCGTCCGTTCTCGTCCGCGTGAGCGCCGGCACCGACGAGGATATCAACGAGCCACTCTTCGCCCACGTGGACGCCCGTCGTTGCAAGAATCGAGCGGGACGCTTCATCGATGTCTCGCACGTCTCGATCGGACAGAAGGCGGATCCTTCCGCCGACGGACGGCGTCAAATCCATCCCGACCTCCGTGCGAGCAACGGGCCACGCCGAGCGGTGTAGTATTCCTTGCGGATTGGCCCTTTCTGTATCATTTCCTGCCCGGATTTTATAGCTTGCTTTACGCTCGAATCAAGACGGCGCGGACGCCAAGTTGTCCCACCGATAGGTACGACGTATGTGCGCTTGGACGCGAAGAGCAAGGCACGCCGGTGAACCGGCAGCGGCGGTGTGCCGCTACAGATCGAAGTAGAGCGAGAACTCGTACGGATGGGGGCGATTCCGCACATTCCGGGCCTCTTGTCGCTTGACGTTGATCCAGTTTGAGATCTGCTCCTCCGTGAACACGCCTCCCACCAGGAGATAGTCGCAATCGTCTTCCAAGCAGCTGAGGGCATCCTCGAGGTTGACGGGCGCCGTCTCCAGACCTCCGGTCACCTCGGGAGGGCAATCGTAGAGGTTGTCATCGTAAGGGCCGAACCCGTTCTGCGAAGCGTCTAGGTCTCTACGGATTCCGTCGAGTCCGGCCATCAGCATGGCCGCGTAGGCAAGATACGGATTGCAGGTCGCATCGGCCGTGCGCAATTCCATTCTCCGCTCGCGCGCCGATGCGTAACGGGGGATGCGGACCGCGGCCGATCGGTTGGCCTCTCCGTAGGCGAACCAGACCGGGGCCTCGTATCCAGGGACGAGCCGACGGTAGGAGTTGGTCGACGGGTTGGTCAGCGCACACAGACTCCGACCGTGCGAGAGGATCCCGCCGATGTAGCACAGGGCGAGCTTCGACAGGTCGCCGTCCTCTTCGAAGAGGCTGTTTCCACCCTGCTCCAAGAACTGGTGAACGTGGAGGCCGCTCCCGTTTTCGCTGTAGATAGGCTTCGGGAGGAATGTTGCTACCAGCCCGGACTTGGCCGCCAGACTCCTCGTCGTGTTCTTGATGACGAGCGTCGCGTCGGCAGCATCGCGGAGGCTGAGGAACCCGAGTTCAATCTCGAGCTGTCCGAACGCGCCGACCTCGTGGTGATGGTACTTCACGCCGATTCCGTGGTCGCGAAGATCTCTGCAGATCCGGTTGCGAAGATCGAACAACCGGTCCTCGGGAGGGCACGCGTGGTAGAAAGAGCGCTCGGCGTTGAGGTTGATCGGCTCGAGGGCGAAGCTCGCGTGTCTCCGATCCGAGCAGAAGGTCGCCTCGCGAAAGACGTAGAACTCGAACTCCGGACTCATCCGGACCGCTTCAGCGATCCCTTCGGAGCGCACGTGCTCCTCGGCCCGAGCTGCCACGGCACGCGGATCCCCGGTGAACGGCTCCCCCGTTTGGGGTAGGAAGATGTTGCAGATGAACGACATGAGCCGATCCTCATCCTGCTCGACGACCGTTCCCGTTGCGAGATCGGGACGAAGGACAAGGTCGCTTCCCTCCACGCCCGCGTAGCCGAGGTTGGAGGCATCGAACGCAACGCCCTCCTCCATCAGCGATTCGCCGAACCGCTCCGCGGGGATCGTCACGTGTCTCCATCTTCCCGCGAGGTCGACGACCCGCAAATCGACGAATTCGATTCGTTCATCCGCGATCCGTTTGCACAGAGATTCCACCGCTATCATCGCGCCTCCTCAGATGCTGTCCGACGCAATCGGGTTTGCCATATCCGGGACCGCCGTTCATCTCCCGCCGATTCTTTGACCGGTCCGGGTCTGCAGGACACGCTGCACACTCCCAGATAGTGCATGTTTTCCTTCAGACTACGCGAGGAGACGTCACCTGTCAATCTAGCTGGAACGGCGATCAGTCGGGTGGTTCCAGGAATCACAGGGCGGGAACAGGTCGCCGTTGTAATCCTTGTCAAACGTGAGCTAAGATACGACGCGATGAGAGCGAAGGGCGATGTCTTCGAGCAGATTCGGACCAAGCCCCTCACCGGCAAGAAGAGACAGGTCGCGAAGTACATCCTCGACAACTACGTCGAGGCGTCCTTCTTGACCGCGGCTCAGCTGGCTGAGCGAGTGCAGGTGAGCGAACCGACCGTCATCCGGCTCGCCTGCGATCTGGGGTTTCGCGGCTTCCCCGAGCTGAAGGATGCGCTACAAGAGGAAGTTCAAGCGCAGCTGACGACCGTCCAGCGGCTTCGAGCGGCGCGACGGAAGAACAACAAGGCACCGGCAATTCAATCCCTGATTGCCGAGGCGGAGAATCTCGATGTGCTGCTTCATTCGGTCGACGTGCGGGAGCTCAAGCGTGTGGCGAAGCTGGTGGTCGACGCGGACAAGGTCATCGTGATCGGCTACAAAATGGCGGCCGTTCTCGCGAACTACCTGAGCATGGCGCTGAAGAAATCGATCGACAACACGGTCGCTGTTACCGAAGCGACCGGCCGGTTTCAGGAGGAACTCATCTTCGCGGGTCCGAAGTCGGTTGTGCTGGCCGTCTCGTTCCCACGATACACAATGGCAGTGGTGCGGGACTTCCGGCAGGCCCGCCAGATGGGGATCCAGACTGTGGCCATTACCGATTCGGATCTGTCGCCCCTCGTGGAGTACGCCGACCACCTTCTCCTGGCTCCGTGTCGCGCCGTTTCGTACGTCGATGCATTCGGGGCGGCGATCGGGCTGCTCGGTGCGATCGCCACGCAGGTGAGCATGCTCACGGAGGATCAATTGATCGAACGGTTGGCGAGGGTGGAACGGCTTTGGGAGGAGAACGAGCTGTTTCACTGACGGGGCCGACGCAGATGGAGTGGAAGGAGGTCCCCCTGCTCCGAGCGGAAGCGGGCGAGATCGATGAGCGATTGGAGAAGGCGGACGTTCAGTTCGTCCGAGTTCTGTTCACCGACCTTCTCGGAGAGCTCAAGAGCATCGAAATCCCACGTCAAAGGCTCGCCGATGCGACGGAGCACGGAATCGCGTTCGACGGATCCTCGATCGGCGGGTACGCGCACATCGCGGACGCAGACATGGTCTTGATCCCGGACCTCGCGACCGTAACGCTGCATCCTGGATTGACCCAGGGGCGCGGCACGATGGGGGGGTACGCCGTGGCGGCCGTGATCGGCGACGTGTTCACCTCGGGAGGGAGTCCGTTTCCAGGCGATCCCCGCTGCATCCTACGCCGCTTCGTCCGTGATGCGGAACGAGAGGGCTATCGGCTGTTTGCCGGTGCGGAGCTCGAGTTCTTCCTGTTCCCGAAAGGGGAGATTCCTCGGGACGGGGCCCAGATCCAGAGGAAGGAAGGGTACTTCTCGCGGTCGCCCGTGGACGAGGAGGCGGCCGTGCGCGAGGAGATCGTCCTCTCTCTGCTGCGGATGGGTATCGCCGTCGAGGCGTCTCACCACGAGATCGTCCCCCACATCCACGAAATCGACTTCGAGTACTCCGACCCGGTGACCACGGCCGACCGGCTGATGCTGATCAAGTTCATCGCGAAGGCGGTGGCGGACGCGCACGGCCTGAAGGCCGTGTTCATGCCCAAGCCCGTGTCGGCGTTTGCCGCGAGCGGTATGCACGTCCACGTTTCCGTCTTCCGAGACGAACGCAACGTGTTCTACGATCCCAAGTCGGACGACCGCCTGTCGACGGAATGCCGGTACTTCATCGGGGGTCTGTTCGAGAACTTCGGGGCAATGACGCTCCTAACGAACCCTACGGTCAACTCCTACAAACGGCTCATCCCGGGCTTCGAGGCACCGGTGAACATTGCCTGGGGCTTCCGGAATCGATCGACCCTCGTCCGCATTCCGGCGACGAGCACACCAGAGGTGTCAACCCGCCTCGAGCTCCGGTCGCCCGATCCCTCGGCGAATCCGTACTTGGCGTTCACGGGCATCCTTGCTGCCGGCTTGCACGGGATGTCCGCCGGGATCGAGCCGCCGCCTCCGGTGGAGGAGAACATCTACAGCATGTCGGAGGGGGAGAAGGAAGCGCGCGGGATCCGTCGCGTGCCCGGTTCGCTCGAGGAAACCGTCGATGCCCTGGAGGCGAACGACGTGATTCGTACCGCCATCGGATCCGATGCGGCGGCGTATCTTGTGTCGGCAAAGCGGGCGGAGATCGCCGAGTTCAACAAGGCCGTCACGGACTGGGAGCGGCTTCACTATCTCGACATCTGATCCTCGTCGTTGGCTGATCGCTTCGCGTCTGCTAGCCGGACTTCGGGAGGCGAATATCGAACCGCTTTCGGATTTCCTCATCGATGTCCGGTGGAATCAGAGGAACGTCCTCCCGATCGAGGAACTGGCGGGCGACATGACGGGCGTGCTGACGGAGATCCGTTGCGTCATCGTCGCCCCCCGATGAGCGGCGGTTGAGGCCGTTCGGGACGTAGAACTCCGAACTGCGCGCGTACTTCCTCGTGTGTTCTTGGGTGAGGAACATCCCGCCCGGCCCGACTTCACGGATCACGTCGAACGCCAGCGTATCGTCGTTCACCTTGATCCCTTCGAGCACACGCGTCGCCATGCCGTTGATGTCGTTGTCGATCACGAATTGCTCGTAGGCGACGGTCATCAGCGAGTCGAGCATCCCCGCGGAGTGGTGGATGTAGTCCCCGCCGGAGAGCGCCACCTGTAGGACGCTGAAAGCCTTCTCGTACCCGGCCTGGATGTCGGGCGCTTTCGCGTCTGCCCCGCCGGCATCGGAGTAGATCGGGACGCCGACGTGTCGGGCGAGCAGCACGGCGGCGGCGTTCATCATGCTGGCTTCGATTGCGCCGCCCAGAAACCCCATGTTCCACATGTTTGCGACCCCGGGAACGATCCCGTACAGGACGCGGGAGCCGGGGGCCATCGCCTGGGCCAGGGCGATGGCGAACAGCTGCTCGGCGTGCGCGAGGGTGAGGAGGCCGGCGAGGGTCGCAGGCGCTGACAAGCCGGTGACCGGTGCGCATGACAGAGCGACAGGAATCTGCGCCTCGAGCATCCTCTCCAAGCACCGCGCAACGCCGCAGTCGAGTCTCAGAGGGCTGATCATCACGGAGGCGACGAACGAGATGAACGGACGTGCTTGCAGCGCCCCAAGTTCGCCTGCGATGAGGGAGGCCATCTCGACCACCGCGGATACCGCCTCCGGGTCCGTGGCCGCCTCTTGGACGTTCTTCGTCGTGCCGGCGAGGGCGGCGTAGAAGCTGTTGATCGTTGTAATCTCCTTGGGGACATCGTTGCAGACGACGGGACACTGAAAGAAGTGGACGTTCTCCAGGTTCTCGGTGAGTCGGGCGAGCGCGTGTTGATCCGAGAGGAGCGACGGACGAAGCGTACCGTCATCGAGATCGAGAACGCGGACGGCGGCGCCTCCCGTGCCCAGGTGAACTCGCCGGTTTCCCAATCGCAGGTCGTGCTCCGGATCGCGACCTGCCAAGACGAACTCCGAAGGTGCCGTGGCGACCAGCGCCATCGCCGTGTCCGGTGGCATCCGAACGATGCCGCGGGTTCCATCGACGTGGGCACCGACCTGTGCGAGCGGATCACGCAGGCGAGCGTCGGCGACGAGCACTCCGACTTCGTCCAGAATCCTCAGGGAGGCCTCGTGGATCTGGGAGACCCGCTTGCCACTGAGGAGGTTCAGTTTCCGGCCCTGCAGTCCCTTCTGTGGCATGGTCTACCGCAAGTTGGCGGCCATTGTATAGCGGTTTCAACGGCCGTCAACCCCACGTGACACGTGGAGTCGCCCCAACGTTCTCGAACGTGCGAGAGGGCCGGGAGCGCGGAAGCGGAGGGAAGATGCGAGGGGTGCTCAGACGACGTCGAACGCCTTCCGGAACAGCTTGGTGATTTCCTCTTCCGTCGCCTTGCGTGGGTTGGTCCGTGCGTTCACGTTGGACGCCGCGCGGACCGCCATTTCCGGGATGTCGGCGTCCTGGATGCGAAGGCGCGGACGCGTCCGGCCGTACTCTTGGAGGAACCAGCCCAGCCACGCCTTCAGAGTCCCCGCCTCTTTCACGAGCCCGTCAAGCGTTGAGATCTTCGCTTCGCATGCCGGCTCGTTGAACTCGAGGACGTGAGGGAGTAGCGCGGCGTTGATCTGGCCGTGCGGGGAGTCGTAGAACCCGCCGATCTGGTGCGACATCGCGTGGACGAGCCCCAGGCCGACGTTTTCCATCGCTGCGCCGGCCAGCAGGCTGGCGAGCGCCAGGCTGCCGCGCGCGGAGAGGTCGTCTCCTTGAACGATTGCGTGCCCCAGCCACTCGGTGATGAGGGAGACCGCCCCCAGACAGAACATGTCCGACAGCCAGTTCCCGGAGGAAGAGATGAACGCCTCGACGGCATGAGTGAGTGCGTCGATCCCGCTCCACAGCGTGAGGTCGGGAGGAAGCGAGAGCGCGAGACTGGGATCGATGATCGCCATGTAGGGCGCCATCTTCGGCGTCCCGATCGAGAGCTTCTCGCGAGCCTCTTCATCGGTGATCACCGCCCAGTAGTTGACCTCCGTGCCGGTCCCCGCCGTGGTGGGAATCAGGATGGTCGGCAAGGACCTCCGCTTCGTGAGAGCCTCGTCGAGGAGGTCGACGGCGTTCTCCGTCCGATTGGCGACGCACGCAGCCGCGGCCTTGGCCGTATCGAGAGCGCTCCCGCCACCGATCCCGACGACGACGTGCGGTGCGAACCTTCGAAGTGTCCGCGTGCATCGAGCGACGCTCGTCAGCGTCGGGTTGGAGGCAACGCGGTCGAAGACGAGGACTTCCATCCCTCCGGTCGTGAGACGAGACAGAATCGGGTCGAGCATGCCGCTGCGACGGCGTCCGGGGGTCATGATGAACGCGACGCGCTCGAACTCGGCCTCTTCGATGACGCGTTCGAGAATTCCGACCCGGCCCGGCCCGAACTCCACCTTCGCTGGCAGCTCGAACGAGATGAGATGGGCCGCGTTTCTCTCCGTTCTCTCGGAGGGCGTGGAATCCGCCATTCTCACTTCCTTCCCCGTGGCCGGGCAAAACGGCGGGCCGGCCGGAGCCGGCCCGCGTCGGTTGCGTGTGCCGAGGGCCGTCTGACTAGATCAGCCCTTGGTCCTCCAGCCACTGCTGGCAGGCCTCTTCCGGCTCCATTAACTCGATGTCGACCATCGCGTTGAGCTCGGTCATCGCGGCGCGTGCCTCGGCCGGATCGTCGGGGAACGCGGCGATCAGCGTGTTGAGCGCGTCCTCCAGTCCCGGATTGGCCGCGAGCGTGTCTTCGTTCACGATCGGAGCGAGGTCGTACGGCGGCCAGAAGTTCAGCGTGTCCTGAAGGACAACCCAGTTCTCCTTAACGACGATCGGATCCGTCCCGAACACCATCGCCGCGACGCTCTCGCCCTGGATCAGGTACTCGAACGTGAGGCCAGGGAGAACGGTGACGATGTAGTCCGGATGGAACGCGAAGCCGTAGTGGACCTGCAGCCCGAGGATCCCGTCCGGTCGCGAATAGAACTCGAAGTCGCTCGCGAAATGGACCCTCCCGTTGTTGTCATTGACGTACGCGGCGAAGTCCTCGAGGTCGTAGACGTCGTTCTCGGCCGCGAACTCGCTCGTGACCGCGATCGCGTACGTGTTGTTGCACCAGATCGGGTCGAGCCATACCAGGCCGATCTCCGCGTCGCTGTCCTTGGCGAGTTGGTAGATCTCCGCGGGGCTTTCGCCCATGAACTCGTGCCCGGTGTAGGTCAACCACTGCGTCCCCGTATAGTCCATGCACAGGTCGATCTCTCCGGTCTCCATCGCTTCGCGAAGGACCGTGCTCGACATGCCGGTGGTCAATTCGACGTCGAACCCCTGATCCTGGAGATACAGGTACATCAGGTTCCCCACCACGAACTGCTCTGTGAAATTCTTCGTTCCGATCTTGATCGTGTCCGCCATCGCGACGGTCGCGATCAGCAGCACGAGCAGCAGACAGATTCCTAGTTTCTTCATCATGAAATAGCCTCCTTGGTTTTGTTTGCGCTCACGCGCCGAGCGTCAGTTTCCAGCGACCACCTCCTCCATTGGTGCGTACAGCGACAGCATGTGCGAGCACGAATGTCCGGCGCTCACACGCCAATCCGATTGTCTACTGGGCTTGCCATTGTGCCAGTTTGAGAACCTTCAGTCCCCGAGGCGTGGTCCAATCTTCGGCCTTCGCGAGAATCGCGTCGAGGACCACCGCGAGGGCCGCCGTCGGTGCGGCCCCTTGGATAACGATCTCGGTGACCCGCACGGCGAGCCCCGACATGATGATCGCGCCCAGTCCCCCGGCTCCGATCATCCCGGCAACGGCGGCCGTGCCGACGTTGACGACCGTGGACGTTCGAATTCCGGCCATGATCACGGGGCGCGCCAGCGGAATCTCGACGCGCGTCGTGATCTGCCACTTCGACATCCCCATCCCTTGTGCCGCCTCCCGGACCGCAGGATCGACGGAGCGGATGCCGGCGTACGTGTTGCGGAGGATCGGCAAGACCGTGTACGCAGCCAGTGCAACGACGGCAGCACGGAACCCCATCCCGAGAGCGAGCGCGGCCATGGCGATGAACGCCAACGTGGGGATCGTCTGGCCGATGTTGGCGATCCCGATCAGAAGCGGAGAGATGAAGCGAAGCGCACGTCGCGTGACGAGGAACCCGACCGGAATCCCAATCAGAATCGCGAATCCCTCCGCAACCGCGACGATCTGCAAATGCCGGAGCGCCTCCCCCAGAACCTTCCCCGGGGGAGCGACCTTGAAGATCCCGACCGATCCGAGGCTCGTCATCCAGATCGTCGCTCCGCAGAGAACGACCAGGAGAGAGCCGAGGATGATGTAGCGCCTCACGTTTCCTCCTCCGCGCAGGGTGGCTCTTCCCCGATGTCCTCGCCGAGCACGTCGCGGATGATGTCGAACGAGAGAACGCCGACCAGTCGCTCGTTCTCGTCGAGGACCGCTAGCGTCCCGATGGCGCTCGACAGCATCAGCGACAGCGCCTCGTTGAGCGGTGTATCCTCCGTCGCCGTCACCGTCGGCGGCGTGATGATCTCGCGGATAGGCTTCGATGGCTCGATGTCCTCGCACGTCACCCAGCCGAGGAACCGATCCCCGTTCTCGACCAGCATCGACCAACGCAAGCCCGCTTCCTCCATCCGTCGTTTCACTGCCGCCGAGTCCTCGCCGGCGTCGACGAGGAACGGGGGCATCTTCATGACGTTCTTGGCGCGAAGGAGCCGCAACCCCTTCAAGACACGGTCCGCTCCGATGAAGTCCCGGACGAACTCATCCTTCGGCGTCCCGAGAAGCTCGGCCGGATCGGCGTACTGGACGAGGACCCCCTCGCGCATCAGGGCGATCGTGTCCCCCATCTTGATCGCTTCGTTGATGTCGTGGGTGACGAAGGCGATCGTCTTCTTGATCTTCGCCTGGATCTTCAGGAACTCGTCCTGCAATCGGCTGCGCGTGATCGGATCGATCGCGCCGAACGGCTCGTCCATCAGCAGAATCGGGGGATTGGCGCCGAGGCATCGGGCGACGCCGACGCGCTGCTGCTGTCCGCCGGACAGCTCGCTCGGGTACCGCGACAGAAACGTCCCCGGATCCATGCCCACCAGGTCCATCAATTCCTCGGCCCGGGCGTGCTGCTTCGCCTTCGGCCACTTCAGCAGGCGAGGCACCGTGCACACGTTCTCCTCGACTGTGAGGTGCGGGAAGAGGCCGATGTTCTGGATCGCGTAACCGATCCCGCGACGGAGATCGTTGACGTTCAGCTGCATCGTGTCGACCCCGTCGATCGAGATCTTTCCGGACGTCATGGGAATCAGCCGATTGATCATCTTCATGCTCGTCGTCTTGCCGCAACCCGACGGACCGAGGAAGACGCAGAACTCGCCCTCGGAGATCTCCATCGATAGATCCTTGACCGCTTCTGTCCCGTCGGCGTACGTCTTGCTGACGTTCTCCAGCTTGATCAACGCTTCCTCCTAATCCGCACGCCCTTCGGTGTCGTGATCCATTCGACCCCTCCCATGACGAAATCCGTGACGATGGCGAGCAACGCGACGAAGACGGCCCCGACGACGATGAGATCCTTCCGAAGATTTGCGAGCCCTCGGAAGATCGGCTGACCGAGCCCGCCGGCCCCGATGTACGACCCGATCGCTGCGATTCCGATATTCATCACCATCGCTTGCCGCAGCCCGGCCATGATGACAGGCACAGCGAGCGGGAGCTTCACCCGTATCAAGATCTGGAGTTCGCTCATCCCCATCCCGCGGCCGGCCTCGATCATCGCCGGATCGACCTCACGGATCGCCGTGTAGGTGTTCCGGATGATCGGAAGGAGTCCGTACAACGTGAGCGCGATGACGACCGGGAGGAAGCCGATCGAAGGAAGCGACATGGCGTAGAGAATCCCCATCAGGATTCCGAAGAGCGCCAGCGACGGGACCGTCATCATGATGCTCGCGAAGTAGATCGCGGTCTCGGCGATCCGCTCGCGCCCCTTGCCGGAGATGTAGACACCGATCAACACGCCGAGAATCGCGGCCGCCACATTCGCCACCAGAACAATGTAGAGGTGCTGCAGGACCCAATTACCGATCTTGTCCGGGTACTTCAAAGTGTAATTCCATGCCTGAATCCACATGCTCAACGATCATCGTAGCATGTCGCCATCCTTGCTGTCAAACCAGATTTGTTGCTTTTCCTACAAGGAGATCGGGCCGCCGAACGCGGAAGCACAGTGCGGAACGAAGATCCGACAAAGGAGGCTCCGGAAGGTCCATTGCGCGCTTCCCTTGTGATGAGCGGGCGACGGCGCTTATCCGGGACCTCCCGTCGATCCTTCATGGCGGCCACGTCGCGACGGTCTGCTCAGCCGCCGCCGACGGGTGGGAAGAGGGCGAGGCGGTCGCCGTCCGACAGACGGAACGTTCGATCGTGGATCGGTCGTCCGTTGAGGATCACGAGGTGGACGGCGCGGGGTTCGATCCGCAGTCTCCGAAGCAGATCGGGAAGACGTGTCTCGCGGCGAAACTCGAGATCGATCGACTCGCCGGCGCGCAGCCCCGGACGCGCCGCGACGAGGGTCGCGTAGAGGCGGACCTGAACCCTCACTTTTCGTGCTCCTTGCTCCCGGATTTCGACTTCCCCGAACCGGAGCTCGGCGCAAAGTACCACTTGTACAAAAGCTGCATGTCGTCGGGGAAGAGGCCGAGGCGGTCTTCGTCCGCGACGGGAGACTCGAGGGTTGCGTAACGGCCGTTGAGGAAGAGGTTGCTGCCGAGCTCCTCGCGGGGGATACCGATCCGCTCGACGATGGCTCCGACCGTATCGCCTGCCTGCCAAGGGATCCAGACAATCGAGTCCGAGCACGCGTCTCGGTCCTCCGCGAATCGCCGTAGCTTGCCGTACAGGTGTGCCTCGACCATGTCCTGAGTATCTACTACTCGTAGCTGCGGGTCGTCATCCACGCGGGAAGGCAGGCTCCGATGAGTTCGCCTTCCCGGACGGCCAGCGAGAGCTTCGGCTCACGCTTGGCCGAACACGCTGTCGATGTCACTGTCGGCGATGTCCCAGACGACGTCGTGCGGCGGGAGCGGTTCGTAGGTCATGAACTCCGGCAGCCGGTCGTCGAGCTTGGTGAAGCCGGCGCGGCGATTGAAGTCACGCTCGAGATCGAGGACCTCCTTCCCGATCCGGGCGACGTCGTCGGCCGTCCACTCGGTCCCGAGGACGCCGTTGCACTCGTCGATCATCCCCTCGAATCCGCTGGCGATATCGAGGATCGCGAACGCGATGAACAGGCAGTGCCCCGTCGAATCGATGAACGCCGTCGCGTACTGAAAGTTGCGCGCCAGCTCGGCCTTGTCCGGGTTCAGCGGATCCAGCTTCCCGGAGACGCCGAGGATCTCCGGCGCGATGGTGTAGCCGGACGTGTGGTCGGCCCCCATCGTCGAGACGGCGTAGGTCATCCCGATCCCCTTGATCGCTCGCGGCTCGTACGCCGGCATGTTCTGCCCCTTCACGTGCGGGACGCGGGCGACCCCGAACGCCCTCCCGGTTGTCAGCGCTCCGCCGCCGAGGATCCTGCCGAGCGGCGTCGCCTTTCCGATCTCGTGCACGAGTTCGATCGCACGCGCTCCGTCGCCGAACGAGGCAACGCCGCCCTCCATCGCGACCGCGATCGTGCCTCCGATCTCGATCGTGTCGAGGCCGTACTCGTTGCACAATTGGTTGAGCTCGGCGACTTGGTCGAGATCGGCGATCCCGCAGTCGGCGCCGAGGGCCCAGGCCGACTCGTACTCGATGCACGAGGTGTGCTCGGTCCCGTCCTCGTGATGCCACGTGTTCGAGCAGCAGATGACGCAGCCGGGCGAGCAGGGGTGGTTGTACAGCTCGCCGCCGGTGCGCTCCTTGTTCCCTTCGAAGATCGCCTCGCCGGCGATCTTCGCCGCGCCGTCGAACCGACCGGAGCTGAAGTTGTTCGTCGGTAGCGCGCCGGCCTCGTTGATGATGTTGACGAGGACGGCGGTTCCGTAGCTGTTCAGCGCACCTTTCGGCTTGGTGATCGCGTGCTCGGTCAGCGCCGCGGCCAGCTTCTTCCTCCCCTCCTCGAACAGTCCGGCATCCGCGATCGCCACACCGTCCGCTCCACTGTCGTCGACGACGATGAACTTGAGGCCCTTGCTCCCGAGGACGGCTCCGAGGCCGCCGCGCCCGGCGTAGCGGCTCGGGCGTCCCTCCTGGTCGTTGAAGCAAACCCCGGCGGCGGCCATCCGGTGCTCGCCGGCGACGCCGATCGAGCAGACGTCGACGGTGTCCCGCCCACCGTGCTTGGCGAAGACGTCCGGGTAGACCTCGGAGAGCCTCTTCCCGGTCCACGCGTCGGCCGGCTCGAACGATGCGTCGTCCTTCGTCACCTTGAGGAGCCAGAACCCGTCGTCCTTCGGCTGGCCTTCGACGACGATCGCTCGAATTCCGAGGTTGGCGAGTTTCCGCCCCCAACCGGTGCCCGCGTTCGCCTCCTTGATCCCGCCGGTCAGCGGCGACTTCCCGCCGACCGAGATCCGGGACGACGTCGGCGAGGACGTGCCGGTAACGATACCTGGCGAGAAGACGACCTTGTTGTTCGGCCCCAGCGGGTGACACGTCGCCGGTACCTCGTCGTGCACGATGCTGGACGTCAGCCATCGGCCCGCTCTGTGCTTGTACTTCTCCGGCAGCGGCTCGAACGCCGCCGACCGGTCGGTCATGTTGGCGCGAAGAATTCGATCCATCCCGTTCGCCTCCCTTTCTGCTCCCGTTGCATTCTATCAGGCCGCCACGGTCTAGCACGGCCGCCTTCGGAAAGTCAACGGCCTGAAGCTCCCGATTTGAAGTGGAGGGACGCGAGGAGATCCCGTACCTTCTGATCGTTCCACCGGGGCAAGACGCGAATGGAGGAGCGAATGAACGACGCACTCGCCGGACATCTGACGTGGATCAACCGATTCCTGTTGAGGTGGCTCGAGCGCTTCCCGGAAGACCGCTGCCTCGAGCGGATCGACGGACGCTCGAACTGCGTGACGTGGCAAGCCGGGCACATCGCGGACAATCGCAGAACCGTTGCCGAGCAGATCGGCTACGAGTTGAACGACCCGGCTTGGCTCGAGCTGTTCCGGCCGGGTTCCTCTGGTGATCCGAACGTGGAGTGGCCCGACCTCTCGATCATCGCCGAGGATCTACTGCTTACCGCCGAGCGGCTCGGCGACCACCTGCGGTCGGTCGATCCGGCCTTCCTGGCAGAGGACGTCCCTCACGTCCTTTCCGACGGGCGGGTCTCACGGGCCGAGAACGTGGTCTTCCTCCTGTACCACGAGGGCTTCCATGCCGGGCAGATCGAGCAGGCGAGACGGCTCTTCGAAAGCTAGCGAGGCGGGACGCGAGCAACGGCACCGACCACCGCGATCCCGATCGTTCCGAAGTGGGACGGCGCACGGTCGAGCAGTCGGAGGTCGTGCCGCTCGATGAATCCGTCGAGGGAGCCGCGAGCGACGAAGTCGCGAAATCCGGCGCTGTGCTCCGGCCCCGCGGTGTACTCGATGACGCGAATCACTCGCCACGGAAGGTGCACCGCCGGATGCTCCGGCTCGGCGAAGTCGGCGATGACCAGATGCCCCCTCGGACGCAACACACGAAGCGCCTCGTGCACCATGAGAGAACGCTCGTCTTCCGTGTGCTCGTGGAGCGCGAGGATCAGCAGGCTCGCATCGAACGAACCGTCCGGGAACGGCAGCTCGAACGCCGAGCCTAGGGCGTAGTTCGTGTTCCTTCCCCCGCGTCGCTTGGCGGTCGCGATCATCGCCTCGGCCAGGTCGACGCCGGTCGCCCGGATTCCGGTCCGCCCGAGCGCGCGGCACTGCGCCCCGGTCGCGGAGGCGACGTCGAGGACCTCGCGCACGTCGAGTTCCAGGCAGATGCGTACGATCTTCGGTCGAAGCGGCCGCAACAGCGGATCGATCAGCGCGCGATACAGGCGAACGGCGAGAGAGCCGTAACGGGTCTTCCAGGGCATGGTGCACCAGATGGTAGGGGAGCTTCCGTTCGGTGCAAATCCGGTACCATGGGGCGAAGGAGGAGACGCGATGCGGAACTGCACCAACAGGGAGTCGAACCTCGAACGCTGCCCGTGCACGTATCCGGGCTGTCCGCGAAAGGGGACCTGCTGCGACTGCTTGCAGTACCACCTCGCGCGGCGTGAGCTGCCAGGCTGTTGCTTCCCGCCGGAGGCCGAGCGTTCGTACGATCGATCCTTCAGACGGTTCGCCGAGATCCACGGGGGCTGATCCACGCGCCGTGAGGGACGGGAACGAACCGACGGTTGTGTCCCTGATGCGACCGTTGTAGGAGGCGGAGAATGGACGTTCCGGACCGGGTGTACCACGC
>CAZFZM010000017.1:49984-51537 GCA_964523545.1 uncultured Thermotogae bacterium
CTCGTGGCGCGGATCCTGTACGAAATCGCCGATCTGCTCGCGCTCGACGGCGTCGCGTTCAAGCCGCAGGCGTACCGACGGGCGGCGCAGGTCATCGAAACGCTCGGCGAGCCGATCGAATCCCTCGTCGCCTCGGGAACGCACGGGGACCTTCCCGGGGTCGGCGACGCGATCGCGAAGAAGATCGCCGAGATCGTCGAGACCGGTCGCCTCGAGTACCACGAGAAGCTGAAGGCGAAGCTGCCGATCGACCTGTTCGCACTGACCCAGGTCGACGGCGTCGGTCCGAAGACGGCGAAACTCCTCTACGACGAGCTCGGCGTTCGCGATCTGGCCGACCTCGAGCGGACGGCGCGGGAGGGGAAGATCCGCGACGTGAAGGGACTCGGCGCGAAGACGGAGGAGAAGATCCTCCGGGGGCTCGGAGAGACGCGGCAGGTCGAGGGGCGGATTCTCCTCGGGCGGGCGTCCGACCTCGCTGACGACCTGATCGGGCGGCTGTTGAAGACGGACCTGTTTGCCCGGATCGAAGCCGCCGGCTCCCTCCGGCGTGGCCGGGAGACGATCGGCGATCTCGACCTTCTCGCCGTGCCGGTGAAGCCGGAGGAAGCGCTCCAAGCGGCCGAGGCGTTCGTCGGGCTGGCCGACGTCGAGGAGGTCCTCGCACGCGGGGCGAAGAAGTCGTCGGTCCGCCTCGCCGGCGGCGTTCAGGTCGACCTCCGGATCGTTCCGCCCGAGTCGCTCGGCGCCGCGCTGCAGTACTTCACCGGCTCGAAGGCCCACAACATCGCGCTGCGAAAGCGGGCCGTGGCGAAGGGATGGAAGCTGAGCGAGTACGGGCTGTTCTGCAAGGGCGAGCGGGTGCTCGCCGGACCGGAGGAGGCCGAGATCTACGAGCGGCTCGGGCTTCAATTCGTGCCGCCCGAGCTTCGCGAGGACGAGGGGGAGATCCAGCGCGCCGAGGCCGGCTCGCTGCCGGAGCTGATCGAGCTGGGTGACGTCCGCGGCGACCTGCACGTGCACACCGATCGATCGGACGGGAAGGCGTCCCTGGAGGAGATGGTCGACGCGGCGCGGGAGCGCGGTCTGTCGTACGTCGCGATCACCGACCACGCCAAGTTCGCCGAGGTGATCGGCGGCCTGACGCCGGACGACCTCCGCCGACAGATCGACGAGATCGCGGCGCTCAACGAAGGGCACAAGCGGTTCCGTGTGCTGACCGGGGTCGAAGTGAACGTCCAACAGGACGGCTCGCTCGACGTGCCCGACGAGCTGCTGGCGAGGCTCGACGTCGTGATCGCTGCGGTCCACTCTCACTTTCGACTCGATCGCGACGGGATGACGAAGCGGTTGGTCCGGGCGGTCGAGCACGAGCACGTCGACGTTCTCGCCCATCCGACCGGGCGGAAGATCGGCGAGCGCCCGGCGTACGAGGCCGATTGGGACGTCGTGTTCGAGGCCGCCGCCGATCACGAGACGGCGATGGAGATCAACGCCAACCCGATCCGGCTCGACCTGAACGCCGAGCTCGTCCGCCGCGCGATCGACGCCGG
>CAZFZM010000018.1:0-19366 GCA_964523545.1 uncultured Thermotogae bacterium
CGCCGTCCGGCGAGAGGACGTACCCGTACGCCTGCTTGTACGTGCGGACCGTCGTCTCGAAGACGGACGCGATCATCGCGCGCCAGACCGGGTTCCGATCGTCGACCAGGTACGCCCAGGTGAGCGCCGCCAGAAGGTTCCTCGGACAGCTCGCCTGATCGTCCGGGAAGCTCGGACTCCAGAGGCGAAACCGCGCGTCGATCCACGCCCCGTTGTGGTACTGCGAGGATCGGAAGACGTTGCGCGCGTTGAGGATCAAGGCGTCCTTGTGCTCCGCGTACTTCACCGGATCGACGACGTATCGATCGTAGTAGGTCTGCCAGCTTCGCGCGTCGTCGGCGAACGTGTAGCCGCCGCGGTGGATCCCCTCCTCCCAAACGCCGCGCATGAAGTCGAGCGACGCGTCGAGGAACGGGAGCAACCGCTCGTCGCCGGTCCTCTCGTACATGTCGAGGGTCGCGTATGGCCCACGGCGCCCGCCGATCCCGTAGCCGAAGTAGTCGTCGAACGCCGGGTCGATCTTGTCCCAGTCGTACCACGTCGGTTCGAACGAGAACGGCGCCAGCTCGTAGTTCTCGTTCCAGTAGTGGAGGATCGTGTCGTGGTCGACGTAGCTCAGGGCCGAGGCGATCGCCGTGTCGCGGAAGTCGTCCCTGCCGGTCGCCGAGTACAGATGGACCAACGCCCCCGGGCTGGCGAACCAGCGGATGTGCAGCTCGTAGGTGCTCTCCGGCGGGACCGGATCGCCGGTCGCCGAGTGGTACGTGTTCGGGATGTAGTTGGAGGGGATCTGCCCCGCCCCTCGCACCCTTTCGCCGAGCCGTGGCGCGAGGTCGAGGATCGCCTCCCCGATCTCCACCGCCGCGTCGAGGTACTTCGCGTCGCCGGTCAGCGCGTGGACGCGGAGTAGGAACTCGATCGTCGGCGCAGGGATGGCGTTTCCGTCGACCAGCGCGTCCGCCTCGCCGTCGTACTTCCTCGGCAGTCGGGTGTCCGGGTTCAGGTGGGCGACGACCGCGTCGGCCATTTCGACGACCCGATCGTAATACTCCGGGTCGTGCCGGACGTCGAGGACCGCGAGCATCTGGCTGTAGACCGGCCCGCCGCCGCCGGCCCACTGGGTGTTCAGCACCTCGCCGGTGACCGCGTCGAGCGTCTTGATCAGATACGGGGTCGGCGTTCCGACGTCGTCGATCGCGTTCTCCAGAAGGTTGTCGATCGTCCAGTGCGCCTCGGCGAGGATCGCTCCGAGCAACTCGGCCTCGCTCATCTGCCGGAAGGCGACCGAGGCGCTCAGGTCGTCCCAGTAGACCGGTGAGGAACCGGCGTCCTGCTTCCCGAGCAACAGCGTGAGCCGGGGAAGCGGGTTCGCTCCGAAGCGCTCGCGATAATCGGACCCGAAGTCGAGCGTGACGTCTTGCCACACGTCCACCCGCACGACGACTGGTACGTACGCGTGCGTCGCGTCGTCGTCCGGGACGCGAGGCCGCTCGGAGAAGACGTAGACGACCTCGTTCCGCCGACTGTCGCCCACGGTCAGCGTCGCCGACGCCGGTCCGTCCGGACGCGAGGAGACGAAGACGCTTCCCGAGATCTCCGTCCGATCGCTCAGCTCCTCGAACGCCGGGACGTACTGGTAGACGGGCACGCGGGAGCTCATCAGGCGAAGGGAGTGCGTGCCGGAGTGCGCCCGCTCCGAGCTGATCAGCAATGTCGGGATCCCGAGGCCTCCACGGCCGAGCGAGGTGATCCAGAACGCACCGAGCGCGTCGGCGGGGACCGCCGCCTCGAAGCCGCCGTTCTCGATCATCTGGACGAATTCGATCGACTCCAGAGGAAGCGCACTCCGAAGCGGGAGCCCCTCGCCGATAAGAAGAGGGATCACGATTGCCAACCCGTAGACCCCCTTCGCCGCAAAGCGTAATCCCTTCGTCCGCCTCCCCTTGTCAGCACCCATGTCAGCACCAGTCTACGGCAAACGCCGGATTGACCGCGCGCAGGGCGTGTCTATACAATGAGCGTACTATGCCCAGATGTATGCTGACTGTCCTCTTCCTCATTCCTGCTCTCCTGTGCATCGCAGCCCCTGTCGCCGCCGGGGAAGCTGAAGTCACCTATTCATTGGTGCCTTGGCTCTACGGAGCGATCGTCTGGGTCGAGGCGGTCCCCGAGAACGGGGCGGAATTCGCGGGCCTCCTCACGGAGTCCGTCGAGCATGCTTTCCAGTTCTGGGGCCACGAGCCGCCCGTCCCTCCGGAGACTTGGGAGCACCCGTGGGAGGTTCCGACGCGCATCCCGATCGACGGAAGCCTGCCACAGACCGTGGTCACCGATCCGACCAGCGGAGGCGTCTGGAGACTGGAGCCGCTCACGTGGGAGGGAGAACAGATCTACCCTCTTCTCGCGATCGTCTTCCCGGACCGGCAGTCGTTGTACGACGCCATTGGGCGTGAGCTGCCGGCGTACTTCTTCTGCAGCCATGGCGCCGTGACGAATGTCGAGCTGTGGATCCGTCCCCTGATGCGGAAGCCTCGATCGATGCTGTGTCCGATCGATGCGTCGCAGGCGACCCTCGTCAAGGAATTCGCCCACTGGTTCGCGTATGAGCGAAACGACTGGTTGTTTCACACCCCGCCGTACATCTACGAGGGACTTTCCGAGGTCACCGCGGCTGCGTTCCCGGACGATTCTGAAGGCGCCGAAATCGACGTTGTCGAATGGGCATCGAACAACTGCCTCTCGATGTGCGTCGCCTCCCGCTCCCTGACGGAGGCCGTCGGCGAGAGCTTCGTCGGCTTCCTCATCGATGAGCTCGGACACGAGGGATTCCTCGACTCGCTCCGCCTGTGGGCCCTCGATGCCTACGGCATGAGGGCGAAGTATCAGGGGCCGTGGAGGATCTCGCTCGGGTTGCCCGACGACTGCCCGTAGCCGTCGGACGGATCTCAGGAAGACGGAATGAGATCGCGGATCCGAAGCGGCTCGCCTTTCGCCGGATCCTGCACCAGCGACAGCGCTGCCTGGGGACACTTGGCGACGCAGACGCCGCAGCCCATGCACGCCTCTTCGTCGATAACGGGCGCACCGTCCTCCACCGACAGCGCGTCGAACGGACAAGTCTCGGCGCAGGCCCCGCAGCCGACGCACCGCTCTTCGCCCACCGTGCTGACGTAGCCGGACGGGGCGAGCATCGGCGTTCCGTTCCGATACGCGCGCATCGCGCCGCAGCAGCACGAACAGCAGTTGCAGATCGCGTAGAAGCGTCCGAGCATCGCGTCCTTGAAGAACGCGTGGTGCACGTGCCCCCGATCCCGCTCGGCGCGGAGGACGTCGACGGCCTCCTCCCGCGTGATCCACCGCGACTTCGTCGGATGGTGCTCCGCGACGAAGCTCGCGAACGGCTCGCCGACGATTAGACAGACGTCGAGCGGAAGGCACGGATTCTCGACCGCAGAACGGCACGGGCAGTCGAGCGCGACGATGTGATCCGGATCGCTCATTACGACATCGCGCGCCGTGGCGTACGGGATGACCTGTTCGAGGTTTCGCAGCTCCACCGGCGCGTCCAGCGTGACGAGCTGCTCCGCGGCGTCGGTCGGAACGACCTTCCCGTGATACCGCTCGGCGTACGCGCGCTTCGCATCGCGGCCGCCGGCCGACGCCTCGCGCTGGATCAACCGTGCCGCCAGCCTCACGATCGGCTTCAGGAGCGCGGGCAGCTTCCGGTCCCCCTTCGACCAACCGATGTAGTGGTACGGCCATCGCGCGTAGACGTACCCGTGCACGAAGTCGGTGAACGAATAGCCTCGCGTCCTTCGGCCCTCCCGCCAGAGCGCGCGCGTTCCGGATTGAATCAGCCTTCGTCGCGTGCCGCTCATCAAGCCCTCCCAACATGCTCTGTCTACCCGGCGGCCCGAATCCGTGTCGGCTAGAGGATGTACTTCGTTCCGACCGTCCCGAGGACGAACGATTCGGGCAACCGTTCGGCGAACCGCCGCATGGCGTCGAAGCCGGTGCAATGCGTCGGGACGATCAGCGCCGGATTCATCGCGGCGATCGCGGCGACCGTCTTCGCCACCTCTCCTTCGCTCGAGCGGCCGAGGTGGAAGCCGCCGAGGATCGCGTGGACCCGATCGATGCCGGCCATCTTCCGCGCGTACTCCACGGTGTTGACGATCCCCGCGTGCGCGCAGCCCGAGACGACGACCAACCCCTTCTCCTCCAGGTGGAGAACGACCGATTGATCCTCTTCGGTGTCGTCGGGGAGGAACCGATCTCCCTCACGGTACCGCATCCGAGCGGGCACTCGGCCCTCCGTCTCGAACGACTCGCGCGGGACGTAGCCGGTCGTCCAGCATCCGACCGCGAGCCGATGCGGCGCTTCCGATTCGACGATCTCCGCGCCCAAGGCCTCCCACTCGGCGTGACTCGTCGGGTTCATCGGGCCGTATCGGCGACCGTCCTTCAGGAAACTCCATCGTTCGCGGAACGCCGCCGGATGGACGATCAGCGGAACCGTCTCCGGTTTCGCGTACTCGATCAACGCCTCGTCGGCCGTGTCCGCCGGGAACATCTTCGCCTTCGTCGGACGGCAGACGGCGCGGAGGATCTGCGACAGCCCGGTGACGTGATCCCAGTGCCCGTGGCTGAGGGCGATGGCGTCGACCGACGTCGGGTCGATCTCCATCCGCCGTAGGTTCTCGAGCACCGCCGAGGAGCTCGCGCCGGCGTCCCAAAGGATCCGCACCTTCTCGGAAGGGAGATCGATCAGCACCGCGAAGCCGGGCTCCGCGATCAGCGGCCCGACGGTGAACCGCTTCACGTCGTCCGTCGATCGGGCGAGCATCCCCGCTATGGAGTCGACCAGAATCGTGACTTCCGCGTTCGGTACAGCGCCGAAGTCCTTCAGTGTAGGCATCGAATCACCTCGGAGTGGCCGGTTATCGCGTTCGCTCCGACCGCGATTCTACTTGCTCCGGGGGAACGCACCCAGCCCGTTGCGGCGCGCGAAGCGGCTTGATAGAGTGAACCCGGACGATCGTTCTGAGGACCCGGGCAGACGGAACGCAAGAGGGAGGCGAGCCCATGCCACTGAGTGAGTACGAAACGGACAGTCTGGAGACTTCGGCCGGCGACCTCGAGATCACGTTCCTCGGCCACGGGTCGCTCCTGTTTACGCATGGCGGAAAGCGAATCTACGTCGACCCGTTCAGTCGGGTCGCCGACTACTCGACGTTGCCGAAGGCGGACGTCGTTCTGATCACGCACGAGCATCGCGATCACCTCGATCCGGAGGCGCTGGCCCAGATCCGAACCGACGCCACCGACGTCCTCTGCACCGAGCTGTGCGAGGGACAGATCGAGGGTGGAACGGTCATGCGAAACGGCGACGTCGTCGAGGTTCAAGGACTCCACGTCGAGGCGATTCCGGCCTACAACCTCGTTCACAAACGCGAGAGCGGCGATCCGTTCCATCCGTCGGGAAACGGCAACGGCTACGTCGTCACGTTCGACGATCTGCGCGTCCTCGTCGCCGGGGACACGGAGAACACCCCGGAGCTGAAGGCGCAATCCGACATCGACGTCGCCTTCCTGCCGATGAACCTCCCGTACACGATGACGCCGGAGATGGTCGCCGACGTCGCGATCGCGATGAAGCCGCGGATCCTCTATCCGTATCACTTCGGGAGCACGGACACAAGGCGGCTCGTCGAGCTGCTGGACGACCGTCCGGAGATCGAGGTTCGAATCCGCAACCTGGCCTAGCGGCCGAGCCCCGCCTTCCTCCCGTGCGCAGGTGACGGTACACTGTGTCGGCACCCTCGGACGAGCGTCACGCAAAGGAGGATTCATGAAACGTCTGTTCGATCCGTTGTCACTGATGGTGGCCACGCTCGCGGGGATCACGATTGTGTCGATCATCGCCATCGCGATGCAGAACGTGTGGGGATTCGTGATCGGCATCGCCGTCGGGCTCGGCCTTGTCTTCGGAGGAATCCTCCGATTCCGCTCCAAGGACCTCGAGACGGCCAAGCTCACCTGCCTCGTCGTGACCGTCGCCGGGGTCGTCCTCGGCTTCATCAGCCTCTTCCTCGGAGGGGCGAACATCGCACTCGGAATCGTCAACATCCTGATCGTCGTCCCGACCGGCTACGCCTGGTATCTCATGCAGACGGGGACGGGTTGAGGTCGAGAAGACGACTGACGTCGGTGCACTTCGCGGTCCTCGTCGGTGCGGGGCTCGTCCTCACGGGCGCCGCGACTCTCTGCGGCGCGGCCTTCGCCGACACGGACGAGGACCTTCCCCCGCTGTACCTCACGATCGTCGTCCACAACGAGGAGGACACGAGCCGGGGAGCGATCCCGAAGGCCGGCATCCCCGACTACGACGGGGACGAGGTGGTGATGCACCACTTCGCCGAGGCGATGCGAGCGTTCGCGGCGATGGCGGCAAATCACGGAGCGAGGATCAACTTCGGCTCGGATTGGACGTTCTCGCGAGGCGTCGCGCGGTACGACCCGACCTTCTACGCTGATCTCGAGGCGCTCGGGCACGAGATCGACGCCCACGCGCATCAATCGTACGTCCTCTATCACGAGGTCCGGGAAGAGATCGTCCTCGCCGGCAGCCGCCCGACGCACATCGCGTCCGGTCTGGACGAGGAGGAGATTCAAGAGCAGCTCGAGTACCTCGACACGTACTTCCCCGAATTCCAGATCCTCTGGGGCGTCTCGCTGCCCGGTCACGGCGCCGGTGAGTGCGTGGCCGCTTGGGCCTGGCGTCCTTCGCGTACCGACTGGACGCGCCACGATCCGAACGGCAGCTACCTCTACATCGGGCACGGCGAACTGGTCAACAGCATTTCCGCGATCCGGCAAGCGGTCGAGGACCGACGAGCGGATCGGATCAACACCTACGCCGTCTTCGTCAGTCCGCGGGAGTTCAAGGCCGCGGAGGGGCAGGCGGGTATCGACTCTCAGTGGACCGCTTCGGCCGACTCGATCCACTTCTGGGAGAACCGGCTCGATTGGTGGGACGACTTCTTGAGCCAGATCGACGTCCTCGTCGAAGCCGGGGCCGTTCGATACGCGACGCTGACCGAGATCGCCGGGATCTTCGCCGACGAGGAGGAGGGGCTGAATTTCGATTTCGGGGAGGTCCCTCGCTCCGACGCCTCGATGCGGGTCCGAAACGTCAAATCGGGATACCCGTTGGACTAGCTTGCGTCCCACCCGATCCGAAAGCCGATGTTCCGGCTGGAGAAGCCCGGCACGTGGCGAACGGCAAAGAAGGTCTGTGCCAGTTCCTTCGGGTGGTTGAACGCGCCGCCTCGGATGACCTTGTACTTCCCGCTGTCCGAGGCCGTCCACTCTTGGACGTTCCCGGCCATGTCGGCACAGCCGCACGGACTGTCGCCGGACGGCGAGAACCGGCCGACTGGTGTCGTCCCGCCGAGCCCGGCTTCTTTGGAGTTGCAGCGCCCCTCGGCCCACTCGCCCCACGGAAACCGTCGTCCGTCGACGCCGCGGGCCGCTTTCTCCCATTCTTCTTCGGTGAGAAGCCGCCCGCCGACCCACTCGGCGAACGCACCCGCGTCGAACCACGAGACGTAGACCACAGGATGATCCGCGATCTCGGCCGGAGGGACCGACCCGTTCCAATGCTTCGGCGCGACACGGCCGGACGCCGCGACGAAGGCGGCGTACTCGGCGTTCGTCACCGGCGTCGCCTCGACAAGGAACGCGGGAAGCTCGCGCCTGTCGCACACGGGACCGTACAGGAACGGCCCGGACGGCACGGAGCGCTTCTCGACCTCTACGCTCGCATCGGCGTCGTATCGGAGCGTCATGCGAAGACGGTAGAGGCTCCGCTGCTGTCGTGCAACGGCCCGAGGAACGGCCGGATGCTCGGTGCGCGCCCTACAGGGGCTCCCAGGCGAAGTACTACGACTTCGCCGCGTGGATCGTCCAGAGGAGCGTTCCGCCCTCCCACCAATAGCGGTGCGCCGGCGCCACTTCAATCGGCATCCCGGCCGTGAACGCGTGAAACAGGAACGCCTGAAGCTCCGATCCTCCGGGAACCCGAACGCCGACGGCGTCCTCCGGCAGCTTCTTCGGCTCGTCGACCGTGTAGATGTGGCCGTGGCACTCGCGAAACTCGTAGCTGACGAGCTTCACCGGACCGTAGTACAGCGCCCGATCCACCACTTCCGCTCCCATCCTCTCCATGCCGACGCTCGTTTGATCCACCATCCGATCCCTCCTCCGAAGCTTCCGCCCATCGAGGAAGCCGAGATGAACTTATATGTGATCATCGCTTCATCTTCTCTCGTCGTCAAGAGGGGGAATGCACCAAAGAACCTGCGCGGAGGCCGTCAGCCTCGACAGCGGTGCGACGTGACCGCGATACTTGGGAGCACATGCCGCGTCATAGCGTCGGTGTGTAACGGGCCCGTCTCTCGTCCCCAGAAAGACTCAGGGCCCGAGACGTCTTGTCATCGCATCGGGCCCTGGTAAGAAGGTCGGCTCTCGTAGGATTGAAGACTACCGCGCCAAGATGAGCGAGAAGTGAAGGAACGCTGAAGGGCGTGTGTCCCTTCGGACTTGACGGCATCCCGAAACAGGCCGGCGTCCTCTACGGGAGGCGACAACGCGGAGAGTGAGCTCAGGCGCGGCGAAGGGCTACTCGCCGGACGCCGCCTTGGTTGAATCTCTCGACACCTGCGAGGGCTCGGACTCTCGGGACGGTTTCGTCTCACCGGACCCGGTCTCCGAACCGCTCTTGTCCGAGCGGCCGCGTCCGCCGCGCTTGTAGTCGGTCTTGTAGTAGCCGCTTCCCTTGAACTGAACGGCGACGAGCGGCATCAATCGGTGCGATTCGGTGCTTCCACACACGGGACAGGTCGGCGCCTCGTCTTCCGCGCCCGGGAGCACGAGAACGCGGAACCGGTTCCCGCAGGCTTCACACTCGTGCCGATGAAGCGGCATCCTCGCCTCCTACGCGCGACGGCAGACGTCCAGCCGCCGCGTCCCAGCGGTCAGCAAGATTAGGCCCGAACCATCGACCGATCAAGGGTCCGCCGTCAGCGGCTCCTCGGCCCGCACAAGCTCGAAGCCCCGCGATAGCCGCCGAAGGAAGACCGTCTCGCTGACCGGGCCGCGAGCGCCGAAGTATCGAGCACAGAACTGTACCGCGCGGGTCAACCTTTGCTCCGCGTACTCGGTCGAGCGCTCTCCGTGCACCATCCGGCGGAACGCTTTCCACTCGCCGGTGCCCTGCTCCGGCAGACTCCCGGCGACCGCCTCGGAGTAGCCGCCCACACCGGTCGTCTCCAGCAGCCGGGCGTCGTGGCTCCATTGGCAGAGGGCGGGGCGCTCGATCGACCACCCCGCGAGGATCACCGCCGGCATCCGCGTGAAGCGGGATCGGATCACGACGCGGCGCGTCATCCACCGAAGCACGCTCGTCACCTCGTCGCGCGCGTCGCGGTAGTCGACGTCCACCGGACAGGCCACCTCCTGGCACACGCCGAGCAGGTCGATCGGATGGCTGCCGCGACACTTGATGCCGAGCGAGCCCAACACCAAGCGCATCACGTCCGTTGGGCCGGCCAGACCGAGGCAAAGCGACCCGTTGAGCGCCAGGGTCTTCAAGGAGTCGTTCGACATCACGCCGAGATCCTCGCCGAGCACGCGTCCGTCGCTCGCCACCACGACGTCCCGATCGTCTCGTACCGCCAGGATGAGACTCATTCCAAGTCGGAGGATAGCACAGCACCTGACGTGACGGAAGACGGGGCGTGTCTGCGAAGAGGACGCACGCGCCTCCCCGCTTGACGCCGCTTCCCGTGCTTCCTAGGCTGGCGCAGGGGTGAGAGAGATGAACGACGTTCTGATTCTGGTCGGGTCTGGGATCGCCATTCTTCTGGGGATCGTCCACTTCGCGTCGACGAAGGCCGCTCTGAAAGGCTTCAAGGGTGTACCCGTCAACGAAGCCGGGATGGTCCACGCCATGTGGTACGGGGTCGGGTTCATGCTGTTCTTCCTCGGCGGACTGCCGATGGCCATGGTCCTGCTCGGGATCTACGGCGGACGCGCCGCCAACGTGGTCGGGATCGCGGCGACCGCCTTCGCCGGGGTCATGACGATCGCTGACTTCATCGCCTACCGACGGACGACCATCGCGATCGGCAAAGCCGTTCCGTTCATCTTCGCTGCGATCGCCGTGTTCATCGCGCTCGGGACCTTCCTCTGAACGGTGATGTAGATCACATTGGCAACTGCACCCATCTCCAGTCGGCTCGCAGTGCGAAGGTCGCGATGCACGAATCGAAGACCAAGCGGTCGTGGCCTGGGACATGCCCATGAACCCGAAGGAGAAGCAGCCCGGTCGGCTTCGATGGTTCTTCAACGCTGAGACGGCTCAGCGGATCGATCGGCAAGACCGCGACGTTCAAGCGCTGCCATCCTGCCCAAGACGGGCGGAAGGTCGAAGCGGACTGGAATCGTCAGTGTGTGCCGCTGTCCATCTCCTCGAGGATCAGCTGCTGCCCCATCTGCACGATTCCGGCGGACTTCATCTTCTCCTGCAGGTCGGGAGAAGCCATGAACGCTCGGATCCGCTCCGCACTCTGCTGCACCGATAGAACCGTGACGACGTTCGGATCGTCGGCGTTGCGGTAGACGACGAAGGAGATCTCACCGGACGCCTTTCGCGCCTCGAGGCTCGCGTCGTATCCCGCCTTCCATCGCTCGTAGTCCTCCACTCGAAACCCGACGTGAAAATGCGTAACCATCCGTTCGCTCCCCTTTCTTCGGTTTGTGAGGCATCGTAACCAGACGCGCAGTGCGCATCAATCAAGCAGACGTCCCTTCCGATCATCGAACGCCCCTCGTGTCGACCGGACCGATGGACTACGATCTGGATCCCTCGCGACGGATGCGATGATTCGAAAGGAGTCGACATCGACCATACGACGCGTGCCTGGTACATGCTGGCCCTTTCGGGGCTCACGGCGACGGTCGCCGTGGCTGCGCCGTCGATGGCGATGCCGGTCCTCTTCGCGGAGATCGCCGAGGACCTCCGGCTGAGCCTCGTTCAGGTCGGAGCGGTCTGGGGGATCGCTTCGTTCGCTGGTCTGTTCGCGAGCCTCGCCGGCGGGATGATCGGAGACCGCTTCGGGACGAAGCGGACCCTCGCCACCGCGTGCCTCCTTCTCGGCCTGACCGGTGCATCGAGAGGACTGGCGGACGGTCTCGCCACGATGACGTTCACCGTCTTCCTGAACGGACTCGTGGCCGCGGCGATCCCGATCAACCTACACAAGGTCTGTGCGATGTGGTTCTCGGGGAAGAGAGTCGGTTCGGCCCACGCGGCCGTCTCCGGCGGAATGGCCCTCGGCTTCATGATCGGCTCGCTGATCAGCGCGACCGTTCTCTCCCCCTGGCTCGGCAGCTGGAGGCACGTCCTGTTCCTCTACGGCGGGCTCGGCGTCCTGATGAGTCTTCCCTGGGCGCTCACGCGGGTCGCACCGCGCGAGCGTGCGCGGTCGACGGAAGGAAGCACGGGGCCATCGATCCGGCGGTCTCTCTTGCACGTGGTCCGTCTTCGCGACGTTTGGGTCCTGGGCGTCGCCTTGCTCGGCGTCAGCGGCGCCGTCCAGGGACTCCTCGGATACCTGCCCCTCTACCTACGCGGGATCGAGTGGTACCCGGCCCGAGCCGACGCCTCCTTGGCCGGATTCCACGCCGTCAGCCTGCTTGCCGTCTTCCCGTTGGCGATGCTCTCCGATCGGATCGGATCGAGGAGGAGGCTCCTGGTCGCGGCGACGCTGATGATCGCCATGGGAATCGGCCTCCTCTCGATCGTCGACGGCGTGATCATCTGGATCGCTGTCCTGATGGCTGGTTCCGTTCGTGACGGTTTCATGGCCGTGTTCATGGCCACAGCGACCGAGGTGGAGGGAGTCGGGGCGGAGTACGCCGGGACGGCGATCGGGCTGGCGATGACGCTCTCGCGCATCGGTGGTCTGATCGCTCCCCCGCTCGGCAACGCCCTCGCCGTCTACGGCCCGCGCTTCCCGTTCGTCCTCTGGGCCGGCATGGCTCTTCTCGGGCTCGCCGCGTTGGGGTTTCTGCGCCGCGGGAAGACGGACGTGCAGTCGGTGGTATAGGATTCATGCCCCGATCCTTTGGGGACGCGGCACGGTCTCCTCGCCGGCTCCCGTTGGTTCTTCGCGAGAAATCCCTTCTACGATAGCGGCTCGAATCGGGCCTGGAAGAAGCGGAGCGTCTCCGGTTCGTAGACCATCTTCAGGCCACGGATCGAGTCGCGTTCCTCGAGCAGCGCCTCGCAGCTCTCGGCCACCACGTCCATGTGGAGGTTGGTGTAGACGCGTCGTGGGATGGTGAGTCGGACGAGCTCGAGCCTCGGATGTCGGTGCTCGCCGGTCTCCGGATCGCGGCCGGCGCTGACGATGCCTCGCTCCATCGAGCGGACGCCGGAGTCGACGTACAGCGCCGCGGCGAGGGCCTGGGCCGGGAAGTGGTCCTGCGGCATGTCGGGCAGGAAGCGGCGCACGTCGATGAAGACGGCGTGGCCGCCGACCGGCTCGACGATCGGAACCCCCGACTCGAGCAGTCGACCTCCGAGGTACTCGACCTGACGAACGCGAGCGGCGACGTGGGCGTCCTCGATCATCTCGTCGATCCCGCGAGCGAGCGCCTCCATGTCGCGGCCGGACATCCCGCCGTAGGTGTGCAGCCCCTCGAAAACGACGACCATCTCCTTGGCTCGGAGGAAGAAGTCGTCGTTGTTCGTCGCGAGGAATCCGCCGATGTTGACGAGGTTGTCCTTCTTCGAGGACATCGTGCACCCTTCGCCGTAGCTCATCATCTCCTTGAAGATCTCGCGGATCGAGCGATCGGCGTACCCCTCCTCGCGCTGCTGGATGAAGTAGCAGTTCTCCAGCGCGCGGGTGGCGTCGAAGATGATCGGAATTCCGTGGCGATCGGCCCACGCCGAGACCTCACGTAGGTTGGCCATCGAGAACGGCTGACCGCCGGCCATGTTGACACACGGGGCGATCGAGAGGTAGGCGATCGCGTCGGCTCCCTTTTCCGCCACCAGCCTGTCGAGCTTGGCGACGTCCACGTTTCCCTTGAACGGATGGCGGTTTTCCGGGTCGTGCGCCTCGTCGATGATGCAGTCGTAGAAGATCCCGCCGGCGCGCTCGACGTGCTCGCGCGTGGTGGTGAAGTACATGTTCATCGGCACGTACTGCCCCGGCTGGATCCGCAGCTGCGAGGTGATGTGCTCCGCGGCGCGTCCCTGATGGGTGGGGACGACGTGCCTGAACCCGTAGACCTCGCGGACCGCTTCCTCGAGATGGTAGAAGTTGCGCGACCCGGCGTACGCCTCGTCGCCGAGCATCAGGCCGGCCCACTGGCGATCGCTCATCGCCGACGTCCCCGAGTCGGTCAACAGATCGATGGTCACGTCCTCGCTCCGCAGGAGGAAGGTGTTGTAACCGGCTTCGTGAATCTTCTCCGCCCGATAGTCGGGCGTGGTGACCTTGATCGGCTCGACGGCCTTGATCTTGTACGGCTCGGCAATGGTCCGCTTCGTCATCGAGTGCCCCCTTCATCCGAGCCGACGCGTTACTCCGGCTCACATCCGCAACCGGTAGCAGCGAGAACCCGGTGCTCCCTTCGACGAGTGTAGAAGGCGGGATGGCAGAGCGCAACGATCCGGATTCCCGCGTCCTGCTGAACCGTGAAGTCCGCTCGGCCGACTCACGTTCCGAGTGTGCGGGAGCCTCGTCCCGGACCTCGAAGTCGAGGTCCGAGAGGCGAACATCCAGCCGAACCTGGACGAGGAACGAGGTCGCGCGGAAACTCCCTGACGCGATCCCGAAGAGAAGAGGGAGGGGCCCATGAACGCGAAGGATGCTACAGCCGAATACCATCGGACCCGGATGGCACGAGCCGTCGAGGCGTTCCAACGTCGCGGATTCGCCGCTCAGGCCTTCGAAGAACCCGCCGAAGCGGTCGAGTTCTTCTTCTCCGATCTCGCACCCGGCGAGACCATCGGCTACGGAGGTTCGGAAACGACGCGGCAGCTCGGGATTATCGAGAGGTTGCGGGACGGAGACCACCATTTCCTCGACCGGAGCAAGTTCGGTCACACGTACGACGAGCAGCTCGACATCCGTCGGCGGACGCTTTCCGCCGACGTCGTCATCGCCTCGGCAAACGCCGTCGCGATCGACGGTGCACTCGTCAACATCGACGGCGACGGGAACCGGATCGCCGCCTTGAGCTGCGGGCCGGGCCGGGTCTACCTGTTCATCGGGCGGAACAAGCTGTGCAACGACCTCGACCGCGCGATTCACCGGGCGAGGAACGTCGCCGCCGTCTCACTCGCCATCCAACTCGGTGTGGACACGCCATGCACCAAGTCGGGCATCTGCCACGACTGCACATCGCCCGACCGGATTTGCAGCAACCTGTCGATCATCGAACGCTGTCGGCCGGCAGGTCGGATCCGCCTGTTCTTCATCAATCAGGATCTCGGCCTGTGAGATCGAGCTCCACGCCGAGCGCCCGTGCCCAAGGAGGCAGACCGTACACGGCCATCACATCGGCATTCCGACCGACAGGCCGAAACCGGGCGTGATGGGCTCCTTCATCGTCGAACACGGCGCACCGGCCGAGCCGCCTCAGACCGAGAGGGAATCGTCAGCCGGAAACGGCTACCCGAACTCCTCTTTCACGAAGCGTCGATCGTCCTCGCGGTACCCCATGCGCTCGTAGAAGCCGTGGGCCGCCCGGTGATGGTCACCGCTGTTCAGTTCGATCTGGGTACAGCCGTTGGCAACGGCCCAGGTCTCCGCCTCGCGCAAGAGCGCCTCACCGTAGCCGCGCCCACGATTCGCCTCTGTCACGATGAACGCCGTGATGCGGGCAAAGGAATCGCGATGAAGCAAAGGCGCCAGATGCATCCCCAGGAGCCCGACGACCTCCCCGTCCACATCCGCGACGAGCACGCGATCCGACGGTCGATCGACCAGCCGAGCAAGCCGCGCTTCGACGTCCGGCAGCTCGACGTCGCAATCGAGCTCGATCAGAAGTCTCGTAACGGCTTCGGCGTCGGACACGTTCGCCGATCGGATCCGAGCCTTCTCACGCATGGTCGGTCGGCGTGCCTCCCTCGATGCACTGGAGCATCTTGCGATGCCAGACGACCGCGGACAACTTCGCGGACCGGCGGCCCGTGAAGCCGCTCGCGGTGTGCAGGGGCCTTTCCGCTACGCCGTCTCTTCCGTCCGAGCGCGTTCGAGGATCGCGCGGGCGCGTTCGAGCTGCGCCTCGACGGCCGTCGGTGCCGTTCCGCCTTTCGACGTCCGTCGCGACACGGCGCGGTGCACGTCGAACACGTCGTGGACGTCGGTGTCGAATCCGGCGTGCACCGCACGATACGCCGGAAGGGGAAGCCGGTCGACCGCCGTGCCGAGCGTCTCGGCGCGGCGGACGATCTGCCCGACGGCGTGATGCGCCTCGCGGAACGGAACGCCCTTTCGAACCAGGTAGTCGGCGAGGTCGGTGGCCAGGAGATCCGGGGGGCGCGCGGCGGCCATGGCGGCGGCGTTCACCTTCGCTCGCCGGATCACGTCGGCGACGACCGGCAGCTCCAGACGCAACGTGTCGATCGCGTCGAACAGTCCCTCCTTGTCCTCCTGCAGGTCCTTGTTGTAGCCGGAAGGCAGGCCCTTCAGCGTAACGAGCAGGGCCGCGAGGTGCCCGATGACGCGTCCTGTCTTCCCGCGGACGAGTTCGAGCGCGTCCGGGTTTCGCTTCTGCGGCATCAGGCTCGATCCCGTGCAGTGGCACTCGTGCAGCGTGACGAACCCGAACGCGTCGCTCGACCAGAGAATCAGCGTCTCGGCCAGCGAACTCAGATGCGTCTGCAACAGGCTCGCGGCGAACAGGAACTCCAAGACGAAGTCGCGATCCTCGACGGAGTCGAGGCTGTTTTCCGACGCACCGCCGAAGCCGAGGACGGCCGCCAGCCGTTCACGATCGACGCCGAGCGGATTGCCGGCGAGCGCGCCGGACCCGAGCGGGCAGACGTTCGCCCTTTGCTGCGCCGCGAGCAATCGCTCGTGGTCGCGGTCGAGCTTCCAGAAGAACGACATGAGCCAGTGACCGAACAGGATCGGTTGGGCGGGTCGAAGATGCGTGTACCCTGGCATGATCACGCTCCTGTGCCCCTCGGCCTTGGTCACGATCTCTCCCTGAACGTGACGCACCTGCTCGCGGAGCGCGTCGATCGATCGCACGAGGTAGAGCCGCAGATCGGTCGCCACTTGATCGTTGCGAGAGCGTCCGGCGTGGAGCCGGCCGGCCGGATCTCCGATCAACTCGTGAAGCCGTCGTTCCACGGCGGTGTGAATGTCCTCGTCGCCGGCGTGCGGCTCGAACGCGCCGGCGGCGAACTCCTCGGCGATCGTCTCGAGTCCCGCGACGATCGCGTCGCAATCGTCGGCCTCGAGCTGGCCGGCGTCGCGGAGGGCGGCCGCGTACGCGACGCTCCCCTCGACGTCGACGGCGGTGAGTCGCACGTCGAACGAGAGAGACGCATTCAGGGTCCGAACGCACGGGGCGAGCGGCTCGGTGAACCGCCCGCCCCACATCGTCGTAGACTGCAGGTGATCGGCCATCTCGCTAACTCCGCAGCCCGACGTTGGCGAACTCGGCGACCCGCTGGCCGGAGTGGCCGGTGACGGTCAGCGGCAGGCCGAACAGGTTGATGAATCCGGTCGCGTCGGCCTGGTTGTAGACGTTGTCCTGCCCGAACGTCGCGAGATCCTCGCTGTAGAGAGAGAACGGCGACGTCCGGCCGACGACGGAGCACCCTCCCTTGTACAGCTTCATCCGGACAGATCCGGTCACGGTCTTCGCCAGCTCCCCGACGAACGCATCGAACGCCTCCCGCAGCGGTGTGAACCACATCCCGTTGTACACGAGCTCGGCGTACCGCTGGGCGATCAGCGCCTTGTGATGGGCGGCTCGGCGATCGAGGCAGAGGGTCTCCAGCGCGGCGAGCGCCTTGTAGAGGATCGTGCCCCCCGGCGTCTCGTAGACGCCGCGCGACTTCATCCCGACGAGGCGATTCTCGACGATGTCCTCGCGTCCGATGCCGTGTACGCCGCCGATCTCGTTGAGCGCGGACATCAGCTCGACCGCACCCAGGACCGAGCCGTCGAGCCCGATCGGCGTTCCTTGTGCGAAGTCGATCACGACGTACTCCGGCCTCTCCGGCGCCGCCTCCGGAGAGGCCGTCAGGCAGAACAGGCTCTCGTCCGGCTCGTGCCAAGGATCCTCGAGGTCACCGCCCTCGTGACTGATGTGCCAGAGGTTGCGATCGCGGCTGTAGATCGACGCGATCGAACTCGCCACAGGGATTCCGCGCGCCTCGGCGTACGCCAGCGCGTCCTCGCGCGATTCGATCGCCCACGCCGGATCCCGCCACGGGGCGATCACCGGAAGCGTCGGGTCGAGCGCCTTGAACGTGAGCTCGAAGCGGACCTGGTCGTTTCCCTTTCCCGTGCAGCCGTGCGAGAGGGCATCGGCCCCCTCCTGATGCGCCACCTCGACCATCTTCTTGGCGACGACCGGTCGGGCGGTCGCCGTTCCGAGGAGATAGGTCCCCTCGTAGATCGCCCCGGCCCGCAGCGCGGTGAACGCGTACTCCGTCAGGAACTCCTCGCGCAGGTCGGCGACGATCGCCTTGCTCGCACCGCTCGCGAGCGCCTTCTCCTCGAGTCCTTCGATCTCGTCCGCTCCCTGCCCCACGTCGGCGGTGAACGTGACGACCTCGCATCCGTAGATCTCCTTCAACCAGGGGACGATCACCGACGTGTCGAGTCCCCCGGAATACGCCAGCAGGACCTTCTGGTGATTGCTCATGATGCTGTCCTCTCTTCCTGTCCAACGGTTCCCGTTTCGTGTGAGCCTTCCGAATGGCAGAACCTGCCGTGAGTGAAACGGACGGTCGGGCAGCATCCTGAGCCGCGGCTTGGAATCTCCAGGCGAGAGAAGGGTGAATCGATGGGGACGCGGTCAGGCAGCTACCCGACCGACGTACGTGCGCGGATGAATGCGTACTCCCCACAGGTATGCATCGCGGCCCACTATAGCCGCGCACAGGGGACGGGTCAAGGATACGCAGGCTGAGGCGCCTGATCGGGGGTATCGAAGCTGGCGGACGCAGCGCCTACAGCAGCCCTGCCATCTCGAGGATCGCTCGGACCGCCCACGGCTGATCCGCGAGGCGGCCCGGAAGGTACGTCGGCGGATGATCGACATCGTAGACCGCGTTGACGGCGTTCCCCTGCGGAGGCAGATTGGCGCGGACCCACGGAACGCCTCCGGCGACCGCCGCGTTGACCATGTCCGTCGCGTGCTTGTTGTGCCACCACGCGGGGCCGCCGCCCGGCCATCCGCTCGGGTGGTGAAAGGTCGGGATCTGCGTTTCGTTCTCCGGCGGCTGCGCGTGATCCCACGTCGCTTGCAGCCTGAGGTACGCGCCGCGGAACTGGCCGATGAAGTTGATCGCCTCCCGCTCGTACCACCAGTCCAGGTTCTCCTGCGAGCCGTCCTGCCACGTGGCGAGCCGTCCGAAGATCGCCGCCACCGTGTCGTACTTCTGCAGGTCGCCTGCGAGAAACCGCGGCCCGTGGCAGGTCACGAAGCTGTACGGAGGTCCCTCCCCGTCGACGAGATACTTGACCGGCAGCTCAGGATGGCGGCCGACACAACCGGCGGCCATCGTGATCCCGTACGACTGACTCTTCAGGCCGATGTTGTCGGCCAGGACGTCGTCGAGGTCCGCCACGTACTCGATGAGGTTGGCGAGTCCGTCTTGATGCCGGAACCCGTTGAAATCCTCGTCTCCCTCGGATCGAAGATCATCCGGCGCAAGAGTGTCAATCCGCCCCTCGGCGTTGAACGCGACGACGACCATTCCCTCCCTGGCGAGCGCCGCGGCGTCCTGCCCGTGGACCTCCATGCGGCCGGGGTTGATCCCCCCGGGGATGAGGATGACGGCGGGGAAGGCGAGGCCCGGGTAGAGTTCCGGATCCGGGCGGCGGATCTGTCCGTAGATTCGATTCCCCGACGGGCCGAGAACCTCAAACGGCTCGATTACCGTCTCGAACGGCGCCTCCGCTGGCTCGGTCCCGAGCATGCACGATGTCAGCGTCCCCGGACCGAGGAGAATCACAACCAAGACCAGCAGAACCCCCGTTCCTGCTCTCTTGCTCCGAAGTGCCATCTCGCTCCTTTCGCCCGTTCGCGGTTACTC
>CAZFZM010000018.1:19466-26704 GCA_964523545.1 uncultured Thermotogae bacterium
CTGCTCTCTTGCTCCGAAGTGCCATCTCGCTCCTTTCGCCCGTTCGCGGTTACTCTGCCCCGGTGATCCTCCCCTCGATGCTCGGTGAGACGGAATCGACCTCCGCCAAGAATTCCGCCAGCGCGTCCGACAAGAGCCAGCCGCTGTCATACCGATCGGACGCCAGGGCGAAAACCGTGTAGTCGTCTCCGCCGTCGGCGAGGAAGTTGTTGGTCGCGAGGGTGTAGTTCGCAGTGGGATCGAGGACGGCGTAGCTCTCGGTCGCCGCGTCCCAGACTTCGACCGACGTGATCCGGCTGCCCGACTCCAGCGCGGGATCGAATGTGTATCGCATGCCGCCCACGTGCGGGAATCTTCCGGAGCCGTCCTCGACCTGGCTGACGCCGTTCTCGAGGGCGGCGATCAGCTGCTCGCCGGTGATCGTCAGGACCGTGATCTGGTTCCCGTACGGGAGAACTTCGAGGACCTGACCCATCGTGATCTCGCCGGCGGGGATCGTGGCCCGAATCCCGCCGCCGTTCTGAATCGCGATCGTCGCGCCGAGACCCTTCGCCTTCCAGAGGATCGCGTCGCAGATCAGGTTGCCGAGGTTTGTTTCGCGCGCGCGGACGTCCTCTCGCGCCCCGTTCAGACCGACGTCGGTCGCGCCGACAACACGCGTCATCAACGCGTCGATTGCCGGCCGGTACTCGTCGAGAAGCTTGAGCATCCCGCGGTTCTCGGGAACCGACGCATCGATGGCGATTGGCGCGCCGGCGAACGAGTTGACGAGACCGTCGTCGGTGAACAGGACCCGAAGGCGGCCGAGGCGCTTCCCCCACTCGTGCGCGGTGGCGACGAGGACCGGTTCACCGGACGCCGACTCGGCCAGCGTCGGGTACGGCTCGAGAAGCGTGTGGCTGTGCCCGCCGATGATGATGTCGATCCCGTCGACGCTCTGTGCCAGCTCGAGGTCCTGCTCGTACCCGAGATGCGTCAGCGCGACGATCACGTCGACGCCTTCCTCCGCCAGCTCGTCGACCGTCCGCTGTGCGGTGTCGATCGCGTTGAGAAACCGAACGTTCGGCCCAGGGCTGGAGGAGTAGGCAGTGCTCTCGGTCGTCAACCCGATCACCGCGACCGGCCGACGGTCGATCCTGAAGATCTCGTAAGGAAGGATCGCACCGGCGAGATCGGGATCGTCGGATGTGTCCGTGTTCGCACTGAGGATGGGAAAATCGGCCTCGTCGATGAACGCGGCCAGCTCCGCCGGGCCGGCGTCGAACTCGTGATTGCCAATGCACATCGCGTCGTATTCGAGCTCGTTCATCACGTCAGCGACGATCTGCGCCCCGCCGACGGTGAAGAAGAGCGTCCCCTGGAACTGATCGCCGGCGTCGAGGAAGAGAACGTCGTCGTCTTCATCGAGAATCTCGTCGACTGCGGACTGCAGCCGCGCGACGCCCCCTTGGACAGGCTCGCCCCACGGTTCGAACGAGTCGTAGTGGGCGTGGAGATCGTTCGTGTGCAGGATCATCAGCTCGAACGGCTCGTCCTTCTCCGTGCGGACTAAGAACCCAGCGACCACCAATCCGACCAACGCCGCGCCCAGCAACAGTAGCTTCCAGTTCATCGCGACCCCTCCTCGAATACCCTCAATTCATCGATCGACTCATGATCGGCGAACGGATGCACCCGGGCAAGACGATGAATTCGCTGAATCGTTCGGAGGTCAGTGAATCGCCACCTCCGGCCGCGGTGATCGATACGCCAGCCAGACTCCGGTGACGACGCAGACGAGCCCGACAGCGAACGGAGCACCGACGCCCTCGTCGAGAAAGAGGGCACCGAAAGCTGCTGCCGCGATGGGGTTGAGCGTGAGGAAGACGGTGATCCGCGTCGGCGAAGCCCGCTTGAGCGCCCAAAGCCAGAGGTAGTAGCCGACCCCGCTGCTGACGCCAATGAAGGCTACGGCCGCCCAATCGACGGGCGACAGCCTCAAGGGCGCCGCGAAGAGTCCTTCGAACCCCGCGACGACAACGAGGACCACAACGGCCGCCGGTAGTGCGTAGACGCCGATCGTTAGCGGTCCGTACCGTTCGAGCAACGGGCGGTAACTGACGCTGCAGATCGCCGCCATCAGGGCACTGAATACGGCGGCCCCTTCGCCCGCCCAACTTATCGCTTCCCGTGTCGCAAGCGCATCCCATCCGAAGGCGAAGGCCACTCCCCCAAGAGCCAAAGCCACTCCGATGGCGCTGACAACGAAAGGCCTCCGCCTCCGCAGGCACGACTCGAGAACGAGCGTCAGCACGGGACAGAGGGAGAACAGGAGCGCAGCTCGGGCCGAGGGGATCCTCTGCAGCGCCAGGTTCAGCAGTCCGACGACAGCGGCAAACTGAAGAACGCCGAGTCCCCCGATCTTCAGCGCATCGAGGGGCGGAACGGAAACGCGTCGCCGGATGATGAGGGCCAGGAGCAGGCAGAGGCATCCGATCGCATACCGCAGCAAGGCGAGCGAACCGGGCGGGACCTCTTCGGCGATCGACCGCGTCGCGACCAACGCCGCCCCCACCAGAACGCCGGTCGTGGCTGCGGCAAGAGCAGGAAGCGGAACGGGCCGGCCCATCAGAGCTCAAGTTCCCACGTTTCGGCCACCAGATCGTGGCCGAACGAGTGATGGGGCTCCTCCTTTGTACAGCGGAATCCCGCCCTTTCGTAAATCCGGCGTGCGTCAGCGAGATTGCTCTGCGTCCAGAGGACGGCCTTCTCGTAGCCGATGCGACGCGCGAAGCGGACGGCTTCATCGACGAGGCGAGAGCCGATGCCGAGACCGCGAGCCTTCGGCTCGACAAGGAGGAGACGGAGCTTGGCGACGGAATCCGTCGCTCTCGTCAGCAGGATGCAGCCGACGTTCTCCCCGTCCATCTCGGCGATCCAACACCGATCCCAAGCCGGATCGTACGACTTCATGAAGTCGGCCACGATCTCGGCGACGAGCGCCTCAAACTCAATCGTCCACCGATACTCCGCGGCATACAGCACGCCGTGTCGATGGACGATCCACCCCATGTCGCCCGGCTCGTGTTGGCGAAGGATGTACGGAGCACCTCGCGTCGTTTCATCGCCGAGGAGCTTGCGAATCGTCTGCATCGATTCGATGAGCTTGCGGCGTTCGTCGGCTTCGAGGCTTGTCAGCATCTCGCAGATCTCGCTCTGCGAACTGGCATTGAGGATGTCGAACTCGGACCGTCCGGCGTCTGTCAGCCAGATGAGGCTCTGCCTTCCATCGTGCGGGGACGGCCGTCTATCGAGCAACCTGTTCTTGCGGAGCTTGGCAAGGATGCGACTCAGATAGCCTGGGTCGAGGCGCAGGGTCACGTTGATCTCGGCCGCCGTGGTCGTCTCGTGCTGCGCGAGCTCGTAGACCACGCGAGCTTCGGTCAGCGAGAAGGGCCGGTCATGAAGCCCCTCGCTCAGCACGCCGATTCGCGCGGTGTAGAAGCGGTTGAATCGCCTGACCTCGTGCGCTTGCCGCTCGATCACAGGATCGCTCATCGGTCCTCCTGCCGGCGTCGGTATCAGTGCCATTATCAAACATATCATTGCTACAGTCAACTACTTGGTGGAGGAGGGCCGCCCCATTCGGGAGACACCCGCTAGAAAGGATTCGGCTCTGGAACCTACCTCGAGGAGATCGACCGCACATCGCGCGCCATCGGACCAGGCATCGGCGCCTCGCCTAAGGCACGACACGATAGAGGTACCGACTGCCGACACCCCACTCGGTCCGCCGCGTCTGCGACAGGAGGCTCTCGTAGAGGAATCCGTTCCCCTCCGCCTCGAACGCGGAGCGAAGATCGGCAAGCGCCGTCTTCATCCGCTCCCACAGCGTGTCGTTCGCAGACGAGAAGTCGCGTGCCTCGTACGACCAACCGAGATCCACCAACGTGCGGCCGAGGCGGGTGCCCGCCGGTTCGAGCATCTCGCGTGGACGTTTCTCAGGGCGGATCCAGGTCTCCCAGAAGATCCCCATCTCGCCGCACGGCGCCAGGATCTTCGCCAGCTTGCAGAGCGTCTCTCGAAGGTCGGCCGCCAGATGGAGGGTGTCGATCGACAAGACCCGATCGAACGAGGCTTCAGGGAACGCGAGTGCGTTCACGTTACCGACTTCGAACGCCACCCGCCCTCTCTCTGGCTGCGCGTGCGCCTTTGCGTAATCGATCCCCGCAGCGGACAGATCGACTCCGGTGACGTGTGCACCCGTGCGCTCGGCGATGTACGCCGCGAGCAAGCCGTTGCCGCACCCTAGATCGAGGATCCGGTGCTCCGCTGAGATTCGAAGCGCAGCAACAAGCGCGCCGATTTGTGCCATGTCCGCCTGTCCCTGCTGACACAGGTTGCGGCCGAAGACGCGCTCACACAGGGTGCCGTAGGCGGCGCTCTCCGGGGAGCGCGCGTGGACCTCACGGTACATGTAGGCCCAAAGCGGATGGTCTCGATGGATTCTCTCCGCCGCCGTTTCGCCCGCCTCGGTCAACGAGTAGGTGTCCCCCTCAGCGACGACCAGGCCGCTGCGCTCAAGCGCCGCGAGCGGCGTCCTCCATTCCACGGGCTCCGGGCCGATCAGCGATTTCGCAACGACGGCGATCGAGTCGACCGTCGCCTCTCGACGCTGTCTTCCCAGCGTTCTCAAGCAGAGGAGACACTTCCTTTCTGTTTCGCCGAAGGCCATGCCCACCTCCTCACCCTTACAGTCTGCCAGTGTCGGGGGCGGCTGTCAGGACCGCGTTGGTGGGATACAATCGGTACGGGCCCCGTTCGGGGTCCGATGCTTGAGACGCGAGTCGGCGCTCCAACGTCGGCGGTTCGAGTCCTCGAACCCCTCGGCGATCATAGGCCTTCCCATCGATCAGGCGAGCCTTCCGCCACCGCCCCAACAAGAGAGGGTTCTCCGCTAGGATTGGGCGATCACTCGACAGGCTCTTCGGTCCGTAGTCGGTACACGTCCATCGGCTCCCGTCGTCCGCGGAGCTCGGTTCGCGGCATGACCACGGCGTCGTCTTCGCCCTCAAGTAGATCGTGCGCGGACTGCGACACGAGGACGTCGCCCGGCTCGGCGAGGTCCTGGAGCCGCGCGGCGACGTTCACCGCATCGCCGACGACGGTGTAGTCCATCGAGTCTTCCGATCCGACGTTTCCCACAACCACGCGCCCGGTGCTGATCCCGATTCCTAGACCCAACTCCCGCAGTCCCTCAATCGGAGCGTCGGCCCACAGGTTCCGAAACGCGCGCTGCATGACGCGGGCCGCGTCGACCGCCCGCTGCGCCGCATCCGACAGGCCCGGCGACGGCTCGAAGAATGCGAGGAAGCCATCGCCGACGTACTTGTCGAGGATCCCTCCGTACATCCGCAGCGGCGCGGTCAGCTCGGTCATCGTGCGATTCAGGACAGCAACGACGTGCTCGGGATCGTTCTGCTCGGCGAATCGCGTGAAGCCGCGGATGTCGGCGAACAGCACCGCAACGTCCTGCGCCTCACCGCCAAGCTGTGCGTGCCGCGACGGATCGCCCAGAAGACGGTGGCACACCTCGGGAGCCATGTACTTCTGCAGCGTCGATTGCAGCAGCTCCTTCTCATTTTCCGTCCGCCGATGCAGTTCGCTTCGCCGTACGACCCACCGGGCGAAGACCCACGAGCCGGAGCCGAGGACGAGCACGCCGAGAATGTTCCATCCGGCAAGCTGCGCGGCGCCGGTGTTCCGGGTGTGCGCGAGCACGTCGGCCGGAACCCAAGAGACGTTCTTCCAATACGACGTTCCTCCATCCTCCATCGGCGAAGCGCCGGTGACGGCGCATCGGACGGCATCCGCCTCGTCGTAGGGAGTCAGCGTGTCGTAGGTGAACAGTCCGTTCTCCGTCGCGAACTGCCCCGCGAGACTCGAAGAGACCTCCCCCCACTCCGACGGAAAGAGCTTCTGGAAGCGCTCGTCAGCTCGGTCGGGTAGGTCGACCCCCCATTCAGTCTCCAGCGTGGGGCCGTGGAGCCAGTAGCCGTCCTGATCCGCGAGAAGCGCGATCGACTCAGGATCCGGGTGAGCCTGCGCGAACGCGTCGAGAACGACGGACCCTTTGAGTTCCAGCAGGAGATAGCCGCGGACTCCCTCTCCGTCGCCGAGGGCGAGGCCGAGGTGAAGCATCGGTCGTGGAGGCTGTTCGACCTCGCCCCCCTCGACGTTCAGACCGAGGGGAGACACGTAGACAGAGCCACCGGTGCACTGCGACATCCCCTCGAAATACGGTCGATCGCCCTTGTACTGGAGATTCTCCAGGGGGACCACGGTAGGAACCCCGTCCCGGTAGTCGACCCGAAGGATCTCCGTCCCCGCCGGCGAGAGGATCCGGATCTGATCGTAGATCTCCTGACGGCGAGCGAACGCGGTTAGCTCCTGCGACAAGGGTTCTCGGTTCTCGGTCGCGTGCGAGGCGAGAAACGGGTCGAGCTCATTCAGTTCCGACAGGAAGAGAAGATCGGATACGGAGGCCACGATGATCTCGGCGACGGCGTCCTGTCGCATGCCGACGGCGTGGACCTCGCCGTCCCGAATCATCGACACCCGATGAAGGCCGCTCGCGCGGTGAAGATAGACCGAGACGGCGATCAGGATTCCGGCCGATACGAGGAGGATTCCGCCGAACAGTGCAGGGAACCTTCGAGAGCCCCGTTCTTCGTCGATGAGTACCTCCTAGCAGCCCGCGAGCACAATGGCGGTTTCGATGCCATCATCGACCCGCCATGTCAATCGCGAATGTGCGTGCGGTGAGGAAGCTGTGGAACTGCGAACGGCCTATCTCGACACTCGAGGGCTCACCACCCACACGAACGAAGTTCGTGCACGTGCATGTCGAGCTTCACGCTCGGCATCGCACGCATTCGTGCCCGTGCATGCCGAACTTCACGTTCGGCATTGCACGCCCTAGTCAGTCTCCGAGAACTCGAATCCGCTGGATTCGAACAGCTCGGTGCAGGCCTCGACGACGCTCGCGTCGTACCGCTCCCCGGCGCCGCTTCGGATTTCGGCCAGTGCTTCCTCGATTCCAAGGGCCGGGCGGTACGGACGATGCGACGACATCGCCTCGACGACGTCGGCGACGGCGAGGATCCGTGCTTCGAGAAGGATCTCGTCCCCTTTCAGACCGTCGGGGTACCCCGACCCGTCGAGCCGCTCGTGGTGCTGGATCACGATGTCGGGTATCG
>CAZFZM010000018.1:26804-31346 GCA_964523545.1 uncultured Thermotogae bacterium
GGGTACCCCGACCCGTCGAGCCGCTCGTGGTGCTGGATCACGATGTCGGGTATCGGCCACGGGAACTCCACCGTGCCGAGGATGGAACGGGCTGTCTCCGGATGACCGCGGATCAGGCCGTACTCCGTCTCCGTCAACCGACTCGGCTTGCTCAGCAGCTCGGCCGGGATCGCCAGCTTGCCGATGTCGTGCATCAGCCCCGCGACCCGAAGCCCCTCGATGCGGGTCTCGTCGAGGTCCAGCGCCTTGGCGATGGCGACGGCAAGCTCGGTCACGCGGCGCTGATGCCCGGCGGTGTACGGATCGCGTACCTCGGCCGCGGCGGCGAGCGCCTCGACCGTCTGGCTGAGTGCACGAGACAGGCTGAGATAGCTCGCCTCCAGTTCCGCCTTGGCTTCACTGAGTTCCTTGACGTGCCGCTCGAGCGCGGCCGCGTGCCGCTCGACGTCCTGGAGAAGCTGCGCCTGCTGAAGGGTGATCGCCAGCTGATTCGCGAACTCGACCGCCGCTTGCACGGCTTCGTCCGTCGTCTCGTCCGGGGACGAGAAGCCCACGTTGAGCGATCCGATCAGCTCGCCGCGAGCGCACAACGGCACCATGACGTACGACTTGATGCCCGCCGAGAGAAGCCGCTCTTGTACGGGCGTGGGTTCCGACAGACTTCCGAGGTCGTCGATCCGGCTGGGCTTGCCGGAAGAGAGCTCCTCGATGTCACCGAAGAGCGAAACCGGTAGGACGTCCCCCTCGACCATCACCGGATCTGTGGCCTGGCTGCGCACCGCGAGGACGGTGGCTTGCTCCGCCTCGAGATCGAACGCGGCGACGCTCGCCCGGGCGCTCAACAGGATCGATTGCAGGGCCTCCAGCGCGATCTCGGCCACCAACTCCGGCGATCGCGCTTCGAGGATGGCAACGTCGATCTCGCGGAGGGTTTCCAGGCGCTTGGCGTGGCGCCGGAGGGCCTCCTCCGCCTCCTGGCGTCGAGCGAGCTCCTCCTGGAGGTCGAGCGATCGCTTCTCCAGCTTCGCGACGAGCCGGTCGCTGTAGAGCCGGAGGACTTCGGCCTCTTCCTTCAACTCCGGCTCTCGCCCCTCGGCTCCCTTCTCCGCCCTCTCGAGGACGGCCTCGATCCGGGCGAGGAACGCGTCCGGCTCGGTCGGCTTGCGGATGAAGTCGTCAGCGCCGATTTTCATCGCGAAGTCGGCGTCGCTGTTCTGGGTGTAGGTGGCGGTGTAGAAGACGAACAGCTTGTCGCGGAGCGCGTCGTCCTTCCGGATCTCTCGACAGAGCCGAAAGCCGTCCATCACCGGCATCAGGATGTCGGAGATGATCAGGTCGGGTGGCTCCGCCCGCGCACGCTCCAGCGCCTCTTCGCCGTTCGACGCGACGTTGACTTCGTGCCCGTGCCCGGTCAGTAGCGCCTGCAGCAGGTATCGGGCGTCCTCCTTGTCGTCCACGATGAGGACCTTCATCACACATCTCCTTCGTGCTCGCTGCGGCGGCCGCTCGGCGTCGCAGAATCGTTGCCTACGAAGCTCTCCATTTCTTCGATGAACGTGTCCGGGTCGATCGGCTTCTCGATGTAGCCGGTGCAGCCTGCGGCCATGACCTCTTCCCGATCGCCGGGCATGGCGTACGACGTGACCGCAACGATGGGGATCGCCGAGACCGACGGGTCTGCCTTGAGCGTTCGGGCCACCTCGTGGCCGCTCATCGTCGGAAGCTGGATGTCGAGGAGGATCACGTCGGGTACCTCGGTGCGCGCCACTGCGATCCCCTCGTGTCCGTCCCGCGCAGTCATCGCGCGATACCCGCGCGCCTCGAGCAGGTACTTCATAAGGTACATGTTCTGCTCGTTGTCCTCGATGATCAGAACCGTCTTCGCCACGGCGAGGCCTCAGCCTCCCTTCGGAATCCGAACCGTGAACAGGCTCCCGCGGCCCGGTTCGCTCTCCACGTCGATTGTTCCTCTCAGCCGCCCGCTCAGCCGCTTGCAGATCGACAGACCGAGGCCGGTTCCTTCGTATTTTCGGGTCAGGCCGGTGTCGATCTGCTGGAACGGGACGAACAGCTTCGCGAGATCCTCTTCGCTGATCCCGATTCCGGTGTCTTCCACCGTGATGACGACGTATTTGCCGTCTTCGACGCAGCCGACCTGCACGCTTCCGGTCTCGGTGAACTTGACCGCGTTGCTCAGCAGGTTCATCACGATCTGCCCGACGCGACGCCGGTCACTCCGGATCACCCCGACCTCGGGCGCGATGTTGACCTGCAATGCGAGCCCCTTCTCCGCCGCCAGGGGGTGGGCGGCGTTTACCATCTCTCGGATCAGATCGGGAAGATCGAACGGCTCGGAGACGACCTCGAGCTGGTCCGCCTCGATCTTCGAGATGTCGAGAACGTCGTTGATCAAGTCGAGCAGATGCCTCGCGCTCGACTGCACCATGCCGAGCTGCTTCGCCTGCTCCGCGTTGAGCGGGCCGGCCAGCTCCTGAAGCAGAATGCCGGTGAACCCGATGATCGAGTTGAGCGGGGTGCGAAGCTCGTGCGACATCGTCGCCAGGAAAGCGGACTTGAGCCGATCGGCCGCCTCGGCCTTCTCCTTCGCCTCCTCGAGCTGTTGAGCTGCGTACTTCCGCTCGCTGATGTCTAGGTGCGTCCCGACCACGCGAGTCGCCTTGCCTTCTTCATCCCGTACGAGGAACGCGCGAGAGAGTACCGTGATGTACACCCCGTCCCGATGAAGCATCCGGAATTCGGCCTGGTATCGATCGGTCTTCCCGTCCAGATACTCCGATTCGGTCCGCAGCACCCGCTCACGATCCTCCGGATGCAGAAGCTTCCGGAACGCTTCGATCGTCGGCTCGAGCTCGTCCACCTCGTACCCGAGCATGTACGCCCACCGCGGGGAGTAGTAGACCTCACCCGTGAGGAGGTCCCAGTCCCACAGCCCGTCCGTCGCTCCCCGCATCGCGAGCTCGAATCGTTCCTCGCTTCGCCGGTGTGCCTCCTCCGCTCGCGCCCGACGGCGCGCCTCGCGGCGGACCATCAGGACGGCGACAATGAGCACCGCGATGATCACACCGGCTGCGAACAGTCCCGGAAGAAGCCAAGTCGGCCAACGGATGACGGTCTGTCGTTTCGGTGTCTCCAGCAGGTGCCTTTCCAGCTCTTGGTAGTAGACGGAATCGGGATCTTCTTTGTACTCGGCCATGTGGTAATCGATCCGCGCGATCAGCATGGGGGTCAGCGGGCCGTCAAGCGGCAACGCGAACCGCAGCTCGATCGGATTGAAGACGATCGGTGTCCGCTCGACGCCGAATTCCTTCTCGAACGTCAGGCCGAACACGCGGTTGACTACGCCGGCGTCCGCTTCTCCGGAAGCGAGCGCCTGGAAGACCTCGGTGTAGTTGTCCCGCTCGACGAATATGCATCGGATGCTGAACCGCTCCACCAGATCGATGATCCCGCCCGGATCGACGGTGTGGGTGCTCCCCCGCATGACCGCGACGCGAAGGCCCACGAGCTCGGGGAGGGAAAGGACCCTCAGGCCTGGCCTCGTGTAGACGGTCCCCCAGTTCACAAGAACCGTCTCCTCGGTGAACGCGTAGAGCTCCTGACGCGGAACCGTGTACGCCACGTCGACCATCAGGTCCATCTCGCCGCGATCGAGGCGCGCCATCGATTCGGTCCACGTTCCCGGGACGTACTCGATGACCCAGCCCTCTGCAGCGGCGATGTACTCGATCAGATGAGGAAACAAGCCGGAGACGACACCGGCTTCGTCGATCTCGACCTTTGGCGGATTGTCGTAGACGCCGACGCGGACCGTCTGCTGAGCCGCCGCGGGCGCGCAGAGGAAGGCGAGAAGAAAGAACACAAGCCAAAACGACTTCGGGTCGACCGTGCACCTTCGTCCATCACTCCGGCGCCGTCCGCGCCAAGAGCCGCCCATGTTCCACTCCTTTGTGTGCGCGGGTCACCATAGCACAGACAGGGCAATTAGGCGAATGCTTGCTTGTCAGAGACACAAGCAGGATAGCTTAGGCAGAACGGGCACTCTGCGGAAACACATCTCTCGGGGAGGGAGCTGAAGGCTGAGCGGTTGGGTCGGCAGATCGCGGACGCGTGAGATGGCTTATCTGTTCCCCGATTCCTTGGTCCCCTCCCATACACCTGCCCCTTGACCGCGGCCCCGCTTCCGGCTAGCGTGACGTCACCGAACCGAGGAGGAGACATCATGGCAGAGAAGTCGATCGTCATCATCGGAGGCGGCATCGCCGGACTCTCCGCCGGCTGCTACGCCCGGATGAACGGGTACGAGACCAAGATCTTCGAGATGCACACCATCCCAGGCGGCGTCTGCACCGCCTGGAAGCGGAGCGGCTACACGATCGACAGCTGCATTCACTGGCTCGTCGGATCGGCGCCCGGCGTCAACTACTACAAACTGTGGAAGGAAGTCGGCGCCGTGCAGGGATTCGAGATGCTCAACCTCGACGAGTTCATGCGCATCGAGGGACCCGATGGGGTGGCGCTGGT
>CAZFZM010000018.1:31446-50876 GCA_964523545.1 uncultured Thermotogae bacterium
TGCTCAACCTCGACGAGTTCATGCGCATCGAGGGACCCGATGGGGTGGCGCTGGTCCTCTACAGCGACGTCGACCGGCTCGAGAAGCACCTCCTGGAGCTCGCGCCGGAGGACGCTCGGCCGATTCGCAGTCTCACCAAGGCCATCCGCAAGCTCACCGGGTTCGACCTTTCCGTCGAGAAGGCGCCCGAGCTCTACACCCTGGCGGACAAGCTGGGCATGGTGTTCGGGATGCTCCCGTATGGCGGGACGTTCATGCGCTGGCGGAACGTGTCGGTCACCGACTTCGGGGAGCGGCTCAAGAATCCGTTTCTTCGCGCAGCGTTCACGGACATCTCTTCCGAGGCGGAGGGATTCCCGATGATCGCCCTCATCATCACCCTCGGTTGGCTGAACAAGAAGGTGGCGGGCTACCCGCTCGGCGGCTCGCTCCCGTTCGCCCGCGCCATCGAGAAGCGCTTCCTCGGCCTCGGCGGCACGATTCATTACGGCGCCCGGGTCGCCGAGATCCTGACCGAGAAGGGGGATCGCGGGGACCAAGCGGTCGGCATCCGTCTCGCCGACGGAACCGAGCACCGCGCCGACGTCGTCATCTCCGCCGCCGACGGGCGGACGGCGATCTTCGACATGCTCGGCGGCCGCTACGTCGACGAGACGATCAAGGGCTACTACGAGACGATGAAGCCGTTCCCGCCGCTCCTCTACGTCGGGCTCGGGATCGCCGACCCGCTGACGGACGTTCCGGCGACGGTCTCCGGGATCACCTTCCCGCTTTCTCCGCCGATCGAGATCGACGGGAAGCTGCGCGAGCGGCTGTCGTTCAAGGTTTACAACTTCGATCCCGCGCTGGCTCCCTCAGGGAAGTCCGTCATCGTTCTGATGCTCAACAGCGACTACGACCGGTGGGTGGAGCTGAGCAAGGATCCGGGTGCGTACGCTGCCGAGAAGGAAGCGGCCTGCGAGGCGGTCCTCGACGCGCTCGAACGGCGGATCCCCGGAATTCGCGACAAGGTCGAGATGCGCGACGTCGCGACCCCCACGACCTGGGAACGCTTCACCGGAAACTGGCGCGGCTCGTACGAAGGGTGGCTACCGAGCGGAAAGAACCTGATGATGCAGATGAAGAAGACGCTGCCCGGGCTCGATCGCTTCCACATGATCGGGCACTGGACCACGCCCGGCGGCGGCCTCCCGCCCGCCGTCTCAGGCGGTCGACACGTCATCCAGCTGATCTGCAAGGGGGACGGGAAGCGGTTCGTCGCGACGGAGCCGTAGGCGGCCGACCGCGAGCTGCCTGCACATCGCGACTCAACGCTCTAGTCCGGTGTCCTTCGTGTGATGCGTACGCGGGTCTCGAGGTTTCCGACGTCCGTAACAGCGACCACTCGGTAGACGCCCTCGGGGACCTTCGTCACGTCCCACCGGCCGATCTCTTGTGGGGTCCTGATCTCGGGATCAATCGATGATCCGACCCTCCTGCTGGCGATGACGTTTTTGGAGCCGTCCAGAATCTCCCACCGCTGGCAGTAGATCGGCTCGTCGCAGGTGTTGACGAGGCCGATGGCCAGGAACCCCGGCGGCGATTCCTCGTACTCACTCGAAGGTGGGCTCAAGTCGAAGCCGCTCGCGCACCAGATGAACTCCTGAGCCGTGCCGCGGACATTCTCCAGCGTGCCGACGCAGAGCGAAGCACACTTCACGGAAGGCGGAGTCGTCTGCCCAAGTGCAGCGCCCCCCGCTGCGCCAACTCCCGGTGCCAGGACCGCAGCGAGGTTGCCGAAGCGGACGCCCCCTGCGGCGCCACCTCCCAGGAGCAGTCGGAACCCGATCAGGAACGGCCTCGGCACCACCGCGTCGTTCAGGGTGATCGTCACGCAATCCCATGCGGTGCTCGTGAGTCGGACGACGCTCTCCGCCAAGTCGACGTACTCTCCTTCATCGCTCAGGTAGCCGATCTCGATGCGCTCGATGGAGTCGCTCGAGGAGAGGCACTGATAGCAGAGCCTCAGCTTGCGTAGATGAAGTTCGGAGCAGCAGGGCATCGCTGGGAGTCCGACCGCCGTATAGTAGACTGTTCGCCCGGCCGGGGCTCCTCCTTCGTGAGCTCGCACAATCACAGACCCGTCGCTCTGAAGCTCCGGCGCGATCCCGCACACGGGGCCGCAGCGCAGCGAACTGGGGCCAAATTGAATCATCAGACACTCGTCAAGGATGAAGGGCGAGGCCTCGACACAGCCGAAGAGGGGATCGTCGCCCGCTTGGCCGCGCAGCATGTCGTCTCCCGGAACCGCTTCGTCCTGCTCCTCGGTCTCCGGCTCCGGTCTCTCGATCTTCACCGGCTCTGCCTCCACAAAGCCGCCAGGGGCTTCGAAGTCCTGGAGCCGCGCAGCGATCAGAAGCTGAACCCAGCCCTCGGAGGACGTGAAGGGCCACTCGAACGTCACCTCAGCTTCGCCGTGATCATCAAGGGTTGCGAGATAGAGATCGTAGACCGCCCCCACAGCGGAGGGTTTGGCGGACTCCGTCTCCGCCGCGATCACCTTGCAGGCGAACCCCTCCGCTTCCGATCCGAGCGCGATCTCAAAGATCATCCATTGAGGGCCAGCGCCGTAGTCCTGCACCATGCGGCGCTCGAAGACCAGCTTCGTCCAGTCAATCACCGGATCCTCGGCCAGCGGGACCCACTCCGGAAGCGCACCGATCGGCCGGCCGAACGGATCGAAATCCCGGCAAGGAGACATCGCTCGAACGCGGAAGTCTCCTGCTTCGGGGTCAGCAAACAGCGGGTCCTCGCTCCGGTCCGACGTCGACGGAGCCATCCCGTCGTAGTCGGCTTCGGCGTTCCCCCAAACGCAGTTGTCCGAGACCTTCGCCGGGGTCCCGTCTTCGGAGCCTTCGTTCCTGAGATCGATCCCCGTCGATCCGTTTCCCACGATGATGTTGCGGGTGATCTCCGACTCCGCACCGTCGAGCACGAAGACACCATTCTCTTCGTTGTCTACGATCGTGTTGGAGTCGATCCGGGTCGTCGTCCCTTCGCCCCGAGCCAGCACCCCGCTGGCGGTGTTGGCGTAGATCACGCACCGTTCGATCACTCCGCCGACCCGGTCCTTCGCGATGCACCCGAACTTGTTGTACCGAATCGTGTTGTTCCGGATCGTCGGGCGCGCGTCGCCGGTGATCGCCACCCCCGCGCTCTGGTTGCCGGCGATTACGTTGTTCTCGGCCGTCCCGTTGGCACCGTCGAACTGAATCCCTGTCCGCGTGTTGTCGAGCAGTTCGCAATCGCGGACCTCGGCACTGCCCCCAGACACGCCCACAGCGTTGTACCCGTTGTCCCGAATCACGCACCGTTCGACGGTGACTCGGGAATCCCACACGCCGACTCCGTTCCCCGCGCAGTTCTCGATCGTGCAGTCCTCGATCACGACATCCGAACCGTCGACAACCGCGCATCCATGCGCCCCGCCGGTGATCCTGCAATTGCTGATCGTGGCGACGGACGCTTCGAGATAGACCGCCGCTTGGGTCGACGAGGTTGGACACTCGACGGTGAAGCCGGAGACCGTCGGCCCGTCGGCGCCCTGCGCGTAGATCGCCGGATACCGCCCTGAGGAACGGATGAAGGTCAGATCAGGCCCCTGTCCCTGGAGGCGTATGCCGCACCTCAGTTGGACGGACTCGTTGTATGTTCCTGCCGACACGCTGACGGTGTCGCCCTCGTCGGCTCTGTCGATTGCGTCCTGAATGGACCGGCCCGCCGCAACGGTGATGTCCCTCGAAAGCGCAGGTATGGAACAGAGGAGACCAACGCTCACTACCGAAACGAGAATGGCATACCTCAGGATCGGACCTCTCATGCGCATCAACCTCCACGTGGAGGCTAGCGATGTCGGGCCTAACAGGCAAGAAGTTGGCAGCTGATGGACGTCCTGCAGACGCCGAGGCCGGAGAGCTTGAGGACGGTACGCCTCCCCCCGCTTCGGACGGCCCGTCTCCTGTCCGGGATTCCCGGACATCGGTTCACCGCAAGTCTCCCTTCCGAGATTGGCGACTCTCGTACTGGATCAGCAAGCCTCACGGCAATCCCACACGAGGCACGCCCCGATCACATGTTTCGTTCCGACGTTCTGAGGCACGGGGAGTTCAAGGTCCCCCGAAAGGATGTGTTCAAGATGGCGAAGGTCCTGAGATGTAGCGACACGGGAATCCTCGATTGCAGTTGGGAAGGACGCGCCGAGACGGAGGAGGAGCTTCTTCGTCAGGCAAAGGAGCACGCGGCCGTCGTTCACGGCGAGACGGAGTTCTCGGCGGAGGAGATCGCCAGCGTTCGAGCTGCCATCCGCGACGAGTAGAAGAGCTCGTCGACCCGCGCAAGAAGGATCTAGGGACGCAGTCTCCTCGAAGTCGTGAGAGAGGCCGCGTCCCTCTTCAGTCTAGACGTTGGATTCGTAGACCTCGTGGAGCGATCGTCACATGGAGCCGATACCGAAGCCGTAGAAAGGGCGACACGGGCCGCGTCCCCCAATCGGGGCACGGCCTGTGTCATCCTTGATCCCCAGTCCCCGGATTCCCGGAGGCGCGTGGCCGAGGCCTTGTGGAACGTGTAGCCGCAAACGCAGCAGCAATACACGGGATCGCGGTCGTTGCCCGGATTGACGCGAATGCATCGATGCGATCGGCATCGCGGGCACGTCCAACTACCCACATCTGGCGGCGCTCCGCCTGGAGCGGCCTTCGGCTTGCTCAGCGGATCACGCAGCCAGGAGACGCCGCGGACGATCGTCTTCTGCTCCTCACGCTCCTGCACCTGCTCGAGGTACAGGGGCAAAAGGTGTTGCTGGAGAAGTAACCCGAGTCCCGGGACACCGCCGACGTTGTTGCTGAGCGCCCGTTCACGATGTTTGGCGCAGCCAAACTCGTACGTGCTCGAAGAGCACGCACTCGCAAGCGAAGAGCATCTGCGATTCGCGCCTCCTTCTGAGTTGAGGTGCCCTACCTATGCGGCAACAGACGCCGGGTGTCGCTTCATAAGTGTAGATTCTGTGTGGATTTCCTCCCGCTAGTTGGTAGGGCAGTGCGGAGTGACGGAGTTGTCAGACAGCTCCTGACGCAGGAGAGTCCGTACCACCGATTAGGGTGTGTGTCACCCGATTCCTGGAAGACTACTCGGGTTGCCGGCACGCTCCCCGGAGCTCGCTGATCAGGTGCGCCAACCGTTCTTTCGTGTTGGGATCCACGATCAGCGGCTCCAAGGTGAGGGGGCCCGAGTACCCCCAGTCGCGGACGAGCCGTCCGACCGTGTCCAGAAGAGCCCGGGAGTCATCGGGGGTCTGCAGACTGCCCGATCGCACTTCGAAGCGTGCATGCACGTTCGCAATGCGATCGACGCGAGTTCGGAAGCGTTCAAGTTCGTCGTAAAGGGCCGCCCAATGCAAATCCAAGGTGATCCACTCGAACCGGTCGACGAGCGAAAATGGCGTCTGCCCGCTCTGGTGCGTCGGCACGTTCTCGACGGACGCCTTGATGTCCGGGAAGGCGGAGGCGGTCTCCCGGAGGGCGGCTTCAAGGACGCGAACGTCGAAGGATTCGCGCCACGTGTCCCAAAGGTGAATCACACAGATCGACGCGCCGACCGTCCCGGCGAGGGCCAGGCTCTCCCGAATGAGCGTCCTGCCTCGTTCGACCTGAGCAGCTTGCCCGGAACAGAGGTTCACTCCAACGTCGCGGTTCGCATGGACGGAGAGGATCGGCGGACCCGCTGAGGTCAGGAGAGCGGAAAGCTCCTTCATGCTGTGCTTCTCGGCTTGGGTCCACGCTGCGCGTCGCTTCTCGCCCTCATCGAGCGGAGGGGTTCGAGGATCCCACTCCGCAAGATTCTGAAACTCGAATCCGTCCGCGCGGGCTTCTGCAAGCGCCCACTCCATGAAGCGGAGGCTGTCTTGGATCCGATAGCCGCTTCCGCCGACGGCCTTGACGCACGGGGCGACAGACAGGGAGATCGGGTTGGTGCCCATTTCGCCGTTCGGTCCATTCATGCTCTGCGCCAACCGGGGCCGAGATCAGGATCCGCGGACGTCTTTCGCATCGTCTTGGGCCGCGAGGCATTCGCGGATCCAGGCAGCCGCTTCGTCGGTGTCCTCGAACACCTTTGCGAGTCCACCGCGATTGAGGGCAACGGTCTCGCCGAATCGGTCAGGATCGACGATCGGTTCCTTCCCAACGAACGCAATCCAGACGGCGGTGCGGGTACTCCGCTGCATTCCCGCGATCGCTTCGCCTAGGCCGAATCGATCCATCGTCGTCGGAGAGTATCCGTGTAGGCCGGTCGCATCCACGAGGATGGCCCGGAGACCCTCTGTGACTGCGTAGTCCAGCGCCTGCTGATGGACGTCCATGAGTCCCTTGCCCATGAAGGAGCCCTGGCAGGTGACGAGAAGGTAGTCACCTTTCTTCTCCATCTTGAAGTCGATAGCCATGCCTTGGCCACCTCTTGCGAGACCAGTGCGAGGCCGGCCTACTGCTCCATTGTAGCGTCAGATGGATCGTTCGCGAACGGACTAAAACCGAAGCATCGCACCCTGCCCCGGGGAGACGAAAGGATCAATCCGGTGGTGTCGGAGTCTGCGCTTCCGGAGCCGTTGAGACGTCTTTCGACACGCCGCCGAGTTCGTCCGCCTCGTTCTCCGGCCATCGGTCGAAGTACCCCCTGGCGTAGGGAGGGAACACCACCGAGATCGCCGCCTGGATGAAGGACGCCGCACCTTCGAACAGCAGATAGAACGGTCCGTGCCGGTAGCCCTGCATCGTGTGGCCGTACTCGTGCCGCACGGCGTCCTCGGTGAGTGCGAACGCGGGAACGAAGATGTACCGACCGAGCGACGCGCCGAGCGGATTCCCGGTCACGACGATCGTCATCTCGTTCATCTCCCGCGTGTCCAAGACGTCCCCGAGCACCTGAAGAAGCCCGTAGTAGAGGATCCCGAGGACGTTCTGCGGCAGGCAGAACGTCGCGTGCGCCAGGCGGCGGCGTAGCCTCGTCTCGGCAGGGATCGCCGGGATGCTCTCCACGACTGCATCGAGCCGCTCCGCGGTCTGAACCGCGTCCGTCGGTTGGCTCACTGAGTCCGGGTCGGTCTGCGCCGCGCACGGTTGCTCGACCAGAACGCCCGCGAGGCCCCCGACGAGCACGAACAACGCCAAGACGCAAACCCGCCGCCTCACCGTCTCCGCTTCCATGCGCCTAGCATAGCCGGCTCTCCTCAGCAAAAGCGAGACCACGAGCAGGCCTCGCGTCCGGGATCCACGTCGAAAGACCGGGCCGGCGGAAACCATCCCTCAGTGCGAGAGACACGGTATGTGTCCCGCGATTCCGCCTCACTCTCCGAAGTACGCGAGCACGCGCAGCGCGGTCAGCGTCAGCCACTTGCTGGGCTTCCCCTTCTCCTCCACGTCGGCCCACATCTTGCCGTTCAGTGAGTTCTCGAGCTTCCAGGTCCCCTGCTCGGACATCTTGCTACGCACGATGCGGAGGGGTCCTTCCAGAGCCGAACTCATCGGCGTGTTGATCTGAGCAAGCGCGAGGAGCGATTCCAGAACATCGGAGTTGTAGTTGAGCGGGAAGCCGAAGCGCAGCCATCCTGCTTTGGGTTCCCGGGTGCCGTATCCGTTCTCTTCGAGGAACCGCTGCTTCCGGTCGGCGATCGACGCTTTGACGGTCTGCCCCTTCGGGAGATCCTCCCTCTTCGGGGCTTCGGCCAGGATCTCTTGCCACGCCTTTCGATGGGAAGACACGTAGATGTGGACCCGATTCTCGATCAGCTTCGCAGCGAGAAGCTCGATGGCCGCCTGGACCGACTCGGACCGCTCGTCCTCGGGAACCTCCGCGAAGCAGAAGATCAGCTTGGGAATGCACATGTAGCACTGCTCGAGCAAGGAGTACCCCATCGCCTCGCAGGCGACCCCGTCATCCTTGACGATCCGCCGAGCCAGTGCCTCGACCTCGTCTGCGACGATCGGATGATCCGCGAACCCGAGGCGCATCGCCGCGCAGAGAATATTGGCCGTCAGACACTGCGCCCCTCGCTTGCCGACAAACTCGCGCGCCTCCAGGATCGATCCCACGCCCGGAGCGATCCGTGGATCGTGGCCGCCGGCCAGGAACTGCCCGAGAAAGATCATCTGCCAGAAGCGCCCGCGGTACTTCTGGTAGCTCTTCTCACGGGTCTTCCCTTCGGGATGCCAGAACTCAGCGCCATGCGCGAGGATCTCGCGAGTCACCTCGTAGTTCATCAAGTGAGACTTCGCATCGCGGACCTCGGGAGACTCCGGCGCGCGTCCCAGGAGATGCACCAAGGTCAGGTACCGAACCGGTGGATTGTCCGCGCCCAGGAGCCACTGGATCGTGCCGTCCGAAACGATCGTGTTCATGGGAGGAGTCTACACAACAAGGGATGCATGCCTAGCTTGGAGACGAGGTACCCGTTCCCGATTCCCTGCCCCCTTCGACCACGATTCGAAAAATGAAGGTCTGACCCCAAACTCCTTTCCACGAAGGTTTCGTAGCCGAATGTGGCTATAGCCTGTCCTGGCTACGTGCCGCCCAGCCACCTCGAAAACACCACGTCAGTCAGTGAGTAGCTACTATCACCCCGATTCATCCGGAGTGCTCATCTCCCGACTTGGCCTCCAGCTTGTAGAGCTGATACTCGTTCTCGCAGGGGCGTCCGTGCGCCACGTGGAGCTCGTCAGTGCCCAGCTCGCCAACCCAGGAGTAGATCGTCCCACACCGCACGTTCGGCTCGCCGTGATTGCAGATGCCTGCGTCGTGGTCGCACGCGAACTGGATGGCCTTGTCGAGGTCGATCGTCCCTCGGTTCGCCTCGTACCACGTCTCGATGCGCCGCTGGAACTCGCCGACCCAATCTTCTGCATCCGAGATGCGATCGTACGGGGACAACGCCTCCGACTGGAACCTATTGACCGTCGCCAGCATGCCGTCATCGGTGGTCGTCACATCGACACCCTCCTCCGGCGTCACCTCGGCGCGCGCGACGAGACCGCTCCTGTCCGCCAGGAGCCATGCGTTCGGCTCCATGTGCGGAACGCGCTTCAGGAACTCCACGGCCGACATCACGTCGGGGCACGTATCCAAGATCCACCGGCTCACAACGCTCGCTCGGACGCCGGGCTTCAGCTTCCCCGTGTAGAAGGGGATCGATGACCCACCGATCGCCAAGCCTGCCTCGTTCAGCCCGTCATACCGTCCAGGGTCCGCGAAGCCGAAGGCGATGTGTCGAAGGCCATCCTTCAGCGCAGTTCGGAAGCATGTGACATACTCGATGTCCTCATCCTCCCAATCGTGATTCCTGACGAAGATCGTCCGACCGCTCGGCGTCTGAGAGCCCGACACGGCCACGACGTTGCATGCCGGGAACTCGAGCCAGTCGCTCACGATCATGTTCGAAAGAACGACGTAGTAGTCCGTATCGTTGGCGTCCGCCAGCGCTCGTAGTTCGTCCAGGAAGCCGGGCGCGTACTCTGCAACGGCACCCTCGCACGCCTTCACGAACTCGAGCGTCGCCCGGCTTGGCTCCCGCCACCACCAGGTGAGCTTGCGCTCAGCGAGGATCTCGCCGTAGGCCCTCCCCAGCTCCTCGCGGATTCCAGCAATCTCGACCTGACGCATGTCGTACCTCCTCTACGCCTTCGATAGAAGGCGTCTCGCATGCGGGTCACGACACAGTGAAAGTACAGATCTAAATCCCGCTTTCAAGCGGTCGCAAATCACGTGCTTCGCGGGGACAGAGATCACGACAGGGCTAGCTCCGAGTTCCGCAGGCGAGGAGCATCCCAGCTCCTGGCGATGAGTGAGCACTTGGCGCCAGATCCAAGATTCCCTAGTATCCGAGCGGCACAGTGCCTGGGTCGCGGAGGGGCACACATATGGCCAAGAAAAAACCAACCAAGAAAGAGGCAAGTAGGGCGGCGAAGGTCCTGAGCAACCCCTCTTCTACAAAAAGGCAGAAGAGCGCAGCGGCAAAGACTCTTGCGAAGCGGGGAAGCGGTCGAAGCGTCAAGCAGAGCCCCGCTGCCGGAAAGGGGAGGGTCAGCAAGTCGCGCGCACGGCAGGCAGCCCGCAAAGCGGCCAGCAGCCGGAAGAAGAAGTAGAGACATGCCCGAAACCAGCTACGCATCGAACGTCTTTCTGAACTTCCCGTTCGACCCCGGCTACGAACCAATGCGTAACGCCATCTTGTTCGTCGTGCACGATTGCGGATTCGTTCCAAGGTGTGCCCTTGAGATGGACGACAGTGGAGATGTCCGGTTCGAGAAGATCCTGCGACTAATCGATCAGTCGAAGTACGGGATCCATGACATCTGTCGAACTGAACTAGATCCAGTTAACCATCTGCCTCGATTCAACATGCCTCTCGAGCTTGGAGTCTTCCTGGGAGCTCGGCGCTTCGGCACACAGAGGCAGAAGGGCAAAACCTGCCTGATTGTCGACTCAGAGCCATATCGCTATCAGAAGTTCATCTCAGACATATCAGGGAATGACATCCAGACCCACAACGGCTCTCCCGAGACTGCCATCCAGGTTGTCCGAAACTGGCTTGCTTCCAGGTCTGGCCGTCAGAGGATCCCAGGCGGCAGCACGATTCAGCGGCGGTACGAGAAGTTCATTGATGATCTACCCGAGATGTGCGCAGACGCTCAGATCGACCTTGAAGAACTCACCTACTACGACTACGCGACGTTCATTCCTGCCTGGCTACTCGAGAACACCAAGTAGCTGCCGGTCGCGCTGTGCTGGATTCCAAGGACGGAGCAGTGAGTTGCTCAGTTCCGGAGCGGAGTTGAGTACTCCGTCCCGAGAGCTCCCGGGCGCACCACATAGAAAGGGCCTGACCCCGAAGCCCCCTGTGTGGATTTGCCCGCTCTGATGGGGCGGCTTGGAGCGACAGAAACGCGGTCCAATCATCGGCAGCACGGGGAGCACAGCCGAGACTGGAGGATACGTGTCGTGTTCGGTAGCTCCCCGCGATGCTTCGTTCCCCGACCACTCGATCGGTTTCCTTTTCTGCTGATTGTCTGATACCCTTGTGCCCCGCATATAAGAGAGGAGCATAGCTATGACTATGCAACGGTATTCAAACCTGGGGGGAGACTCCAATGTTGTTGCCTTTGAGCTGGGCCCAGATTGCATCAGGGTCCAGTTTGGAGACGGCTCGATCTACCTGTATACGAGCGCAAGCGCAGGTGCCGGGAACATTGCGAGGATGAAGTCACTCGCGCTTGCAGGACAAGGGCTCAATGGGTTCATCAACACGAATGTGAAGTACCAGTATGCCGCAAAGGAGCGCTAGCCCAGGTGCGCGTACCCAGCTAGTCTGAGATACCATGAGTATCACGGCAGCAATGCTATACAGCTTCACAAGATGCCCGCATCGAGTCTTTCTGGACCTCTACGGGGATCCTGGGAGACGAGATGACGTTCACCCCTTTGTGGAGCTCCTCTGGGAACGTGGCCACGCTTTCGAAGAGGCAACCATCGCATCGGTAGATGTGCCCTATCTCAATCTCAGACGCTCTCCGCTGGAGCAGCGGGAGGAACTAACTCAAAAGGCAATTGGCCTGGGCGAGCCTCTCATCTATGGCGGTCGTATCTCTCATGGAGAACTGCTAGGAGAGCCGGATCTCCTCAGAAGGGGCGAGACTGGCTACGAACCTGGCGATATCAAGAGCGGTGCAGGTGTTGAAGGGGCACGCGAGGATTCCGACGGAAAGCCTAAGCCGCACTACGCGGTCCAGCTGGCGCTCTACTCCGACATCTTGAGCAAGCTTGGGTTTGCCCGGACACGAAATGCCTTCGTCTGGGACGTCCGCGGCGAGGAAGTGCTATACAACCTAGATGCGAAGCGAGGACCACGAGTAGGACAGACAATGTGGGAGGAGTACGGTGCAGCACTGGCCAGTGTGAAGGGGATTGTCGAGGGAGCCGTGTCAACAACGCCCGCCCTATCTGGCAACTGCTCAGTATGCCATTGGCGTACGAAGTGCCGTGAGGAGATTGACAAAGCGGATGATCTCTCGCTCATTCCGTTCCTCGGAAGGAGCAGGCGCGACAAATTCCCACCCACCATCTCGACCGTCGCCGGACTCGCCGGAACCAGTCTCTCTGATCTCATCCGAAACGGCAAGAGCACGATTCCCGGAACTGGAGCGGAAGTACTCCGGACCTTCCATGCGCGGGCCGTGCTTCAGAAGCAGGCTTCGGCAGACCCATACTTCACCGACGCTGTTCACTTGCCAGAGACGAAGACCGAACTATTCTTCGATGTCGAGACTGACCCCTTCCGAGATCTCTGCTACTTGCACGGCTTCGTGAAGCGTCTCAACGGGGAGTCAGAAAGAGAGGAATACGTTCCGTTCTTCGTGAGCGAACCGACCGAAGATGCAGAGGAAGCCGCATTCGCCGCCGCCTTGGCCTTCGTACGAGAGAACTGCGAGTCCGCAGTCTACTACTACGCTCACCATGAACGCACAACTTGGAGGCACCTTGCCCAGCGGTTCCCGGGCGTCGCTACAGAGGAAGACGTCACCACGCTGTTTCGTGAGAAACGCTTCGTGAACCTATACGACGACGTGACCAGGCCATACATGATTTGGCCAACTCATACACTCTCCCTGAAGGACCTCGCCAAGTTCCTCGGCTTCAAGTGGCGAGACCCTGATCCCTCTGGAGTGGCGTCGATTCAGTGGTTCCACGAGTGGGTAGAATCCGGAGACGAAAGCATCCGCCGGAGAATCCTCGAGTACAACGAAGATGACTGCCTCGCCATGCGAGCGCTGGTAGACAAGCTCCAACACTTTCGCGAAAAGCGCTAGCAGTCATGCAGAGACAATCTCGCAGCTTCGCTGGCGTTGGAGCCAGCTGGTTGTAGAGCAGGAGGTAAACGGAAATGGCGGCAAAGCTTGAGTCTATTGCGTTCGCGAGTCTGGATGCGACTGACCCATTTTTCGATAGTCTCGAAGCTGACTACAAGGAATTCCCCGAGTGGTTCGCCAAGAAGAGCGACGATGTTGCATACGTCTTGAAGGACGGATCTCAGCTCGTTGGCTTCATGTACCTCAAGGTCGAAGACGGTGCAGTCGATGATGTGTTACCCGCAATGGCAGTCGGCCGACGCCTGAAGATTGGCACCCTCAAGATTGAGGCTCATGGAACCCGTCTCGGCCAACGGTTTGTCAAGAAAGCTCTAGATCACGCCATCTACGAAGGCGTTGCGGAACTCTATGTCACCATCTTCCCAAGACACGAAGCACTGATAGCACTGCTAAAGGAGTTCGGCTTCCTCGAACACGGTACCAAAACGACGCCCAACGGCACCGAGATGGTTCTTACGAAGGCGCTCTCTGCCGTGACTGGGTACCCGCGTCTTGACTATCCACGATTCCATATCGCAGGGAATCGCAAGTTCATCCTCCCTATCTGGCCCGAGTGGCACACGCAGCTCTTTCCTGACTCAATACTGACAAACGAGAGTTACGATGTCGTAGCCGACGTTGCGCACACGAACAGCATCGAGAAGAGCTACATCTGCTTCATGGATGCATCGGAGGTCGGCTCAGGGGATCTACTCGTCGTATATCGAACCTCTGATGACAAAGGACCCGCAGAGTATCGCTCGGTAGTTACCTCAGTTTGTACTGTCGAGGAAGTACGCTACAAGAGTGCATTTTCTACGCAAGAGGACTTTTGCGCATACGCTGAGAGAGCTAGCGTCTTCTCTACCGAGGATCTACGTAAGTGGTGGGCCGCGAAGTACAGGAACGAGATGGTTGTCCTGAGAATGCTTTACAATGCAGCCCTCACCAAGCGGCTGATTCGGAAGACGCTAGTAGAGGAGGTTGGGATCGATAGAGATGCCTATCCTGGTTTCCTTGAGCTAACCGATAAGCAGCTGAAAGCCATTCTAGAGCTGGGAGGCGTTCATGCGGGTCTTGTTATCGATTAAGCCGGAACACGCAGATCGAATACTGGAAGGGAAGAAGAGGTTCGAGTATAGGAGGCGAGTCTTCAGCCAGGATGTCTCGTCGGTCGTTCTTTATGCCTCAACCCCCATTAGGAAGCTCGTCGGGGAATTCCAGGTGGGAGAGATCCTGCATGATCATCCCGAGAACCTATGGAAGGCCACCGCTGGGGAAGGTGGTGTATCCTCAGAGCAGTTCTTCGACTACTTCGATGGATGCGAGAGAGGATACGCAATCGCCGTCGAAGGCATTACGAAGTACGACACGCCCATTGACCCAAGTGATGTATTCATCGGGTTTCGTGCGCCTCAGTCATTCTCCTATGTGACGTAGTGCCAATGCGTTACCGCTTCAGATTCCGCGCTACCACTCCTAGAATGGCGCTAGTGTCATTGGCGGCCAGCCGCCAAGATTCAGACGTAGCCAACCGCTTCCATCCAGATGGCGTCTGCTGGTAGCCGCAGCATTGCTCCATCCCCACTCGCGCTTTCTTTCATCTAGACTTCATGTGGCGGTCCTACCCTCCCATCGGAGCAAGCCGCTGCGGAAGCAGAGCTTCCGCCACCGGCAAGGGCCGCTTCACGCTGAGCTTCGGCGGCTCAACTCAGGTTCGAAGGAGGACCTACAATGAGAACCATGAGACAAGGCCTGAAGTGGACGATCCCAGTGATGGCGCTGGCACTGATCCTCTCGGGATGTGGACTGACGTCGCTGCTCGACGTCGGTGAGGCGGTCGCGGCGACCGGCGACTCCAGCTACGCGATCGTCGACACGAACCAATCGAAGACGTACGGCAACACGTCGGAGATCAGTGCGCCGGCCGAGGGGCAACCTTTCTACGGTCAGGACGCCCAGATCGACGGGAACCAGCCGAGCTACGCCGACAACGGCGACGGGACGGTGACCGATCTCGTCACCGGACTGATGTGGCAGCAGGGCTACTCCGGCAAGATGACGTACTCCGAAGCGGTCGCGCTGGCCGACAGCTTCGAGCTGGCCAGCTACACCGACTGGCGGCTGCCGACGATCAAGGAGCTGTACTCGCTGATCGACTTCTCCGGCGAGGACGTCAATCCAGAGGCTGGCTCCGCCAACGACCCGTTCATCGACACGGAAACCTTCGACTTCGAGTACGGCGACACGTCGGCCGGAGAGCGGATCATCGACTCGCAGTGGGCGACGAGCACGCTGTACACCGGGTCGAGCAACTTCGGACAGCTGATGTTCGGCGTCAACTTCGCCGACGGACGCATCAAGGGCTATGGAACGGGTTACGTGCCCGGCCGAGGGGAGAAGACGTTCTTCGTTCGCTTCGTCCGCGGCAATACGGCCTACGGAGAGAACGACTTCGTCGACAACGGCGACGGGACGATCACCGACCTGGCGACCGGTCTGATGTGGTCGCAGGCCGACAGCGGCAGTATCAGCAGCTCCGGAGGAGATGTCATCGCCTCCAACGGAGGCGCAATGGACTGGGAAGAGGCACTCGCTTACGTTGTTGAACTCAACAACGCGAACTACCTCGGGTACTCCGACTGGTACCTGCCGAACGCCAAGGAGCTGCAGTCGATCGTCGACTACACCCGCTCACCTGGCGCGACGAACTCGGCGGCGATCGATCCGATCTTCAACGCCACGTCGATCACCAACGAGGACGGACAGCTCGACTGGGGCTTCTACTGGACGGGAACGACGCACGTCTCGCAGCGCGGCGGCCAGGCGGCCGTCTACATCGCGTTCGGACGCGGCCTCGGCTACATGAACGGCCAATTCATCGACGTGCACGGCGCCGGCTGTCAGCGGTCCGATCCGAAGACGGGCTCTCCTTCCTACGGCTTCGGCCCGCAGGGGGATGTCCAGAGGGTTGCCAACTTCGTGAGAGTAGTACGAGACGTTGATGGTTCATCGACCGCGAGTTCGGGGAGTTTCGGCTCCCCGAACTCGCCCGTCCTCGGCTCCGTCGGCGGAGACGAGGACGCGGGGAACACAACCGAGAACTACATTCTCTTTGCGCCTCTGGGTGGATCGAGTGCCTACTTGATAGACAGATCCGGAGCTGTCGTTCACGATTGGACCCTCTCGGGCCAGCCGGGGAACTCCGTCTACCTCACCGAGGGCGGAAACCTGCTGGCGACGTATACGATCCAAGGCTCCTTGCAGCAGGGCGGCGTCGGCGGAGGCGTCGAGCTTCTGACGTGGGACGGGGAGGAGGCGTGGTCGTTCGAACTGGCGACCGATCATGCCCATCTTCATCACGACGTCGACATGCTTCCGGACGGCAACGTGCTGATGATCTCGTGGGAAGTGATGTCGCGATCTGACGCGCTCGCCGCCGGGCTGTCGGCGAACCAGCTGCCGGCGTCGGGCGAGGTCTGGAGCGAGATGATCCTCGAGTACGACCCGGATCTGGATCAGGTCGTCTGGGAGTGGCACCTGTGGGACCACAGGCTGCCCACGGGGTGGGTAGCTAATGCGAATCCCAACAAGATTGATCTGGGATTCGCCTCCAACCGGCAGAGTGAGGACTGGTGGCACTTCAACTCGATCGACTACAGCGCGGAGCTGGACCAGATCGTCGTCTCCAGCCGAGCGGCGTCGGAGATCTGGATCATCGATCACGATCTGACCACGGCCGAGGCAGCAGGGGCCGCCGGCGACCTGCTGTATCGCTTCGGAAATCCGGTCGCGTACGGCGGGACCGGTTCGCAGGTTCTCGTCAATCAACACGATGCGGAATTCATCTCCTCCGGAACCGCTGGTCCGATTCGAATCTTGGTCTTCGACAACGGCGATCCCAGAACCCGTCCCTATTCGAGAGTCTTGGAGTTGGAACTACCGGACTACGGAAACGGGCTCTTCGAAGACGCAACGATTGTCTGGTCGTACGGCGCCGCCTCCGGCGACGAGTACTTCTGGTCAGACCATATATCCGGCGCGCAGCGGCACGAGAGCGGAAACACGCTCATCTGCTCCGGTGTTGAGGGCCGGTTCTTCGAGGTCACGCCGGCCGGCGAGACCGTCTGGGAGTACGTCAACCCGTTCACCGGCACCGGCCCGGACGGCAAAGAGAACAATGAGGTTTTTCGCTGTGAGTCCTACTCGGCGGAGTACATCGGACAAGACCTGGACTCGTCATCCACCACGAGTTTGGCGTCCACGCCAAACTCGGTAGGAACCGGCACGCCGGTTTCCGCGGCACAGCCAGTTCCCGCGCCGCAAGGCATCAGAGAAGTGGATCCCAGCGTTCTGAACGCTGGTGCCACAAGTCAGTTGGTCACGATCCACATGGATCCACGTCTGATGCCGCCAGACCACGTGCAGTTCACGCGGGTCGCGATCGGAAACATCACGGCCACGAGCTGGTCGCGCAACGGCGATACGCTTCGCGCTTGGTTCGACATCCCGGCGCAGCTCGCATCCGGCGAGTACGCCCTCACTGTCACCTTCCCGGGACGGAACAGCAACCCGATCACGTTCCGGTATCCGTTCGGCATTCGATGAGGAGAGTCACGATGAGAAGCACGACACGAACGACGTCGCTCGGACTGACGGCGGCCGCTATGGTCCTCGCTCTCTCAGGATGCATGCTCCTCGGCCTGGCGCAAGGCGGCCCGAATCCGCCGAGTGATCCCGATGAGGTCCAACACGACATCGAGCAAGCAACCTCCGACCGCGCGCAGCTGAACACGATCGCGTTCGACGCGCTCGCCTGGCTGACCGGCGACTTCTGCTCCGACACGTTCCTGCCGCCGGGGAAGGTCACCGACTACTTCGGCTTCCAATATCTGCGCGACAACGATCCGGACGAGATGGGACACAACACGAGCTTCGTCCCGCGAATCGCCAACAACGTCCTCGCGATCCTGACCGACAACCAGATCGCCGACCTGATCGCCCTAGCAACCGAGCAGGTCGACGAGATCAACGCGATCGCCGAGACGCGGTATCCGATGATCGCCGCGTTCCGCCGCCTCCTGGCAGGCGACTTGCCCGCCGGCTCGACGGGCCTGAGCACCGAGTCCGTCATGGCGTACGGGGCGAACCTGTTCCGGCTCGATGGGGAAGTCTCGCTCGGCCGCGCACGCGGCCTCGGAGCCATCGCCCGATCGCTGACCGCGGCACAGCGGACGGAGCTCGACGCGCTGGCTTCCGGCGGCAGCTCGACTTGGCCCGACATGCCCGACCAGGTCGACAAGGAGACGATGTCACACGACGTTCACGTCGCCCTGATGACGTACGCCAGCGAGTTCTTCAGCTGGTACGCCGGCTCGGTCGAGGCCGACGTCTACTTCTGCCCGGAGCGGCACGGGACCTACTTCGGCTCGTTCTACCTGAAGGACATGCCGGCGATGGGGAATCCCAACTACTCGATTCCGACCGAGTTGACCGGCGACGTGGGCGAGGCGTTCCTCGACCTTCTCACGCCGACGCAGCGGGCGATTATCGAGGGACTCGTCGACACGCAGCGCGATGCGCTGACCGAGATCGTCGAGGTACGCGAAGAGATCTCGATCGAGCTGCGGAAGCTGATGACGCAGTCGTCAATCGATGAGGCGTACGTCCTCGAGCGGGCCGAACGGTACGGGGAGCTCGACGGGGAGATCGCCGCCCTCTACGCGACGGCGTTCACCGAGGTCTACCGAACGTTGAGCCCAAGCCAGCTCCAGGCTCTGGACGAGCTTCGCGACCTCGACGGTTACCCGTGCACTGGCGCGTACCTCTTCTCGGAGAGCGTCCCGATGCCCGACATCGGCGACACGGACGCCTTCTTCGAGTAACAGAGGAGAATCATCCTCGTTCCACCCACATCGCGCCGAAGGTTTTCGCCACCTCGCCAGCACAAGAGCGGAGTGGATCAGTCGATCCACTCCGTACTAAGCCGCTCAGCCTCGGCTTCACGCCTGAGCTCACAAGCTGCGGAAGCGCAGCTTCCGCCACGGCCAAGTCCAGCTTCACGCTGGACTTCGGCCGCTTTCATCCGCCATTCATGTTCGAGTGCCACGATAACTCATCTCAACGTTCCTGAAGGGGGAACCATGAACACGAGAACACGAAGGACACTCGGACTGGCGCTGCTGTTGGCTGGAGCGGTGGCGTTCGGGGTGGTGGCTCAGGCCGGGCAGGGCAACGATCCGCAACAGGGCCAGCAACCGCCCCGCCTCGACATCGCCGGAGCCGCGGAGACCCTCGGGGTCACCGAGGAGGCACTGATCGAGGCGCTCGGGCTGCCCGAGCAGGCCCCTGGCCAGGGGCCGCAGCGCGGAGAAGGCGAGCATGAGCGGCCCAATCTCGCAGCCGCGGCAGAGATCCTCGGCGTGACGGAGGAGGCCCTGAAGGCCGCGCTCGGCGATCCCGAGCAGGGGCCGCCGGATTTCGCTGCCGCAGCGGCCGAGC
>CAZFZM010000019.1:0-1161 GCA_964523545.1 uncultured Thermotogae bacterium
TGGGTACCGCGGGTTCAAATCCCGCCCCCTCCGCCACCGCCTGTGCTAGGTGGGGGGCTAGCGGTCCCCTGCATCCACAACCCGCTCACGTGGAGCCGAAGGGCTTCCGGAGGGGGAAGGCGTGAGGGTCCGTCCTCGGGCAAGCGGCGTTGAAGGCCGAGCCCTCTGCGGCGCACGTCGGTGAACCCCGTGAGGCCCGGAAGGGAGCAGCGGTAAGCCGATCTCTGCGGGTGTTAGAGGATCCCTTGGCCCGAGCCGGCTACCCGTGAAGCGCCTCGTTCCTTCCTTCGATGGAGCCGCGCACAGGCGCTCTCTTCATCCGGCTTCGGTGACGATCGCCTCCAGCGCGCCGACGATCCGGATCGAGATCGAGCCGGAGATCCCGTCGACGCCGAACGCGGCGGTCTTCAGGAGCCCGTCGCGGCATCCGCGGACGGCGGCGACCCTGAGAAGCCGCTCCTCTTCGTCGGGGAGGAGGGCGAGCGATCGATCGCCGGTCGCGAGGGCGAGCCCGGCGCACAGTCCGTACGCGCCCCAATTGGAGACCGCGGCCGGATAGAGGAAGTCGGTCGGGGTGACCGCTGCGATCCCGCCGCCGCAGCCGCAGGTGCATCGCCTCGCCTCCGGGACGAGGGACAGGACTTCGTCGTAGATCGCGCCGAAGCCGATCTCGTTTCCCCGATCGCCGGTCGCGATCGTCGGCTTCCCCGCTGCGCTCAGTCGATCGAACAGCTCGTCGATCGAGATCGACCCTTCCTCGATCCGTCGACCGCTCCAGGCGTGCAGGTGCCCCTCCGAGTTCTCGCCCGGTTTCTCGATCGCGATCGCGACGTCGATCGAGTCGACGAACTCGGCCGGCGGAGCTTCGGGAATGGGAGTGACTCGAACGTCCGCACCGATCTCGGCGGCGAGCCAGGTCGTGTGGTCGAGGACCTGAGGATCGGCGTGGATCGCAACGTCGGAGCCGGCACGGCACAGCGCTCGAGCCAGAGCGACGGCGCCGAGCGGTCCGTCGTTCTCGCCGCCGGGGAACGTCTCCCGGACGACGAAGCCGGTGAACAGGGCGACGCGTTCTCCGCGATGCGCCAGGAGAGCGTCGACGATGGACGAGGAGAGCGGTGCGCCCTCCGCGCGCCTCGGCACGGCCGCCTGGAGAGAGAG
>CAZFZM010000019.1:1261-46648 GCA_964523545.1 uncultured Thermotogae bacterium
ACGAGGAGAGCGGTGCGCCCTCCGCGCGCCTCGGCACGGCCGCCTGGAGAGAGAGCGCGCGGGTCGCGATCTCTTCGGGAACGAACCCCGCACCGCAGACGAGCCGATCGATCTCCGCGAACGGATCGGACGGCGGCGTGCTACTCATCCGCCGCATCCTCACCGTTTACGGGAAGCCGTGGGCTTCCCGGTTCCTGCTTGCCATCGGCAACCATCGGACTGGGAGAAGCGTTGATAGCTTCTCCGCCCGCGCCTTCTTCAAGAAGGCGCGCAACCCACTCCCGTCTCTTCCAGAGGGCGCAACGACCGTCGGTCTCGTCGAGCACGACGCCGCTGCTCAGGATCTTCTGCAGGAGCGGGGAGCCCAGGGCGTCCGCGAAGGACGTCTCGTTGAGGTTCGTATCGGAGTACGGCGAGAACGGGCACGGCTCGACGTCGCCGTAGGCGTTGATGTGGAGGAACCCACGTCCGGCGGCGAGGCAACCGCCGAGCGCGACCTCGTCGTGGGGAAACGCGATGAAGATCGCAGGCAGCCTCCTCCTGAACTCCGCGAGTCGACGCTCGAGATCGTGGACCTGCTCCGGCTCGAGTTGGAGATGCTCCGTTCCGGGCTGCACCGGAACGTAGTTGATCGAGTAGAAGAGCCGGCAGCCCTTTCGGATCAGATCGCGAAGGTGTGCCTCGTCGAGGTGCATATCGAAGTTGGCGCGCGTCAGCGTGGTGGACGTTCCGAAGAAGACGCGGCGACGACGGAGGCGATCCATCGCCGCGACCACGTGGCGGTACGTGCCGACGCCGCGTCGATCGTCCGTCTTCGTCTCGTCGCCTTCGATGCTCAGCACGGGAACGACGTGATGCTGTCGCTTGAGCTGCTCGATCCGCCGCTCGTCGAGCAGGGACCCGTTCGTGAACAGCAGGAAGAGGATCTGCGGGTACTCTGCGGTGATTCGGAGGAGCTGGCGTCGGAGGAGTGGCTCGCCCCCGGCGAGGAGCACGATCGACACACCGAGCTCGCGGGCTTCACCGAGCACGCGGCGCATCTCGTCGTCGGTCAGCTCGGGGCGATCGCTTCGGTGAAGCAGCTTGTCGTAGCAGCCGTCGCAGTCGAGGTTGCACTCCCCCGTGACGGAGTAGATGACGAACGGTGGCACGTGCGTGCCGGCGCGCTCGTGCTGCCGGCGTCGTCGCGCTGCGCGCCACTGGCGCCAGAGCAGGCGTGGGGCGCGGACGGCGATGCGCGGGTCCTGCAGCGTGATCCGTAGCGCAATGCGTAGGGCCTCGAAGATAGTCGCTTCGAACGCGGCGGACGTCTCGTGCTTCTCCGGCATGCGGCCTCCTGATTCGAGCGGATTGTAGTGGGGGGGCTTACGAAATCAACGCAGAGTCGGGGCAACGGCGAGGAAGCGTGCGTTGGGGTGACCGGGGACCCGGAAGATGCAGAGGCGTGTGTCGCGAAGCTTCGGCAGACGAGTGGGCGCCGGACGTCTGTCTCGCCCAGCGGCGTGACGTTCTCGGAATGCACATCGGACGCGCACTTCGGAGAACGTCCTGAGCAAGAACCGATTTCACCGAGGCGGTCGCGACACGTATGATGAGAGCGACGGGTGGGTTTTCCAGCGGTTCGGGTGGTGAATCCATTCGCAAGAGATGTCGGGCGGATCACGGTTTTCGTGCCGAGCCGGGGTCCACGAGGCCGAACGGGAAGCTTCCGCAAAGGGGGGGAAAGTGAGGGGGCAGCGCACGATGATTCTCTTCGAGGGCAACATCGCCGCCGGCAAGAGCACGGTCGGCCGACGGCTGCACGAGTCGGGGATGTTCGGTTTCATCGAGGAGCCGGTCGGAGCCTGGCAGAAGGACTTCGCGGCGAATCTACTCGGGATGTTCTACGAGGACCCGAAGCGGTGGGCGTTCACGTTCCAGCTGGCCGCGTTCACGACGCGCGCCAAGACGTGGAGCGAAGTCCTGGGGATGATCGATCACAGTACGGTCGTCCTCGAGCGGTCGATCTACTGCGATCGGTACGTCTTCGCGAAGAACTGCTATCAGTCCGGGCTGATGTCGGAGTCGGAGTGGCAGATCTACTGCCGGATGTGGGACTGGCTCCAGGGCAACTGGTGCGCCGATCCGGACAAGATCGTCTACCTGCGAACGCCGGCCGAGGTCTGCCAGGAGCGGATCGAGCAGCGGGGGCGAAACGAAGAGAACAAGATCCCGCTTGAGTACCTACGCGATCTCGAGGTCCTGCACGACGAGTGGCTGCTCGACAACCCGTTGGCCGTCGTGGTCGACGGCTGCAAGCATTGGCAGGCGCAGGACATCTACGATCTCCTCCAACGCGAGGGCGTCGTGCTGACTGGTCAGGAGGAGAAAGTTACTACGAAGTCCCAGTAGCGAAATCACGACCAACCGGAAGAAGCAGCGGGTGTCCCTCGAGGAACACGCTGCTTCTTCTCCGTGACGCGTTGCGTCGCGCGACGGTCACAGCGAGGAACGAATAGCGAAGCGAGTACCGACCAGACGAAGCGCAACGTGTTGCGATCGTCTCAAATTGACTAGGTAAGCGCAATCACCCACCGGACGAAGGGTCGGGTCGTACTTGCGGTTCCGACCCTTCGTCTACGTGACGCGAAGCGTCACGCGAGCGTCACGCATGAATCCGCTATAATCGCGGTGTCATGGCTGTTCTGAACAGGATCGGGAAGATACGTAAGCGAAATCACTCGCTGGTGACGTTCGATCCGGAGAAGGTGTTCAAGGTCATCCTCCTGGCGGCCGAGACGGGCGGCGGCTTCGCGCAGGACTACGTGCCGGGCATCAACGATCGGGTATTCGCTGCCGGCGGGACCGACGAGGGGATCGCCGAGGTCCTCGCGGACATGGTGATCGTCTGTCTCAACGCCGATCCGCGGCATCACGTGACGAACTTTCCCCCCACGGTCGAAGAGGTGCAGGACGTCGTCCTGCACGTACTACGCAGCGACGGCTTCACCAAGATCGCGGACTCGTACACCGCGTACCGATGGGGGCATCACTGGGTGCGTGAGGGCGCGATCAGCGACGAGCAGTTCGTGCGAAGCGGATATCCCGAGGAGCATCTCGAGCCGCTTCTGGCGTGGAATCGCGCGAGGGATTGCGACACGGTCGAGGGGCTCAGCGAGATCGTGCGGAGCGAGCGTGTGAAGCCGCTTGTCGACGAGTCGCTCGAGCGGTTCGAATCGGCGCTCGACGGAGCGGCGCAGAAGGTGATCGATCGGATCGAGGCCGGGGACGAGGTCAAGATGATCTTCATCAGCGGACCGTCGTCGTCGGGGAAGACGACGACGACGGTCAAGCTGACCGAACGGCTGCGAAGGCACGGGTTGGAGTTCCTGGTGCTCAACCTCGACGATTACTTCTGGTCGCTCATCGAGCATCCGACGGACTGGATCAACGATCGTAACTACGAGACGCCCGAGGCGCTGGACATCCAGCTGCTCAACGCGCACCTAAAGCGCTTGCTCGCCGGCGACACGATCCGACAGCCGATCTACAGCTTCAAGGAAGGGCATCGTTCCGGCACGAAGCCGGTGAAACGAGAGGACGATCAGATCCTCCTTCTCGACTGTCTCCACGGCTTCTATCCGCCGATCGTCGAGGGGATCGATCGTGCGAACATCTTCCGCGTCTACATCGAGGCGATGAACCCGCTGTACGAACCGAACCCGATGATTCCGTTGTATGCGGGAGATCGCACCGGACGGCGCCTGACGCGGTTCGAGGACGTCCGCCTGATGCGGCGCACACTGCGCGATACGACCCATCGCAACCACCCGCCGCTGGCGACGCTGCTTCATTGGCACTACGTGCGAGCCGGCGAGCTGTACTCGATCATCCCGCTCAAGGGCCTCGCCGACGTGCGGCTCAACGGCGGGATGCCGTTCGACCTTCCGGCGCTCAAGCCGTTCTTCGTCGGAGAAGACGGCGTCTGGCCGCAGCAGGAGGACCTCGATCCGTACCCATCGTACCTCGACGCGCAGATCCGTCATCAGCGAATCAGTCAACTGCTCGAGTCAGTGGAAGGGTTAACGCTGGAACAGGTGAACGACCACCGGCTGATCCCTGGGGACGCGATCGTCCGGGAATTCATCGGGAACAGCAGCCTCGAGATCCCGCACAACGAGTAAACCCCGTTGCGGCGCCGCGCGGCACCGCTTACCCTGTCTCGCGAGGGATTGAGACGATGCCTGCGAACCTGACACCGGAGTTCCTCAAGGCGCGTAAGCGACTCCGGTACGCGAAGGAGCCCGACGAGAAGCTCTCCATTTTGGAGGAGATGCTGGCCACGATCCCCAAGCACAAGGGGACCGACAAGATGCAGGCGGACATCAAACGCCGCATCGCCAAGCTGCGAGAGAGCCAGTCGCACTCCAAGCGGACCGGGAAGTCGTCGGGGCACGACCACGTCCCTCGCGAAGGAGCGGGGCAGGTCGCGATGATCGGTCCGCCGAACACCGGCAAGTCGCGCCTGCTGTCCGCTCTGACGAACGCGCGGCCCGAAGTAGCGAAGTACCCGTTCTCGACGCTCGCGCCGGTCCCGGGGATGATGGCGTTCGAGGACGTCTCGATTCAGCTGCTCGACCTGCCGCCGATCACGCCGGAGTACACCGAGCCGTGGGTCTTCAACTTGATCCGAGGCTGCGACATCGGGCTGGTCGTCCTCGACGCGACCGACGGCGATCTGATCGCCGACGAGCTCGAGGAACTCCGTGGCCTCCTTGAGGAGAAGCACCTTCGCCTGGTGGTGACCGTCGATGGTGAGACCGACGAACGGATCCGTGAGATCCCGACGGGGATCGTCGTCAATAAGGTGGATCTCGCGTCGCCCGAGACGGTGGAGCGGCTCACGGAGAGGCTGCCGTTCCCGGTGTACGGGGTGTCCGCGGTGACCGGCTCGGGGCTGGACGCGCTACGAAAGCGGGTCTTCGAAACGCTTCACATCGTCCGCGTCTACACGAAGATGCCGGGGAAGAAACCGGACATGACCGAGCCGTACACGATGCCGGAGGGGAGCACGGCGCTCGACGCGGTCGGCACCGTGCACCGCGACTTCGTCGAGCGGCTGAAGTACGTCCGGATCTGGGGATCCGGACGATTCGACGGCCAGCAGGTGCCGGCCGATCACCGCCTCGAAGACGGCGACATCGTCGAGATCCATCTCCGATAGCCGAACGGGACGGTGACGGACTGACGAGTTGCGCCGCGCTCGGGCGCCTCGGTACTCTCTGCCGGCTTCGGCGGTGACACGGGCGAAGGAACGGGGAGCAGGATGACGATCCGAATCGAGGGAAGCCAACACGGGCGCGGGATCATCATCGACGCGAGGGCGCTCGAGGACCCGAACCTGTCGTTTCGGGCGAAGGGCCTGTTGGCCTACCTCCAGTCGCTTTCCCGTGGTCGCACTTCCGACGTCAGGAGCCTGGAGCGCGTCTCGCTCGAAAAGAAGGCGGCGATCGAGACGGCGCTAAAGGAGCTGGTCGACGGCGGCTACGTCAGCCGAGTCGAGGAGGCGGGCGAAGGAGCAACGGGCCCTGACGGGGGCGTCCAGGCCGTGTCCCACGGCGCCCTGATGGACAGCCTGTTCGGAGAACTCCCCCGACCGGGGGGGAAGCCGCCCGCCCGGGAGAAGCGGCCGGCCGCGACGACGAAGAAGGACGAAGCGAAGCGGCGCGTTCAGCGGATCATCGATCATCTGAACATGCTTCGGGAGCGGAGCTGGGATTGGGCGCAGTACACACCGCTGTCGGCGAGGTACGCGAAGAACGTCGAACACATCGGCGGCCGGCTCAGGGACGGATACACCGAGGAGGATCTGATCCTCGTTCTCGACTATCTCGCGGCGACCGACGGGGGCAAGGAGGAGTCTCGCCGATACTTCAACTGCGTGACGCCGTTCAACACGAAGAACTTCGAGCGGAATCTCGCCATGGCGCGTGAGTGGGAGGCGAGAGGCCGGCCGGCCGGTGTCCGGAGGAAACCCGGCACGAGCCGCGGCAAAGAGTACTATCTGGGGGCGGGGGAGGAGAACCGATGATCCGTGGGGTGAGCTTCGGGAAGATGTTCGCCGACGCAACGTTCGACAGCTTCGAAGTGACCCGGTTCAATGCGGGTGCGGTCGAGGCGTGCCGAAGCCTGGCGCGTGGCGAGATCAGCGGCGTGGTCCTCATCGGACCGGGCGGGGTGGGCAAGACGCACCTCCTTCATGCCCTCGCGGTCGAGTTCGACCGACTTCACTCCACGGTGCCGGCGAAGGAAGAGCCCTCGGAGAGCTCGATCGCCGTTCCGTCGGCAACCGAGCTGATCCGCAGCGCGGAGCCGGAGATCTCGGACGACTCCACGCCGCCGACGCTGAGCCCCGAGGAAGTCGAGCGCCGGGCCGAGATCCTGTACTGGCCGATGCTGGACTTGAGCGACAAGCTCCGAATGGCCGCCCGGATCGGCGATACGGACGTCTCCCAAGAGTGCTGCACCTGCGATCTGTTGATCCTCGACGACCTCGGGCACGAGAAGACGAGTGAGTTCATTCTTCAGGAGTTCCAGCGGATCATCGACTGGCGGTACCGGGAGATGCTGCCGATCGCGATCGCGACGAACCTCACGCGGGAAGAGCTGCTGGACAAGTACGAAGAGCACACGTACTCCAGGTGGCTCGGATCCTGCGTCATCGCGGAGATCGGGGGATCGGACTACCGACTCGATCGGGGCCCGAAGGCTCGCTGAACCGATCGGACGGCTACGCGCTGTCCGGCAGGCCGAACGGGAAGACGTCGATCGTCCGCAGCCAAGGCGAGGACCCAGCGTCCATCGATCGGCTAAAACCAACCGAACCGGACAGCGACGAGGACGGCGATCGTCCCCAACGCGCAGCTGGCGAACGCGACGAACGAACCGCTGGCGATCCATCGGCGGAGCGTCAGCTTCTCCCCGAGCGACTCGGACATCGAGACGATCACCACGTTGGCGGCGGAGCCGAACGGTGACAGGTTCGCTCCGAAGCCGACGCCGATCGCCAGCGCCCACCACAGCGGGGCGGCGTCGATCCCGTGCGCCGCCAGCCCCTTGAAGATGGGAAGCATGACGATCGTGAACGGGACGTTGCTGATCACGCCCGAGGCGAAGGCCGCCCCCCACAGAACGACGAGGATCGGTACGTAGAGGCCGTGCTCGGCGAGGGCCGCGATCCCGCGGCCGAGGAAACCGATCGCGCCGCTCGCTTCGAGGCCGCCGACGATGATGAACAGGGAGATGAAGAAGATCAGCACGTCCCAGTGAATGTCCTTCAGGATCCTGTCGAAGTTCGGGCGAACCCACAGCAGCCCGACGCACGCACCGATCAGCGCGACGAGCCCCGGCCGGAGGGAGATCGTCTCGTGAACGAAGAAGAGGAGGATCGTGATCGAAAGGGTGATCAGCATGCGCCGTGTCGTCAGCGGGTCGACGATCGCTCGTCGCTCGTCCATTCTCAGGAGGCGGTCGACGCTTGTCGGCCGCTGCGTTAGCTCACGGCGGAAGATGAACATGAGGATCCCCTGTGCGGCGCCCCACACGAGGACGACGATCGGGGCCAGGTGGGTGAGGAAATCGACGAAGCCGAAGCCGGCGGCCGACCCGATCAGGATGTTCGGGGGGTCACCGATCAGCGTCGCGACGCCGCCGATGTTCGACAGGAGGACCTCGGCCATCAGGAACGGGAGCGGTGAGATCCCGAGGACGTCGGCGACGGAGACCGTCACCGGGACGACGATGATGATCGTCGTGACGTTGTCCAGGACCATCGAGACGACGGACGTGACGAGACCGAGGTAGACGAGCAACAGCCACGGGCGACCCTTCGCCAGCTTGGCGGCCCGGATGGCGAGATACTGAAAGAAGCCGGTCTCCTGGAACAGGCCGACGACGATCATCATTCCCATCAGGAGCGTGATCGTGTCGTAATCGACCGACAGGACGGCGTCGTGGGTGCTGTAGAAGGAGAACCAGGTTCCGAACGCGATCATCAACACGGCGCCGGAGAGCGCGACGATGGCGCGGTGAACCCGTTCCAGGAAGATCCCGACGTAGGTGATCGCGAAGGCGAAGAGCGATATGGCTAGCGGAGCGATTGCGACAGGGTCCATCTGCCGATCATCTCGCGTTCAGGGGTTTTCCGATGCTACCGGCAACGAGATTCCGGCGCAACGGACGGGGAGGACGGAGACGGCGCAGGGGGCGTGGCCCTCGCAGACGGCGGGCACCAACAACGGTGCCCGCCGTGGCTCCCCTGCGAGGAGGTGCGCGGTGCCGTTCAGATGCTCATCGATCGGGCTTCACCCCGGAGCGAGAAGCCACCGATCGCCTCGGCTAGGCACGCATCCGTAGGAGTCTGGGGCGATCGGGCCTGAGATGTGGCACCGCGCTGAATGGTATGCGCAATAGAAAGGGGTGAAGAGGCGATCGAACGCGCACGTCCGATTGGATCCTTCGGTAGTCCGGCGACCATGGGATTCCTCCTGTAGGCCCGTAACTTTGCGCTTCGCCCTTTCGGCACGATTTGCCGTTTCGGGATATCCATTCAACGATACATTGTATCATCCTAAAGAACAAGAAGCAACCCCCAAGCGCTCCGAAATTCGCTCGGTTGATCGCGGTGTCGGATTCCGGAGAATGACCGTATGCACGACGAACTTCTGTCGCTCTTCCATCCGGCGACGGTTAGGTGGTTCCGGGAGAGCTTCGCCGGCCCGACGCCGCCGCAGGTCTTGGGGTGGCCGCAGATCGCCGCTGGGAAGAACACGCTCATCCTGGCGCCGACCGGCTCGGGGAAGACGTTGGCGGCGTTCCTCTATGCGATCGATGAGCTGATCACTCGCAGCGAGGATACTGCGAGCCGGAGCGGCGGCGTCCACACGCTCTACCTGTCCCCGCTGAAGGCCCTCGCCAACGACGTCGAGCGGAACCTCGATATGCCGCTTCGCGGGATCCGCTCCTCTGCCGAGCACTTGGCTTTCGCCCTTCCGGAGGTCCGCGTCGGATTGCGGACCGGCGACACACCGGCGGCCGAGCGGCAGCGAATGGTCCGGAACCCTCCCCATTTGTTGATCACCACGCCGGAGTCGCTTCACCTGCTTCTCACGTCGACCAAGGCGAGGGAGATGCTCCGGTCCGTCCGCTACGTCATCGTCGATGAGATCCACGCTCTCTGCCCGAACAAGCGGGGAACGTTCCTCACGCTCCTCCTCGAGCGGCTCGAGGAGTTGACCTCCGACCCGCCGATCCGCATCGGCCTGTCGGCGACTCAACGTCCGTTGGAAGAGGTCGCCCGATTCCTCGGCGGGCAAGACGTCGACGGGGCGCCGCGCCCGGTCACGATCGTCGACGCCGGGATGCGCAAGGACCTCGACCTCGCGGTGATCACGTCGGTCGAGGACATGAAGGACCTGCCGCCGGCCGAGGATTTGACGGTCAGCATCTGGCCGTCGATCTACGAAAGGCTCCTCGAGTTGGTCGAGCAGCACACGTCGACGCTGATCTTCGGGAACAGCCGGCGTGTGGTCGAACGGCTCGCCGCAGAGATGAACAGGCTGGCCGGCGCGCCGCTCGTCCGGGCGCATCACGGGAGCGTCTCCAAGGAGGAGCGCCACCGGATCGAGCAGGATCTGAAGGCCGGCCGGCTCCCGGCGCTGGTGGCGACCGCGTCGATGGAGCTGGGGATCGACGTCGGCGCGATCGACCTCGTCTGTCAGGTCGAGACGCCGTTCTCGGTGGCGAGCGGCCTCCAGCGGGTGGGGCGGGCCGGACACCTCGTCCGTGCGACGAGCGTGGGACGGATGATCCCGAAAACCCGGGCCGATCTCCTCGTGATGGCGGCGCTTTCCCGAGCCATGCTCCGTGGTCAGATCTCGGCGATCCACGTCCCGAGGAACCCACTCGACGTCCTCGCACAGCAGATCGTGGCGATGGTGGCGATGGACGAGTGGACCGTCGACCGGCTCTACGAACGGATCCGCTGTGCCGCTCCGTACTGCGATCTCCCCCGGGAGACGTACGAAGCCGTCCTCGAGCTTCTCGCGGGGCGGTACCGGACGCCGTCGGCGCCGGCCCTTCGGCCGCGGATCTCGTGGGAGCGCTCGACCGGACGCCTCTATCCACTGCCGGGCAGCCGGCACGCGGTGATCCTCAACGGTGGCGCGATTCCGGACACCGGTCAGTACGCGATGGTCCTGGAAGACGGGAAGACGCGGATCGGAGAGCTGGACGAGGAGTTCGTCTTCGAGCGGCGCCTCGGTGAGACGTTCATCCTCGGGACGGGGTGCTGGCGGATCCTGGACGTGACGCACGATCGGGTGATCGTCGCTCCGGCAGAGGATCACGAAGGGATGATGCCGTTCTGGAAGGGGGAAGGTCTTGGCCGGGACGCGGAGTTCGGCGGACGGCTCGGCGCGTTCCTCCGAGAGTGCGAAGAGCGGCTCGGGAGCGCCGACCTCGAGGCGTGGCTGACGGTCGAGTGCGCACTCGACCCGGCGGCGGCGAGGAACCTGATCGAGTACCTGTCCGATCAGCGCGGGCGCGGCGGTGCGATTCCGAACGATCGTCGCGTCCTGATCGACGTCTTCCGGAACGAGGCCGGAGACGTGCGGATGTCGGTCCTTTCGCCGTTCGGAAGGGCGTTCCATCTGGCGCTCCTCCTCGGAGCCCAGCGGAGGCTCCGGGACGCGGGACACGAGCCTCCCGAGGCGATCTTCTCGGGCGACGGGATCCTGCTTCGACCCGGAGGGATCCCGATCGATGCGTTGATCGATGCGATTCGGGGCCTCCGAGCGGATCGGATCGTCGATGACGTCATCGATGAACTGGAGAGCACCCCGTTCTTCGCCATGCGGTTCCGGCGGAACGCCGGACGCGCCCTCCTCCTTCCGCGAGCCCGGCCCGACCGCCGGACGCCCCTCTGGCTGCAGCGACTCCGCGCCCACGACCTCCTGACCGTCGCCAGCGAGCATCCGGACTTCCCGATCGTCACCGAGACGTATCGTGAGATCATCGAAGACGAGCTGCCGCTCAAGGCGGTTCGGGATTTTCTGCGGGACGTCGAGGAGGGGACCGCCGGCTTCGCCGTTCGGAGGGACCGAAGTCCCTCCCCGTTCTCCGGATCGCTCCTCCTCGATTTCACCGGGAAGTATTTGTACGAGGAGGACACGCCGGTCGCCCGAGCGGAGCGACGTCACGGCGTCCGGGAGGACGTGACGCGCCTCCTCGGCGAGAGGATCCGGAGCGAGACGCTCTTCGACCCGGACGCGATCCGCACGATTGACGAACGGCTGCAGGGGCTCGCGCCGTACCACCGCGCAAGGGACGGGGTCGAGCTGGTCGAACTCCTGCGACGAATCGGTGATCTGACCGAAGCGGAGGTCCGCGCGCGGTGCGAGCCTGCCGCAGAAGAGGCCCTCCCGGAGCTGGTCGAGGACCGGCGAATCGTCAGGGTCGAGGTCAGCGGCGCTCGATTCCCGGAGCGGCTCGTTGCGGCGGACGACGCCGAGCAGTACCGGCGGTTGGGCGATGAGGACGTCCGGGCGATCGTGCGTCGATACGTCGCGTCTCGCGCCGTGACGGATCGAGCGGAGGTCCTGGAACGGTATCCGTCGGCGGAACGCTTGATCGACGGGATGCGGCAGTCGGAGGGCTGGATCGAGGTCGAGCGGGCGGACGGGACGATCGGTTGGTCCGATCCCCGCGTGGCGGCCGGGATTCGACGGCTGACGCTGTCCGACCGACGCCGTCGGCAGACCGCCGTCACCCCGGAGGTCTACTCCGGGTACCTGCTGGCGCATCACCACTGCGACGCTCCGCTGGACGCGGAGGAGCTGCCGGAGGTGATGGAGCAGCTGGCCGGTTGCTCGCTCCCGGTCGATGTCTGGGACGACGTTCTGTCGATCCGGATTCGCGGCTACGATCGAGGGATGCTCGATCGGCTGGTCCGAGACGGCGAACTCGCGTGGGCCGGGCGCACGGCAGGCGGCGGGCAACGGAGACTCGCCTTCACGCCTCCCGGGTTCGCTCCTCCAGTGGTACAGGAGGCGGAACCGTCGGATTCGGATGAGATCGCTCGGCGTGTACTGGACTACCTCCGCGAACGAGGCGCGTCCTTCCTCCACCAGATCGCTGCGGGGACGAGCCGATCGCCGTCCGAGGTCGCCGTGGCGCTCTGGCAGCTGATCTGGGAGGGGAGGGTGACGAACGATTCGCTCGGTTCGGCGTGGGGGGAGGCACCGCAGCCGGATCGATGGCACGCACGGCGACGGGGAGCGACGTGGGGAGGCGGGAGATGGTCCGTCTTCGAAGCGGAGCGGGCGGAGCAGACGACCGGCGACGGAGGCGCTCTCCTTCGGATTCTCCTGCTTCGGTACGGCGTCCTGAGTCGCGAGACCCTCGGGCGGGACGGGCTCGGGTTGCGGTGGTCGGAGGTCTACCCGTCGTTGACGCGATCCGAGTGGGCGGGAGAGGTCGAGCGGGGCCTGTTCGTCTCGGGCCTGTACGCGCCGCAGTTCGCCGCAAGAGGGACGATCGATCGATTGCGGGAACCGCAGGGGGAGAGCCCGACGATCCTTCTCAACGTGTTCGATCCGGCGTGCGTCTACGGCGACCTCTTCCCGATCGACCTCCCGAACGGCGAGCGATACGTCGTCCGTCACCATCCGGCCAACTACCTCGTCCTTCGGGGCGGGCGACCGATCCTCGCGGTCGAGAACCGCGGAGAGCGGCTCGTTCCGTTGGTGGATCTGGCGCAAGACGAGCGCCGCGAAGCGCTGGCCACCCTCCTGAAGCTGGTCGAGGGGAGGGACCGCCCGCCTTCGATCCGCGTGAAGACGTGGGGCGGTCGCCCGATCGACGATGCGACCGTCGCGGACGAGCTGGGGAAGCTCGGCTTCGTTCGCGAGGATCGCTCGATGATCCTGTATCGTTCGTACGGGACGGGGAGGCCGCCGTGAGCCTGAAGTTCGAAGAGGCGCAACTCGACCGGGCGCGCCGAATTCTCGGAGCGGGCCCGATCTGCGACGAGTGCCTCGGGCGACCGTTCGCCCGGATCGGGCGGGGCCTGGCGAACGAAGAGCGCGGACGGACGATTCGAGAGCGGCTGTCCGAGTCGGGCAAGTCGGGTGTCTGCTGGGTCTGCGGCGGGCTGTTCGAGCGTGCCACGGCGTGGGCGGATCGCGCGGTGCGAGACGTCGCGGGGTTCGAGTTCGCGACCTACCTCTTCGGCGTGCGGCTCTCCCCGCGGCTGGAGGAGATGGAGCGGTTCTTCGTCGAGCGGTTCCCGAGCGACGAAGGGGAATCGCTGAAGCACGCGTTCAACCGGGTTGTCGGTAAGGCGTTCGAGGCCCGTCTGGATCGTCCAGCGACGGTCGAGTTCAGCGGACCGGACGTTTCGTTCGTCATGGACGTTGGGGCGGATGCGCTCTCCTTGCACGTCGCGTCCCTCTACGTCTACGGGAGATACCGGAAGCTCGCCCGCGGCATTCCTCAGACGAAGTGGCCCTGCCGGCGGTGTCGAGGACGCGGCTGCGCGTCGTGCGGCTTCACCGGGAAGCAGTATCCCGAGTCGGTGGAGGAGTGGATCGCCGCCCCGGTGCTCGAGGCGGCGGGTGCGGAGGAGGCACGCCTTCACGGGGCCGGGCGTGAGGACATCGACGCGAGGATGCTCGGCGAAGGGCGGCCATTCGTCCTGGAGGTGCTCGCCCCTCGTCGCCGGACGCTCGACCTGTCGTCGATCCGGGAAGACGTGAACGATCGGGCGATGGAGAGGGTGGAGGTGTCGTCGCTGTCGATCGTCGATCGCGGGACCGTCGCGCTGTTGAAAGGCCTGAAGGCGACGAAGCGGTACCGCGCGTGTGTCGAGTTCGAAACGCCGGTCGGCACGGAGCGACTCCGCGAGGCGCTCTCCGCCCTGTGCGGGGAGATCGAGCAGAGAACGCCGCAGCGGGTCGCTCACCGACGCGCCGATCGGGTGCGCCGCCGTCGCTTGCTCTCCGCGTCCGTCGAGGTCGAAGGCCCGCGACGAGCGGTCCTGGAGCTCGAAGGCGAGGGAGGGCTCTACATCAAGGAGTTGGTGTCCGGCGACGGGGGGAGGACGAACCCGAGCCTGAGCGGCCGGTTGAACATCGGCGCCGTGGTGACCGAGCTGGACGTTCTGGAGGTGCGTTCTGACGCGTTTCCGGACCGCGCGGATGCCGTGGACAAAGGGGAAACGCTTCCGTAAAGTTGGGCCGGATCGATCATGGAGAACGAGCGATTGAGCACACGGGAACGGCGGCAAGGGGTCCCCTCGCTGTTGGACATCTACTTCCGCGAGATCGGGCGATTCCCGCTGTTGTCGGCCGACGACGAGCGGCGACTGGCCAGGCAGATGGCGGCCGGCGTCGACGGCGCGAGGGATCGACTGATCGTCTGCAACCTTCGACTCGTCGCGAAGATCGCCCAGGAGTACACCGACGTGGGGCTTCCGCTGATCGATCTCATCCAGGAAGGGAACATCGGCCTGATGGAAGCGATCGATCGGTTCGACCCGGAACGCGGGTACCGCCTGAGCACGTATTCGTCGTGGTGGATCCGGCGCTCGATCCTGATCGCCATCAACAACCACGCTCGGATGATCCGGATCCCCGACTATCTCTTCCGTGCCGTCCGTCGGCTGGCGCAGATGCGCTCGATGGCCGAGGGGGGCGTGATCGAAGAGGAAGAGATCACCGAGGCGGTTGGCATCTCGATCGATCGGCTCCGCCAGATCGAGGCGCAGGTCAACGAGATCGTCTCCCTCGATCAGGTCGTCGGCGAGGAGGGCGACGAAACGCTGGAGGAGCGGATCATCGACGAGAGCGGTCTCTCACCGGAGCACGAGGCGCTCCGCCTCCTGTTCCGCGACGAGCTGCAGTCGGTCCTCGACATGATTCCCGCCCGCCAGGCGTTCGCCATCCGTCTCCACTACGGGATCGAGGACGGCTGTCCGTACAACTTCGCCGAGGTCGGCCGGATCATGGAGATCAGCCGAGAGCGCGTCCGGCAGTTGGTCCGCGAGGGGATGAACAGCATCACCGATCGGTGGGGCGAACAGGCGCTCGAGGCGTATCGAAGCCTGCTGACCGAGTAGCCCTCGAACGATCCCGATTCAATCGTCTCTCTCGGAACGTCGCGCGCGAAGCTGACCGCATCCGGCCTGAATCTCAACTCCTCGACTGACGCGAACCGTCGTGGGGACACCGCGCTCTTCGAGGACCCGCGAGAATCGAACGATCCGCTCGTCCGGGCTCCGCTTCCAGTCCGTTCCGGGAACCGTGTTGAACGGGATGAGGTTCACGTGGCAGAGGAGCCCTTCGAGGAGGTCGGCGAGCTCCAGCGCGTGGGGTGCCCCGTCGTTGATGCCGTCGATGAGAGCGACCTCGAACGTGATCCGTCGATTCGTGCGCTCGACGTACCGTCGGCAGGCGCGGAGGAGCGGCCCGAGTGGGTAGGTCCGATTGATCGGGAGGAGACGGGTCCGCAGCTCGTCGTTGGCGGCGTGGAGTGAGACGGCCAGGTTGGCCTGCAACCCCTCGTCGGCGTACCGCTCGATGCCCGGGACGATCCCGACGGTGGACACGGTGAACGACCTCGCGCCGAGGCCGAATCCCCTCGGATCGTTGAGGCGTCGGATCGAGGCGAGGGTGGCGTCGTAGTTCGCGAACGGCTCTCCCATTCCCATGTAGACGACGTTCGTCAGGCGTTCCCCCTGCCGCCGCAGGTCCCGTGCAACGTGGAGGGCCTGACCGACGATCTCGCCGACCGTGAGGTCCCGGATGAACCCGACCCGTCCGGTGGCGCAGATCCGACAATCCATCGCGCAGCCGACCTGGGTCGAAACGCAGACGGTCCGACGATCGTCGTACCGCATCGCGACCGTTTCGATCGCCTCTCCGTCCGAGAGACGGAGCAGCGTCTTTCGCGTTCTGCGATCCGGGCTCTCCTGTTCGGCCTCGGGCACCGGGCGGCCGATGGGGAGCCGCGCTTCGAGCTCGGTCCGAAGCCGGATCGGCAGGGTGGTCATCTCGCTGTAGGAGATCGCCAGGTCGCGGTAGACGGCCTGCCAGATCTGCTCGGCGCGATATCCCGGCTGGCCGAGTTCGATCAGCCGGTCTTGGAGCGCTTCGAAGGGGAGATCGAGAAGGGTCGGCTCAGGCATGCCGCTCGAGGAGGGAGAGGAACTCGGCCTCCGACAGCTCCGGCACGTCGAGGCCACGGGCCTTGTCGGCCTTCGCGCCGGGGCTCTCGCCGACGACGACGTAGTCGGTGTTCCGGGTGACGGACGACGAGACCGATGCCCCGAGCGCCTTGACCCGCTTCCCCGCCTCGCTTCTCGTCATCGCGGAGAGGGTCCCGGTGAAGACGAACCGTTTCCCCGAGAGCGGACCGTCGCGCGACGTTGCGACCGGCGAGACGATCCGCAGGCCGACGTCGCGGAGCTCCGAGATCGTCTTTCGGTTCGCCTTGTTGCGGAAGAACTCCACGATCCCGGCGGCCGTCTTCGGTCCGATCTCAGGCAGGGCGGTGAGGGCCTCCTCATCGGTTTCCATGACCCGATCGAGCGAACCGAACGCGTCGGCGAGGATCTCCGCGGCGCGATCTCCGACTTCCGGAATGCCGAGCGCGAACAGAAACCGGCTGAGCGTGACGCTCTTCGCCGCGTCCAACGCCGCAAGAAGATTGTCGGCCGACTTCGGACCGAGACGCTCGAGCCCGATCAGCGTCTCTCGATCGAGTCGGAACAGATCGGCGAGCGAGCCGACGACCTCCTTCTCCACCAGCTGGCGGACAAGCTTGTAGCCGAGCCCCTCGACGTCGAGTCCGCCCTTGCAGACGAAGTGAAGGATCGACTGCTGGAAGCGCGCCGGGCAGGCGGCGTTCAAGCAGCGATGCGCCACCTCGCCTTCGAATCGGACGACGTCCGAGCCGCACGCGGGGCAGGTCTTCGGCATGGTGAAAGGGCGCTCGTCCCCCGTCCGATGCTCCGGGAGGGGGCGGACGACCTGCGGGATCACGTCCCCGGCCCGCTGCACGACGACCCGATCGCCGATCAGGACGCCCTTCCGTTCGATCTCGTCCTCGTTGTGAAGGGTCGCGCTCGTGATCTCGACGCCGTGTACGCGGACCGGCTCCAGGACTGCGATGGGGGTGAGGACGCCGGTGCGTCCGACGGAGACGCCGATGTCGACGAGCCGAGTGACTCCTTGCTGTGCCGGGAACTTCCCGGCGACCGCCCACCGGGGGCTTCGGCTGACGGTCCCCGCGGTCCGGCGCGCCGCGAAGTCGTCGACCTTCACGACGACGCCGTCCGTCTCGTATGGAAGGTGCTCCCGTTCCTCCATCAGCCTACGGTAGAAGGCGATCGCCGGTTCGATCCCGACGCAGACTTCGTACAACGGGTTGACGCGGAGACCGAGGGCCGGAAGCCTGCTCAGAAGATCGATCTGCGACTCGATCTCAATCCCCTCGATGCGTCCCACGTCGTAGCAGTAGATCTTCAACGGACGCTGTGCCGTCACCTGGGGGTCGAGCTGCCGGAGCGATCCGGCGGCGAGGTTCCTCGGGTTGGCGAAGGGAGGAAGACCGTCGGCCTCGCGCTGGGCGTTCAGGTCGAGGAGCGCGGCCTTCTCGATGTAGACCTCGCCACGGACCTCGACGAGATCCGGTGCGGGTCCGTCGTCCGACCGAAGGCGGAGCGGCACCGCGGGGATCGTCCGGAGATTGGCGGTAACATCCTCTCCGTTGCGGCCGTCGCCGCGCGTCGATCCCTGGACGAACGCGCCGTTCCGATAGACGAGTTCGACCGACAGGCCGTCGAGCTTCGGCTCGGCGACGTAGGTGACGTTTTCGGTGTCGAGGACGGTCCGGATTCGCCGGTCGAAATCACGCAGGCCGTCCTCGTCGAACGCGTTCCCCAAGCTGAGCATCGGAACGGAGTGTCGGACCGTGGCAAAGCCTTCCGCCGGTGCGGAGCCGACCCGCTGCGTCGGGGAATCGGGCGTCACCAGATCGGGGTGCTCCGATTCGAGTTCGATCAGCTGCCGGAAGAGCGCGTCGTACTCGGCGTCCGTGATCTCCGGACGGTCGAGCACGAAATACAAGTGGTTGTGGCGCTCGATCTCCCGCCGGAGGCCGTCGATCTCCTGTTCCGGTCTTCTGGCCATTCCGCCGAAAGGGTCTTTGAGATCCTCCCGGCTGTCAAGACGGCGATTCCGCTGTGTCTCGGGCCTCGTCGGGTCGGGTCCTCGGCTGCGGTCCGCTCTTCTCGATCAGATCGGAAGCGAGTTGTACGAGGTCTTGGCGCTCCGTGTTCACCCCGGTGAGGAACCAGAAGACGCCGTCCGCCTCCCAAGAGATCTCGCGCGGAGCCTGTGAGGGGTCGATCCCGGACGCGTGTTCCTCCCACAGTGCCCGGCGGTCGAGGAACCGTGCCGCCTGCTTTCCGATCGTCAGCTCCTCGCCGCCTTCGGCGAGGACGACGCGCCGGCGGGACATGCTTCGATTCAGGTAGTTGCCGGCGCACAGGGTGACGAGCCACGTCGGCCGATCGTCGTTCTCTCGGTAGAACGTGGCAGCGCAATACGCCCGCTCGTGTTCCGCGTCCTCGGTGAGGAGCGCGTGACCGTCGATCGACTCGTACCCGGCCTCGTGGAGCGAATCGAGCGAGAGGGGGAACGGCAGGCGTTCGGCGAGTTCTCCGGTCTCCAGCCACTCCTCGTGGAAGACGCGCGTCCCCTCCGGAGGGGCGAACGACGCCGGGGCGCCGGAGGCGAAGCGAACGCCGCTGTAACGGACCGTGACGACACCTTCGGGACCGAGCAACCGATGGATCTGCGAAGTAGGTCCGGGGGAGAAGCTCAGACGGAGCGGGAACAGCGTCTCGTCATCGAACGCGACCGTCGCCTTCCGCGCGAGGAAGGTGATCCTCTTGAACGCATGCGTGTGGCGCTGACGCTTCGGCTTCAGCGAAAGGACGCGGGCGACGCGGCCGTCGAGCGTCTCCTCGCCAGCATCGCGGAGAAGGTAGTCGTGGGGCAGATCACGAAGGTAGTCGATCTCTCCGAGGACGGGCGTCTCGACGAGGGGTTCGAACAGAGAGCGAGCCGATTTCACGACGCAAACGCCGGTGGAGGCATCGTAGATCCAGGTCCGCTGACCGTCGAAGTGCAGGGACAGCCCGATGAGCTCGTCCGCCGTGTACTCGTTGTCCCCGGTTAGGTGCTCCTCCAGCTCGAGCAAGGGGCTGGTGTAGTTCTGATACTCCACAGCGAGTCGGTCGGGGCGATGAACCACGATCCGCGCGCCGACACGGATCGCTCCCGCCTCGACCGTCTCCGTGGCTTCGAACCCGGACAGGTCGCTGCATGCTTCAGCGACCGCGCGCGCGAACGCTGGCAAGGGCCGTTCTCCGTGCGTCGTCATGGTCGTCGGATAGTATACCTGGATCGAGCGGCGATCCGGGCGGGGTGGAAACCGCGGTCACATCGATTGTACGGTGCTTCTGTCACCGCAAGGAGGGGGACGGATGGGGAGGTGACGAAGTTCCGCCCGAAGCCCGAAAGCGGCTACGATTGGGGTTTTCGCGAACGGCGTCGGTTGGCATCGGCGCGCTGCAATGTCGTGCTCGTGGTGCTTTGCGACGTCTAAGGCATCAAGTTCGTCCGAGACAGCTGCCGCTTGACGGATCGGGCCGAGTTCCGGTATTCAGTACGAGGGGGGTTCCGCAGGGAGGGAACCGGATGTCGCTTGAGGACGGCAAGGTGCTGGACACCGTCATGCTGGAAACCCTGGCGGTGATCGCCGCAGCGAACGAGCGCTCCCTCGTCGAAGAGCTCAACCGGGCCGTGAGGACCTACGTCTTGAACGAACTCTCCGAGCACGGTGAGTTTCACCACCTTCAGCAGGTCATCTCCGAAGAGGCGAGGACGCTCGCGGAGTAGTCAGCCGATCCCCTTTCGAATGAGTCGTACGTCCCACTGTGGTTTGTCGTCCCGCGTTGTTAGCGACCGCGCGATGGACTACACTGAGCCATCGTGTCGATGAGGGGGAAACCGTGAAGGACGTTGGCGTCTGGGTTCTCATTGCGCTGTTCGGCGCGGCTGTCGTCGCGGCCGTCTTCATGGGAGGCGCACACACCGGGCCCAGGCTCGCCCCCGAGTTCACGCTCCGCAACCTCGATGGCGTCGACGTGTCGCTCGCCGAGCATCGCGGGAACGTCGTGATCCTCGATTTCTGGGCGACGTGGTGCAAGCCGTGCACGAAGACGTTTCCGGAGCTCCACGCACTGCAACAGGAGTACGCGGATCGCGGTGTCGTCCTCCTCGTTGTCAGCCTCGACAAGAGCGCCGAGCGGGCCCGCGATCACCTCGTCGAGAACGGGTTCCCGACCGACAACGTCCTGTGGGGATCGCTTGTAGAGGCCCGAGCCGTCAAGGAGCTCTACGGCGTCGGCGGCATCCCGCGGACGTTCCTGATCGATCGGGCCGGGTACATTCGCTACTCCGGCTATCCGACGCGTCTTACCCCCGAAGAGCTCGAGCCCTGGTTGTAGTCCCTGCGATCACGGCGCGTCAACGTGGCTCGATGCCCCAAGAGCGTAGCCCCTACCTTGTGGTCCACTGAATCGTCGTGTGCTATGCGCGCGACCGGGTTTGAACCTCGAGGCGAGAGCCGACGACATACGGGTTGACAGGGAGGTGGACGACATGAGGAAGACCGGACGGACGGAAGTCGATCTGGCGATCTTGACGTATGATGAGAGACTCATGACGAGCACGCGTCCGGCGGGCGTCCGACACCCCTGGACTCCGCACATTCGGGGACGGGACGTAGACCGAGCAAGCCTTGAAATCGGGCGCTTCCTGACGGTGAGGAAGGCGATCGATGTGTGTCCGTAGGGAGGTGCGGTGGCTTCCGACCGTGAGCTTATCGCAGACGTGGCAGGTGGGAACGAGGACGCCTTCCGGCAGCTCTACGACCGCTTCTCCGACCGCGTCTACCGGTACGCATACACGATACTCCGGGGTGAGCACTTGGCCGAGGAGGTGGCACAGGAGACGATGATCGCCGTGTGGAAGGGCGCGTCGAAGTTCGCGGGTCGCTCGAAGGTCTCGACGTGGATCTTCGGGATCGCACGAAATCAAGCGTACAGCTTGATCCGCAAGGAGATCCGTACGGAACGGACGCCGGACGTCTCTCTCGTCGAGCCGGACCCGGCGCCCGGGATCCATCGGCAGGAGAGGGTGGCGCAGGCGCTTGAGCGGCTGTCCGACGACCACCGTGAGGTCGTCTTCCTGACGTTCTACGAGGGGCTGTCCTACGGAGAGATCGCGTCGATCCTCGGCATTCCTCCCGGGACGGTGAAGTCGCGGATGTTCCACGCGAAGAAGCGGCTGGCGGAGGCACTGACATGAGCCGATGCACAGAAATCCAGGAGCTGATCCCCTGGTACATCGAGGGAGGACTTTCCCGGGAAGAGGAGCGCGCCGTCGCCGAGCACCTGAGTGGATGCGACCGCTGCCGAGACGACCTGGTGACGACGATGCGGCTCCGCCTTGACGTGCGGGCGATCGTCGAGGAGGCGCCCGGTCCGTCGGGTCGATTGCGGGATCGCGTGGCGCACCAAGTGCTCGGAAGGAGGCTGGCTCGACTTGACATCGGGTCGTTCTACCTCGGCTTCTCGCTCGGTGCCAGCCTGAGAAATCGAAACATCCCGATACGGGGGGATTTGAATGTCATGGGGCGGAGGATCCGCCTGTTCAACACAGCGAAGAAGGGAGGAGAAGAATGAGCGGCGATGATTTCATCAGGAGCGTGGACGATCTGCGCGAACTCCTCGAAACGATCTCGGATCAGGTTCCCGGATTGCTCAAGGGGTTGAGAAACGTGATTTACTCCAAGGAGGCGGCGGAGGACATGGCCGACGCCGTGTCGACGTTCTACAAGAAGCTCGTCGATGCGGGGATTCCGAAGGAGGAAGCGTTGGACATGTCCCGAGGCTACGTCCTGAACCTGCGTGAGATCTTCGGTGGGAAGGGCGGGCTGAACATGAACATCGGCGACTTCGCCAAGTCGCACCGGAGAAGGGACGAAGACTGAAACTCATCGTTCGGGTCATCATCGGACTCTCGATCGCGATGCTCGTCATCTGGCTGTTGGGCCAGATGATCGGGTTCGCGATCGGTTTTCTGCATGCTCGTCAACGGTCGCGGTACGTCTTCGAGCGGCGGCTCCGTCGGAACGGCCTTCCGGAGGACGTCATCGAGGAGATCGCGTGGCGGTATCACTCGCCGTGGTCGCTTCGCGACTTGACCCGATTAGACCGCTTCTAGGCGTGCGGCCTCCTACGCGGAGGGTCGATCGTTTGTCTGATCGCGATTCCCTGGATACCATGAAACGAACGGGACGTGGCGCAGCCTGGTAGCGTGCTTGCATGGGGCGCAAGAGGTCCCCGGTTCAAATCCGGGCGTCCCGACCAGCCGAGAAGAGAAACACCGCTTGGTGTCCATTTTCCCTGAGCTAGTCCGCGATACGCAAGAGCACCGTGTCGACCGCCCGCCCGCTCGGAACGAGGTAGATGAGGTCGTCCACGACCGAGGCGACGGGGATCGCTTCGATCAACAGGCTGTCATCGGCGAACGTGCAGCGAACGTAGTGGAGCATTCCGTACCGCCTGCAGACGGTTCCCGGCGCGGTCGCCTCCGGCGCGGCGATCAGGGGAGCGCCGCCACCACCCGTCGTGACGTAGTGGACGCCGCTCCGGTAGACGTGCTCGTAGCAGGCCTCGGAAGCGCTGAACACCACGTCGACGCCGTAGTAGCGGAAGAGCGATTCCCACGCCGAGCGGAGGAGCTCGTTCTTCCCGTCTGCGTACGACGCGCTGTACAACGCGTCGTAGGAGAAGACGACGATCAGCTTCCCAACGACCTGCGCGAGGTCGTCCTCCAGCCACGCCGTCTGGGCACGCATCGCGGCGGCGTCCGATGCGGCGACCGTCGAGTCGAGGCCGACGAAGTGGACGTTCCCGACGTCGAACGACCACCATTGCTCGTCCTCGATCCCTCCTCCGACAGGCAAGGCGAGATAGTCGAAGTAGAGAGAACCGTCCGAATCGGTGTCTCCGATGACCGACACGAACGGGCGGGATCGGGCGAGATCGGCGATCGCCCAGAAGAAGTTGTCGAAGCGCTCCTCGGTCGGCGTGTCGACGAGTCCCCCGGCGTGAAAGACCACCGAGGGAGTTCCCGACGCGGCGATGGCGTCGGCGACCAGTTTGTGGCGATCCGGGAACGACCGCGTTGCACCGTAGACGGCGAAGGAAAAGGATCGCGCGGCGTGCTCAAGTGTGGTGAAGCCTCCGACCTCGGTCGGGTAAACGGCGTCGCCCTCGTAGAAGATCAGCTGGTACCGATACGCGGAACCGGGCATCAGATCCTGAAGCCAGATTTCCGCGACGCCCTCGTGCCGCTCGAACGTGAGGGTCTCCTCCCACTGTCCCGTCGCATCGTAGACCCGCGCGAGGCTGTACCGAAGATCGAACCCGACGGCGCGGTGCGTCATCCACGTGATCGCGACGAAGTCCTCCCCGACGGCGCCGAGGATCGGTCCCCAAGACCACGGCGCGGACAGCTGGCCGAGGCAGGCGCCGGCCGGTATCCAGATCAGCATTGCAGCGACAAGCAGGAAACGCGAGAACCACGCGGACATCGCACCTCACCTCCCTACCCGGTGAACGATCATGTCCTTCGACGCCCATTCTGGCGACAAACGGGGGCTCGGTCAATCGCGCTCGACCGAGCCCCGTGGTCAACGTGGGCCGGTTACGGCGCGGTGGCGTCGTGGAAGTCGACTTCCACGACGTAGAGGAAGACGGCGCTACCTTGAGGCGCGTGCGCGCGAAGGCGCATCTTCGTCACCGTACCGGCGGCGAAGGTGATCTGCTTCCAGTCACGCGTCTCGACCACTCCCTCGAAGGCGTCGATCCACTCGCCGTTCCTGTAGACGTCCACGTCCCACTCGAGCCCGGGTTCTTCACCGAACCGGACTTCATGGAAAACGGACACACGGAGGCCGTCGGACAGGAGGCTCGGCTCCGGGGCGTCGAGCACCAGGTAGGAGCCCCATGTCGACCCGCGCAGGAACTGCAGCGCCCAGGTGTCGTCGTCGTTGTCGTACGTCCGCTTCTCATCGCTCCAATCGCCTGTCGGGTCGTCCGCCGCGACCGGTGAGATCCAACCGACGTCCTCCAGCGACGAGACGGCGACGGTGTGGGTCTCCGTGTCGGTCGCTCCCTCGTTGTCCGTGACGGTCAGTCGTACGGTGTACGACGTGTCCGACGCGAAGGCGTGGCTGACGATCGGTCCCGAAGCGGTGGCGCCGTCTCCGAAGTTCCACGCGTACGACGCGATGCTCCCGTCCGGATCGTGGGAGCTCGACGCGTTGAACGTGACCGTCGTTCCGACGGCCGGGCTCGGAGGGGTGAAGATGAAATCGGCGACCGGCGGCTCGTTGGTCGAAATCGGCGTGAGGGTGATGTGAACCGTCGTCGTGGTTCCGGCGGTGACCGTCGCCGATTGGGTCGCGGTCTGGTAGCCGGAGCGCGACGCCTGCACCGAGTGCGCGCCGGGGGCGAGCCCAGACCGCTCCACCGGCGACGTGCCGACGTTGCTGCCGTCGATCCGCACCGTGGCGCCCGAAGGTGTCGTTTCCACGCGCAGGGTGCCGGTCGTCGGGGCCGGGGAGACGACCTGGAAGGACAGAGTGTCGTACGCCCACTCGCCGCTCGAAAGCTGTGACTGCATCGTGTTCAGAACCGAGTTCCGGAACGAGGTCGGGTTGGTGCTCAACAGCGGGAATCCCGCGCCGTACGAAGTCGGGAACTGCGGTAGCGGACTCGTCGCAGCGAAGAGGTAGAGTGTCTCCGTTCCGATCGGCTCCGTGATCCGCAGCGTGTAGGGAGCCCCGGGGACGACGTGCGTTCCGGCCGCCAGCGGGTTGTCCGGTTCAAGCCAGTTCGGAAGCATCAGCGTCACCCGACCGTCGGCCGACGCGTCGCACAGGTAGACGTACGCCGTCCGGTTCGTCGTGAAGGTGACCGTGATCGCCTCGCCGACCTCGTAAACCGTCTTGGGCAACGAAAGGTGGACCGCAAGCGCCGGCGCTGCGGCGGAGACGACCGCTTGGGTCGTGTCGGTCGACTGGAGCCCGCCCTGCGCGAAGACCGTCAGGGTCACCGTATACGTTCCCGCACTGGAGTACGTGTGGCTTGTCGTTGCCCCCTGTGCGGTGATCCCGTCGCCGAACGACCAGAGGTAGGTCGTGATCGGGCCGGTCGAGCCGGTACCGTAGAACGCGATCGGAGAGCCGACGTCCCCGGCGTACGGACCGCCGGCGTCGGCGATCGGCGGCACGACGGACGACGTGACCGTGAGGCTTCGGGTGTTGTTCGTCTCGTTCGATTCACTGACCTGGTGCAGGTCGTCCGCGGTGGCGGTGAACGTCTCGGGGCTGGTCGTCAACGGGAGGGTCAGCGCGAAGGTCTGACTCGCTCCGGCGGCCAGCTGCGTCAGGTAGGTCTGCGTCGACGACGCCGCTCCGGCGAGACGGACGCGGAACGTACCGGCGGCGGCCGACCCGTTGTTGCGGACCGTGATCGTGAACGTGACGTTCTGTCCGATCGTGGGGTTCGTCGGGGAATGGACCATGCTCTGGACGACGAGGTCCGGGAGCCCGGCGGCCTGCACCGCGACCGACCGCGTCGTGGTGTTCGAGGCGCCGCCGTTGTCGGTGACGGTCAGGCGGGCGGTGAACGTGCCGGAAGAAGAATAGGCGTGCTGCACGGTGACGCCCGAGCCGAACGTTCCGTCTCCGAACTCCCACTGATAGCCGACGATGCTTCCGTCGGGGTCGTAGGACGCGGCGGCGTTGAACGTGAACGTCGTGCCCACGGGTCCACCGGTCGGCGACACGGTGAACGTCGCCACCGGCGGCTGGTTGCTCGGCGAGGCGACGGAGATCGGTGCGCTCGCCGCGTCCGTGGCTCCGTCGTCGTCGGTCACGGTCAGCTGCACGGTGTACGTGCCCGGCGCGGAGTACGCGTGAGAAACGCTCAAGCCGGAACCGCTCGTTCCGTCCCCGAAGCTCCACGCGAAGGAGACAATCGAACCGTCGGGGTCGCTCGAGGCCGATCCGTTGAACGTGACCAACGTTCCGACGACCGGAGTCGGCGGCGACGACGTGAACGCCGCCGTCGGCGGCTGGTTCGGACCCGCCGGAGGTTGGAGGACGAGGCGTCCGTTGCCGTATGCGTTCGGATTCCCCATCGGGATCGTCTGCGACAGCAAATGCGCACGGAGCGCAGCCTCACTCAAACTCGAGTTCTGATCGAGGAGGAGCGCCGCGGCTCCGGCCACGTGGGGGGCGGCGCCGGAGGTGCCGTAGAACGTCGTGTACGGCGACGTCCCGGTGTTGACCTTGTCCGGCGCGCACAGGTCCGGTTTCGTCCGGCCGTCGTTGGTCGGCCCCTGCGAGCTGTAGGACTCCTGCGGCCCCGTGGTGTAGTGCGCGTGGTCGATCGCTCCGACGGCGACGACCTCCGCCACGTTCGCCGGGGCAAGGATCGAGCTGGAAGCGATCGCCGGCGTGACGGAGTGGTAGAGGCTGAACAGCTCGAGGGACTTGTAGCCGGTTCCTTGGACGCGAACCGTGTAGATCCCGGTAGTCGGTGCCGAGACCTGAATCGACTCGGTCGGCTCTTCCGTTCCCGTCTGGTACTTCGTCGAGGACGCGACGAGATTGCTCGTCGGGTCGTACAGGTACAGGTCGTAGTCCGACGACGCCTGGGGCCAGTCGTTCCACGTCAGGAAGAGGACGATCTGGGAGCCGGAGGTGGCGTACAGGGTGACCGACTGGTCGAGCCAACTGTCGGAGTTGCCGTCCGAGAAGATCCCTTCCCAGTGGCTCTCGGCCTCGTTCCCCGCGGCGTTGACCCACAGGATGCCGCCGGAAATCGCCCGGCGTGCGATGTCAGCGATCGTCCCCGTCCCGTCGTAGAAATTCGTGTTGTACCACCCGAGGGAGTGGTTGATGACGTCGATCCCGTGGCTCAGGCAGTAGGTGACGGCGGCGTCGAGGTCGACCTCGTCGGCGATCTTGACCAGATGCAACTCCGCTGCAGGAGCGACGTCGTGGACGATCTCCGCGACGGCGGTACCGTGGGTGATCCCGGACGTCAGGCCGGTTCCTGTGAGGTCGTTCTGCTGGACCGAGTAGGGGAGGTCGCCGTTCGCCTGGGCCTGCGAGAGGCCGGCGAAGCCAAGGTCGATGATCGCGATCTTGACGCCGCTTCCGTCGAGGCCGGACGAGTGGAACGCGTCCGCCCCGATCGCCGTGACACCTTGGCTCGACGTCGCAAGCGGGAACGGGATGTACGGCGGCCGGATGAACGCGACGCCGCTCACGACGCTCGCGAGATCGGAGAGCTGCGACAGCGAGACGGTCGCCTTGACCAGGGTAGAGGTCGTCTCGATCGCCGTACGGCTTACCCCGAGGGACGACAAGGCGGCGACGGTGGACTGCGCGCTCTGTCCGGGCCTCGATTCGAGGACGACGGTGATCGCTCCGGTCGAAGACGAGAAGGGAACACCGTACTGCGAGGCCAGTCCGGCCAGCGCTGACAGCGCGGCCGACACGACAGCGCCCGGCGAGGAAGGCCCGGTGTTCGCGGTCCTGGCGGCTCCGAGGAGCGCCTCGAGCGCGCCGTCGAGCAGGGGGTTGTGATCCGCGGCGGGCAGCTTCTGCTTGGAGAACGTGGAGACGGCCGTCTGGGGCGTCATGGGGACGTCGGCGCTCGTTGCCCCGCTTGTCGCCACGTGGGCGAGGAATTCGATCGCCAGCTCTCGGTCGTCGGGCCAAGCGAGAACGGCGAGGAACCAATCGGTCGCAAACGGAACGGGGACGCCGACGGCCTGGTTGCCGGCGTAGACGGGTTTGACGCCCCGAGCGGTCAGCGTCGGCGCGTCCTCGGTCAGGTCGACGAGATAGCGTGAGAGGGACGTCCTCCAACTGTTCGGCACCGTCACGAGGTTCAGCTCGCCCGACTTGCTGAACGCCTGAAGGACGATCTGCTGGGCGATGCTCGTCTGCGGGTAGGGGCGAAGGCCGACCGAGGCGCCGGTCCGCGACTCGAACGTGTCGACAATCGCTTCCCACTCGGATCGCGCTCTTTGGTCAATCCCGACGACGAGGTCATGCTGCGCCAGCGCAGGGAGCGCAGTGAACCCAAGGCACAAGGCGATAAGGACAATCCGCTTCATGGGTTTCTCCTTTGCTAGGGAACGGACGGACGGTACGGCGGACGCACGTAGCCAACGGTGCTCGATCGAGAAAGCGCGAGCAACAGATCGATCGGGAGGGAGAGCTTCGCGAGCCCCTCGGATTCATCGACAACGTAGGGCGCGAACGCCTCCGCGAGCGAAGCGCCAGGTAGGATCTCTGCCACGACCTCGACGCGCAACCCGACGAGGGTCAACCCCTTCGTCGCGGCGTAGTCGAACCAATCCCGGGCGATGAGCAGACCGTACAGCGAGGAGTCGATCGCCGCGCCGGTCGGCGGGGGCGGGCCTTTGAGATCGTCCTTGGCGTACGCCTGGATGTCGAGACTGAGTTCATTACCGAGAATCCCCATCGACTGCAGCGAGACCAGCACCGGGCCCAACACGGCCGGCATCGGAAGATCCTGCTGCGGATCGATGACCAGCGCATACCCGTCCTCGGACGGCCGCGCGGTGAACACGAACCCGTCGCCGGACTCGCGAAGGAGAAACCGTCCGCTGTCGATGACGACCAGCCTCTCGTCGGAGAGGACGGCTTGGGGCTCGGATCCCATCGGATCGGTGCCTCGGAACGCCTCCACGGCGTTTCCGGCGTACGTGATCACGGAGTAGCCGCTAGACTGCGCCGTCTGGCGGACTGCATCGACGCTGACCGCGATCTGGCCGAGAGACAGAAGGTAGTAGTGCGTCTGCAGGAAGTCCGTCGAAGCGTCGGCCGCTCCGGTGGCGGAGACGCCCACAAGGAGAACGGCAAGCGCGATGACCGTGCCGCTCCGAAGTATCATTCGTGCCTCCTTTTCTCTGTTCCCATGCCCCACCTACACCATGCGGCGAGCGAAGTTCCGCTACGGGCGGAGGCCGAAGCCATGGGCGAGATCGTCCAAAAGGCAGCCGCACGACGCCTCGAACGCCGCGAGCAGGTCGGACGGCGTCGCGATCCGTCCGAGATGGTCCGCGTAGTACGAACCGACCGCAGCAAAGAACGCCGCGTCGCCGATCGCCTCACGGACGGCGTGGAGAAAGACCGCACCGCCGCTGTAGACGAAAGCGCTGTACGTGGAGGATCGGGGAAAGGCGTAAAGCGGCTTCGCGATGGTGGCGTCGGGGTCGTTCGCTCGCCCTCTGTCGTAGGCGCTCTCCCAGTTGTCGAGCGTTCCCGCGGCGACGCCGGCCCCGGCGAAGGCGTCGAGGAACAGGTAGGAGAGGTAGGTGGCGAAGCTCTCGTCGAGCCAGGGGTCCTCGATGACGTCGTTGCCGACCCCGGCGTAGAACCACTGATGCGCCATCTCGTGGGAGACGATGACGTCGTAGAAAGCGTCCAGCGGGTCCTCCGCGTAGGCGGAGGAGATGAGTATCAGGCCGGAGAACTCGACTCCGGCGGCGTGCTGCATCGGAACTTCGACGAGATCGATCTCGCCGTACGGAGCCGGCCCGATCAGGTCGCTGAAGAGCGCCAGCGCGTCCGCCGCACGTTCCAGCGTGACGCCCGCGGCCTCCCCCTTCTCCGGGGTGAACCAGGCGCCCAGCGTCACGTCGACGACGACGGCTTCCCGACGCTCGTATCCGTCGAGCAGGACGACGGAGAAGTCGCGTGCCCCTTCGATCGCGCATCGGTAGGTGACCGAACCTTCTCCCTCGACCTCGTCGCGAAGCGTCCCCGACGTCACGGCGGTCAGACCGGCCGGGATCGTCAGGCTCACCTCGTAGCTCGACGCCTCGCTCGTCAGGGCGTCGCCGAACTCGAACACCGGGTTGATCGCCCAACCTGCCTCCGTGTAGAGGGCGAGGATCGGGTAGAAAGCGGTCAGCGTCAGCGCGCTTCCGGATCGGGTCAGCAGGCCGTACGCGTAGGGAGAGCGTTCGCCGTGGCGCCAATCCTCGGCGGTCCCCTCGAACGCGATCGTCACCGCGACCTGAGCGTCTGGCGGGAGCGACTCGGGAAGAGGGACGTACAGGACCGTGTCCTCGACAAAAGTCTCGGCATCGACGGCCCGGCCTTCCACGAAGACCTCGGTGACTCGCAACGACGCGTCGCCGTAGATTCCCACTCCGTTCGGGTAGAGGCGGAAGAACAGCTCGCCGAGCTCGGTCCCGGTGGTGTTCGAGACCTCGACACGAAGCTCGCCGGTGAACGAAGCGGCTTCGTAGTCGACGTCGACGTGCATCGTGTACCGCGGCGGCGCGCCGGTGGACGGGTGAGGGACTGCGGCGACGAGGAGGAGAGCGAGGACCGGCAAGAGGCGCTTCGTCGCGTGCCGCATGGGAGGCTCTCCTTTGCGTGTTACGGGGCTACGCGGCCAGTACATCGCGATAGATCGCCTCGTACTCGGGGACGTGCTGATGATAGCTGAACAGCGTGGCCGCCCGGGCGCGCGCGGCGTCGCAGAACTGACGGCAGAGCTCCTCATCTCGAAGCAGCTGCAGCGCGTACTGCGCCATCTGCCCTACGTCACCGACGGGGGCGAGGTATCCGGTAACGCCGTGCTCGACGACCTCGGGGATGCCGCCGACATCGCTTCCGATCACCGGCACACCGCTCGCCATCGCCTCGAGGGCGACGAGGCCGAAGCTCTCGTTCGAGCTGGGAAGCAGGAGCAGGTCGGCCGCGGCGAGGACGGGGGCGACGCGGTCGACGACGCCGACGAACGTGACGCGGTCGACGACACCGAGCTGCTCGGCGAGCTCCCTGGCGACCGGCAGCTCGGGACCGTCCCCGACGAGGATCAGGCGGGCGTCGATCGCCGCCGCGATCTCGGCGAAGACCGCCACGACGTCGCGGACACGTTTGACCGGCCGGTAGTTCGAGATGTGCATCAGCGTCTTCTGGGAGCGGCGCGATCTGTCCGGGATGCAGTGACACGTCTCGACCTGGTGCCGATCAGGGTCGATGAAGTTGTAGACGACGGAGAGCTCGCGGTCGATCGGGAACTGCCTCAGGGTCTCGTCCTTCAGCCAGTTCGACACGACGGTGACCGCATCGGCGCGCTCGATGGTCAGCGTGGTTACCGGCTTGAAGGACGCGTTGTTCCCGACGAGTGTGATGTCGGTTCCGTGGAGGGTGAGCACGACCTTCAGGTCTCGATCGCTGATGATCTGCTTGGCGAGCAGCGCCGCGGCGCCGAACGGGATCGCGTAGTGGGCGTGGAGGACATCAAGCCGCTTCTGGCACGCGACCTCGGCCATCTTCGAGGCGAGGGCCAGGGTGTACGGGAAGTGCTTCAACAGGGGATACTGCTCGATCACCACTTCGTGGAAGCTGACCCGCGGGGGGAGCTCGGTCAACCGGAGCGGAGCGGCGTAGCTGATGAACGCGACTTCATGATCCCGCTCGGCCAAGTGCTTCCCGAGCTCCGTCGCCACGACGCCGCTGCCGCCGTGCGTTGGGTAGCAGCAGATTCCGATTCGCAATCGTCCTCCTTCCCTAGAACGACCTGAAATCGAGTTCCAGCGGATCCTCGACCGCAAGGTGTCCGCGAATGAGAAACGCCTCGCCGTAGCGAGCCCGGATCCGGGCCCCGTAGTAGGCCATCCTGCTTCGGATCAGCCAATCGGTGCTCGGGGCCGTCAGGCGCGTCTGCGGGTCGCGGGAACCGTCCGGCCGGAACTGGGTGGAGTACGCGTAGATCGACGCCATCTTTCGCTCGAATTGCTCGGTGATGTCGACGATGAACGTGGGCTCGAACTCGTACCACCCCATGTAGTAGATCATCCGGCTCGGCCGATGCGCCCCCTGCCCGGTCTCGAACCGCGGGAGACCGGCGAGGAACGTTCCCTCGTAGACGAGTCGGGAGGCGTGTGAATGGTCCGGATGCCGGTCCTCCCAGTAGGGGAGGAGTACGGTGTCCGGCTTCCAGCGCCGGATCGCCTCGGCGACGCGACGCCGTCCGTCCGTTGTGACCCGGATGTGGCCGTCCTCCAGCTCGAGGTTCTCGCGCGCCGTGGCGCCGAGGATCTCGGCGCCCTTCGCCGCCTCCTCGGCGCGAATCTCGGCGCTTCCTCGCGTCCCCAACTCTCCGCGGACGAGGTCGACGAGAACGACGTGGCGGCCGGCGTCCGTCAGCTTGATGACGGTGCCTCCGCACCCGATCTCAATGTCGTCCGGATGAGCGCCGAAGACCATCACGTCTGCGTTATGCATTCGGTTCACCTACGGTCACTGCGTAGTGGGCATATTCGTCCGGATCGGCGGGGGACTCAAGCTCGAACAGCCATTGAACCCCGTGTTGTGCCACCGCGTGGATCAACGAGAGGACCCTTTCCTGAGGTTTGCCGGCGGGGCGGATCTCAGCGGTTGCCCGACGAAGGTCGCGCAGCGAGATCCCGATTCGCGCGAGATCGGCTCGGAGGGCCCGGTCCTCCAGCTGGTCGATCTGCTGCTCGATCCGGTCTGCGGTCTGCCGCCACCGGGCCGATAGGCCCGGATCGAGTGCTTCGAGCAGCTCGAGCAGTGGCTCCAGCGCGCGTCGGACGTCGGCCTTCCGCTCCGCGAACCGCTCGCGAAGGGTTGGCGAGGCCAGCGATCGGGCGGCCGCCGCCGGATCGAAGCGCTCTCCCAGAACGTCGGCGACGCTCGCCCCGCACCGGTCGAGAAGGGCCGCTTGGCGGGGGGCCAGGAGGGTGAATCCGTGTCGCGGGAGAAGGATCGGCTGGGGGATCCCGAGAAGGCGGTACAGCGGGCCGAGCATCGCCTGGTACGCGATCTCGCTCGGGCCGAGGACGGAGGCGATCGTCGGGAAGAGCGAATCGGCGAGGAGCGGGCGGAGCGCCGCGTCGGGGGAGTAGTCTCCTGGCGACGCACCGGCTCGGGCGGCGTGTGCGGCCGGGTCGTCGATCCGGCCGCGTCGGCCGTCCTCCGCGAACGCGAAGAGACCCCCCGCCGCCTTCGGATCAAGCGGAGCCGTGTAGCCGTTGCGCTGCAACTCCCCGGCGCGCTCGGTCAGAGCGGCGGAGATTTCGTCGGCCGACGCGAGCGCCTTCGTGAAGAACGGACCGGCCATCGGCCGGACGGTCCTCGGTTCGACGAGGATCAGGCCGGAATCTGCGAACAGGCGGGACCAGATCCTCGCGTGCCAGCCTGCGTAGTCGTCGGTCGCGTCCGGGAGGAAGAGCTCGCGGACCGGGGCGCGGTCCGCCGGGATGAGGGTCAGCGCCTCGTCGAGGGCGGCGCGGACCTCCGCGGTGATCGGGAGCCGTTCGATCGCTCGTCCGCGGCCGTCCCAGTCGAACGAAATCGTCCGCAGGTCCCCCGACGGATCGAGGAGCCGAACCCGGTTGATCTCGGTGAAGTCGTGGTCCTCGGTCGCGAGCCAGAAGATCGGAGCGACCCGCGTTCCCAGACGGTCCGCAAGCCAAGACGCGGCACGAAGGACGGAGAGGACTTTGTAGGCCGTGAACAGCGGTCCGCCGAGGAATCCGGCCTGCTGTCCACCGATGACGCACAGACCGTCCGGATTCGCGAGGGCATCGATGTTGGCTCGGACGGCGGGCGCGTCGGTCAGTCGTTCGTTGTAGTCGCGCAAGCGCGCGACGAGCTCCTCGCGCGGGTACCCCGCGAACCGGCGCGCTTCCGCTGCCTCCGTGGCGGCCGACGGCGGGTGCTCGAAGAAGCGAAGCGCGGCTTCCGCACCACTGACGTAATCGAGGAAGAAGCGGTTGTCGGGGTGAAGGAGTCCGGGATCGATCCGCTCGATCATCCTTCCTCCGTGCGGATCGGTCTGTGCCCCACGGCGATCATGCGAGGGCTATCGGCGTCGCACGGGCGACCGTCGAGCGCCCCGTGAAAGCGGACGTCCGCGAACCCGGCTCCTTCGAGAAGGGCGCGAAGCTCGTCGGCAGTGTACATCCGGACCGACTCGCGGTAGACCCTCGACGGTTCGCCCTTCGGCTCGACGTGGATCTCCTTCTCGACGCGGAGCCCGTCCGGTGAGATCGCCCGCGTGATGAGAACGGCTGCCCCCTCGAGGGACTCTTCGCTGCGAGGGGAGAGGTGCTCGATCGTCCACGGTCGATTGAGCGTGTCCATCAGAAGCGTCCCTCCGGGAAGAAGCGCGTTGCAGGCAACGCGAAGGACCGCGGCGTCGGCGGTCGTTTCGCTGAAGTAGCCGAACGACGTGAACAGGGAGAGGATCGTCTCGAATTGTCCCCGGTAGGGGATGTGGCGCATGTCCGAGCGCAGCAACCGAACCTTCGACGCCCCCTTTGCGTCCAATCGACGCCGCGCGACGTCGAGAAGATGCTGCGAGAGATCGATGCCCGTTAGATCGGTGAATCCTTCTTCGTGAAGGGCCACGAGGTGGCGGCCGGCGCCGCAGCACAGATCGAGCAGCGATCCGTCCTTCGGTGGCGCGATCAGGTCGATGATCGCTGCGACGTCTGCCCGCGCCTCCGCGATGTCACGATGCGGATAGAGGGCCAGGTAGTCCCTTCCGAACGCCTCTTCGTACCAGTCGGTCACGCGATACCGTGTTCCTTCTTGTAGGCCGCCCAGTTGCGCTTCAGATCGATGAACGAGTCGACGTCAGGACAGAGGAGAAACGGATTCGTCTGCCGCTCGTGTTGGATCGTCGATTCGGGTTCGACGCCGACGTCGTGCCCGGGGAAGACGCGCGTCTCGCCGGGAAGCGTCAGCAGCTTGTTATGCAGCGAGTCGTACTCTGTCTTGGCCCCGTCGCCGAGGTCCGTCCCCCCGACCTTTCCGACGAACAGCGTGTCGCCGGTGAAGACGGCGTCCCCGATGTGGAGGCAGATCGAGTCCGACGTGTGCCCCGGCGTGTGGACGATCCGAATCGTGAGCTCTCCGAGCGGGAAGGACGCGCCGTCCTCGACTGTTCGTCCCGTCTCGGGGTCGAGGTCACCGAGAAGAAGCGGGCGGACCCCGGACAGACGCTCGAACTCGGCGTTCCCGTTGGTGTGGTCGTGGTGATCGTGCGTGCAGAAGGCACGAACGATCTTCAGGCCGTCCTCTTCCGCCGCTTGTACCACCGCGCTCGGCGTGTACGACGGGTCGATGACCACGGCGCTGCGCGTCAATTCGTCGCCGACGAGATAGGCGAAGTTGCGGTCTCCTCCGGTTTGGATTTGGTGGACGAGCACGTGTCTCCTTTCCGAATCCCGTTAAGCGGGTACTTATTCTACGCCCGGTTCGCATCGCCCCGCAACGCACGGTTGTCTGAATACTGAAAAAATGTTAACCTTACATCACAAATAAGATCAAAGGTCGAAAGGACGGTGAGCGTTCGATGAACGGGCGAAGAGGAAGCGTAGGGTGGCTCGCGGTGGGGTTTCTGCTCGCACTCCCTGTGGGGTGTCTCGGGGCGGACGTCGTGATCAACGAGATCGCGTGGGGCGGTACGGCAGCAAGCACGAGCGACGAATGGATCGAGCTGTACAACGCGACGGAGGCGCCGGTCGATCTGACCGGGTGGGTTCTCGCGTTCGGAGAGACGACGATCGATCTCGGCGGAGAAGCGAACGGCACGATCGAAGCGGGCGGCTACTTCTTGCTCGAGCGGACGGACGACGGAACCGTGCCGGACGTCGTGGCTGACGTGCTGTACGCGGGAACGCTGCCGAACGCCGGAACCGCGATCGAGCTCCGAAACGCGGCGGGGGAGATCGTCGATCGAGTGGACGCGTCAGAGGTGGGATGGCCGGCCGGAACGACCGGCGATGCGGTTCCGCCGTACGCGTCGATGGAGCGGGTCGATCCGTTCAGCGAGTCGGCCGCGTGGGCGAGCAACGACGGGCGGATCCGGAACGGCACGGACGCGAACGGAGACCCCCTCAATGGGACGCCCGGGCAGGAGAACAGCGCGCGGATCGCCGCGCGGTCCGCCCCGCGGGTCGAGCTCGTCGTGCCGACCGGGGCGGCGATTCTCTCCGGCACCGTGGTCGTCGAGTGGTCGGCGACCGATCCGGACGGCGCGGCCGAGGCTCTCGCGATCTCAATCGAGCTTTCCCTGGACGGGGGCGAGACGTGGGCGATCCTCGTCGACAACCTCGCCAACGGCGGGCGCTACGCGTGGGACACCACCCTTCACCCCGACGGCGATCAGGTCCGTCTGAGGGTGACCGCCGAAGACGTCGACGGCCACCGAGGAGAGGCGGAGAGCCCCACGCTCACGATTCGGAACGGGACGGACTGACGGCGGACGGCCGATCGGCGAGCATCTCCCGTATGTCGTCCAGGTGGGCGCGCACGGCATCCTCGCCCGCCTGGATGGCCTCTTTGGTGTGCTCGAATCCGAACATCTTGATCCACCCGACGTCCGGCCGAAGGACGAAGAGCCGCTCCCCGAGGCCCTCGCGTGCACGGGTCAGCTGGAGACCGGTCAGGTACTGAGACGTCGCGCGCTGGGACTGCAGGATGGCATCGAGGCATGTTTCGACTTCTCGGTCGAGCGGCGCGCCGGTGTCGACAGCGAGAACGACCTCGGCGCCCAGGTCGAGCACCACGTCGACCGGGAGCTTCTCGACGATTCCTCCGTCGATGAGGTAGCGCCCGTCCCGCGCGACGGGTGAGAAGACGCCCGGCACGGCGGTGCTGGCGGTGACCGCGTCGGCGATCCTTCCGTGCCGCAGGACGACGCGCTCCCCGGTCTCGAGGTCGGCGGCGACGGCGGCGAACGGAATCGGCGCGTCCTCGAAACGCTTGTTCGCCGTCAGCAGGGAGAAGAGCTCGCACAGCCGGGCGAGATCGTGCGGCGACGCCCCCTGCTCGCGCCACGGCGAGCCGCGGACGTATTCCATCACGCTCCGCCCGATGATCTTCTGTAGCTCCCGCAGCGTGCTGTCGGTGACCTGGAGGAGGTCGTTCAGATCGATCGATTCGAGGACGCCGCGGACCATCTTCAAATCGGCGCCGACCGCCTTGGTCGCGCCCATCGCGGCACCCATGCTCGTTCCCGCGATCATCGAGACGGGGATCGACGCCTCGTCGAGGGCGAGGAGAACGCCGAGGTGAGCGAGCCCCCGCGCACCGCCTCCACCAAGAGCCAGACCGAGTTTTCGTGTCATCGTATCAAGACAAACCCCTTCCGCCCGATCATAGTCGAGCGGAAGGGGACGTCCAAGCGATCTGCGGAGCTTCTCTAGTACGGCATCCCGCCGGGCATCGGCGGAGGAGGCGCCGGCTCGTCCTCCTTGATCTCGGCGACGAGCGCGTCGGTCGTCAGGAGCATCCCGGCGATCGAGACGGCGTTCTGCAGCGCCGACCGCGTCACCTTGGTCGGATCGATGATCCCGGCCTCGAACATGTCCCGGTACTCCTCCGCGACGACGTCGAACCCGACACCGGTCTCTTCCTCGCGGATCTTCTCGACGACGATCGCTCCCTCGAAGCCGGCGTTGAACGCCAGCTGGCGGAGCGGCGCCTCGAGCGCCCGTTTGAGAATCGCGACGCCGACGGCCTCGTCGCCCGACAGCTTCTTCAGGCCGTCGAGCGCCTTCGCGGCGTTCAGCAGCGCGACCCCGCCGCCGGGGAGGATCCCCTCGTCGACAGCGGCCTTCGTCGCCTCGAGCGCGTCCTCCATCCGATGCTTCTTCTCGGACAGCTCGGTCTCGGTCGGGGCGCCGACCTTGATCACCGCGACGCCGCCGGCGAGCTTCGCCTTCCGCTCCTCGAGCTTCTCGCGGTCGTAGTCCGAATCGGTCGTCTCGATCTGGGCCTCGATCTGCTCGATCCGGCCGTGGATCGACTCCGGCTTCCCCTTGCCGCCGATGATCGTCGTGTTGTTGTTGTCGATCTTGACGTTCTCGGCGGTCCCGAGCATGTCGAGCGTCGTGTCCTTGATCTGCATCCCGGCGTCCTCGGCGACGACCGTGCCGCCGGTGAGGACCGCGATGTCCTCGAGCATCGCCTTGCGGCGATCCCCGAATCCGGGCGCCTTCACCGCGCAGCTGATGAGCGTCCCCTTCAGCTTGTTGAGGACGAGGGTCGTCAGCGCCTCGCCGGTGACGTCCTTGGCGATGACGAGGAGCGGCTTGCCGGTCTGGACGACCTTCTCGAGCAGCGGGACGAGGTCCTGCGCCGCCTTGACGTCCTGGTCGGTGACGAGGATGAGCGGCTTCTCGAGCAGGACCTCCATCTTCTTCGGGTCGGTGACGAAGTACGGCGAGATGTACTCACGGTCGAACTGCATTCCCTCGACGACGTCGTAGTAGGTATCGATCGTGTCGGAGTCCTCGACCGTGATGACGCCGTCCTCGCCGACGGCCTCCATCGCGTCGGCGATGATCTTGCCGATCGACTCGTCGTTCGCCGAGATTGCGCCGACCTGAGCCGTCTCTTCCTTCGTCTTCAGCTCCCGGCTTATCTTCCGGAGCCCCTCAACGACGGCGGCAGCGCCCTTCTCGAGGCCGCGCTTCAGCTCCATCGGGTTCGCCCCGGCGGCGAGGTTCTTGAACCCTTCCTCGATCATCGAGTGGGCGAGGATCGTCGCCGTCGTCGTCCCGTCTCCGGCGATGTCGTTCGTCTTGGAGGCGACCTCCTTGACGAGCTGTGCGCCCATGTTCTCGAATTCGTCCTTGTACTCCTGCTCCGAGGCGATGGTGACACCGTCGTTGGTGATGTCCGGGCTGCCGAACCTCTTGTCGATGATGACGTTTCGCCCGCGGGGGCCGAGGGTGATCCGCACCGCGTCGGCCAGCTTGTCGATCCCGTCCTTCATCCGGCGACGGGCCTCTTCACCGAAGATGACTTCTTTGGCCATTCTTCCATTCCCCCTTTGGCTGAGCTACTCGACGATCGCGAGGATCTCGGAGTCCTTGACGAGCAGGTACTTGTTCTCGCCCTCGATCACCTCGGTGTTGGAGAAGCTGTCCGAGATGATGATCTGGTCTCCGACCTTGACCTCGAGCTTCTCGTCCGTCCCGAGGGCGACGACCTCCGCGCGGACGACCTTCTCGCTTTTCGCGCTGTCCGGCAGTACGATTCCCCCGACCGACTTCTTCTCTTCCGGGTCGAGTTTCTTAACCAGAACTCGCTTTCCCAACGGCTTGATTGCCATCTTCCATCTCCTCCCGCGATGTTTTAGCACTTAGAGTATGAGCTTGCTAACGAATTGTATCCCCGGGTCTCGGCCTCGTCAAGGCGGTTGATCGAACGGGAGCGAACCGATATCTTGAACCGGGGGGAGCGATGCCGTCCGGGAGAGTCCATCTGCGAATCGAAGTCCTGTTCCTGGCCGTCTGGACGGCGATCGCCGTCCTCTGTGCGCGACAGGGGTGGGTGGGAGCGCCGGAGATCGGTGGGTTCATCGTCTCCTATCTGTTCTCGATGCTCCTGCTCAGCCCGGACCTCGATCTCGGCAAGAGCGACTCGTACCGGAGGTGGGGGCCGCTCCGATGGCTCTGGACACCGTACGCCGCCGCGTTTCGTCATCGCCGGGTCTCGCACCACCCGCTGTTCGGCCCGATCACCCGGATCGCCTACGTCGGACTCCTCGCGCTCGCCGGACTGGCGCTCTACGGCATCGCGCGGCGTCGCGCCGTGCCCCGGCTCGTCCTCCCCGTGAAGCTCGTCTTCGCGGTGCTGATCGGTCTCTATCTGCCGAACCTGACGCACATCGTCGCCGACGGTCTCCAATCGGTCTGGGCCCGGTGGCGGCCGCGGTTGTAGGCCCCGGGGGAGGTTCCTATACTCGGCCCGATGAACGAAACGGTGCTCTACGTCATCGGGACGATCGCCATCGTCAGCCTGGCCGTCCTCTTCTCGTTTTTCGGGCCGTACTACGAGACCGGGATCGCGTCGTGGTACGGACCCGGCTTCGACGGGAACCTCACGGCCAACGGCGAGGTGTACGACATGAACGGGATCAGCGCCGCCCACAAGACGCTCCCGTTCGGGACGATCGTGCGGGTCGTCGATCTGGAGACGGGGCGGAGCATCGTCGTACGGATCAACGACCGCGGCCCGTTCATCGAGGGCCGGATCATCGACCTGTCCAAGGGGGCGGCGGAGAAGCTCGGGATGATCGAACGCGGGATCGTCCCGGTCGGACTACGAATCGTACGCTGGCCGTAGTCCTCCCCGACCCTTCACGCGCGTTTCACGATATCATATGCTACGTCGTCTCGCGGAGGGTGTAGCGGACCCTCTTCGAGGCGGCCTGAAGCGAAACGAGAAGGGAGATCGCGATATGGGCCTTGCAGTCAGTGAGATGCGCCGCGGGATGGCCATCCTGTACGACGGGGAGCTCTACGAGATCGTCGAGTACGAGCACTCGAAACGCGGACGCGCCGGAGCGGTGGCGAAGACGAAGCTGAAGCACCTCAAAACGGGGAAGGTCCTCTCCGCCACGTTCAAGGGCTCCGAGAACACCGAGTCGGCCTTCCTCGAAACGCGCGAGCTGCAGTACTTGTACCACGACGGGACCGACTACGTCTTCATGGACAACGAACGATTCGACCAGTTCCCGCTCCGCCAAAACGTGCTCGGCGAGTCGTCGGAGTACCTCGTCGAAGGGACGAACGTGCAGGGTCTCTACTACCAAGGGCAGTTAGTCAAGGTCGCCGTCCCCAACTTCGTCGAGCTGAAGGTGACGAGCACGGAGCCGGGCGTGAAGGGAGACACCGTTTCCAACGTCGAGAAGCCGGCGACGCTGGAGACCGGCGCCGTGATTCAAGTTCCTCTGTTCGTCAAGGAGGGGGACGTGCTGAAGGTCGATACCCGAACAGGCAGATACGTGGAACGCCTATAAGGAGGAAGCATGGCCGAAAAGAGAGTGGAGATCGTCGACGAGGACGGCCGCATCTCCATCGCCGAAGACGTCATCGCGTCGATCGCGCGGATCGCGGCCGAGCGGGTCGACGGGATCGCGCAGTCCTCCGGGGGATCGTCGGGTCTGATGAGCATCTTCGGCGGCGAGGATCTCGCGCCGAACATCAAGACCGAGCTCACCGGCGAACAGGTGAGGGTGGAGCTGCGGATCGCCGTCGAATACGGATATCCGGTTCACGAAGTGGCCCAAGGCGTGCAGCAGAACGTGCAGCGCGACATCGAGAGCCTGGCGGGAATCACCGTGACGGGCATCGACGTCTACGTGAAGAAGGTCGCTCCGCCGCACACGCACGAGGCCGAGGAGGCTTGAGATGGCAGAGGCAGAGAAGGGGAACGTCGGGATCTCCAAGGACGTCGTGACCGCGATCGCGGGGATCGCGGCGTCGGAGATCGACGGGATCGCCAACCTGCGAGCCGGGGACAGCAGCTTCCGCCGCGGAGAGGGGATGAAACGGTTCGTCGACACCACCGTCGACGGAGACGTCGTCACAGTGACCGTCCGGATCACGGTCCTGCACGGTAATCCGATCCACAAGGTCGCCAAGCAGGTGCAGACGCGGATCAAGGCGGAGATCGAGCGGATGACCGGTCTGCGCGTCAACGCCGTCAACGTCGACGTCCAGCGGCTCGTCGAGTCCGACCAGGAGCCGGAAGCCGAGGAGGCTGAGGAAGAATGAGGCCATTCAGACTCCTGACCGTCCTGCACTACCTTGCGTTCCTGTTCACCCTCGGGCTCGGCGTGGTGACGATCCTGGCCGGGACCGAGGTCCTGGCGATCGATGCCGTATCGGCGGCGTTCTCCGGCACGGGATGGACGGTCCTTCTGATCCTCGTCGGCGTCGGTGTGCTGCTGGTCGCGCTGCACTTCCTCCTCGTCCTCGCCGAGGACCGTCTGAACGAGGTCCTCTACTCCCGAACCGGAGACTACGGTCGGGTCGAGGTCTCTCCGACGGCCGTTCGCGAGTTCATCAGCGGGATCCTCCGCAAGGACATCGGGATCGATCGGTTCCGGGTCTTCCTCCGGCGTCAGGAGAACGGGGTCGCGATTCGTGTGCGGACGGCCCTCACTCCCGACCAACGCGTGACCGACGTCGGCGAGCGGATCCAGCGGGAGCTGGCACACCACGTTGCCGACCGGACCGGGGTGGAGGTCCGCGAGGTGACGGTCTTCGTGCGGAGCATCCGGACACGGGACACGGAGGCGACGGCGGCGGAGGGCTTCGGCGATGAACATGACGCTTAACGCGAAGATCATCGGCGTGATGATCGGCCTGCTGGTCGGGCTTCTGTTCGTCCTCGTCGGCTGGCGGATCGTCCTTATCCTCCTCGGTTTCGCCGTCGCGGGGTTCCTGGTCGGGATGTGGCTCGACTCGCGCGAGGACGTCAAACGCCGACTGCGAAGGATGATCCAGCGCCTGTTCGGCACCTGATGCAGCGGCGGGAAGCGCGGGAGTTCCTCCTGGCCGCCCTGTATCGCCGCGAGCACGTCGACACACCGCTGGACGAGATGCTGGCCGAGGTGAGGTCAGGAGACCAGCGCGACTACATCGAGACGGTCTTCGAGGGGATCCTCGGCCGGCTCGACGAGATCGACCGGATGATCGGCGAGCGGACCGTCGGGTGGCGGTTCGAGCGACTGGCGCTGATCGATCGCAACATCCTCCGCCTCGGCGTCTACGAGCTTCTCTACCTCGACGAAGTCCCGCCGGAGGTCGCGATGGACGAGGCGGTCGAGCTGGCGAAGAAGTACGGCACGGAGCAGGCGCGTTCGTTCGTGAACGGGATCCTCGATCGAATCTGGAAGGAGTACGGCGAGCAGGGATGAAACAAGGATACGCGGATCTACACCTGCACACCGTCGCGTCGGACGGGACCGTCACCGTCGCCGAGCAGGTGCGCCGGGCGAAGGCCGCGGCGATTTCGTGCATCGCGATCACCGATCACGACGCGATCTCCGACGACATCACCGTCCGGGTGGCGGAAGTCCACGGCGTCGAGGTGATCGCCGGCGTCGAGATCAAGGCCGACTTCGACGGCGTTACCGGGGAGATTCTCGGTTACTTCGTCGATCCGCGGACCGATGAGCTGCGCTCGTTCCTCGCGGGAATGGAAACTGCGCGGGTCGAGCGGATGGAGGAGATGCTCCGCCGATGTCGGGACGAGCTGAAGATCGACATCGGCCTCGAGGACGTGCGGTCGGTCGCGAGCGGGAACCTCGGGCGGCCTCATCTCGCCCGCGTCCTCGTCGACAAGGGAGTCGTGCCGGATTTCTCCGAGGCGTTCAGCCGACTGCTCAGGCGCGGCGCTCCCTGCTACGCGTCGATCGAGAAGGACGACTTCCGGAGGGTCGTGGAGATCGTCCACCGGGCCGGGGGCGTGGCGTCGCTCGCCCACCCGTGCCTGATGAAGGTCGCGGACTGGGACGCGTTCCTCGACGAGGTCGCCGCGGCCGACGTGGACGCGCTGGAGACGTACTACCCGTACGACCCGTCCGGCCGGAGCCTGACGATCGAACCGCGCGTCCTCGAGACGATGGCCGAAAAGCGGGGCTTCCTGATGACGGGCGGCTCTGACGACCACGGGCCGGACTCGACCAAGGAGAGCATCGGGTCGATCCGCCTGCCCTACGAGCGCGTCGAGGCGCTTCGGGCGCTAGCTGCCGACCCCGTCTGAGGGACGAACGAGGAGGCGAACCATGAAAGCGCGAGCGGGCGTCGGGCTGATCGCCTCCTGCGCGCTGATTCTGGCGATCGCGGTGACGGCCCCAGGCGCTCCCGACCTTGACCCGATCGCCGATCAGACGGTCCGCGAGGGGCTCCTGTTCGCCTCGATTCGAGCGGCCGAACTCGTGCGCGATCCCGAGTACGCGTTCGAGGATCTGACGTGGACGTTCACCGGCGCCGTGGAGCTGCAGGTGCTGCCGTACCTCGATCGCCTGATGATCCGTATTCCCGACGACGAGTGGTACGGGTCGGAGACGATCCGGTTCGAGGTGTGCAACCCGGCCGGTGAGTGTGCCTCGCGGGAGGCGGCGTTCACCGTCCTCGCGGTGAACGATCCCCCGGTCCTCGATCGGATCCCGCACCAGGTGCTCCGCCCGGGCGAGCCGTTCGATCCGATTCCGCTCATTGGCTTCGCCACCGACATCGACGACGCAGTCGAAGCGCTGACGTGGGCGGTTGAGGGGCAGAGCGAATTGGACGTGTCGATCGAGGATGACGTTCTCACGGTGACCGCGCCGGCCTCCGACTGGATCGGTGCGGAGACGCTTCGCGTGCGGGCCTGCGATCCGGCGGGCGACTGCGCCGAGCGCGAGGTGGTCTTCGCGCACGTCGACGATCGCGCGATCGTCCTGACGCACGTCCACAACGCCGGCTTCGCGATCGAAGGGGGCGGCGTACGAGTGCTGATGGACGCCCTCCTGGCGCAGGGCGTCGCCTCGGAGCTGCAGCGGGCGATGCGCGCTGCCGAGCCGCCGTTCGACGCCGACCTGATCCTGATCACGCACAGCCACAGCGACCACTTCGACACCACGATCGTCGCGGACAACCTGCGGGCGAACCCGGATTCGATCGTCGTCTCGACGGCGGACGTCGTCCATCGGATCGCGCACGCAGTGCCTGGCATCGACGAAGGCCGACTTATCGCCGTCGACCTCGCCGAGAAGGAATCGACGGTCGTCGAGGCGGGCGGGCTCGCGATCTCGGTCTACGAGTTCCCACACGGCGTTCCGAACGTCGGGTTCCTGCTTCGGCTCGGTCCTTGGGCCGTCTTCCATCCCGGCGACGTGGCGGACACGGGAGCGCGCGAGTGGTTCGTGCATTACGCGCTCGCCGACGAAGGGATCGACGTCGCCCTCGTGCCGTGGTTTCTGATGACAACGCCGGAGTACCACGCCGCGTTGACCGCGGGTCTGCAGGCGAGGTGGTACGTCCCGATGCACTTCACGGCCGGTTTTGCGCGAACCTGCGAGGGAGCGAGCGCGGCGTTTCCGAACACGATCTGCTTCAGCGGCCCGATGGACGTCTGGATCGGCTTCGCGGAAGCGGACTAATCCGTCGCGGCCTGCGTGACGTCTTTCGCGATCCGGCGACGGAAGGTGCTTCTTCTGGCAACCCTGGTGGATATCTAGGCATCCAGATGGGCAGGCGTGCCCCAGACTGCGTGAAGGGAGTTGCAGACTACCTCGTCTCGTCGCCTGCAACGACCCCGTCC
>CAZFZM010000019.1:46748-50688 GCA_964523545.1 uncultured Thermotogae bacterium
CTGCGTGAAGGGAGTTGCAGACTACCTCGTCTCGTCGCCTGCAACGACCCCGTCCACCAGCGTGATCAGCCGGTTCACCCGGTCGAGGAGGCGCGTGTCGTGGGTGGCGAAGAAGAACGTCGCGCCCTTCCCTTCGTTCAGCCGTCGCATCAGGTCGATCAGGTCGAGGCTCGTCGCGGTGTCGAGGTTCGCCGTCGGCTCGTCGGCGAGGACGATCGACGGCTCGGAGACCACGGCGCGGGCGACGGCGACGCGCTGCTGCTGGCCGCCGGAGATCCGATTCGGGTATTGGTCGGCGTACTCCTCGATCCCCAGCTCGCCGAGGATCCTTCGCGCCCGCGCGATCCGCTCGCCGCGGACGATCCCCTGCAGCTCGAGGACGAACGCCGTGTTCTCGAGAACGGTCAGGACAGGGATCAGGTTGTACGCCTGGAAGACGAACCCGATGCTCGTCAGCCGGAGCCTCGACAGCTGGTCCTTGGAGAGGCCGGACATCGCCGTCCCTTCGAGGTAGATCTCGCCGGCCGTCGGCCGGTCGAGCCCGCCGAGCAGGTGCAGCAGCGTCGACTTGCCAGAGCCGGACGGCCCGGCGACGGCGGTGAACTCACCCTCGTGGAGCTCGAGGTCGACTCCGTTCAGCGCAGGCGTCTCGATCGCCTCGGTCACGTAGGTCTTCCGCAAATCGGTCGTACGGATCAACGCGTCACTCGACATATCGCATCGCCTCCACCGGCTCGAGCTTCGACGCCCGATACGCCGGGAACCACGCCGCCACGATGGCGACCCCCGCCATCGCGGCCGCCGCCAGAAGCACCTGGGACGCCGAAGCCCGCAGGTGCAGCACCGGGGTCATTCCGACCGCCTTCATGAACTGGACGGCCGAGCCCCAGATCGGGATTCCACCGAACGCCTCGATGATCCAGATGATGCCGACACCGGCGATCGCGCCGTAGACCGCGCCGGCCACGGCGATCAACGTCGCCTCGAGGAGGATCATCCGCATCACCCGCCACCGCGTCGCACCGAGGGAGATGATCAGGCCGAGCTCGCGGGTTCGCTCCATCACCGACAGGTACAGCGTGTTCACCACGACCAGCGCACCGAGGGCGAAGAAGACGCCGGCGAACACCCAGAGCATCGGCAGCATGACGCGCAGGTAGGCAGCCACCTCGGGCGCCAGCTCCTTCCATCCGAGCACCTCGAGGCCGTCCGGCAGGCGAGAGGCGAGCGCCGCGGTGACCGTTCCGATCCGATCCGCGTTCCACGGGCCGGTGACCCCCTCGACGCGGCCGACGATCGCCGTCGCGGCGCCGGGAGTCCGCGCCAATCGGCGCGCCGTGTCCAGCGTCGCGTGGACGACCGTCCGTCCGAGCTCGGCCGCCGGCGCGGCGTAGATCCCGACGACCGGGGCCTTCAGCACGCCGATTCCGGCTTCCGGATGCGCCCCGAGGAAGACGACCTCATCGCCGACGCCGACCTGCAGCAGGTCGGCCAGCTCCTCGCCGATCACGACCCCGTCCTGCCCGGTCGTCAGGTACGTGCCGTCGACGATCAGATCGCCGACCGAGCTGATCGGGTCGATCTCCTCGGGAATCACGCCTTGGACGTACACCGTCTGCGAGCGGTCGTCGACCGAGGCGAGAGCCGGGAGATCGAGCCGCACGGTCCGCCACTCGATCCCGTCCGCACCGTCGACGACAGCGAGCACCGCGCCCGGATCCTGGATCAACGGGATCGCCGAGCCGAGGCCTCGGACCTCCTCGTGGCGGATCTGGAAGTGCCCGGTGTCGAGGCGAGTCGCGGTCTCGAACATGTCCGACAGGTTGGCCGACGCGAAGCCGAACATGAAGATGATGAAGTAGACCGGGATCAGCACCGCGAGCAGCGTGAGGACGGTGCGGCCACGGTTCCGCTTCAGGTGTCGGAGCGCCGCCTTCATTCGCTTTCACCCCAGCTCTCGAACGTCTCGACCGAGAAGAACGACGCGTCGATCTCGAAGTCGAAGGCCGGATCCTCGATCCGCTGGACCGTCCGGTCGCCGAACGCGTCCTCGATCACGATCGTCGTCGGGAACGTCCGCTCTCCGATCTCGATCACGTCAGAGAACGTCGCGGTCTGGAGCACGTCGCCGCGCTGGTCGTAGTACACCAGCCGCTCCATCGCGAAACCGGCGGTCACCCAGATCTCGAGCTTGCCGTAGACAACCGGGGCGTCGGCGTGCGGGACGAGGGTGAGGAGCCAGTGCGCGTTGCTTCCGTCCTCGGGATCGTCGTCGAAGACCTCCACGGTGACGTCGTAGTCGTCGGAGAGCGTTCCGTGCGACAGGTCCTCGAGCGACGGGCCGGCGCCGAACACGGCGTCGGCGAGCGCGATCGCCGGGAGCTTGGTCGTCCCAATCCCCGGCGCGTAGTGCCAGAGCTCGTCTCCCAGTTGGAGGAAGCCCGAGTTGAGGTCCTCCTCCGGTTCGAGGATCCGGATCAGCGCCAGCTCCTCGCCGAGCGTCCACACCTCGAGGGCGTGATGCTTCGTCGCGCCGGCAAGCGTGATCTCCAACCGGACGGTCGCGTGGAAGCTGTCGCCCTGCCACGCCTCGTTGACGCGATCGAGGATCGCCTCCGCGTCGAGAGGCTCCGGCTCGGCGGACTCCTCCTGCGCCGCGGCGAGGAACGCCCCAAGCGACACGAGAACGAGCAGGCAGATCGTCGTGCGGTTCATGCGCTTCCTCTCTTTCTTCATCGTCCTACCCCTCCCGGATGGCGGTGACCGGCTCGAGACGGTTCGCCCGCCGCGCGGGATACCACGCCGCCACCAGCGCGGTGAACACGACGACCGAGAACGCCGCGACCCAGTACCAGCCGGACGTCGAGGCGTAGACGACCGCCGGAATGCCGAGAGAATCGGTCATGCCGGGCACCAGATCGCCGAACCGGATCCCGAACCGCTCCAGGTAGATCAGCAGGCCGTAGCCGACGCCGCCCCCGACGACGAAACCGATTGCCGACACGAACACCGACTCGAGAAGGACGACCTGCGCCAGCAGCCGGCGGCTCATCCCGACGGCGGTCATCACGCCGAACTCGCGCGTCCGCTCGAGCACCGAGTAGAACGCCGTGTTCGCGACGCCGAAGCCGGCGAGAAGGGAGATCATCACCACGAACGGGATCATCTTGATGACGCTGCCACCGATCATCACTCGAGCCAGCGGGTTGAGCGCGTAGTAGTCGGCGACCTCGATGCCGGAGCCCTCCGGGAGTCGCGACGCGACCTCGCGCACCGCACGTCCGGTCGACGCGCCGCGGGGGAGGTTCACCGCGATTGCCGTCAGCCCGTCCGACTCCGACAGCGCCCTCGCGTCGTCGATCGAGGCGAACAGGGTGTGGTCAAGCTGCCCGAGCGGCGGAGAGAAGAACCCGACGGCGGTGAACGCCCGCGAGTTCGTGCCCGAAGCGCCCTGCGCCAGCACCACGATCCGCTCTCCGAGTCGGACGTCGAGGCTCTCGGCTAGCTTCGCCGACAGCAGGACCTCGCCCGCCTCCGCGATCAGACGGCCCTCGATAACCATGTCGGAGATCCGCGTGACCAACCGCTCCTTGAGCGGGTCGATCCCGCGCAGGACGGCGCCGTCGGTCCCGTAGGCGCTGCGGACCATCCCGTACACCTCGAGGCGGGGCGAGGCGCCGTCGATGCGGAGAGCTCCGAGCGCTGCCTCCGCTTCCGCGACCTGGGCAGGCGCTAGACCGTTGGAGGGCACCGGATCGTCGGCGTAGCCCACGGCGCGGAGCTGGAAGTCGCCCAGGTCGTAGTCGATCTGGGAGCCGGTCATCGAAGCCAGGAACCCGTCGATGATCCCCCAGACGAGGAGGATCAGGCAGCTTCCGAACGCGACGATCGCGATCATCAGGACCGTCCGCTGCGTATGCCGCCACAGGTTCCGCCACGC
>CAZFZM010000020.1:0-2461 GCA_964523545.1 uncultured Thermotogae bacterium
GAGTACAGCGCGCCGACGTGGAAGACGAGCTCGCAGCCGGCGATCCCGTGGCGGAGCGCCCCCGGGTCCTGTAGGTCGCCCTCGACGATCTCGACGTCGAGTCCGTCGAGGTTCCTGCGATCCGAGCCCGGACGGCAGAGGGCGCGGACTCCGACGTTTCGTTCGAGCAACGCGCGGACGACGGACGATCCGATGAACCCCGTTCCTCCTGTGACGAAAGCCCGCATCATCCCCGCTCCAATTGGCGACCTCTTGCTCGGATTCTCCGCTCCGCTCGAAGGCTATCGGGGATCGATGATTCCGGCAAGGCGCGACCCGATTCCTCGCTACGGGGTGACGCCGACGATCTCGATCCCATCGGGGAAGAAGTCCGAGCGGTAGACGAGCAGGGACTCGTCCCCGTCTCCGGCGTGGAAGGCGAGGAACTCGTCGCCTCGGGCGAACAGCTCGCTCTCCCCGAGCTCGCTCGACACGGTGTAGCAGTCGGCGTCGAGGAGGATCTCCCCCGCGCGGAGCGACGCGATTCCGGCCCGTTCGATCGTCATGACGGGCAGGTCGTCCGCGGTGGAGTCGTCGGACCCCTGGTTCGGCGGGCCGCCGAAGACGAGGACCTCGAACGACGCCGACCCGTCCTCGCGGCGAAGGGCGAACAGGCGGGGCAGGAGGACGTAGGTGCTGAACGTCCCGAGCGTGAACGTCTTCTCCGGCTCGATCGTGAGATGCTCCTGTGCGTCCGACCGCTCGACGGTCACCCGGTCGTCCTCGACCGTGGCGCGGACGCTCCGATCGAACCCGAGCGGGGCGTGGAACTCCGCCACGTACATCACGGGACGGAGGTCGCCCTCCCCTTCGAAGGTCTGCTCGAAGGTCACGTGGACCGTGGCGACGACGACCTTGAACCAGAACCTCCCCGACGAGTACAGCGTCGCCCGATCCTCGGTGATCGTTAGCTCGTAGGCCTCCTCCCCGAACGGCTTCCCGTCTCCGATCAGCGCGAGCTTGCCGGTCGAGACGTATGGGACCGCGAACGGCTCGGTCTCGGCGTTGTCCGGTTCGACGTTCGCTGGCGGCTCGATCCAGCTGAGGGGAATCTCCTTCTGCGCGACGTCGATCGGAAGATCGGCCGAGGACGGAGACGACAGAACGAACGCCGCGATCAGGCCGCCGATCGCGACGACGAGCCCCCCGATGATCGAGACGACGATCTTCCGTCTGCGGGACATCCGTTCGGCCTCCCTCATGATGGCGTCGAGACGATACTGCGCGGGTGCGGGCTTGTTGTGAAGCGCCTGTGCGGAGACGATGGATGCTCCGGGGATGGCTCGGACGATCCGGTTGGGCTATCGTCGATCGATACGAAGGGGGGAGACCATGAGCGAGGAGCCGCGGCGGATCGATCTCGACAGCTGGCCGCGCCGCAAGCACTACGAGTTGTTCAGCGGGTACGCCTATCCGTACTTCAATCTGTGCGTCGACGTCGACGTGGCGCCGCTCGTTCGCGCCGTCGAGGCGAGGGGATCCTCCTTCACCGCACATCTGCTGTATCCGCTGGCGAGAGCGGCCAACGCGATCCCCGAACTGCGGCATCGGATTCGAGGCGACGGGATCATCGAGCACGCCGTCGTCCATCCGGCGACCACCGTGCTCTGTGAGGACGACCTGTTCGCCTTCTGCTACGTCGAGTACGTCGAGGACGGCGGGGCGTTCGTTCGGTCGGCGATCGAGGCGCTCGACCGCGCCCGGCGAGATCCATCGATCGAGGATCCTCCGAACCGCGACGACTTCCTGTTCATGACGGCGATCCCGTGGGTGTCGTTCACCTCGATGATGCACCCGGTGCCGCTCTCCCCGCCCGACTCGGTCCCACGGATCGCCTGGGGGCGGTTCCGGAGCGAGGGCGAGCGGATGCCGATGCCGCTGAGCCTTCACGCGCATCACGGATTGGTGGACGGGATCCACGCCGGCCGCTTCTACGAGCGGGTTCAGGCGTTGATCGACGACGTCGAACAGTGGGCCGATGGGACCGAATGAGGCGACCTTCCGGTTCTACGCCGAGCTGAACGACTTCCTTCCGGCCGACCGCAGGAAAGTCGAGATCCCGTACCGGTTTCACGTTGCTCCGTCGGTCAAGGACGCGATCGAGGCGCTCGGCGTCCCGCACGTGGAGGTCGATCTGATCCTCGTCAACGGCGCGTCGGTCGGGTTCGACCATCGACTGCAAAATGGAGATCGCGTCTCCGTCTATCCGGTCTTCGAGAGCCTCGACATCTCCCCGGTCGTCCGCCTGCGGGAGGCGCCGCTCCGGCGGCCGGCGTTCGTCGTCGACGTGCACCTGAGGCGGCTCGCCCGCCTCCTCCGACTCCTCGGCTTCGACGCCCTCCATTCGAACGACTTCGAAGACGCGGAGCTGGTGGAGATCTCGGCGAGCGAAGGGAGGATCCTCCTCACCCGCGATCGGCAG
>CAZFZM010000020.1:2561-48520 GCA_964523545.1 uncultured Thermotogae bacterium
CTCGAGCGGCTGGTCGATCGGATCGTCGGTGACGTGGATCAGGCCTGAGCGATCAGATCGTAGCCGGTGACGTCGATGATCTGCGCATCGACGAAATCGCCCGGGGCGATTTCGCCGGCTTCACCGGCGTGGACGAACGTCACGGAGTCGACGTCCGGTGCCTGGGTTCGGGTGCGGCCGATCCACAGGCCGGGCTCGTCGGTCGGCCGATCGACCAGCACCTCGACGACCTTTCCGAGCATCGATCGGTTCTTCTCCAGCGCGATCCGCTGCTGGGCGAGCATCAGGGCCTTCTCCCGTTTCGCCTTCGTCCGCTCGGAGACCTGTTCGGGCATCTCGGCGGCGGCGGTTCCGGCTTCGTTTGAATAACGGAAGACGCCGACGTGGTCGAACCGGAGCCGCTCGACGAGATCGACGAGTTCGTCGAACTGCGCCCGTGTCTCGCCGGGGAAGCCGACGATGAACGTCGTCCGGATCGCGACGTCCGGGAGCCGCTTGCGCAGGCTCTCGATCAGACGGACGGACTCCGCCTGCGTCACCCGTCGGCCCATCCGGCGGAGGATCTCGTCGCTCAAGTGCTGGAGCGGGAGGTCGACGTACGGGCAGAGCGCGTCGATCGACGCGTACGCCTCGATCAGTCCGTCGGAGAAGTGGGCGGGATGCGCGTACAGGAGACGGATCCACCGCAGCTCCGGAATCCCGGCGAGCCGCTCGAGGAGCCCGTCGATCCCGACCGAGCCGTCCAGATCGGCACCGTATGACGTGGTGTCCTGGCCGATCAGGTTCAGCTCTCGGACGCCGAGTTCGACCAACTGCCTCGCCTCGGAGACGATCTCGTCGGTCGGTCGGCTCCGGAACCGGCCGCGGATCATCGGGATCGTGCAGTACGAGCACCGGTTGTCGCAGCCGTCGGAGATCCGAAGGTAGGCCGTGTGCGAGGGCGTTAGCAGGAGGCGCGCGCCGTCCTCCGGTGCGGCCGTCAGCCCGCAGGCGGCGACGATCTCGTCGTGCCGGCCGAGGCCGAAGACGCCGTCGACCTCGGGGATTCGAGCGCCGATCTCCTCGGTGTTACGCTCGACGAGGCATCCGATGACGAGAAGCTTCTGGGAATCGCCTTTGTGCGCCGCGTAGTCTCGGATCGTCGTCAGCGACTCGGCGACCGCCGGGCCGATGAAGCCGCACGTGTTGACGATGATCACGTCCGCGTCCTCTTCGGCGGCGCCGACGAGGCCGCCGGCCGTCGCCAGCCGTGCGAGGAGGCGCTCAGAGTCGACGAGGTTCTTGGCGCAGCCGAGGCTGGCGATGTGAATGCGCGGCGAAGCTCGATTCGGTTCGCTCATGTTCGTCCGTCCCGTCCTGGGGGTGCCCGATCATACGGGCGGCGTGGGACGGGCGCGAGACGGAGCGTGCGCATCCTCGCCGCGAGGAGGGAAACGCGATGGACGTGGTCCGACGAATTCTCGAGAGCCTGCAGGCGGAGCCGGCGTTCCTCTGCGCCCTGGCGACTGTGACGGAGGACGGCCGACCGTCGGTCCGGACGATGCGCGCGGCGATCGACGACGACCTGACGATCCGTTGCCCGACCTTCCTCGGAACGAAGAAAGTCGCGCAGATCCGGGCCCGCCCGGACGTCCACCTGACCTGCGGGAGCATCGATTCCGATCGACCCGGCTCGTACTTCCGGATCGAGGGGCGGGCCGCGATCAGCACCGATCCGGACGATCGGCGGCTCGCGTGGAACGACCGGCTCGCGAAGTGGTTCGCCGGACCGGACGATCCGAACTACGCCGTGGTGAGGATCACGCCGGTTCGGATCGTCGCCCACCCGATCGGCGGCGGACCGGAGGCGCAGGTCTGGGAGGCGTAGCCTTCCAGCCTGAGGTTCGGTTCTTCGACCACCGGTTCGAATCCTCGGGCTCCGGCCTAGGACCGGAATCCGCATGAAGCGTTCTCCCGCGTCGTCGTTGGCAGTGCGAGAAGTGATCCCGTGAAGCTATGGATTCCTCGGGGAATCGGACCGGTATAATCGAGACGATCGCGGGTCGTCGGGATTCGCGGTTTGTACGAAAGGGGAGTCCATGGCACACGGGAGCTTCTGTCACATCGAGTTGTCGACGACGGACATCGAGAAGACGAGGTCCTTTTACGAAGGGATCTTCGGTTGGACGTTCCAGATCTTCCCCGGGATGGAGACCTACGCGATGTTCCAGACGCCCGGAGGTCTGGGAGGCGGATTCGACGCCGGGCCGAACGCCGAGGGGCCGTCCGCCGTGGGGCCGGTCCTGCACATCGAGGTCGACGACATCGACACCGCGCTGGCGAAGATTGGAGAGGCCGGGGGCAAGACGGTCGCAGGGAAGACGAAGATCTCCGACGAATTCGGATACTACGCCGTCTTCCACGACAACGTCGGCAACCGACTCGGCCTGTGGAGCCAAACGTAGGGGGATCGCAGGGTGATCGATCAGGCGGAATTGAAGCGTCAGGAGTACGTCGGGCGCGTCAACCGCGTCATCGATCACATACGGACGAACCTGAACGGCGATCTGTGCCTCGAGACGCTGGCGCAGGTCGCCAACTTCTCCCCGTACCACTTCCATCGCGTTTTCAAGTCGATCGCCGGCGAGACGCTGAACGAGTACATTCGCCGATTCAGCGTGCAGAGGGCCGCGTCCCAACTCATCCACAACCCGACGTTGACGATCACCGAGATCGCGGTCGCCTGCGGGTATTCGTCCCCTTCAGCGTTCGCCCGCGAGTTCCGTCGGCACTTCGGCGTGTCCGCGTCGCAGTTCCGGACCGGGGGGCACGATTCGCTCGTCCGCTTCCGAAAGGAGCTGGAGGAACGGGGCGCCGAGTTCACCAATCCCTCGGATCTGTCCTCCACGCGAACCGACATGGTCTTCCGCGTCGACGTGCGCGAGCTGCCCGAGCTTCACGTCGCGTACGTTCGACACGTCGGGCGGTACAACGAGATTGGGAAGGCGTTCCGGCGGTTGATGCGGTGGGCCGGGCCGCGCCGGCTTCTCCGCTTCCCGGAGACGAAGGTCCTGGCGATCTACCACGACAACCCGGACGTCACGCCGGTCGACAAGCTCCGCGCCGACGCGTGCGTCACCGTCCCCGAGGGGACGAAGACCAAACGGGACATCGGCACGATGAACGTTCCCGGCGGACTCTTCGCCGTCGCGTACGTCGAGATCGATCCGACGCAGTACGGCGAGGCGTGGGATCGACTGATCGGGGAGTGGATGCCCCAATCAGGCTATCAGCCGGACGAGCGGATGTGCTACGAGATGTACCTGAACGATCCCGGGAAGCACCCGGAGAAGAAACACATCGTCGAGATCTGCGAGCCGATCCGGGCGTTGTGAGTGGCCTCGCTTGACGCTGCCCTGGATTGCGATAGGTCACTCGACCACGGGAATGCCTCATTGGAGCATTCCCGTACGTACAGCAGGGCTCTGCCCTGCTTGTACGCGCAAGATCCGCAAACGCGTCAGCAAGATCGAGCAATCCGTCCGCAACCATCGAGAAGACGTCCACGGCTCGGCGTCCTACGCTGAATCCAAATCGAAGCGGCAGGAGGTACCCGATGAAGTTCGAAGCGGAAGTGAAGGAGCTGCCCGAGCGGTTCGTCGCCTGTATCCGACACGTCGGTCCGTACAACGAGATCGGCAAGGCGATCGGGAGGATCTACCAATGGGCCGGCCCGAAGGGCCTGATCCAGTTCCCGAAGACCGAGTGCTTGGCCGTCTACCACGACAGCCCGGAGGACGTCGAGGCCGCGAAGCTTCGCTCCGACGCGTGCCTCACCGTCCCCGAGGGGACGGAGGCCGACGACGACGTGAAGACGATGAAGATCCCCGGTGGGCTGTTCGCCGTCGCCCACGTCGAGATCGACGCCTCCGAGTTCGGCGACGCGTGGGACAAGCTGGTCGGCGAGTGGATGCCGGAGAACGGCTACACGTCGGATGAGAGCCGGCTCTGCTACGAGCTCTACCTGAACGACCAGCAGCAACACCCAGAGAAGAAGTTCATCGTCGATATCTGCGAGCCGGTCCTGCCGAAGTAGAGCGCCGAGGACCAGAAGAGAAGCGCGGGCGTCCGTGTGGCGCCCGCGTTTTCGTTGACGGTTCCTTGATCGGCGGCGGTCGATCCGGGATGATGGCCAGGAGGAGGAATCGATGCAATATCGCTCGTTCGGCAGGCTCGATTGGCGTCCCTCGGCGCTCGGATTCGGCGCGATGCGTCTTCCGACGATCGGGGACGATCCTGCGAAGATCGATGAGGAGCTGGCGTCTCGGATGATCCGCAGCGCGATCGACGCGGGCGTGAACTACGTCGACACGGCGTGGCCTTACCACAGAGAGCAGAGCGAGCCGTTCGTCGGACGCTGCCTGCAGGACGGTTATCGAGACCGGGTCCGCTTGGCGACGAAGATGCCGACGTGGCTGATCGAGAAGCCGACCGACTTCGACCGCTACCTCGACGAGCAGCTGAAACGGCTCCGGACCGACCGGATCGACTTCTACCTCCTTCACGGTCTGAACGCGGAACGGTGGCCTTCGATCCGCGATCTCGACGTCTCCGATTGGGCCGAGCGGGCGATCGGCGAAGGCCGGATCGGCCACCTCGGCTTCTCCTTCCACGACGAACTGGCCGTCTTCAAGGAGATCGTCGACGCCTACGATTGGACGTTCTGCCAAATCATGTACAACTACATGGACGTCGACTTCCAGGCCGGGACGGAGGGGCTTCGCTACGCCGCGGCGAAGGGGCTTGCCGTGGTGATCATGGAGCCGCTGCGCGGCGGGTCGCTGACCGAACCGGCGCCGAAGCCGGTCGAGAAGCTGTGGGCGAGCGCGGCGACGCAGCGGTCGCAGGCCGACTGGGCGCTCCAATGGCTGTGGAATCAGCCGGAGGTGTCGCTCTGTCTCTCCGGCATGTCGGCGATGCGGCACGTCGAGGAGAACGTCGCCAGCGCGGAGCGGTCCGGCGTCGGTACGTTGAATCGTGAGGAACTCGAGCTGGTCGATCGCGTTCGCGAAGCCTATCGGGAGCTGTCGCCGATCCCGTGCACCGACTGCAAGTACTGCCAGCCTTGCCCGAGTGGCGTGGCGATTCCGTCGATCTTCTCGACCTACAACAGCGCGATGATGTATGGAGACCACGCCCGGTACCGGACGTCGTACAACCGGTTCATGGATGCGGAGAAGCGAGCGGACAACTGCGTCGAATGCGGCCAGTGCGAGTCCGCCTGTCCCCAGCAGATCGAGATCATCGACTGGCTGAAGAAGGCGCACGCCTTCCTCACGGAGAACGGGGTTTCCTAGCGCGATGACTCGTCGCCTCGAAGAGATCGATCCGCTCGAGGAGAAGCTTCGAGGCGCCACACCGAAGGACGAAGAGAACCGGACCGTCGAGGAGGCGCTCCTCGCCCACCTCGACCTGGTGATCGAGCAGCATCTGATCACCGAGGTTCTGCGTCCGATCAAGACGGGGAAGGAGGCCGTCGTCTACTGCTGTCTCGCGCACCCGACGCTCGAGCGGGAGCTCGTCGCGGCGAAGGTCTACCGTCCGTTCGAGACACGCAGCTTCAAGCAGGACGCGATCTACCAGCAGGGACGGGAGCGCGGGTCGCGCCCGGACGCGAGGGTCCTGAAGGCACTCGGGAAGAAGACGCGCCGCGGGCGGCTGCACAAGTTCAACGCGTGGATCGCGCACGAGGAGCGGACGTTGCGGATCCTCCACGGCGCCGGGGCGGACGTCCCCGAGCCGATCGAACGAGTCGGTCCGGTCGTCCTGATGGAGTACCTGGGCGACGGTGAAAACCCGGCCCCGATGATGACGAACGTCGGACTCGACGAGGACGAGGCACGTCGGATCTACGCCCAGGTCCTGGCGAACGTCGATCTCTTCCTGAAGCACCATCGCGTGCACGCCGACCTGTCCGCGTTCAACCTGCTGTACTGGGACGGGCGCGCGGTGATCATCGACTTCCCGCAGTCGGTCGATCCGAGGTACAACGACGACGCGTTCGACCTGCTCGTCCGAGATCTGCGAAACCTCAACGACTTCTTCGAGGATCACGGCGTCGACGCGGTCGATCCGATCAAGCACGCCCTTGCGATCTGGAGGGCGCACGTCGACCCGCTGCGTTGAGCGCCTCGGCTTTGCCTACTCCCCTGTCGCCGCCTCCGCGATGAATCGATCGACGATCCGTTCGAGGATCTCCAGCGGAAGGCTTCCGTTCTCGAGAATCAGCGTGTGGTAACTCGGCAGGTCGAACGACTCCCCGAGCGCCTCGCGGACCCGCTCGCGGATCTCGAGCATCTTCAGGAAGCCGACCATGTAGGCGGTCGATTGACCGGGCCAAACCGCGTATCGGAGGACCTGATCCCGCGCGAACGACCTCGGCCTTCCGGTGTTGTCGACGAAGTAGTCGACCGCCTCGGCGAAGGTCCACCCCATCGCGTGGATCCCGGTGTCGACGACGAGGCGAACGGCCCGCATCATCTCGTCCGACAAGCGCCCGAGGTTCCCGTACGGGTCGTCCTCGTACCAACCCAGCTCCCAGGCGAGTCGCTCGGCGTAGAGCGCCCAACCCTCGGTGTAGCCGAGGTACGTCTCGACGATCCGGATGAGAGGCAGGTCGAGCTCGCTCGCGGTCGCGATCTGCATGTGATGGCCCGGGATCGTCTCGTGATAGGTGAGCGTCGGCATCGAGTAGCGGGGCTGCGACCCGCTGGTCGGAGCGACGAACTGCGCCGGCCGAGAGCCGTCCGCGGGGGCGGGCCGGTAGTAGCCGCCGTACGTGTCCCCGACGATCGCGATCGGGATCGTCGGCATGCGCTCGAAGACCTCCTGCGCGCGAACCCGGGCCCCGTTGAGCAGCCGATCGTACTCGGCGAGGATCGCCGAGCCGTACAGCGCCCCGCCGTCGCGCGACACGCGGCCGTAGATTTCGGGAATCGACAGGTCCTCCGAGTACCCGAGCGTGACCGCCGCGCTCTCGATCTCACCTCGAAGCCGAGCGACCTGCTGCAGGCCGAGCTCGTGGACCTCGGTCGCCGTCAGGTCGGTCTGGTTCTGGTGGCGAAGCGCGTAATCGTAGTAGGCGGCGCCGTCCGGTAGCGCCCCGTAGCCGAGGCTCGTCGGGGCGATCTCCGCCAGGTCGACGAGCTCGTCGTAGAGGCGCCGGTACGCGGGAAGGACGACGTCCTCGATCACGGCCTCCGCCTCAGCGAGGAACGCCTCTCGGTCCGCGTTCGTGAGCCCCGGGATCTCCGGGATTCGGTTCGCGAGCCGGGCGTAGAAGGGGTGGTACCGCGCTGCTGCGTTGACGAGTCCGCGAAGTCCTGAAACGGCCTGATTCAGAACGATTCGGGGGGCGACGATCCCGATCCGGGCGCGTGCTTCGAGCCCGGCGATCAGCTGATCGAACTGCGTGCCGACCTGGGCCAGCCGGGTGATGTAGTCCTCGGCGTCCCGAACGTTGGTCAGCGGATGGGTGACCGTCATCAGGTCGTACAAGTCCCAATCGCGGCTGGTGATGTAGTAGTGCGTCACGAGGTAATCGAGGTCGGTGAACTGCTGCCCACGAACGGCGTCGTCCCAGGCCCACTCGCCGACGTCGTAGGTCAGCTGCCGATCGACGGAAAGCCCCTCCCGATCGAAGGCGCGTAGCCGTTCGAGGATGTGCTGCGCGATCCGCCCCGTTTCCTCGACGTACTCCGCCGAGTAGTCGTTCAGAAGATCGTTGCGAACGCCGAGCATCTCGGCCATCCCGAGACTGGTCATCGTCTGAGGGAACCTGAGGAGATAGAGACGGTAGGAGGATTCGACGAACTCGTCGAATCCGAGCCCGGACAGCGCCTCATCGACCTCGGCGAGGGACGGAGGGGCCCACGTCGGTTCGTACGTACCAGCGGCGACGGCCGCGCGGCCGCCGAGGAGGGAGAGACCGAGGATCAACAGGGGAAGCAACCAGAGAGAGCTGCGCATCGGGATCGCTCCTTCGCTGAGGGGGTGAGGCGAGTCTAGCGGTCGGCTGTGAAGAGGCTGTGAAGCGTGGTTTCAGCGAATCGGAGACCGATTCCTAGATCTCTTCCGGAAGGAGGACGAACTCCCAGAAGAAGGGGCGCTCGATGATCCAGCGTCTCCCCGGTGTGCCCTCGAGCCGCTTGGAAAGGTCGAGCCCGGACTTGGGGACGAACTGCAGTTCGAAGTCCGAGGGCGCGGGCGTGGCGAGGTCACTCCACAGGTCGAGCAGGCCGAGCAGGGACTCGTAGAGAGAGTCGAGGCCCTTGCCTGAGGAAATCGCCGAGTACCCCTCGATCGACTCGCGGGTTACGACAACCACCGACGACGTCCCGGGATCGGCCAGGCCGTATCCGCTGTTCGTGTACCGGAGAGGTCGAAGGGCGAGCGACAGGAAGAAGGCGAAGGCTCGATGATGGACGTCGCCGAGCGGATGCCCCGGCTCCTCGGACGAGGTCAGGGCCTCGGGGAGACGTCGGGACCACGTGGGGCTCTTGGGCAGTCCGACGATGAGCGAGTTCCGCCACGGAGTGACCCAGCTGAGTGCGCCTTGGACCTGCATGAAGCCGGAAGGGTCCACGATCTGCCCGACGGCCTGCGTGGGGGAAGCCGGATCCCTCCGCAGACGGACCAACGGATCGCTCAGGCCGTGCTGAAGCGGGATGAGCAGGAACCCGTCTTCGTCGAGCTGATCGAGCCAGTGCGAAGAGAGGTCGGAACAGCCGACCGTTGCCACGATCCGATCGAACGGAGCCGCCTCGGCCACGCCGAAGAAACCGTCTCCGAAGACGACCTGCACGTCGCCGTACCCCTCGGCCTCCAGGTGGCCGAGGGCCCTTCTCGCGACGTCCTCCTGGAATTCGACGGTGCACACGCGACCCTCCGGGCCGAGGATCTCAGCAAGAAGCGCCGCGTTGTAGCCGGTGCCGGTTCCGATCTCCAGCACCCGCATCTCCGGGCGCAAGTCCAGTAGCTCGAGCATTCCCGCAACCAGCGACGGCTGGGACGTCGAGCTCGTCGGCATGGAGAGATTGACGGACGTCACCAACGCTTGATTCGAGTAGATCGCCTTGATGTCCTCGGCGGTCGGCCGATCGCGATCGTACGCGACCGGAAGAAAGACCACCCGGCCGTCCGTGACGTCCGGGTGGTACCAACCCTCCAGAAACCGATGCCGCATGACCTTCCGAAACGCACGCTTGACCGGCGCCGACGTGATCACCTCACGGTCGACGAGGGAGTCTACGTACTCGGTCAGTGCAGCTTCCAGTGGCTCCATGGTTCCGTGTGGGTTACAGCTGGTTGGACGACGCGGTCCCGCACGTCCGGATGTGAATCTCGACGTTCTTCCCCGAATACTTGTAGTAGGCGGGCGTCGCCTCTCCCCTTCTCCACCACGTCATGAACAGGCGCGGGATCTCGCCGTCTGCGTCGACCATCTCCGCCCTGTCCCAGGCGGTTCCTCGCGCAAGATACGGCGTGTCGGGTTCGAGGGTGTGGATGCAATCCGTCGGCGGCAGCATGTAGAAGCCGAACAACGGCAGCTTCCCGACTTGGTCCCACGAGTCGTGCTCTCCGAGATGCTCCGCGGTGTTGGACGCGACCGACGCCTGCGTTAGCGGAACGACGACCACGTGCTCCTGTGAGCCGTTGACGATTCCGCTGAAAAGCGCCGTCTCCTCGTAGTCGAAGGCGTTCCCTTGGCCCAGGAGGGCCTCCAGGGGCTTGAACGCTTGGCGAACCTTCTCGAGGAACGCCGCGCGGTCGAACAGGGGGTCTTGCATGTCTATCACCTCATCTTTCAGAATACTCAGGATTGGACTCGTGTCCAACGTATTACGGGAGAACCGGTATTGCTTTCCTGTATTCGCCGTAGGCTTGCTGCGGCTTGAAGTCCGCGGTACGACGGCTAGCATCAACCGCTGGGAAGAGATGGTCAGATTGGGCAAATTGCAGATTCCGAGGGTGAGGCAGCGCGTGCTCTTGGCTGGGCTCGTCTTGACGTGGCTTCTCGCCGGCTCGTTCGTCGGAGGGGGTGCCGACGACCCGGTCCCGTACGTGGTTACGGAGGAGCCCTTCGGCGTACGGCTCGAATTCCCGCTTCCGGACCTGTGGTCGGACGGTGCGTCGGCGCTCTATGTCTGGAGTCGGGACAGCGTGATGCGTCTGGACGGCCCGCCGATCGAGCGCGAAGTCGGTGGGACCACCCGTCTCGTCTATCGCACCGAGGACGGAAGGATCGCGACCGTTCGCCTTGGTCCGGGACCCGAGAAGACGGTGCGGGTCGAGTTTTCCGTTGAATCGAAGGGCGAGTTCGAAAAGCTCGGGGTCGGCTTTCGCGTCGGCGGGACCGACGGGTTCTACGGACTGATGGAACGCGTCGTGCAGGGAAGCCAGGGCCTCTCGTGGGAGCCGGGGATGACCGAAGGGCTCAACCTTCGCGGACAGTCGGTCGATCTGTACACCTTGCCGACGGTCTCGATCTACGCGCCGTTCTTCCTGTCCTCGAGCGGATACGGCGTCTACGTCGAAGGGGATTGGCCCGCGACGTACCGATTCGGCGTCGACGAGCGCGGACGGTCCTGCCCGTCGGAGGTCACGATCGAGTACGAGGGTCCGACGCTCTCGTTCCTCCTCCTTCCGGGGCCGGAGCCGGTCGACGTGATCGAGCGGTACGCCCGGATCACCGGGAAGAGCCTTCTCCCTCCGGAGTTCGTCCTCGGACCGGGCCGCTGGCGCGACGTCGTGTGGGACCTACCGGCGTTCTACGACGGAACGCGGTACGACGGGCCGTACAACTCGATGGTCGTCGAGGACGTGCTGATGATGGAGGCGCTCGGGATCCCGTGTTCTTGGTACGTGGTCGATCGCCCGTGGGCGGCGGGGACATTCGGCTACGGGGACATGACCTTCGACGACGCGCGTCTCCCGGAGTTCGAGGGGACGATCGATTGGCTCGACGGGAAGGGGGTCGCTTCGCTCCTCTGGCTCGGACCGTGGGTGATGGACGGGCAGCGTGAAGAAGCGATCGAACGTGGGTACCACGTGCCACTCACCCTTCCGTACCTTCCGAACGCGGCGCTGATCGACTTCACCAACCCGGACGCCGCGGCGTGGTGGAAGGAGGAGCTTGCCCCACTCTTCGAGGTGGGGATCGACGGGTTCAAGCTCGACCGCGGCGAGGAGAAGCCTCCGGACGGACAGCTGTTCCGCGGCGCCTACCACGACGGCACGGACTACAGGGAGGGGCACAACGCCTACCCGCTCTGGTTCGCGAGGACGGCGTACGAAGCGGCGCGCGAGGCGGGCCGCGAGGAGTTCGTTTCCTTCTACCGCGCCGGCTGGCCGGGGATGTCGGAGGTTGCCGTCGCGTGGGGCGGCGATACCGAGCCGTCGGCGTGGGGACTCCGTTCGGCGATCATCGCGCTCCAGCGGGCCGCCGTTCTGAACGTCCCGATCTGGGGATCCGACACCGGCGGGTACAACGGGCGGCCGCCGCGGGAGGTGCTCGCTCGGTGGCTCGCCTTCTCGGCGTTCTGTCCGATCATGGAGGTCGGGCCGACGGCGAATCTCGCACCGTGGTCCTGGCTCTCCGACGATTCGGGCGGCGAGCTGACCGAGGCCGGCTACACGTTCGACACGGTGTACGACGAGGAGCTCCTCGCGGTTTGGGCCTTCTACGCGCGGATCCATACCGATCTGATCGAAACCACCTACGCACTCGCGGAACGGGCGCACGAAGTCGGGACGCCGATCGTCCGTCCGATGTTCGTTGCCTATCCGGACCGGGAGGAGTACGTCGATCTGTGGGAGCAGTACCTGTACGGACCGGACATCCTCGTCCGGCCCGTTTGGGAGCCGGGGATCGACTCCGTTGACGTGCACCTTCCGGTGGGGACGTGGATCGACGCGTGGACCGGGAGGCGGCAAACCGGTCCGGTGGTCGTGCGCGTCGATGCGCCGCTTCACGTGATCCCGATCTTCGTTCGTGAGGGCGGCTCGGTCGATCTCGGGGACCTTTCGGTGCGTTGGGCGGAGGCCCTCGATGACGTCGCCGAACCACCGGATCTGGAAGGACTGTCGGGGACGGTTCGCTGAGTCCGCAGGGCTACGCGAGATCCTTGCGGAAGTGGATCTTCCGCTTGACCACGCGATAGCCGAGCGCTCGGTGTGCGGCGGGGCTCAGTTCGTACCGCGGCGTCGTGTCGGACGCCATCTCGGTGCAGCCCTGGGCACGGGCCCATTCCTCGGCCCGCTCGACCAGCCAACGACCGATCCCTTGGCGGCGGCAGTCAGGCTCGACGTACCACGCCTCGAGGTAGCCGACGCGGTCGGACGTGCAGCCGAACGCGCTCGTCCGGATCGCGACCTCGACCATGCCGCACAACCGACCGTCGGGGCCCTCCACCACGAAGACGGGAGAAGTTTCCAAGCAGCCGGCGATCTCCTCCGCCTCGGCCTCGAGTTCGGCCCGGTCGTGGTGCGGCCAAAGTTCGCGGCGGAGGCGAAGCCACTCGTCCCGGTCGGCCGCCTCGAGCGGCCGGATCGACGCGGGCGGTTCCGCGTCCCGCCCCCGATGCTCCTCCATCCACCGGACGGCGTAGTCGATCAGCGGCCGCTGCGGGAACAGGAGCGCCGGCGCGTTCCCGACGGACCCGGAGCGGGCGAGGCCGGTCTCTTGGGCGAACGCGTCGCCGATGCGGGTGAAGTCGGCGTTGTCGGCGTCGATGTCGATCATCTCCACCCACCGGCGGACGCCGTCGATCCGGAGCGGCGCCCCGTTCGGGCGCTCGCGCTTCCCCGGGTAGTCCGCCCGGTACTCCGCGAGGTGAATCGACGTGTTGTTCTCGTGGCCGACGCCGAGGAGGAGGACCGACCCGTCGAGTTCGTAGATCCGGGCCAGCGGCGAGGTTTCGCCAAGGGCGTAGTCGAGGGCGTGGTCCGCCGTGATCCGCGCCGCGAGTGGTCCGCGTGCGGCGAACGAGGCGTGCGGATGAGCGCTGCGGAGCGTGCCGGGCTGCTTCCGGAACGTCTCTGCGATCGCTCCCATGCGCCTTGCCGGGGTGAGGTTCGGATCGAAAGCCGGCATCGTCGCCCGGATCGTCTCCTTCCAGTCCTCCGGTACCGGCGGGTTTCGCCAGCCCCTCGGGTCGGCGTAGTCGCTGGACATCGTCGGAATCACCAGCGTCCCCGAATCGCCGAGAACCTCCTCGAGCGCGAGAAGGACCGCCACCGGCCCGCCGCAGACCCAGCCGAGCGAGCTGAGCGAGGCGTGGACCAAGAGCGTCATCCCCGGCTCGACGCCGAGCCTCCGGAGATCTTCGACCAGAGAGGCCGTGGTGATCGGTGTCGCAGTCCGTTCGATCGCTTCGTGCTCGGTCATCGTTCTTGCTCCTTGGCGTCCCCCGATCGGCGGGTGACCTTCCTGAGGACAAGCGACTGGAAGTGGAAGTGCGGGTCGGCCGCTTCGACGGCGACCCGGTCGAAGGAGACAACGTCGAAGGCCTCACCGACCGCCTCGAGAAGGCGTGCGTCGGTGCGAAACGAGAAGAATCGCTTCGGCTCGTAGGTGTCCCCCTCCCAGACGCCCTCGCGATCGATTCCGCCGTAGAGGCCGAGGAAGAACGAGCCGCCCGCTCGTAGGACACGTCGAACTTCGCGAAGCGCCTGGGGAAACTCGGACTCGGCCAGGTGCAGGAGGCTGTTGAGCGAGTAGACGGCGTCGAACGACTCGTCGGGAAATCGAAGATCGACGGCGTCCATCACGTGCGCCTCGAGCCCCTTCTCTCGGCAGAGGCGGGTCATCTCCGGAGAGAGGTCGACGCAGACGAAGTCCAGGCCGCGTTCCGCGAAGAAGGCGCCGTCGCGTCCCGTTCCGGCGCCGATCTCGAGGAGCCGGGTCAACCGCTCGCTTCGAAGGATCTCGTAAAAATCCTCTCGGATCCGTCGCTTCCACTCGGGGAAATCCTTGCGGTCTCGCGCCTCGGCCATCGCGTCGTAGGCTGCGCGCAGCTGGTTTCGCATGCCGTCGTCTACGGCGCTTCCGCCCTCGCTCATCCGAGGAGCAGTTGGACGGAGTCGGAGACATCCCCGAGCGGACTCCTGTTGGCCAGGCCGTTCTTCATGGCCCGCCCTTCTCCCAATAGCCGAACTCGGGTTCGTAGCAGGTACCGTCGATCTCGTTGACCATCTCGGCCATCCGCGCCTGGGCGTCAGCGACCGCCTGGTTGTAGACGCTCGGTCCGATCTCCTTCAGGGCGAAATCGAGGAGGAGCGACGCCTTCAAATCGCCGATTTCCTGTTCGAGCGACTCCTCGAAGTACCGCTTGATCGACGCGATCAGTCGCTCCTTGCTCTCCTTCGGAAGCTCGATCGCCATGATCTTCCGTCCTTTCGGCTCGCTGCCTCGCTACTTGTTCCCTGCTGATCAGTCATCTGCGAGCGGCGTGTCCGCGGGATCGGTTACGAGATCCACGAGCCCGGGGAGCCGGAATGTCCGATCCCACTCGATCGCGTCACCGTCAGCGCGGAGCTTGAGCACGTCCGGGTTCGTCAGCCGTTCGGCCGTTTCCCGTCCGTTCCGAGCGTCCAGATGGTTGAGGAACAGCCCGATCACGTTTCCGTGGGAGCAGACGCCGATTGTCTTTCCTGCGTGTTTGCTCAGGATCACCGCCATCGCCTCGGCGAACCGCCGCTGCGCCTCGCGCGAAGTTTCGAAGCCGGGGCGCGCGAAGTCGAAGTCCTCCCACGACGCACGCCAGATCGCCCAGAAGTCCTCGTCGAAGCCGATCCCCAGGTGACGCTCGCGCAGTTCGTCGTGGACTGCAACCTCCAGGCCGACCCGTTCGGCGAACGGCGTGATCGTCTGCCGACACCGCGTGAACGGGCTGGAGACGAGCCGCTCGATCCCGAGCGGGAGGAGCAGCTCGGCCAGTCGCTCGGCCTGGTCCTTCCCCCGCTCGCTGAGCGGCCATTCGGAATGCGCGATCTGCGCTGACGGATGGCTCTGCGCATGACGGATCAAGTAGACGGTCGTCGTTGCCATGGGCTTGAGGGTACCCAAGATCGATCCGTCCGTCCCGGGATCGAAGTGATCAGCCGCCGCCGGCCCGCTCGAGATGGAGGAGGTATTCCTTCCGCCAGAGGCCGCCACCGTAGCCGGTCAGCTTCCCATTTTTGCCGATGACGCGGTGACACGGGATGAGAATGGCGATCCGATTGTCGCCGTTGGCGCGCGCGACGGCGCGGACCGCCGAAGGCCGACCGATCGCCGTGGCCTGCTGTTGGTACGATCGCGTCTCGCCGTACGGGATCGAGCGGAGCCCCTCCCAGACACACTGCTGAAACGGCGTTCCCGGTGTCACGAGCGGAAGGTCGAACGTCCGACGTCTCCCGTCGAAGTACTCGGACAGCTGCTCGCTGACGGCGGCGTGGTGCTCGCTTCGGCCGGGGAGGATCTCGGCGTCGAGAAGCCGCCGCAGCCTCGCCAACTGGGTTTCGAGCATCCGTCGGTCGACGAACTCGAGCAGGCAGAGACCCTTTCCGGTCGCGCCGGCGAGCATCGGACCGAGCGGCGTCATGATCCGAGTTACGAGGACGATCTGCCGATTCGAACTCTGCCGTGGGGTGAATCCCATCGTCTTGGTGAACGCCTCGGTGAACCCGCTGAGCGAATCGTATCCCGAGCCGAACGCGGCCGGCCCGACGTCCTCTCCCTCGCGGATCCGTCCGAACGCGAGTCCCAGTCGCAGAGCGCGGCAGTACGCGTGAAACGTCATCCCGTGATGCTGCTGGAACCAACGCCGGACGCGGTGGGGCTCCAGACCGCGCTTTCGGAGATCCCGATCGGAGAGCCGTCGCTCCGGATGCGCATGCACTTCGTCGACGAGCGGTCGCAGCCAGGAGGGCGTCTCTTCCGCGATCTCCAACGGCCGGCAGAGCTTGCACGGGCGGTACCCGTGCAGCAGCGCGTCCCTCGCGGAGGCGAAGAACTCGACGTTCTCCCGGTTCGGCTTCCTCGCACGGCACGTCGGCCGGCAGAAGATCCCCGTCGTTTTCACGCCGACGACGAACAGCCCGTCGAACCGGCTGTCCCGCTCGAGCAGGGCACGGTAGAGGACATTGGCGTCGGGGAGCGGGTGGCGCTGTTCGGTCGGAATCCGTTTCGATGTTCCCGCGTCCATGGCCCCTCAATGTAGGCGCAGTCCGGTTCTCTCACAACCGGCCGCTTGACGACCAATTTCCGGCGGTCCGGCTTGAACTCGGCGTACACGCGGCTAGGATGACGGCGCAAGGAGGCCGTCGTGGGAATCCGAGTGTTCGCGAGGGGGATCCGGATCGGCTTCGCTGTGTTTGCGGTCGTCTTTCCGTCCTGCCTGGGTCAGGGCGCCCCGTCGTCGCCCGAAGAGGCGCTCCCCGACCTCTCCGGGCGATGGGTGACGATCCAACGGCTCGTCACGGTCGCACAGCTGCCGTTCCTCGGTGAGGTGACGCTGAACACCACGATCGGACTCTTCTCCGAGGCGATCCAAAGCGGCTCCCGGTTGACGCTGGAGGATGCGTACTGCTTCACCGACGTCGATGCGTCGACCGCTCTCTTCGTGACCGACATCTCCGATGCGACGATGCGTTCGATTCACCCGGATCCCCGAATCGCGGAGCTTCGGATCGAGAAGGGTCGGGTGTTGTTCGAGCACGGCTGGCACACCGAGGTTCGTGGCGCCGTGCTCGACGATCCGGTCAACGACGAACTCCCCGATTTCCAAAGCGATCCGCGGGTGATCGACATCGACGGGGACGGCCGGATCGGGTTCACGATCTTGGCGGAGATCGTCGGCCTGTTCGGCGGTGACACCTACGTCGTCCAACGGTTTCGTTACCGACTTCGGGGAGAGCTCGTCGATCCCGACACGATCGTCGGAACGGTCGAGTGGTCGACGGAGCAGGTCATCCTCTGGGCAACCGACGCGCTGTTGATGATGCCGTACACGCAGAGCGTCGATCCGGATTCGAAGATCCATCGGTTCGTCATGCGGAGGATCGACGCAACGTGGACGTGCGAGTCGATCCGTGATCGGGCGGCTCCGCTCCTCGAGCTTCTCGACGGCGTGGAACCGTCCGATTCCTAGGGGTATCGAGATCTCCGGAATCTTGTCTTCCTTCGCTTCACCGGGGTACGTTGGGCTGTTTCGACCCAGGGGATAGGAGGGAAGCGATGAGGATCGTGGCAGGGCTTCTGGCGATCTTCGCCATCGGGGCGATGGGATTCATGGGAAGGATAAGCGAGCGGCCGACGGTGGTCGACGACCTCGACGTCGAGCGATACATGGGACTCTGGTACTCGATCGCGAGCATCCCGACGACGTTCGAGCGGGCGTGCGTTCAGGGGACGACAGCCGAGTACCACCTTCTGGAGGACGGCCGAATCGAGGTGACGAACAGCTGTCTTCGCGACGACGGGTCACTGTTCAGCGCCGTCGGGCGGGCCTGGGTTCCCGACGCGTCCGAGCCGGCGAAGCTGAAGGTCTCCTTCGTCCGGTTCTTCAATCGGTGGTTCTTCCCCGGCGACTATTGGGTTCTCGACCTCGCGTCGGACTACGGGTACGCCGTGGTCGGACACCCGCAGCGCCGATACGGCTGGATTCTCAGTCGGTCACCGGAGCTGCCCGATGAGACGCTCGATGGGATCTTCGAGCGCCTCGAGGCGCAGGGATACGACCGGAACGACTTCCAGCGAGTCGACCAGTCGGTTCACACCGGCGGCTAGCCGCTCCGCGCTACAACGCGATCGCGAGGAGGAGCGTCCCGACGGCGAGGGCGACGGCTCCGCCGATCAGCAAGCCGGTCCCGACCGGGCGGATCAACGGAACTCGAGCCCCGACCACGGCCTCGAACGAGATGCCGTCCAACGCGTCCTCGTTCATGACCACGATCGAGACGTCGCCCGTGTCGATCTCCCACTCGAGCGTCTGGAGTCCGGGGCCGTGCGTCGAGCTGATCCAGAATGGCTGCTCGCCCGGCGGGCCGGGGGCCTCTCCGGACGCGTCGACGCGGTAGGTCAGCGAGAACGATTCGTCGTCGAGGTCCTCGACGATCGCGTAGGGCACCCCTCCGAGGTACGCATCGACGATGTCGGCGTCGGCGATTCCGACGAAGACGCCGAGCGTCGGATCCTCGTGGACGGCGCGAATCCGAAGCGTGGCGATCTCGCCGAGATCGACCGGGACGTCCGGCGTCAGCTCGATCTCCGCCGGACCGGCGACGACGGCGTATCCGTCGACCTCGATATCGAACGGGACGCTGTTGATGAATCCGTCCTCGTCGGTCAGCGTCGCATCGAGCAGGAGGAGGCTCCCCCCTCCGAACAGGAGCGACGTCGCGACGACGAGCCCGACGACGCCGATCAATCCCATCAGAATCCTGAACATGTCGACCTCCCTTCTCGTGACGATCGTCCCTCGAAGGATACCGATTCGATCCGAGACGGGCCATTTCTGACGATCGACTCCCCGCGTGGTCCGTCGTTGCAGCCGCCGCCGGCTGCCGGTACCGTAGCGGTACCCCGAGCTACGGATGGACGGACCGACGGAGGAGGGTGCCCATGGGTCTACTCGAGGGAAAGACGGGACTGATCTTCGGTGTCGCCAACGAAAGGAGCATCGCGTGGCACATCGCGAAGAACGCCGTGGCGCACGGAGCGACCTGCGCGTTCTCGCATCTGCCGGGCGAGAAGATGGAAAGTCGTGTCCGAAGGACGCTGGAGAGCGGCGGGCTCGGGGACGCGTGGCTGCATCCGTGCGACGTGGCGAGCGACGACGATCTCGACGCGTTGTTCGCGGCGCTGAACCGTGACGTCGGCACGATCGACTTCGTCGTCCATTCGGTCGCCTACGCCGATCGCGAGTACCTCAGGGCCGGGATGTTCGCCGAGACGCCGCGCGCCGTGTTCGCGCAAGCGCTGGACATCAGCGCGTACACGTTGATCGCGATCTCGCGCCGGGCCCGCGACGTGATGCCGGCCGGCGGTTCGATCCTCGCCCTCTCGTACTACGGCGCGGAGAAGGCGACGCCGGGCTACAATGTGATGGGGGTCGCCAAGTCGGCGCTCGAATCGATCGCGCGGTACCTGGCCGCCGAGCTCGGCGGGTCCGGGATCCGCGTCAATTGCTTGTCGGCCGGGCCCTGCAGGACGCTGTCCGCGATGGCCGTCGGTGGGATCGACGCGATGCTCGATCGGATGGAGCGGACGGCCCCGCTCCGGCGGAACATCGAGACCGACGAGGTCGGCAAGGCGGCCGTCTACCTCTTGAGCGACCTCTCCTCCGCCGTCACCGGCGAGACACACCACGTCGACGCCGGCTACAACGCCGTTGCCACTTAACCACGTCGCCTACTGCGAGAGGAAGAGAGCCAACCGGCAACGCGGGCGAGAGGGCGATCCGACGTCCGGAGGACGACGCCGTTGCAGCTTGAGGAGGCTGGGTCGTTTGCGAGGAACGGAATCCACTTGCGTCGCAGATGGAAGGGTGCGATCCTTGTCTCTGCCTTCGGCAGAGACGGAGACGAAGAGGCTGGACGCCTCTTCGTCTATCGCTTGTAGCAGAACGACGCGGCGGCCGGAGGGCGACGCATGATCCACGACGGCGTCGAGCTGCCGAAGCTCCTGAGGATCGAGAAGGCGGCCGAGCTCCTCGGCGTCGATGCGGAGACGATCCGGGTGTGGATCGCCGATCGATCCGTCTCCACGATGCGCGTCAACGGGATTCTTCACGTCCTCACCGAGTCGATCGCCGATCGTCTCGGGGAAGAGACCCCTTCACGACCGAACCGGGAAACTCTCACCTGGTCTTGACGCCGTAGGCGCCCGCTAAGGGCTACTCGGAGGCTTCCGGCACGATGCCGAACGCGAGCCGATCGAGCCCGATCCGGCTGCAGAAGTAGAGGTCGATGCGCCCGTCGCCGTTGAAATCGGCCGCCTCGATGTCGAATCCGTTTCCGACGATCGTCCGCGGGAGGACCCAGCGGGCGTTCTCGAAGACCCCGGTTCCGTCGTTCAGGTAGGTGAGGTAGCGTGGGAACACCGCGGGTCCGGAAGCACCGCTGGTGGACGATCGGCCGAGGACGATGTCGAGGTCACCGTCCGCATCGAGATCGACGAAGTCGGCGTCGACGGTGAGGTCGCCGTCTCGCGGGAGCCTCGCGTCGGTCTCGTCGGTGAAGTGGCCGGTCCCGTCGTTGATGAGGAGCCGGTTTTGCCGGTCGGCCTGGTAAACGAAGAACTGGGTGTTGGCGAAGACGATGTCGAGGTCCCCGTCGCTGTCCACGTCACCGAGGTCGGCCTCGCGGGTCTCCTCATGCCCTTGGACCGGGAGTCGGGCGTCGGTTTCGTCACTGAAGCGACCGTGTCCATCGTTGATCAAGAGGCGGTTTCGGTCCTCGTTTCCGACCAGGAGGTCGAGGTCTCCGTCTCCGTCGACGTCGCCGAACTCGAGGTCCTGGGTCACGTCCTCGATGGCAGGGAGGTGCGTCGCTGTTCGGTCGGAGAATTGGCCGGCCCCGCTGTTCGTCAGCAGGGCGTTCTGTCCGTTGTTCCCGACGACGATGTCGGGATCCCCGTCACGGTCGATGTCTCCGACTGCTACGGCGTTCGACACGCCATCGACCGGCCACCGGTCTCCGGCGTCGGCGAACGTGCCGTCCCCGTTGCTGAGGTACATCTCGTTGGTTCGGTCGTCCTCGCTGACGACGACGACGTCGAGATCGCCGTCTCCGTCTAGATCCGCGACGCCGATGTCCTCGCTGTCGTGCGCCTGCTGCGGGATCCTCCTCGCACTCTCGTCGGTGAATCGGCCCGCGCCGTCGTTAATCAACAGGACGTTCGGCCGGTGTTCGATCGCGACGATCAGATCGAGGTCTCCGTCTCCCTCGACGTCGATCGGCTTCGCGTCCATGCTGTAGCCGAAGAGGACTTCGGTCGGAAGATGGGTCCCCGTCACCTCGTCGAACAGCGCCTCGAAGGCCGCGTGGGCGACGATCGTGACGGCGACCAGAGCGAGCAGGCCGAGGTCTTTCGCTTTCATTCGCCCACCGCGTGTGCGGCCAGATCGTTGATCGTTACGTCAGGATGGTGGTAGCGACGGCGGCGGTACGTCCTCGTGCCGCGGATCTGGATCGCCTCCACCGGACAGAGATGGAGGCAGGCGAAGCACTGCTCGCACGCGTGCTTCCAGGTTGGACGACCGCCGACGAGTTCGACGTTGCCGACGGAACAGACGCGGACGCAGGTACCGCAGCTCGTGCAAGAAGCGGTGACGGTGAACCGCTCATCGCGCGTGCGGCACGTTCGGGCGAAACGACGTCCGATCGCCGCGTACAGAAGCCAGGCGAGTGGTCCGAGCAGAAGGTAGCCGATGAACGGACTCCGCTTACGCCGTGCGATCCGTGCCGCGACCCGTTTCGCCCTCTTCGATCCCCGGAGTGCCATCCGGAGAGCGGATTCCGGCTTCCGTGCGTTGTACTCGACGATGTAGTTGCCTGGCATGAGGATCGAGAAGGCGCTATCGAGGGACTTCCCGGACCTTCGGAGGAGCCTCCGCGCTTGAAGGGGCGCAGCGCCGGGGAATCCGCCCATCGTCAGCACGAGGAAGGTGTACCTCACCCGACTCACGTCGAGCTGCTCCAGGAACTCTCGAACGATCAGCGGGAGTCCATAGAAGTAGACGGGACAGACAATCCCGATTGCTCCGTCGACGTGGAACCTCTCCTCACCCGTCGTCTGAACCAGGTGGACGAGCTCCGCGTCGAGCCGGTCCGCGATCGTGCGTGCGACGGCGAGAGAATTGCCCGTCCCCGAGAACCAGTAGATTGATGTCTTCATCGATGTGCCTCCCCGCCGATTCTACTCCGAGGGATCGAAGAGGAAACGCGCCCGGCGGAAAGCCGAGCGCGTCGGGTCGCGTTGTGGGCCGACGTGCCTACTCCCGCGGCGGCGGTTGATCGAAGTGGTGGAGGATGAAGCCGTCGAGTCGGAAGAGGAGGTCTTCCAACTGATCGACGAGTCTCGCGAGAATCGGGCGACCGCGGTCGGGCTTCCGCTCGTCGCGGGCCATGTCGGCGAGCCGTTGCGCCAAGGACCGGATCATCTCGTGCGCCGCCTTCTCGAACCGGACGGCCTCCCGCGGCTTCATCCCGGTCGTTGCACCGTCGATGTACCCGTCGATCCAGTCACGAAGGCCTTCGAGCGCCCCCTTTGCGCGCGAACGGGACGGAGTCTCCGCAGCGTTCTCGACGATTCCATCGAGAACGTAGAGGAGCCGGTGAAGCATCAGATCGAGCTTAAGGATCCGGGCCCCGATCGCGGCACCGCCCTCTTCCTGGGGACGGTCGAATTCGTCGAGCAGGTCGTTGATCAGCTCGATGATCTGCTCGAGTCCCTCTTCCAGCCGCTCGGCCGACGGCGCTTTGAGTGCCGCCAGCTCGGCCTCCAATCGAGCGAGTACGTCCGCGAGGTGGTCGAGAGTGAACTCAACGGGGTTCTCGGGAGGATCCGGTTCGGCGAGCGCGGTCCCCATCGGAACGGCTGCGACGAGCAGAAGCGACAGTAGAGCACAGACTGCGGGGATTCGGTTTCGCCACCTTCTTGTGGTTGTACGCATTCCTTCTCCTTTCGGTGCCGCGCGTCTGCGGCACCCGGCGCCGTGAGATCTAGGGATCGGCGTCCGATGCGATCGACGGTAGAGGCCGGGCTGTCACAGAGGAACCGCGGTACGGTCAATGCCGAGTCAATCGGCGTTGACCTCCTTGTACGGACTACCGACCCCACCTACCCTTGGAGACGTGGCGATCGGGAGAGGGTTCGACGGCAGGCAGAGGCTGATCGTGGTGGCGGTGACCGTCGTTCTCGTTACCGCACTCGCACTGATCCTTGCCGTGCGCAGCTACAACACGCTCCTGGAGGAGACGTTTCACGACCGGAGCGTTGCCTACGTCCAGGCGTTCACCGCCTCGGCGGAGGCGTGGATCGAGCCGTTGAACACCGAGATGCTGCAATCGGCCGCCCGGTTCATGCTCGTCGGGAGCACGCTGTTCGTGCGGATCGAGCTCGGCGGCGACCTCATCGTCGACGAGCGGGAGGAAGAGGCGGGTTCACTCGATTTGCCGCCCGTCCCTTCTCCGAGCTCCCCAGCGGGGAAGACGCTCCGGCTGCCGAGCGGACGGACGTATCTCGACGTGAGCGCTCCGTTGAGCGTCTCCGGCGAGACGAAGGGGATGGTTCGGATCGGCATCGACCCGACCAGCATCGTCGTCCGAGGACGGAGCACGACGCTGGCCGCAGCGGGGATTGCAGTCGGCGTCGATGCACTCGTCCTCGTCCTCCTCTTCTGGAGCCATCGGGGGAGAAGCCGGAGGGAAGTGGATGGCGAATCCGTCTCACCGCAGGCCGTGCCTCCGCCCATCGAGGTCGGAGACCTTCGGATCGATCGAGCGACGAAGCGGGTAACGCTGAAAGGCGAGGGCGTGGATCTCACTCCCAAGCAGTACGCCCTCCTCGAGTTCCTCGCGCAGCGGGCGGATCGGGTCGTCTCCGAGAGGGAGATCGTCGAAGGCGTCTGGGCCGGGTCGCACTACGCCGATTCGAAGGACGTCAAGCAGTACGTCTACCTGGTTCGCAAGCGCCTCGCAAAGGCGGCTCCCGATGTGCGGGGTCTGATCGTGACCGTCCCCGGATTCGGGTACAGGCTCGTGTCCGATCCCGTTGACGGGGAATTGACCGACGGATGATGGCGATGCTGGTTCGCTTCAGAGAAACTGAGATCGCGCGTGAAGGGAGTCTGAGATGAACCGAGCGACTCGAGCGACGGGCGTCTTCCTCCTCGTTCTGGCGATAGCGGGCATCGGAACCATTGGGCAGGAGGAACGGTCGATCGAAGAGCGTCTCCTTGTGTTCTCCGAGCAACTCCGGTTGGGACTGACGTTGGCCACCGTGGCCGCTTACTCGCCGACGCTCGGCGACCTCCGCCTTCACGCACAGCAGGTCGTTAACCTCCTCGAGGGCTCGCAGGGGAAGCACTTTGTGCGTCCGGTCCCGGCCGGGCAGGAGATGACCGGCCTGCTCGTCGAGGCGACCGCACTCGCCGTACGGCTCGGAGCGCCTTCGATCGATCCCGAGATTCGCGGTCCGATCGGCGACGCAGCGAAGAACGTTCGAACCTATTTGGCGTTTGCGTTGGAGACCGCCCTCTCCGCGCTGGAGGAACGGCGGATCGATCGAGCCTCGAACGACATGCTTCGCGTGTACGCTTTCCTTCTCGCAGCGTACGAAAAGCCGTGTGACGTCACCTACGTTCCGGCGTTGTGGACGATTCTCCGCGCGTTCGGTCTGACCGGCCCCGTCCAAGGGGAGACCGGGTCACTGGACGGCTAGACGACGACCCCAGTTGGCTTCACCTTCGAGTCTTACGATCCACGACCGTGGCCAACCAGGAACAAGCGGGGCATGTGCCTCGCCGCACCTGCGTCTTCTGACTCACCTACTCGTACCGCAACGCGTCGACGACCGGGAGACGCGAGGCCCTCCACGCGGGCCAGAGCCCGGCAAGCGCACCGAGGGCGAACGAGCCGAGCAGGGTAATGATGATCAGGGCCGGGCTCGCAACCACGACGAGGTCGAGGTCGAAGAATCGACTGAGAAGACCTGAAGCGAGCGCGCTCAGCCCCAGACCGAGTAGCGTGCCGACGATCCCGCCGACGAGACCCATCAGACCGGACTCGATCAGGAAGATCATCCAGACGTGGCTGTTCTTCGCGCCGACCGCCTTCATCACCCCGATCTCCTTCGTCCGCTCGAGGACCGAGGTGAACATCGTGTTCATCACCCCGACGCCGCCGACGAGGAGCGAGATCCCTGCGATCCCGGCGAGGAACGCGCTGACCGTCGACGTTACCGTTCCGATCGCCTCGCTGATGTCGCTGTATGTCACGGCGGTGATGTCGGAGCCGCGCTCCTTGAGCGCCTTTTCGGCGCGATCGGCGACCTCATCGACGTCGTAGCCGGGTTCGGTCCTTACCAGTGTCACCAGCACGTCGTCGGCGGGCCCCCAGAGCAGCTCCATCGTGTCGTACGGGACGTTGATGGTGTTTCCCTCGGAGCTCATGCTGAACCGGACGCCGAACCCGCCCTCGGAATCGGCCTCCTCCGCGGCTGGGGCCATGATCCCGATGATCGTCAGGTTAAGCTCGGCGTCCTCTTCACCGGCGACGAGGATTGTGTCGCCGACATCGACGCCGAGCCGCTGCGCGACCTCGTAGTCGAGGACCGCCACCTCAACGTCGCTGGGCTCGAACAGCCGGCCTCCCGGCATCGGCTCGAGCTCGCCGGTGAACGACTGGAATTCGGTCAGAAGCTCAGGCGAGAGGCCCATCACGGGGAAGATGCCGATGATCGGGTTCCCGTCTTCGTCGAGTCCTCCTTCGATGAAGCCGTTCTGCTCGCGAACCGCAGCTGCGACTTTCACCCCGTCGATCGACTTCAGGAGTTCGAGGTCGAGCGCGTACTCCTCGGCGTCTCCGCCGTGGCCGCTCGATCCGAACGTGCTCTCGTTTAGGATGACGAAGTTGTCGACACCGAAGACGCCGGCGACCTGCTCCTTGATCGTTCGGTCGAGACCGAGGCCGATCGAGATGAGGGCAACGACGGCGGTGATCCCGATGAACACGCCGATCACGGTCAGCCAGCTTCGCATCCGCCGGTGCATGATGCTCTGCCCTGCGAGCTGCAGGAAGTCCAGTAACTTACGCATGGGAATCACCTCCGCCTCCGGCCGACACGTCATCGGGAGTTGGTCCATTCAGCGAAGAGGCTTTGGCCTCTTCGCTTACGGCTCTGCCTTCGGCATTCTGTCCCGGCGAAGGAGCTTCAGCTTCTTCGCCTACGTGTCGACCAGAGGTCGACACGCATCCGTCCCGAAGGGTGATGACACGATCGGCGATCGCGGCCGCCTCCGGATCGTGCGTTACCAGGATGACCGTCTTCCCATCTCGAACGCTCAGCTCCTTCAGCAAAGCGAGGATCGGCCCTCCGGTCTCCGTGTCCAGGTTCCCGGTCGGCTCGTCGGCGAGGATGATCTCCGGATCGTTCGCCAGGGCACGAGCGATCGCGACGCGTTGACGCTCGCCGCCGGACAGCTCGCTCGGCTTGTGTCGCACGCGATCCGCCAGACCGACCTTTCCGAGCAGCTCCCGAGCGCGTCTCGCCCTTTCGGACCTCCAGACACCCTGGAAGATCATGGGGAGCTCGACGTTCCGTTGTGCGGACAGCGTCTGGATCAGGTTGAACGTCTGGAAGACGAAGCCGACGCGTTTTCCTCGAAGCGTGACGAGCTGCCGTTCCTTCAGATCCTGGAGATTCTGGCCGTCGATCGTCGCCGATCCGTCGGTCGGAGCATCGAGCGCGCCGAGGATGTGCATCAGCGTCGACTTCCCCGAGCCCGAGGGCCCCATGATCGCGACGATCTCTCCGCCGCGGATCTCGAGATCGAGGCCGCGAAGGGCCCGGACGATCGTCTTCCCGAGCTTGTACTCCTTGGTGACTCCCTTCATGTCCAGAAACGGCATCGCTAGCCTCCGCCTTCGGTGAATGTGTACTCGACCAGTTCGAGGGCGAAGACCTCGACCCACTCCTCGTCGCGCAGCTCCTCCGCGCGGATCCGGGGCGAGATGTAGACCGGGTGAGACAGCGCGAACGCGACCGTCATCCGGGCGTCCGGCTCGTCCGGATTCTCGAACGTCCCCTCGAGGCACCAAACGCCGGCGATCGTCGTTCCGACGATGTCCTTGAACAGCCCGCCGTCCGGCAAGAGGTAGTCCTGCCCCTCCTGGAGCCGATTCCGCTGATCCATCAGCGCCTGGAGCGACGAGTAGCTGACGTCGTGACCTGCGCCGGACGAAACCGTCGCCGCGCCGAAGATGAACCCGAATCCGGTCGCCAGCTCGTCCTCCGTTCCGGTTTGCTCCGTCAGCATCCGAATCGTGTAGCGATCGTCTTCGTAGGCGGTCACCACCAGCTCGAGGATCTGGGGCTCGCTCATCTCCTCGGACGTGATTTGGTAGACCATCTTCGTCGTTCCGATCGGGAAGACGTCGAGATCCGACTGGCCGTATGCCCCAAACCCGATCGCCAGGACCACCATTCCGACCATCAAACCCGCAATCCGTTTCATGCTTCCTCCTTCAGACACACTTTCGTATCCTAGACGCTTCTCTTGAGGAATCCGTGGAGGTTGGAGTGCGCTACGTCGAGCGCGGCTATTCCGCTTCATCCTCCGGATGCTGAAGCAGCTCGTCCAGTTGCTGCTCCAAGGCTTCGACTCGATCTTCCAGGTCAAGGATCCTCGCCGTGTTCTGTGCCGCCGCCTGTTCGGCAATTTGCGCCGTTTCCTCGGCGTTGGCGATCCGTGTCTGCGCTTCCTCGGCCTGCCGCCGGAAGTCGGTGCATCCGAACAGGGCGAAAACAGCGACCAGGACGAGCAACACGGCCATCGAACTACGCTTCATCGTCCGTTCCTCCTTGGCATCGCATTCTCTGGGAAATCTATCTCATGCCGCGTCGGCCCGACCGCGGAACTGGCTCATGTACAGCCGGTAGTACGCGCCGCGTCGGGCGATCAACTCGTCGTGGTTCCCCTGCTCGACGATCCGGCCGCCCTCGATCACGATCACCCGATCGGCGTTTCGAATCGTCGACAGCCGGTGGGCGATGACGAAGCTCGTCCGCCCCTTCATCAGTTCGTGCAGCGCCCGTTGAATCTGTACTTCCGTTCGTGTATCGACCGAGCTGGTTGCCTCGTCGAGGATCAGGATCCGCGGGTCGGCGAGGATCGCGCGCGCGATCGCGATCAGCTGGCGCTGCCCTTCGGACAGGTTCGCCCCGCGCTCGGACAGCTCCGTGTCGTATCCCTGCGGGAGTCTGCGGATGAACCGATCGGCATTGGCAAGCTTCGCTGCCTCGACGACCTCCTCGTCGGTCGCGTCGAGCCGGCCGTAACGGATGTTCTCCATCACCGATTCCGCGAACAGGAAGGTCTGCTGCAGGACGACGCCGAGCTGCCCCCGAAGCGAAGCCTTCGTCACTTGACGGATGTCGGTCCCGTCGATCCGGGCCGCTCCTCGTTCGATCTCGTAAAACCGAGACAGCAGGTTGACGATCGTCGTCTTGCCTGCACCGGTCGGACCGACCAACGCGATCGTCTGCCCCGGTGTGGCGCGAAGGCTGACGTCCCGCAGCACCTCGACGTCCGGGACGTAGGCGAACGTGACGTCGTCGAGCGCCACGTCTCCCTGGATCTCGGCAAGATCGGCGGCATCGGATCGGTCTGTCAGGTCCGGTTCTTCGTCGAGCACCTCGAAGATTCGTTCGGCCCCGGCCAGCGACTGCTGAACCTGGTTGTACAGCCCGCCGAGCTGTCGGAGCGGCTGGGCGAACCGTCTTGAGTACGTAATAAAGGTCGCGATCAGGCCGATTGTCACGGCGCCGCGGATCGCCAGCCAGCCGCCGATCCCGGCGACGACGGCGACGTTCATGTTCGACAGGATGCCCATCATCGGCATGATGAACAGGGCGTACGTCATCGCGTGGATCCCGAGCTGCCGCACCGCGGCGTTGTGCTCGTCGAACCGTTCGAGCACGCGCTCCTCCTGCCCGAACGCCATGACCACGCGCTGCCCGCTGTACGTCTCTTCGAGCGTCCCGTTGAGGATACCGAGGTTCGATTGGTAGGCGCGGAACGCGCTCCGCGTCTTCTTCCCGACGACGACGACCAGGCCGAACATCATCGGCAGGACGATCATCGATGCGAGCGCGAGCCACGGGCTGAGGACGAACATCACGACGAGGATCCCGATCATCGTCAGCAATCCGGAGAAGAGCTGCGTCACGTTCTGGCTGAGCACACGGCTGATCGCGTCGATGTCGTTCGTCAGCCGGCTCATCGTCTCGCCGGAGCGGCGGCTGTCGTGGAACCGGAGGGAAAGGCGTTGGAGCTGCTCGAACAGGTCGGCGCGGAGCGCCCGCATCGCCCGCTGGGCGATCGTCGCGATCAGGAAGCCCTGTCCGGAGTTGGCGATCCACGCGATCGCGTAGCTTCCGAGCATCAGACCGACGATCCACAGCAGGACGGAGAGGCTCTCCCGCGCGACGACCTTGTCGATCGCCAGGCCCATGAGGTACGGGCCGAGGAGGGCCATCGCCGTGGCGAACGTCGCGAGGACGAAGACGAGGACGATCGCGGATCGGTACGGACGGAGGTAACCGAGAAGCCGACGGAGCGCCCCGCGCGTGTCCGCCGCCCGCTCTCCGCCGAACGCGTGTCCGCCGCGGGCGGGGCGGAACATCCGTGCCCGCTCCATCTCCCGTGAGGGGGTGTGATGCACATTACGTTCGCTCACGTCACACCTCCGAGCTGCGATCGGTAGATCTCGTTGTAGATCGGGCTTCGCTCGATGAGCTCGGCGTGGGAGCCGCACGACTCGATCCGGCCGCGATCGAGGACGAGGATCTTGTCTGCGAGCAGGACGGTCGAGATCCGCTGGGCGACGATGAAGCGCGTCGTCGCGTTCTCCGAATCGGCGATCAGACGGTCGAGCGCGTCCTGCAGTCGGACCTCGGTCTCGATGTCCACGGCGCTCGTCGAGTCGTCGAGGATCAGGACCTTCGGCTTCACGACGAGCGCCCGCGCGATCGCCAACCGCTGGCGTTGCCCGCCGGAGAGCGCGACACCTCGCTGTCCGATGTCCGTCTCGAAGCCGTTCGGAAGGGACTCGATGAACTCGAGCGCCTGCGCCGCGTTGCACGCGGCACGAATCTCCTCGTCCGAGGCGTCGGACCGTCCGTAGGTGACGTTCTCACGAACCGTCCCGCCGAACAGCACCGCTTCTTGGAGCGCGATCCCGATGTTCGAACGCAGCGCGTGCAGTCGAAGATCGCGGACGTCGACCCCGTCGAACGTCACCCGCCCCCCGGTTACGTCGTAGAACCGCGGGATCAGATGAATCAGCGACGACTTCCCGGCCCCGGTCGCTCCGAGGATCGCCACGGTCTCGCCCGACTCGGCGACGAAACTGACGTCGGAGAGCACCGGCTCACCGCCGTCCCCCCCGTACCCGAACGAGACCTCCTCGAACGCGATTCGACCCTTCGGATCTGGAAGGGGCTGTGCGCCGGGCCGCTCCGTCACCTTCGCTTCGGCGTCGAGGACCTCGAGGATCCGTGCCGCCGACGCGTCGGACGCGGCGATCGGAGCGAGCATCCCGGCGAGCATCATCAACGGGAAGAGGGCGAACATCAGGTAGTTGATCGACGCGACGACCTGTCCGACGGTCATCCCCCCGGCCAGCGTCGCCGTTCCACCGAACCAGACCGCTCCGGCGACGCCGAGGTTCAGAACGAGCGTCATCGTCGGCAGCAGGATCGCGACGAGCCGCATGATCCGGATGTTCTTCTCCATCAGCTCGACGTTCGCGCCCTCGAACCGCTCGATCTCGTGCCGCTCGCGGACGAACGCCTTGACGACCCGGACCCCGGCGAGGTTCTCTTGTAGAACCGTGTTCAACCGGTCGAGGCGCGCCTGCACCCAGGCGAACATCGGCTGCGCCTTCCGAGCGAACCAGGTGACGAACACGACGATCACCGGGACGAACGCGGCCATCATCAGAGCGAGACGTGGGCTGGTGAGGATCAGCATCACCGACGCGCCGAGGATCCAGATCGGCGCCCGCGTCAGGATCCGAAGCGACATCATCACGATCATCTGGACGGCGTGGACGTCGCTCGTCGAGCGGGTGATCAGGTTCCCGGTTCGCAGCTCGTCGAGGTTGGCAAACGAGAACGACTGCACCTTGCGGACGAGCGCGCTGCGGACGTCGTGGGCGACGTGCTGGGCGACGCGGACCGAGAAGTAGTTGTTCCCGAGCGCGAACAGGGCCGCGAGGAGCGCCGCGCCGAGCATCCAGAGCGATGTCGACAGCACGATCCCCAGGTCGCCAGCGGCGATCCCGCGGTCGATGATCCGCTGCGTCAGGCGAGGGATCAGCAGATCGCTCGCCACCATTCCGAGCAGAAGGACGAGCGCGACGGTCGCGTACAGCCGGTACGGCCGGACAAACCGAAGGAGCTTCGCGATCGACCTCATTCGGGCTCCTCTTCGTCGTCGAGCAGGAAACGGTGGACGTGGTGGGAATGCGCGTCGCCCGGAGCGAAGCGATCGTGCAGCTTCATCAGCAGCCGCTTCAACGTCTCGCGCTCCTCGTCGGAGTAGATCGAGCCGAGTTCCTCCTCCATCTCACGGAAGACCGTCCGAGCCTTCGCGCGAAGGTCCTTCGCCTTGCGGGTCAGGTAGACACGAACGACCCGCTGATCCTCGCGATCCCGCTCGCGCGTGATCCAGCCGTCGCGCTCCATCCGCTGGAGCATGTTCGTCACCGATGCCGGACTGATGTGCATCCCGTCGGAGAGCTCACGCTGCGGCACCCCGTCGTGATGCCACAGCTGGACCAGGGCGAACCCCTGCCCGCGGTGCAGCCCGATCTTCTCCATGTGCGTCTTCAGGTAGTGCCCGGTCATCCGACAGACCTGGGCCAGCAGCTGGCCGACCGTCATCTCGTGCGTCTCTCTCCGCTTCATGGTCACCGTTGCTCCCAGCTAGTATGGTCACTAATGTTTAGGCGCCTAACTATATCGACGAAGATACTCGCTTTCAAGACTTCGGCAAAGCCGATGTCGCAGCGGAGCTAGCGCATGCCGGCGATCGTCGGGGGAAGCGACAGACGCCCGACGGCGTCTTCGAGCAGGCTGCCGAGGTAGAGCGCGTCGCCGTGGCGGACGACGCAGGAGATCCCGGCGTAGTGGTCTCCCGACGGGTCCTGGAGGTTGTGAAGGACGTTCCCGTCTTCATCGAGGCCGAGGACAAAGCCGTAGCGCGGCGCGGCGCCGGCGAACCAGTTGAGCGGCAGACGCGCGGCGACCCTCCTCACCCACGGACGTCCGAGCGCCCAGTCGACGAACCCGTTCCGCGGGTTCATCAGCGCGAGCCAGAACGTCCCCTCGGCGTCGCACGAGATCCCGTCCGGAAAGCCGGGGAGGTTATCGATGAACACCTCGCCCTCGCCGCGGCACGGTCCGGTGAGCCAGAGACGCCGGACCCGATACTCCGTCGTCTCGACGACCAGGACGAACGACCCGTCGGCGCTGAGCGCGACGCCGTTGGCGTAGTACAGCCCGTCGAGCAAGACCTCGACCTCCGCCGTGTCCGGTTGGTAGGCGAGGAGCCGTCCGTTCGGGCGATGTTCGAGCAGATCGAGCAGCGTGTCGGTCGTCTCGGTCGACGATTCGGAGAAGTAGATCGTCCCATCGGACGCGATGTCGAGATCGTTCACGAGGCCGAGCGGGACGCCGTCGACTTCCGTCACGAGCTCACGGATCGCTCCGCTCTCCGAGATTGAGAGCAGCCGACCGTACAGGTCGCAGACGATCAGATCCCCACTCGCGTCGAACGCCATCCCGAGCGGTCTCCCGCCGGTGTCGACGATCGTCTCCTCGGCCGACTGGCCGGGCGACCGCCGAACGACCGAACCGTCCTCCAGCCCACAGGTGACGGCGCCGTCCTCCGAGACGGCCACTGACTCCGGGCCGAGTCCAACTTCGAACCGTTCAACGCCGGCGAGGGCGTCGTTCGGCTCGTAGGGGCCGTCCAACGGCGGCGCATCCGGCGGCGTCCATCGAGCCGGATCGATCGGGATCGGCCAGAGGAGCAGGTAGGCGGCGAGCGAACCGAGCGCGACCGCCAGACCGATCGTCCACGCCTTGGACATCCTCCCCTCCCTCCGGGCTTCAGGCAAACGGCGCGCTTCCCGACCTTCGTCTGAATCTCTCGACGGCTCGATCGAACTGCGCCCGCGGCATCTCGAGGCGCTCCAGGAGATGGCCGATCGACGCCTCGATCTCCTCCTCGGACGGCGTGTTCGCGGCGATGATCTCGCGCGCCTCCTCCTGCGAGATCGCACCCTCGCGGAGCATCGCGGCGACGTCCGGAAGAACGCGGCTCACACCGTGGTGCTGCTCGTAGAGGTAGGCGGAGGCATCGTGTATCAGGCAATCGCCGTGGCCGAGGACGGCGTGGTTCTCGGGGCGACGATAGCCGGCGTTGAGCTCCTCCAAGTGGCGTACGATCTCCACTTCGTCGTACGGCTCGAACAGGAAGAAGGCGAGGAACTCTGGAACGAGATTTCGATCCCCCACCCCGGCTCCGAACAGTTCCCGGAGGATCCTTTGACGGAGGCGCGGATTCGGGACCAAGTAGAGCAGCAGGAGCTTCATCCGTCGAATCAGCGAGGTGTAGTGCCTCCGCAGCGATGCGGTCGAGTGCTCGGCCAAGTTGCGCCGAAGGATGCCGATGCCCGGATCGCGCGTCCCCGGATACCAGTGCCGGAACATCTGCATCGGCGATCGACCGTGGACGAAGAACGGGACTCGCAAGTCCCGACACCCGCGGACCGAAAGAATGTATCCGCCGACGGAGCAGGCAACGCACGGATCTCCGAGCTTCAGCAGCGTAGCACGGTAGAACTCGCGATACGCCTCCCAATCCGGCCGATAGACGAAGTGATCGATGGCCGCCGCGTGGACGATCTCGCCGATGTTGCGCCACGCGTAGTCGGTGAGGAACCCGTTGTCGAATGTAACGGCCAACACGTTCGCCCCGTACGCCGAGGTCAGGCGATGCAGCACGTACGCGCTGTCCTTCCCGCCGCTCAAGCCGACCGCCGCGTCGTAATGGAACCGGCCGCGGTACCGTTTCAGTCGGTCGACGAGAAGGTGACGATGCCGCTCGAAGTCGAGGAGCGAGGCCTTGGTCGCGTCCCAGTGGCGGCAGTAGTTGCACAGCCCGGATTCGTCCAGACGAACGTGGAACGTCCCTTCTGGAAGAAGGCAGCGGCGACAGTGGGTGTGCTTCGGGCGCACGGTTCTCCTTTCCGTTTCGCGAGGGCGCGGTTCACCCTACCCGCCAACGCCGCTCTGGACAAGAACTCGGGAAGACCTCACGGGCGAAGCGAGACGAGCACGACGCCGGCCAGGACGAAAAGGACGCCGAGTAGGGCCCGGCGGGTCAGCCGCTCGCGGAGGAAGAGGACGGAGTAGATCAGCGAGAAGACGAGCGTCGACCCGCGGATCGGTGAGATCAAGCTCGCCGGAGCGAGGCTGAGGCTTGTCAGCCAGAAGGTCCATCCGAGAAAGGCACCGCCGATCCCCGCGAGGGCCGTCAAGGCCAACCCGCGACGGCTGATCCGTCGCGGGAATCGAGCGCGGAGAAACCGTGTCATCAGGGCGATCGTGACGATGCCGGAACACGAGAAGACGAACAGGAGCGACGCCGGCGAAAGGCCGTGCTCCAAGGCGAGCTTCGACGGGACCGTCTCGGCGAAGCCCCACAGAAACCCCGCCAGGAGGCCGAAGAGCGAGCCCGCGAGATGGCCGCGGATGCTCCAGCGCCGTCCGACGAGGAAGTAGGCGCCGGAGACGACGAGCACGGCGGCGACGAGGATCTCCCATCGGAGCGGCTCGCCGAGGATGAGGATCGCGGTCGTCACGCCCCACAGCGGCGCGGTGCTCCCCAGTGTCGCGGTCTGGTACGCCGGCGCGCGCTGCATCGCCATCAGGTAGAAGAAGCCGCCGAGGGTCGAGTCGACGAACCCCGCCAGAGCGGCCATGCCGATCGCAAAGCCGCTCGCGAAGTCCAACGTGCCGGTCATCGCGGCGTACAGGAGCGCGAGAGGAGCCACGAGGAGCCATCGGCCGAGCATGTACGAGAGGACGTCGATGGAGCGAAGGACCGGCTTGGCGACCGTCATCCCGATCGCCCACGTCGCGCCGGACGAGAGCGCAAGAAACACCGCCCATCCCATGGATCCTCCGTCCTTTCGTCGGCTCAGCGGCCGATGATATCACGAGCCACCTCGAATCACGCGGGGACCATCTCGCCGGTAAATTTTGATATAATGGTCCGATTTTGTCAGGAGGTCCATCTCGATGAAATTCGGATTGGTTTCGAAGGAGCGAAGAATGAGTTGGATTGTGGTGATGGGCGCCGTGGTCCTCGCGGCCTTCCTCGTGATCGGCATGGCGCAGGGTAGTGACACCGACCTGTTGGAGGAGATCCGGGCGGAAGTCATCCCCCCGGTGGGGGCCGAGACGGCGTACGGGATTCCTCTGTCGCTTCACTCGCTGCCGCAGTTCATCGAGTGGTGGAGCACCCTGGTTCCGCTCGTCGAAGACGACCCGCGATACTTCGATGCGCTCAGCGCGTTGGTCGCGCCGTGCTGCGACGACAACACGGCCTTCCGCTGCTGCTGCGAGAAGGGTGGACAGTCGTGCAACATCATCCGCAGCGGCAAGGGACTCACCGCACATCTGATCTACGACCTGGATTTCGAGACGGAGCAGATCGAAGCGAGCGTGCTCGAGTGGTTCCGGTTTGCCCGCCCTGACTACTACCTCGCCGCCGAGCTCGAGGCGCGCGGCGTCGACCCGATTCCGTACGGTCTCACGACCGAGGGCTCCTGCTATCGCAGTCTGTGCAACACGCCGATCAGCCAAGGTGGCTGCGGCGGAATGCAGGAACTGATCGAGCCGGCGATCGAGTCAGTCGGCGGCTGATTGAGGAAACCGCTGGGAACGGTGCGACGCGGGGCGCAGCGCACCACGCGCCTTCATGATGGCGCATCTTCCAGCGATTGAGACGTCGCTGAGACGACCGAGCGGCTACACTCGCCGCGAGGTGAGTCGCATGAAGGTGGTCGTGCTGCACGGAAGCGCCCGGAAGGGTGGAGACACGGACACGCTTGCCGAGGAGTTCCTTCGCGGTCTGGGCGAGTCCGGGCGACACGACGTCACCCGTTTCCGGCCGATCGACATGCACATCGAGCATTGCCGGGCGTGCATGGAGTGTGCCCGAGGCGAAGGCTGCGTCATCGACGACGACATGCAGGCCGTCTACCCGGTCTTCTGCGAGGCGGACGTCGTTGTGATGGCGGCTCCGATGTTCTGGGGATACATGACGTCTCAGACGAAGACCCTGTTCGATCGGCTCGAGGCGATCGTCTCCGAAGCATGCTTCGGCCGGAAGGAGTTCGTCCTCCTCATCGGCTATCGACACTATTTCGGATCGATGGTCGAGTGGCTCGATCGGATCAGCAGAGGATTCGGCAGCCGGTCGCACGCGATCACCGCGCAAACGTACGACCCCGAAACCGGAAAGGACGTTCCGATCGCTGAGCTTCCCGACAAGCTGACGGAGGCGTACCGCCTCGGGCGAGAGCTTGGCGAAGGCGCAGGAAGCTGAACATCGCCGCGATGGGCTCCTGGCGACGTCAGCAGTAGACTGGTCCCGGAGGTCGTCGTCCATGATCGAGCTTCCGGAAGTCGTCACGATTGCGCGCCAGATCCGAAGCGAGTTCGTCGGGGGGCGGATCGACACCGGCTCGATCGCCGAGGATCGTCCGAGGTTCATGTTCCTCAACGAGGACCTCGGTGCGTACGAGGAGCGTCTCGTCGGTCGGAAGATCGTCGACGTCACCTGGAACGGGAAGTGGATTCACGCCACGCTCGATTCCGGGACGATTCTCCTGATCGGCGAGATGTTCGGGCGGATCCGGTACGTCCCTTCCGACGAGGCAACGCCGAAGAAAGCCCACGGCGTGGTGACGTTCGGGGACGGCGATCGCCTCGTCGTGACGATCCAGGCGTGGGGCGGGTTTCTGGTCCTGACGCCGGAGGAGCTCGCCGCTCATCCGTACGCCGGAAACGTAGGGCTCTCGCCGATCGGCGATGCGTTCACGCCGGAGCGGTTCAACAGAACCCTCGACGACAGCGGCGACTGGAGTCGGAAGCCGATCAAGGCGTTCCTCGTGCACGAGGGAAACGTCTGCGGGATCGGCAACGGCTACCTGCAGGACGTCCTGTTTCACGCTGGGCTCTCCCCGAAGCGAAAGGTCCCCGACATTTCGGCTGACGGGCGGAAACGCTTGCATCGCGCGATCGTCGAGACGATGACCGAGGCGATCGGGAAGGGCGGCCGCGATACCGAGGTCGACCTGTACGGAGCGCCGGGCGGATACACGCCGGTCCTCGATCGTCGGGCCAAGGGCAGACCCTGCCCGGAGTGCGGAACGCCGATCGAGAAGGTGTCGTATCTCGGCGGCTCGTGCTACGTTTGCCCGAGTTGCCAGCCGGCTCCATGAATCGGATCGAGATCGTCGAGGGCGACATCACGGTGATGGCGGTTGACGCGATCGTCAACGCGGCGAACGAGGCGCTCCTCGTCGGTGGGGGCGTCGACGGGGCGATTCACCGAGCGGCCGGACCGGAGCTCTTCGATGCGTGTCGGAGGGTTCCCGAGATCCGACCGGGCGTGCGCTGTCCGACCGGCGAGGCGCGGATCACTCGCGGCTACAAGTTGCCTGCGCGGTACGTCATTCACACCGTCGGTCCGGTCTGGCGCGGCGGTGGCCGAGGGGAAGCCGATCTCCTGGCCTCGTGCTACCGTTCGTCGCTCCGGCTTGCCGTCGAGAACGGCGTCCGATCGATCGCCTTCCCGGCGATCGGCACCGGCATCTACGGGTACCCGCTCGACGAAGCGTGCGGGATCGCGATCGGAACGACCGCCGAGTTTCTCCTGAATGACCGCTCGCTCGAGCACGTCCTGTTCGTCGCGTTCTCGGAGCCGGTCGCCTCCGCCCTGTGGGCTACCCGACGTCGATTGAACGATCCATCCCCTCGGAACGACGTACAGGCGACAACACCGTAGGAGGGCCCGTCATGCCGATGCGAGCGATCCGATTTCCCGGCGACCTTCTGCCGTTGACCGACATGCTGATGCGGACGTTCCAGTATCCCGATCATCCCGAGTGGGGAATCCGGGAGGACGAACAGCAGGACATCCTTCGGATGATCAAGAGCCTCCACCGGCTCTGGCCGATCATCCGGATTCTAGGGCTCTTCTCGCCGGCGTTGCGGGACCTGTTTCGCGGGTTCCTCTGGGAGGACGCGGGGCAGATCGTCGGCTTGGTCCTCAGCGGACGGCAGGGTACCACGAAGACGTGGGAAGTCAACATCGTCGGCGTGGTCCCGGAATACCGAGGGCGGGGGATCGCACGACAGCTGCTGACTCGATCGCTGGACGACCTCCGCGAGCGGGGGGCCGACAAGGCCGTGCTCGGAGTGATCGCTCGAAACGTCCCCGCCTACTCGCTTTATAAGAGCGTCGGATTCGAGCCGTTCAGCGGGATGATCGAGTTCGAGGTGACCCCGGACGGAGCGCCGCAGGTTCCGCCGCTGCCCGACGGATACGAAGTCGAGTCGGTCCGCCGGTCCAAGAGCTGGCGGATCCGATACGAGCTCGACAAGCGGATCAACCCGCCCGAGATGACCCGGTATCAGCCGGTGGTGATCGGTCGGTATCGGCCGCCGCTGCTGTTGCGGCCGGTTCTCCCGCTCCTCCGACTTCTGCAACGACGCGAGATGAAGCTCCTTCTCGTCCGCCGCGCGACCGGCGGGCCACCGATCGCGCTCGCGCGGTACGACGTGCCGAAGCGCGCGGGAGGGTGTGACTCGATCCGGGTCCATCTCGATCCGGAGCATCCGCAACTGGCCGACCGCCTCGTCGCGCACCACCTCGAGCGGGCGATTGCGCGCGGTCCCGGGCGACGGGTCGATCTCGTAGTGGCGAGCTGGATGCCCGCCGTCTCCGACGCGGCGAACCGCTACGGGTTTGCGCGGCGGGTCGAGTATCACTACATGGGGTTGATGTTTTAGTCGGGTTCCAGCGGTCCGCCTACCTCTCGTAGCTCCTCGCCTCGCTCGTGAAACCGTCGACTTCGTGGGCCCGCAGGCCGGGGAACGCCTCAAACTTCAGGCGATGGTCCTCGAGCAGCTGGAACAGGACCGTTCCGTCGACGTGTTGTGGGTACACCTCGACGACAATGTCGTCGTACGCCGTCCACGTTGTGCCGCCCCACTGCTCGCCCGTCGACTCGCGCACGTACGCCCAACCGACCAGCTCGTACTTCACGAGGCCGGTCGCGACCGACACGTCGGCCGGATGCGGATCGAGTGAGCCGATCGCCACCTGCGCCCGGTGGTCACCGAAGGAGGGCATCGAGACGATGATCGCACGCGGGTCGATCGCGTCCGGAGCGATCGCCAGGTGCGTGCTCCAGTAGCCGCCCGGTCCCGACGGTTGGACCGCCCCGGCGTAGCCGTTCGTCCCCTCGACGAACCAGTTGCCGATCAATCGTCCAGGAATGTCGTGATCGATCTTCCCGCCGAGCGGCTCGACCTGACGCACGTTCTTCCTCAGCAGCAGGCTGCGCACTGGCTCGTCGAAGTAGTCATACGGATCGACCGTGTGGACCTTCCACGGTTCGACGGCGTACGTCTCCGGCCGCACGAAGCCGGTGAGGAGAATCCGCGCGTCGTGGACCGAGAAGTCGAAGCCGGCCGTCCCGCCGTCGTAGGCGAGGAGTTCACCGGCCGAGATTGGGATCCGCTCGTAGTGAGGACGGATCGACGGGATCGCTCCGTCCAGCTGCGCGAGCGGCCCGTCCAGCTGCTCGAGGTGGATCCAAATCGTGTAGACGTCGCACGAGTGCTCGATGACTACGCGGTAGTCCGGCGGTTGGTAGCCGACTTCGATGACGACCCCGTCCGCTGGCGAATGGACCGTGTACCGCTCGACCGGGACGTCGAGCGACGTCCAGTAGTAGTACTGATGGTCGACCGGCGTGACGTGCGAGCCAGTCATCAGGCCGAGCGGGTAGATGTGGCTGAGGTCGTCCGGATCGGCCGGCGCCGCCGTGAACCGAACGTCAGGACGCTCGATGCACTCGCCCCTACTGAAGAACTGTGACAGGTTGTCCGGGTAGTCCACCTCCCCCGGCTGCCCGAGTCCGATCCACTCCAGGAACGGAACACAGCCGGACAAGCATCCGACAGCCAGCAGTCCTCCGAGGGCGACGATCGACATCGCACGTTTCGATCTCACGACACTCACCGGTTCGATTATGCCGTGCACTTGCGAATCCAGCCGATTGCAGTGCTCGACGATCGAGTCGATACTCACTCCGACTGACGTGTGGATAAGGGAGGCCGCGTGCCAAAGGCACATGATGAACGCGATCTCTGGTTTCGTAGTGACGAGGTCCGGAACGCCTGGGAGACGAACGCCGAGTGGTGGGACGCCTACTACGAGGAAGGGAACGACTTCCACCTGACGCTGATCGCGCCGACGACCGAGCGGATGCTTGCGATCGAATCCGGCGAGACGGTTCTCGACGTCGCCTGCGGAAACGGCGCCTTCTCGCGTCGGATGGCGCAGCTCGGAGCCCACGTCGTCGCGTTCGACTTCTCGGGGTCGTTCGTCGAGTGCGCCCGGAAGCGAACGACCAAACACACCGACCGGATCGAGTACCACGTTCTGGATGCGACGGACCGAGACAGGATGCTGGCGCTCGGCGAAGGCCGGTTCGACGCCGCGGTCTGCACGATGGCGATCATGGACATGGAGGAGATCGAGCCGCTCGCCGAGGCGCTCCCGCGGCTGCTGAGGCCCTCAGGCCGGTTCGTCCTCTCGATCCTGCACCCGTGCTTCAACAACCCGAGCTGCCGGATGTCGGCCGAGCAGGAGGACCGGGACGGCGACCTCCGGACCGTCCGAACCGTCAAGGTCGAGCGGTACATGAAGCCGTTCTCGGCGAAGGGGATCGGCATCGTCGGCCAGCCGGTGCCGCAGACGTACTTCCACCGGCCGCTGCACGCCCTGCTCGAGCCGTTCTTCCGAAACGGCTTCGTCCTCGACGGCCTGGAGGAGACCGCGTTCACAGACCCCTCGAACGCCCGCGGGCCGCTTTCGTGGGACCACTACCCGGAGATCCCGCCGGTCCTCGTGGTCAGGCTTCGTCGACTCGGCTAGGCGAGTAGTGCGCCGAGTTCCTCAATCAACCGCTCGTTCTGTGGAGGCGTTCCGATCGAGATTCTGAGGAACTCGGGCAGATCGTACTGGGCGCAAGGGCGGACGATGATCCCGCGTTCGAGGAGTCGTTCGTAGACCCGACCCACGTCCGAACCGATTCGGACCAAGACGAAGTTCGTGTGGCTCTCGGCATGTTCGAGGCGGAGGCGGTCGAACTCCCGGCAGAGGTACCGGCGCCCCGCCGCGTTGGCGCGGACCGACTCCTGCACGAATCCGTCGTCCTGAAGGGCGGCGATCCCGGCCGCCTGGGCGACGACGCTCACGTTGAAGATGTTCTTCACCCGGTGAAGCGCCGCGATCGTCCCCGGGGCCCCGAACGCGTATCCGAGGCGGATTCCGGCGAGTCCGTAGACCTTGGAGAACGTCCGGAGGACGAGGACGTTCGGTCGCCCGTCTCGTACGTAGGCCATCGCGTCCGGGAAGGCGTCGGAGTCGACCATCTCGACGTACGCCTCGTCGACGACGATCAGGACGTCCTCCGGGACGCTCCGGACGAACGGATCGAGCTCGTCGGCCGTGACGATCGTTCCGGTCGGGTTGTTCGGATTGCAGACGACGACGATCTTCGTCCGATCGGTGATCGCGTCGGCCATCGCACTCAGGTCGATCCGGTAGCCCGGAGCGAGAGGCGTCTTGACGAGCTTCGCCCGCATCGCGGCGACGTAAATGTCGTAGACCGGGAAGGAGGACCGGCTGATGACGACCTCGTCGTCGTCCTCGAGGTAGGCCATGGCCAGCTCGAGGATCAGATCGTCCGCGCCGCCTCCCACGGCGACTCGGTCGATCGAGAGGCCGAAGCGCTCCGCGATCGCCGATCGCAGGTCGTGGCTCGCCGAGTCCGGGTACAGATTGACGTGTTCCAGTGCCTCTCGCATGGCGGCGAGCGCCTTGGGCGAGACGCCGAGCGGGTTCTCGTTCGACGCCAGCTTGACGACGTCGTCGATTCCTTGCTCGCGCATCACCTCCTCGATCGGCTTGCCCGGGACATACGGACGGACGGCATCGAGTCCGCGTTGCGGTCGGACGGTCTTCGACATGGCTTCTCCTCTCTAAGGTTTCTCCCCGTCTTGCAGGAGGACGACGCGAACGTCTCCGATCCGCGCGCCTCGCTCGAGCGAGAAGACGGGGTTCAGATCGAACTCCGCGATCGCCGGGAACCGGAACGGGAGCCTCGAGACCTCCGCGACCAGCTCGGCGAGCGCGTCGAGATCCCGCGGTTCCTTCCCCCGGGTGCCGCGGAGGATCGCCGCACCTTGGAGCTCCTCGAGCATGGCGCGCGCCTCCTCGGGGGCGATCGGAGCGATGCGCAGCGATACGTCGTCCAACGCCTCCGTGAAGACTCCGCCGAGCCCGCACGCGACGACCGGGCCGAACTGCGGGTCGAGAGAGAGGCCGACGAGGACCTCGACCGACTCCGGGACCATCGGGGAGACCAAGACGCCGCGGAAGTCGTCTCCTGGAGCGACTGCGTGTAGGCGCTCGAACGCGTCGACCGCCTCCTCGGAGTCGACGACGTTCAGGATCACTCCGCCCGCGTCGGTCTTGTGCACGATCGACGGACTCACGACCTTCATCGCGACCGGTCGCACGAACCCCTCAGCCGCATCGGCCGCCTCGTCCGCCGTCTTCGCCCACCTCCGTTCGATGACCGGGAAGCCGAGCCTCGCCAACCAGTCCATCGCCTCCGGCTCCAACGGATCCCGATTCCAGGGGAGGCTTTGTGCAGTCAAGGCAGAGTTAGTCATCGAACCAGCCGAAGCGCTGGTAGCTTCGGCTCCTCGCGCGCCACTGGCGCGCGCGAGGCACGCAGTGTGCTGTACGAGCGCTGCTAGCGCTCGTACAGCGCGCTCTCCCGTGGCGAAGTTCGGCACGCCGCCTTCGCGGAGGACCGGAAGCGCGGCCTGCGCCGGCCGGCCGGCCATGAAACACGCGGCGATCGGCTTGCCGGTTGACTTCTCAGCAGCGACGACGCCGGCCGCCAGCGGCGCGGAGTCGAGGTACGGGGTGTTGACGTTGATCGCCAGCGCGGCGTCGTACTCGCCGAGGGCGTCGATCAGCACGTCCCGGTAGTCGTCTTCGGTCGCCTGGACCGTCAGGTCGACCGGGTTGTCGAGACCGCAGAACGGAGCGAGCCTTCCTCGCAACCGGTCCCGCAGCCCCTCGGAGGGTGGCTCCACGCGAAGACCGGTGGCCTCGGCGCGGTCCGCCGCCAACACCCCGGGTCCACCCGAGTTGGTGACGATCGCCAGCCGGCGCCCGTTGACCGGCGGGAGCATCGTGAACCCGCGGCAGAGATCGAACATCTCCTCGATCTCGTCGACGCGGATCGCGCCGGACTGTCTCAACACGGCGTCGAAGACCGCGTCGGCGCCGGCCATCGAACCGGTGTGGGAGATCGTCGCGCGGCTCCCGGAATCGGTTCGACCGGACTTGATGACGAGCAGCGGCTTGACCGTCGCGAGGCGACGCGCGGCTTCCATAAACCGGCGACCGTCCGAGACCGTCTCGACGTAGAGCGCCACGACACGGGTCTCCTCGTCCTCGCGGAGGGCGTCGAGGAAATCGACGTCGGTCAGGTCGACGCCGTTCCCGAAGCTGACGAACTTGGAGAAGCCGACGCCCTGTTCCTCGGCCCACGATAGCACGGCACCGCCGAGGGCGCCGCTCTGAGAGACGAACGCGACATCGCCGACCGGAGGGCGCGTCTCCAGGGTCGGGTAGAGGTCGTGCTTCGTGTCCACGATGCCGGCGCAGTTTGGGCCAACCAATCGAACACCGAACCGCCGTGCAACGCGCAGAAGAGCTTGCTCTTCTGCGCTGTTGCCGGACTCCGCGAATCCGGCCGTGATGATCACAGCGACCTTCACGCCGGCCTCCCCCGCGTCCTCGAGGACGTCCGGAACGGTTGCCGCCGGTGACGCGATCACGACCAAGTCCACCGGAGGACTGCCGGCAGGCAGTTCTCCCAAGGAACTCACGGCGTGAACGCCGCGAGTCCCCAATCCGCGCGAGTTCACAACCACCATGTCGGTGAACCCGCCGTCGATGAGCTGATCGACGAGCACGCGACCGATCTTCCCGGGTGAAACCGAACCCACGACGGCCACGCTTCTCGGACGAAACAGCGCATCGAACCAATTCACGGCACGCTCCTCAGCCCCGCTCGGAACGCTTCGCGATTCGATCCGGCCGCCTTCGGCCATCGATCTTGGAGGACCCTCTCGACGGCGCTCGAGTCGAGCAGTTCGCCGAGCGGAGGCGTACCGATCATCGCGCCGAGAACAACCACGTTCGACGGGACGGGTCGTCCGTCGACGGTCGGAAGATCGGCCGGCAGGAGGACGATCAGCCTTCCCGTGGCCGCTCGAATCGCGTCGGTCACCTGCACGAGCGACGGATACGCGTCCGAGGACCCGAGCATGACGCCGGTCGTCTCCCAGACGTGATCGAAAAGGACGAACGTTCCGTCTGGCTTCGCGTAACGGATACCCTGCAACGCCTCCGACCGTTCCATCCCGACGACCAGGTCCGCCGACCGCTCCCCGATGCGGGGTCCGACTCCTTCTCGGCCGAGACGGAGTTCTACCTTCACGACCCCGCCTCGTTGCGCCATTCCCTTGGTCGGGACGAGCGACGCCGGGACGCCGGTGTCGAACGCGGCGTGAAGGAGCAGTTCTCCGATCGCCAGAACGCCCTGCCCACCGACGCCGACGAGGACGATGTCGCAAGTCATTCGAGCTTCTCCTTTGACGTGCCAGAGGAACCGGCTGCGGACGGCTCCTCTTCCGGCAACTCGCGGGGTGTACCCGGCGAGTTGACGATCGCGACTGTCGGACAGAACGAAACGCACAGCCCACAACCGTTACAGAGTGAGGGATCGATCTGAATGGACGATTCGCCGAGAGACAGAGCCGGGCAGCCGGTTGCGCGGAGGCATTGCTTACACAGGACGCACTTGTCCGGGTCGACGGTCGTCGTCCCGTGTCGGACGCCGCGTCGCGCCGCCTGGATCGCGCACTCGCGGCGGGCGAGGACCACGCTTACGTCACCGGAACGCTTCAAGCATTCCGCCAGCGCGTTCGTCGTTTCCGTGAGGTCATACGGGTCCACGACGAACACGCGATCGACACCGAGCCCCCGGATCACCTGTTCCAGGTCGATCCGACGACCTTGCTCCTGGAACGCGTTGTCGCTTCCCGGGTTGACCTGCATGCCGGTCATCGCCGTCCAGCCGTTGTCCATGACGACCAGGGTCAGCGGAACCCGGTGCTGGATCGCGTTGATGAGGCCTGGGATTCCGCCGTGGAAGAAGGTCGAGTCGCCGATCGTGGCGATCACCGGCGTCTCGACCCCGGCGTAGACGTACCCCTGCGCGAGGCCGACGCTCGACCCCATCGAGACCTCGTTCCAGAGGAGGTCGAACGGAGGGTTCATCCCGAGGATCGTGCAACCGATGTCTCCGGTGACCATCACGTCGTCCTTTGCGTAGCCGGCCTCCTCGATCGCCGCTTCGATCGCGAGGTACGTGCCTCGATGCGGACAGCCCGCACAGACCGTGATCGGCCTAGGGGCCGCAAGCTCGTCGAACCGCTGAATCGTTGGAGACGATTGTGCGATGTCTTCGACATCGCACGTTGGCGACGAAGCACCCGTGGCGGCTCGGAGTCCTGTAAGAATCTCCGTCACACCGTATTCACCGATCGGAGACAGTGTTCCGTCGAGTGTGCCGACGATCGGTCCGTCGAAGCCCAGCCGCTGCGCGGCGACGTAGACGGCGCGCTCGACGTGCGGCTCGAGCTCCTCGAGCACGACGATCGTCCCGCAATGCTCGAGCAGCCGCGT
>CAZFZM010000021.1:0-40808 GCA_964523545.1 uncultured Thermotogae bacterium
TTCTCTGCGCCCTCTGTGTTTGAGCTTGTGCGGTTCTTAGACCATCTCCACGAACGACCGCTTGCCGACTTGGATGAGGACGGGCGGATCGAACGGGACGTCGAGGTCCTGGGAGTCGACCTTCTCCTCGTTGACCTTCACGCCGCCCTGCTGGATGAGTCGCCTCGCTTCGCCGCGGCTGCCGACGAGGCCCGACGCCTGAAGGAGGTCGACGATCCGGATCGTCCCGTCGTCCCTCAGGAGGGAGCGGTCGAGCTCGACCTGGGGGACGTCCGTCGGCCGCTCGCGGTGGACGTGAATCCGATCGAACGCATTCTCCGCTGAGCTCGCTGCATCGGGGCTGTGATACATCGCGACGATCTCCCGCGCGAGACGACGCTTCGCGTCACGCGGCGATGACTCAATCGTGCCTTTAAGTTCGTCATCCAACGGCACATCGGTGAGCTTGTCGAAATATTGACCTATCAACGTGTCCGGGATCGACAGGAGCTTCCCGTATATCTCGTTCGGCGGCTCGCTGATCCCGACGTAGTTTCCGGTCGTCTGGCTCATCGACCGTACGCCGTCGAGGCCGATCAACAGCGGGACAGTCAACACGACCTGCGGCTCCTGCCCGTACTCGCGCTGGATGTCGCGGCCGACGAGGAGGTTGAACAGCTGGTCGGTCCCTCCGAGTTCGACGTCGGCCTCGATCGCCACCGAGTCGTACGCCTGCGCCAGTGGGTAGAGGAACTCGAGGACGGAGATCGGCTGCCCTTCGGAATAGCGAAGCGCGAAGTCGTCCCGCTCGAGCATCCGGGCGACCGTGTACTTCGCGGAAAGGTGGATGACGTCTGCAAAATCCAGCATCCCGAGCCACTCGGAGTTGTAGCGAAACTCGGTCCGCTCCGGGTCGAGGATCTTGAATACCTGGTCCCGGTACGTCTCCATGTTCCGCTCGATCTCGTCGGCGGTCATCAGAGCCCGGGTCGACGACTGGCCGGACGGGTCGCCGATCCGGCGGGTGAAGTCGCCGACGACGAGGACGCCGGTGTGGCCGAGGTCCTGGAACTGCCGCATCTTCCGCAGCGGGACGGAGTGGCCGAGGGTCAGGTGCGGGGCGGAGGGATCGATCCCGAGCTTGATCCGAAGCGGCTTCCCGGTCTCCTCCGATCGGCGGAGCTTGCCGATCAGATCCTCCCGGGGGACGAGCTGGTCGGTCCCGTGCGCCAGATCGTCTACGAGCGATGCGAAGCGATCTCCCATGAGGACCTACGTTCGGACGACGGAGACGATCCGATCGTCCTCGTCCAACTGCACCAGCCGGACGCCGCGCGCGTACCGCCGGTAGACGTTGATGTCACCCGCGAGGATCCGGATCACGTGCTTTTCGGTCGTGATGATCAGCTCGTCCTGATCGGAAACGACTCCGACCGAAACGAGGTCGCCGGACTCGGCGTCGAGCTTGATCCCCTGCACGCCCTTCCCGCCGCGCCCCTGGAGCGGGAAGTCGTCGAGCGAAACGCGCTTCCCGTAGCCGCGCTCGGTCACCATCAGGATCTTCCTGTCCATCGTGATGTCGCGTCCGAGGCAGGCCATCCCGATCACCCAGTCGCCCTCGTCGAGGCGGATCCCGATCACGCCGCGCGAAGGCCGCTTCGTCAGTCGGACGTCCGATTCGCGGAAGCGGATCGTCTGCCCGTTGAGCGTCGCGAGGACGATGTCGCCGCCGCCCTCGGTCACCGCTACCCAGACGAGCCGATCGTCCTCGTCGGCGTTGATCGCGTTGATCCCGGTGATGTGCACGTTCGAGTAGTTCGCCAGCCGGTTCTTGTTGACGATCCCGTTCGCCGTCGACATCACGATCAGCTCCTCCTCGACGTCCTCGAAGCTGCGGACCGGCACGATCGCTCGAACGACCTCATCCTGTTCGAGCGGGACGAAGCTGCGCAGGTTCTTGCCGGCCGCGTCGCGATTCATCGACGGAAGCTTGTACCCCTGGGTCCGATACACCTTCCGCTGGTCGGAGAAGAAGAGGAGCTGGTCGCGCGCGTTGACGAGGCTGCACAGGAGGACGTAGTCGTCGTCCTTCGTCCGCTGGCCGATGACCCCCTTCCCGCCGCGTCCTTGGCTGCGGAAGTCGATCGCCCGCGGCGCGTTGATGTACCCGCGGTTCGTCACCGTCACCATCAGGTCGTAGTCGGGGATCAGCTCGTTGAAATCAACGTCGCCGTTCTCGTCGGTGATCACCGTCCGACGGGCGTCGGTGTGCCGGTCGGCGATCTCGCGCAGCTCGCGCACGATCGTCCCGTCGAGCACGACGTCGCTGCCGAGGATCTCCTCGTAGCTGGCGATCGCCTTCAGCTTCTCGTCGTACTCGGCGTCGATCTTCTCCCCTTCGAGGGCGGTCAACTGCGACAGCCGCATGCGGAGGATCGCCTCGACCTGTTCGTCGGACAGGGCGAGTTCGCCCTGGAGCGCCTTCTGCGCCGCGGCGGTGTCCTTCGAGCCGCGGATGATCTCGATGACGCGCTCGATGTTGTCGAGCGCGATCCGATACCCCTCGAGGATGTGAGCCCGCTTCCGCGCGGCGTCGAGCCGGTGCTCGGTCCGGCGGCGAACGACCTGGCGACGGAAGTCGATGAAGCAGTTGAGGATTTCCTTGAGCGAGAGCGTCCGCGGATTCCCGTCGATGATGACGAGGAAGACGGCGGCGAACGTCCGCTCGAGCGGCGTGTACTTGTACAGCTGGTTCAGGACCACGTTCGGATTCGCCGAGCGCTTCATCTCGATGACGATCCGCAGTCCCTCGCGGTCCGATTCGTCTCGGAGATCGGAGATCCCGTCGATCTGTCCCTCTCGAACCTTGTTGGCGATCGACTCGACGATCGTCGATTTGCGGACGAGATAGGGGATCTCGGTGATGACAATCCGGTCGTCGTCAATCGCCGCTTGGGCTCGAACGGTCATCTTCCCATGGCCGGTCCGGTACATCTCCTCGATCCCGTCGCGCCCCATGACGATCCCGCCGGTGGGGAAATCCGGCCCCGGGATGTGTCCCATCAACTCCTTGACCGTCATCATGGGATTGTCCATCAGGGCGATGACGCCGTCGATCAACTCACCGAGGTGGTGGGGCGGAATCTGCGTCGTCATGCCGACCGAGATCCCCCACGCACCGTTCATCAGCAGGTTGGGGACCTTGGCCGGGAGGACGATCGGCTCCTCGAGCGAGTCGTCGAAGTTCGGGAGCCAATCGACGGTCCCCTCCTCGAGCTCGTCGAGGAACTCCATCGCGATCGGGGCGAGCCGCGCCTCGGTGTATCGCGTCGCCGCCGCCGGGTCTCCGTCGATCGAGCCGAAGTTCCCCTGGCCGTCGACGAGTGGATACCGGTAGGAGAACGGCTGCGCCATGTTGACCATGGTGTCGTAGATCGCCAGCTCGCCGTGCGGGTGGTACTTCCCCATTACTTCGCCGACGACGCGGGCCGACTTCCGGTGCGGCTTCCCCGGCGTGACGCCGAGTTCGCGCATCCCGTAGAGGATCCGCTTCTGAACCGGCTTCAGCCCGTCGCGAACGTCCGGGATAGCGCGACCGCGAATGACGCTCATCGCGTAGTTGATGTAGGACTGCTCCATCTCGTCTTCGATGAACGTCCGCTCGATCCGTTCCATTCCCCACCCCCTCACTCAAACGAACACCATAGGATACCGAAACTCCTGTCCCCAAGCAAGTTTGGCGCCCTTCGCAATCGGCCCGCGGGCAAAGAAAAAACCCCCGCTCGATGTGAGCGAGGGTCGCTGTTTGTTTGCTCCCCGGGCTAGACGATCGAGTACGGATCGACCGCGTCTCGAACCGCGTCGCCCATGAAGTTGAACGCCAACACCGAGATGACGATAAACATGCCCGGGATTAGGATCCACGGGTGCTGCTCGATCGCTCCGATGTTCGTCGCCGCGTTCAGGAGCGCCCCCCAGCTGGTCATCGGCTCCTGGATCCCGTACCCGAGGAAGCTGAGCGCCGCCTCGGTGAGCATCATGCCAGGAATCGTCAGGGTCGCGTTCACGATCAGGTAGCTCGTCACGCTCGGCGTGATGTGCCGGACGATGACGCGCATGTCGCTTGCACCGGCTGCTCGCGCCGACGTCACGAAGTCCATCTCGCGGATGGCGAGGACCTGACCGCGGATGATGCGAGTCGTGCCTCCCCATCCTGTGATCGCCAGCGCAACGATCATTCCCATGAACACCATCCCCGCCGACAGGCCGAATCCACGGAGTGCGGCGCCCATCGCCATCAGAATCGGTAACGCGGGAATCGCCATCATGACCTCGCAGGCACGCTGGATGAACATGTCGACGCCGCCGCCGTAGTATCCAGAGAGTCCCCCGAGAATGACCGCAATGGGGATCACCAATAGGACGACCAGCGGCCCGACCGATAGGGACACCCAGCTACCGACAAGGCAGCGCGTGAACATGTCCCGACCGAGCGCGTCCGTACCCAACAGGAACACCTGCGCCGTGGACCCGTCCTCCGCGACGGCACCGAACAAGTGGACGTTCGACGGGATGAACCCTAACAGGTGGTAGCCTACCTCGCCGCGGGCGAAGAAGCGGATGTAGTACTTCGTGCTCGTGTCCTCGACGTACGTCGTCTGATATGTGGCCCGATCGAGCGTCCGCTCGGTCTTGTAGACGTACGGCCGCGACAACGACCCGTTCTCGTCGCGGAAGTGGATCGTCGACGGTGGGGAATACGGGTAGGCGCGGTACTGCGTCCCGTAGTGATACGGGGCGACGAACTCGGCGAACACGGCCAGGAAGACGAAGATCAGGACGATCACCGTACCGACGTTGCCGACGCGGTGGCGCCTGAACGCGCGCCAGATCATCTCCCCCTGCGAGCGGCTAATGTACTCCTTCGGAGCGCCATCGACTGGGATCGCTTCGGTCTTCTTCTTTCGTCGTAGCCATGCCATCTTGGTCCCTCGATCTCCTTTGTTTACCCGCTCAGTCGTAGCGGATCCTCGGATCGACCCACGCGAGGAGGAAGTCCGCGATCAGGTTCCCGATCAACAGGAACAGGCTGAAGAACAGCAGCGCCCCCATGATCACCGGTTCGTCCTGCCTCTGGAGCGCGCTGAAGTACGCGCGCCCGACGGTCGGAAGACCGAGCACAATCGCGACAATGACCGAACCGCCGACCAGTCCGGGGAGCTGCAGTCCGAGGACCGTCACCAGCGGGTTGATCGCGTTGCGGACCGCGTGCTTGTAGATGACCACGCGCTCGGCGAGCCCCTTCGACCGAGCCGTCTGCACGTACGGCAGCGACAGGGTATCGAGGAGGTTTCCCCGCATCAGGCGGATCAGCCCGGCCATTCCGGATGTCCCAATGACGACCCAGACGGGCCAAAGGTGCCATAGGTAGTTGCAGATCTTCGCCCACGACATCGGCTGGTCGTAGAATCGCGCGTCGAGGAGGCCGCCGACTCCCAGGCCGTGGTCGCCGACCTTGAACACGACAACGAGTATCCACAACAACACCACCGCGAAGAAGAAGTTCGGAATCGACAGTCCCAGGAACCCGAAGAACGTCACCACGTGGTCGCTCGGTTTGTATTGGTGCGTCGCGGAGTAGATTCCGATGGGGATCGCGAAGAGCCACGTCAGAATCAGCGTCGTCGTCGCCAGGATGATCGTCCACAGGAGCCGGTTCCCGAAGAAGAGCGTCTTGAACACGCCCATCCGCGTGTCGAAGGACGTACCGAAGTCGCCGCGAACGACGTTCTTCAGCCAGAACCAATACTGAACGAGAAACGGCCTGTCCAACCCGTACCGCGCCACCATGGCCTGCCACGTCTCCTCGGTGATCTGCGGATTGAGGCGAGCCGTGGTGAGGTAGTCGCCCGGCATGATCTGGATCAGGGTGAACGCGATCAGCGAGACGATCAACAACAAGGGGATCATGTACAGCGTACGACGGATGATGTATGTCAGCATCTGTCTACCTTCCGATGGGCGGCGAGCGCGAGATTTAGGATGGGGCGCGGCGCGGGAGACCAGCTCCCGAGCCGCATCCCCAATGCTCGCTTCCTACTTAGAGTCTCGTGTCGAAGCAGAGCTCCGTCAGCAGTCCGTTGTTCCCTGCAGGGGTCGAGATCGGGCTCGCGAATTGAGCGTTCCCGACGTAGTCGTAGTGCGCGTACTGGAAGGTGCGCAGCACCGTGTACACGTACCCCAGCTGGTGCGCCAGGAGCTGCTGGTACTCCTTGTAGTACTCGAACGCCTCGTCGAGATCGAACGTACCTGCTCCAAGACCGAGCAGCTCGTCGATTCGAAGATCGACCTCGTCCGGGTCCTCGCACGCCGAGAATCGATAGGCGTGCAGGGCACCGCACGAGCGGTAGACGTTCGAGCCTTGGTTCGGCTCGTCTCCGCCGGTCAGGCCGAGGTAGATCAGGTCTCCGGTCGACGAGAACAGCTGGCCAACCAGCGTGTTGAAGTCGACGACCTGGAAGTTGCAGTTCAGGTCCACCGCGCGGAAGTCGTCCTGAAGGATCAGGCAGTATCCGATGCGGACAGTGTTGTCGTTCGTGTTGAGCTCGATCGTGAGCGGGTCTCCGCTCGGGAGATCCCGCCAACCGTCACCGTCTTGATCGACCACGTTGATGGCGTCGAGCTTGCTCGCCGCCAGCGCCGGGTCGTACTCGAAGATGACCGCGTCGCTGTCGGTGACGGGGCCGCCGTAGTAGTCGCGGCCGGCGTAGAACGGAGACGGAACGGAGAGCGGGCTCCACTGCGGGGCACCGAGACCGTTGAGGACGTTCTGGATCATGGTGTCCTTGTCGATCAGGTGCGCCAGCGCCTCGCGGAACTCAACGTTTCGGTAGAGATCACGCTTCTCGTTGTCGGCCCCTTCCGACAATCCGATGTCCTGGTTGATCATGAACCAGGTCGTCCCGTACCCCGGGAGGTCGGTGATCATGACCGAGAAGCCCTTGCCCGCCGACTCGGGGAGGAGGACCGGAATGTCCTCCGGCCGAAGCGCGTAGACGTCGACCTCGCCGTTGCGGAACTTCAGCATCGAGACATCTTGGTTCGTCACGATGTGGGTGACGATCTTGTCGTAGTACGGGAGCTGCGTCCCCGCCGGGTCGTACCCGTAGTAGTAGGGGTTGCGCTCCATCGTCACGCTGACGTTCACCTGGTAGTCGGTGACGATCCAGGGACCGTTTCCGACCAACTCGTCAAGCGGCGTCTCCAGTGTCCACGTCTCGTTGAACGTTCCAGCCGGAACGTCAGGGTTCAGCTTGTGGATGAACTGTGCCAACTTGTGCTTCGGCATGATGTTGACGCCGATCGAGTTGAGGATCGGGCGGAAGATCGTCGACAGCGTGAACGTCACGGTGTAGTCGTCGACCTTCTCGCAGATCGGGTAAGTCCCGTCCGGAAGAAGCTGTCCGTCGCGCGAGTTACAGTCGACGTCCTCGTTCAGGACGATGTCGTTGTACGAAAAGACAACGTCGTCGGCCGTAATCGGCATCCCGTCAGACCACTTCAATCCTTCGCGAAGGTGGAAGGTGATGACCAGACCGTCCTCGGAGATTTCGTAGCTCTTGGCCAGCTCGGGCACGATCGCCCCGGTGATGTGGTCAAGCGCGACCAGACCCTTGTGCATCCGGTACGTGAACCACGTGGTGCTCGTCTCGTGAGCGGTGTGGTTGTTCCACGCCCTCGGATCCTCGATGTTCGCGACGTTGAGCGTACCACCGCGGACCCCGAGCTCCAGGTCCGCGTAGGCCGTTCCTGCAACGCCAATCGGGATGATGTGAGCGTCCGCCGGCATCGTGTCGTAGCCCTGTCCGAAGACAGCAAGCGACGAGACGAGAAGCAGGCCTGCCACAATCAGCACGTTCTTCATTGAGAACCTCCTTCGTTCTCGCCTATCTTAGAGTTCGAGGCCGAACAGATACGCCAAGTACCCCTGATAGGCCAATGCAAGTTCCGGATAGACCAGCGTGACCCCCACGATCTCAAACATGGTCTGATCGATCGTCAGCGGCTGATCCGTGATCCAGATCGCTGTGAGCGCAGTGGCAGCAGCAACTCGCAGTCCGAGGCTCTCGCCGTTCATCGCCAGCTCGACCAGCTCGTCTTCGGTCTTTGCGCCGAGCGGTGAGCCGGGAACGTAGAAACCTCCTAGGAGCTTGCCGGCCGCAATCTCGAGGGTCTCCACCTCGGCGGTGGCGATGTACTCCTCGAGCAGTTCTGGCCGTGTGTAGCTGCTTCGGTTGTGGAAGAACCACATGTCAGCAGCGTCCTGGTCTCCGTCCTCAGCTAAAGCGAGCAGCGCTTCGTCATCCATCTCGTAGAGTTCCATCTCTCTTCCGTTGAGGATGAACAACGCCCTGTCCGCAGCGAGTCGGATCCCGAGGGTTCGGCCGTTGGCCGCCAGCTCTTCCAGCTCTTCCACCGTTCTGAGGGTGTAATCTCCGACTAGTGCCAGCCCGGCCGCCTTGCTGATCTCCTCGATCAGCTCGTTCTGGATGATCGATTGCACGTTCACTTGCGCAAAACCGATCAGCGAAACCAGTACGACCGCGCAGCACGCTAGTCCTAGTGCCCGAAGGCCATTACGCTTCATTATTCAACCTCCTTGTGCTCTCGCCCGAATGATGATAGGCACTCCTTCTACTCGTAGACCACCTCCCAGGCAGAGCTCGATCTAGTGTGGAAAGGCATACTCGCCTGAAACGCGATTATACAGTCCGTTTCAGCGACTGTCAATCCTCTCGCCCCCTTCAATCGCAAACCAGAACGGAATTCAGCAACTCTCGCTCGATGTCCCGTCTCGACGTTCCGGCGAACTCCAGAATCGCGCTGTCGAAGGACATCCCTCCTCCGCGCGCCGTCGCACGCCACAGCTGTTGGACGATCTCCAGGCCGTGCACATCGATCAGGTACCGAATCATCAACCCCGTCTGGGTTCGAAACTGCTCCGGAGTGACCCCGCCGAATCCCAACTGCCACAGCGGCGTCCAATCCCCATCGTTGAGGATCCGGCACCCCCGTTCGGTAAGATCTTCCGCCCCTACGGTAACGGCCGTTGCGAGGCCCGTCCGCAGGAGGTTCGACGCCGTGCTGACGCGATACACGTAGGCCGGTAGCGTCGACGCAAGCGTCCGGCCGATGTCCTCTCCGACGACGACGTGCCATGCCGTTTGGTGCATGCTGACGTCCGGAGTCACGCTCCGCCCCGCCTGACGCGTCTCCGCGTCCTCGTAGAAGAAGACCGTCATCCGCCGCGGGAGCCCGTCCTCGGAGAACGCCAGCTCCGCGGCGACGTGCTCGCACGCTTCCTGCACCTCCGCGTGCAAGCGACTCAGCTCCTCTTCTGATCGGTCGCCGAAAACGCTGATGTTGTCGGCAGCGACGCGCCCCCAACCACTGAACAGCGCGACCCATTCCGTCGGCTGACCGGAGGTCAATCCGACGCCCTCGATCCAATCTGCGGCCTCTTCGAACTCGCCGACGGAGATCGCACATCGAGCGGCCAAGGCAACGTCTTCGTCGTTCAGCGCCCGTCCCCACCATGTCTGCGTCAGTCGGTACGCCTCTTCGAATTCGCCGGCCTCGAACAGGTACAGCGCGCGGTAGTAATCGTACAACGCTCCGCTCTGTCCCTCGGCGATCGCCGTCCGATGCCACGTCTCGCTCAGATCAGCCAGCGGCCCGCAAGAGAGCTGCTCGAACAGCGCCTGTGAAGCCCCGGGCCCCCAAACCGACTTGAGCGCTTCAATCCCGCCGTTGCACTGAATCAGATACTCGACCAGCGAAGCCGCCTGGAGGGAAACGAAATCCTCTTCGGGAACGAGATCCCCGTCATCACCGAACATGGAATAGAAGACCGCGATGCTTTCCAGCGAGCCGAAGGCCATCCGCGCCGAGTACGGAGAGTCAAACTGCTGATACAGGGTCCCGGAGAACTGGCCGTTCGCATCGAGCTGCAGCAGATCCTCGAACGAGTATCGGAGACGAGGCGGGGCGGCGGCGACCGCCGGATGGAAACTCCGATCGGGATCGGCCAGAACCATCGCCGTCCCGGTGTAAAGCAGCTGCGAGTAGCACTGTCCCCAGCCGAAGGCCAGGAGAAGCTCCGCGAGGCGGGGGTACGGATCCTCCCCGGCGAACAGGTCGATCACGGCGTAGAACGTGTAGGTGGCGAGCGGCGACTTCCGCTGGACAATGCTCGACTGCAGCTGGCCGGGGTCGTCATGAACCACCACGTCGATCGGCATCGGAATCTCGGAAGGATCGATGTCCAGGCGCACGAGCAGGTCGTCCAGCGACTCCTCGAGTCGCGTCTTGAGTCCGGAATACCTGGCGCGCTCAGGAGATCCGTCGTGGTACCAGACGTTGAAGCGCTCGTCGCGGACCGCGTAGATGTCGCGGGTTTCTATCGACATCTGAGGTTGGATCACGTAGTTGAGGAGAATCACGAAGATCGCCGCCCCGGCCGCGCCGATGAAGAGGCCGCCGATCGTCATGACCCAAGGCTTTCTGAGCTTCGAGAAAACTCTCTTCCAATCTGCCTTTGGGCGCATGGCCCAATCATTGTAGCGAGCGCGTACGGAGGGTTCAATCGATCGAAACGCTCTTCACAACGCGCTCACATTCTCTCCATAGGAAGCCCACAGGTTCTCTCAGCAATTGACACGGGAAAACGCCGAGAATATACTGGCGGCGCTGCTTTGGGAGACGTCGTACAGCGCAGGAGGAGGGGCATGGAGATCCTGAAGGTCGCTTCCCGTTCGAACCCCAACTCCGTCTCCGGGGCCATCGCAGGCGCGCTGGAGCAGCACGGCGTCGTCGAACTCCATGCGATCGGCGCCGGCGCCGTGAACCAGACCGTGAAAGCGATCGCCATCGCTCGACGCCTGATCGAAGACGACGAATCCCGACACCTCAAGGTCATCCCGGGATTCATGGAGCTCGAAATCGGCGGCGAGAAGAAGACCGGAATCCGGTTCATCGTCGAGAAGTAGCCGAGTGCGGCGTACCATCTGAGCATGCCAGCTTATCGGAGCACGTATCTTGAAGACTGCGTAGTCGAGCAGATCCTCAAGGCGTTCCGCGCCCTTCCCGACGTTTCTCGGACCCCTCAGTTCGATGTACGCCAGAGCGATCGTCCCGAGTTCGGAGACTACTCGACCAACGTCGCCATGATCGAGGCGAGCGAGAGCGGCACGGATCCGCGTTCGCTGGCCGAGCGGCTGACTCAGACACTGTCGGCGTCACTTCCGAAGACGGACTTCGTGAAGTGCGAGGTCGCCGGACCGGGATTCATCAATCTGTTTCTCACGCCGCACCGCATTCAGCGGGCGCTTCAGTCCGTCCTCGCCGAGGCCGAAGAGTATGGGAAGCAGAATCTCGGCGCAGGCGAGAGGCTCCAGCTGGAGTTCGTCAGCTCGAATCCGACCGGCCCGCTCACCGTCGGCCACGGGAGGCAGGCGGTCCTCGGCGACGTCCTCGCGACCGTCCACGAATGGCTCGGCCACGACGTCCGCCGCGAGTACTACTTCAATGACGAGGGACGGCAGATCGAACTCCTCACCGACTCGACCGCCGAGCGGATCCTCGAGATCGGACTCGGCATCGAGCCGGACATCCCGGAGAACGGCTACGAAGGCGAGTACCTGAAAGAGATCGCTCGGGAGATCCTCGAAGAGAGCAACGAGGTTACCGGGGCAATCGAGAAGATCCGGGAGACGAAACAGAGGGGGGGCACTCGAGCTCATCTGTACGAGCTCGTCGAGCCCGAGATCCTCCGCCACGAGGCGACGGAACGGATCATCGGCACGATCAAGAAGGACCTCGCGCTCCTCGGCGTCCGGTTCGACAACTGGTTCAGCGAGGCGGGCCTACATCGATCCGGCGAGGTCGACGCGGCGCTCGCCGCGCTTCGAGAACGCAACGGCGTCTACGAGAAGGACGGCGCGGAGTGGCTGAAGGCCGAGGAGCACGGCGGCGCCAAGAACTCGGTCCTGATCCGCAGTGGCGGCCGCCCGACCTACCTGATGGTCGACATCGCCTACCACGTCAACAAACGGAACCGCGGATTCGAAAGGGTGATCGACGTCCAGGGCGCCGATCACCACGCCGAGCAGTCGTGCATGAAGGCCGCGATGCGGATCCTCGGCTACCCGGATACGTTTCTCGACTACGCGCTGCACCAGTTCGTCTCCCTCAAGGAGAAGGGAGAGGTCCAGCGGATGTCGACGCGGGCCGGCCGATTCGTCACGCTCCGTGACCTGATCGACGAGCTCGGCAAGGACGTCGTCCGCTACTTCATGATCTCCAGAAAGCCGGAGGCGCACCTCGACTTCGACCTCGATCTGGCCCGCGCCGAGTCGCTCGACAACCCGGTGACCTACATCCAATACGCCCACACGCGGATCGCGTCGGTCTTCCGAAAGGCGAAAGGTCCGGACGTCGACTGGGCGAACGTCGACCTCTCGCCGCTCGTCGAAGCCGAGGAGCTCGAGCTGATCAAGGCGCTCGATCGGTTCCCCCAGGTCGTCCGGACTGCTGCGTACGACTTCGCCCCGCACCTCATCGCCGAGTACGCGCTCGACCTCTCCCGCTCGTTCCACGCCTACTACGACAAGCACCGCGTCCTCACCGACGACGAAAGCCTGTCCCAGGCGCGTCTTGCGCTCCTTCACGCGCTCCAGACCGTCCTCCGCAACGGACTCGACATCCTCGGCATCGACGCCCCCGTGGAGATGTGATGCCCTGGATCGACCGGTTGAAGGCCGGCCTGCAGAAGACGCGATCCGGGCTGACCGAGCCGATCGGCAGGATCCTCACCGGCCGAAGGAGCCTGACCGCTGAGGAGATCGAGCAACTCGAAGAGGTTCTGATCCGAGGGGACGTCGCCGCCGGACTGGCGATCGATCTGGTCGAAGACCTCGCCGAGGAGGCTCGCCGAAGCGACGCGCACGATCTCCTCACGGCATTGAGAGAGCGGATCCGGGAGCGTCTGGCGGGATGCGAGCGTACGCTCTCCCTGCGAACGGACGGTGGGCCGACGGTGTTGTTGATCGCCGGCGTAAACGGGACCGGGAAGACGACGACGATCGCCAAGATCGCCGCGCACCTTCGCGAGGAGGAGTCGGGCCTGCCAATCACCTTCGCCGCCGCCGACACGTTCCGCGCCGCGGCGATCGAGCAGCTCGCAATCTGGGCCGACCGCGTCGGAGCGGACCTGATCAAGCACCGACCGGGCGGCGATCCGTCCGCCGTCGTGTTCGACGCAGTCGATCACGCCATCCGAACTGACGGGATCCTGTTCGTCGACACGGCCGGCCGCCTCCAGACGAAACACAACCTGATGGAGGAGCTGAAGAAGATCGAGCGGACGGTGGAGAAGAAGCTCGGTCGCGGATCGGACGAGCGGCTTCTTGTGCTCGACGCGACGACCGGCCAAAATGGAATCTCGCAAGCGGAGCGCTTCCACGACGCGATCGGTCTGACCGGAATCGTCCTCACGAAGCTCGATGGAACGGCGAAGGGCGGTGGAGTCCTGACGATCTGGGACAGACTGAAGATCCCGCTGATGTTCGTCGGCGTCGGCGAGACGGTCGACGACCTTCATGCCTTCTCGGCGGCCGACTTCGTCGAAGCGCTGTTCTCCGCATGAACGACTGAACACTCTACGAAGCACGCACGGAGGTGCACCGAGGATGAAGTACGTCTACTCCTTCAGCAAGGAGCATGCGGAAGGAAACGCGGGAATGAAGGAACTCCTCGGAGGCAAGGGAGCGAACCTCGCCGAAATGGCGACCCTCGGCCTCCCGGTCCCCCCGGGCTTTACGTGCACGACGGAAGCCTGCGACGCCTACTACCGGCGCGGGAAGAAGAAGCTGTTCGCCGCGCTGAAGCCGGAGGTCGAGGCGGCGCTCGAGCGGCTCGAGCGCATCACGGGCAAGACGTTCGGGAAGGGACCGGTCCCCCTCCTCCTGTCGGTCCGCTCCGGGGCCGCGGTGTCGATGCCGGGGATGATGGACACGGTGCTGAACCTCGGGCTCACCCCGACCACGATCGAGGCGCTGATCGAGTCGAGCGGCGACGAGCGATTCGTGATGGACTCCTATCGTCGGTTCATCCAGATGTTCGGCAACGTCGTGATGAACGTCGACCACCACGCGTTCGAGCGCGAGCTGGAGGCCGTCAAGAAGGCGAAGCGGGCGAAGCTCGACACCGACCTGTCGGCCGCCGGATTGGCGGAGGTGATCGAGCGCTACGAGAAGGTCTACAAAAAGAGCACCGGCAAGGACTTCCCGACGAATCCGATGGAACAGCTCTACGCCGGCATCGAGGCCGTCTTCGGATCGTGGAACAACCCTCGGGCGGTGAAGTATCGCCAACTCAACGACATCCGCGGCCTCCTCGGCACCGCCGTCAACGTCCAGACGATGGTGTTCGGCAACTCCGGGGAGGACTCCGCCACCGGCGTCGCGTTCACGCGCGACCCGTCCACCGGCGAGAACAAGTACTTCTACGGCGAGTACCTGATCAACGCCCAAGGCGAGGACGTGGTGGCCGGCATACGCACACCCCAGCAGATCACACTGAAGGGCTCCCGCGCGTGGGCGAAGTCCCACGGCGTCAGCGAGAAGGACCGCAAGACGGACTTCCCGTCGCTCGAGGAGGCCATGCCCAGGGTCTTCAAGCAGCTCGACGCGATCCGCGCGAAGCTCGAGAAGCACTACCGGGACATGCAGGACCTCGAGTTCACGATCGAGAACGGGACGCTCTACATTCTACAGACACGTACTGGGAAGCGCACCGCCAAGGCGGCCGTGCGGATCGCCACCGACCTCGTCAAGGAGAGGCTGATCACCGAGAAACAGGCGGTGCTCCGCATCGACCCGTCGTCCCTCGATCAGCTGCTTCACCCGGTGTTCGTCAAGGCGGCCGAAGAGAAGGCCGACCAGATCGCCGTCGGCCTCCCGGCCTCCCCCGGAGCGGCTACCGGCCAGGTCGTCTTCACCGCCGACGACGCCGAGACGTGGGCCGCGAACGGCAAGCTGGTCATCCTCTGTCGCACCGAAACCAGCCCGGAGGACATCGGCGGAATGGCGGTCGCCAAGGGCATCCTGACGTCGCGCGGCGGCATGACGTCCCACGCGGCCGTCGTGGCAAGAGGCATGGGCACCTGCTGTGTCGCCGGCGCCGGTGACGTCCACATCGACTACAAGTCGAAGCGGTTCGTCTGCAACGGCGTCACGGTGAAGGAGGGAGACTGGATCTCCCTCAACGGATCGCGCGGCGCGGTGTACCGGGGCGAGATCGAGACGGTCGAACCGAGCCTGACCGGACCGTTCGGCACGATCATGAAGCTGGCGGACAAATATCGAAGGCTCGGCGTGCGCACCAACGCGGACACCCCGAACGACGCCGCCGTGGCCGTGAGATTCGGGGCCGAAGGCATCGGCCTCTGCCGCACTGAGCACATGTTCTTCGAGGGAAACCGGATCGTCTCCTTCCGCCGGTTGATCCTCGTCGCGGAGACGGTGAAGAAACTGCGCGATGAACGGGGGATCGCCGACCTCGGCGCGCTGCAGAAGGCCTGCAAGGGCGACCGCGCCGCGACCGAAGCGATCGCACAGTACAAGCAGGCGCTGCGGGAGCTCCTCCCGCTGCAGCGCAGGGACTTCATCGGGATCTTCAAGGCGCTCAAGGGTCGCCCGTGCACCGTCCGCCTGCTCGATCCGCCGCTGCACGAGTTCCTGCCGCAAGACGCCGCCGGCCAAAAGGAGATGGCCGAGACGATGGGCGTTCGGCCGATCGAGATCAAGCGGCTCGTCGAGGCGCTGCACGAGTTCAATCCGATGCTCGGGCACCGCGGCTGCCGACTCGGCATCACCTATCCCGAGGTCACCGAGATGCAGACCCGAGCGATCTGCGAGGCCGCGGCCGCCGTCAAGGGGTCGAAGCCCGAGATCATGATCCCGCTCGTCGGGCACGTGAAGGAGCTCGCAAACCAGAAGGAGATCGTGAAGCGGACGATCGCCGAGGTCGAGGTGAAGAAGGGCGTCAAGCTCAAGGTGCTGATCGGCACGATGATCGAGGTCCCGCGCGCCGCGGTCACCGCCGACGAGATCGCGAAGGAAGCCGACTTCTTCAGCTTCGGAACGAACGACCTCACACAGATGGGCTGTGGCTTCTCGCGCGACGACGCCGGGAAGTTCCTCGGGGACTACGTCGAGATGGGCGTCTACGACCACGACCCGTTCCAAGTGCTCGACCGGGACGGCGTCGGCCGGCTGGTCGTGGCGGCCGTCACGCTCGGCAGGAAGACCCGAAAGAACCTCAAGCTCGGCATCTGCGGCGAACACGGCGGAGAGCCTGCGTCGGTCGCCTTCTGCCACGAGGTCGGGCTGGACTACGTCTCCTGCAGCCCGTACCGCGTACCGATCGCGAGGCTGGCCGCGGCCCAAGCGGCAATCCAGGAGTAGACGCACGAAGACTCCTCGGCACAACTGAGGTCTTGACGGCCGGAGATGAGGGAGTCTCACCGTACCCCCGAGGATCTCTTGTCCGCGCCGATGGCCCGCCGTACAATCCGCCCCGGTCGAGCAGGACAGGAGGAGAAATGCCCGATCGGAACGTCGTTCTCGGAGTAACCGGCTCGATCGCCGCGTACAAGGCGGTGGATCTGGCGAGCAAGCTGACGCAGGCCGGCGTCGCCGTTCACACGGTGATGACCGAGAGCGCGACGAAGCTCGTCGGCCCGGCCTCTTTCCGGGCGATCACGGGGTTGCCGGTCGTCACGAAGATGTTCGAGCTCGAGACCCCTCACTCGATCGAGCACGTCTCGCTCGCCGAGGTCGCAGACCTGCTGCTGATCGCCCCTGCGACAGCAAACGTGCTCGCGAAGCTGGCGTGCGGCATCGCCGACGACCTCCTTTCCTGCACCGCGCTCGCCACGCGGGCGCCGATCCTCGTCGCCCCGGCGATGCACACCGCGATGTGGGAGAACCCGGCGACGCAAGCGAACGTCGAGACGCTGAAAGGTCGAGGCGTCTCCTTCGTCGGCCCGGCCGAGGGTCGGCTCGCCTCCGGTGGGGTGGGCGTCGGTCGGTTCGCCCCCGTACCGGAGATCCTCGGTGAGGCGCTCCGGATCGTCGGGCGAAAGGGCGACCTCTCCGGTACGCGGATCGTCGTCTCCGCCGGGGGAACGCGCGAGACGATCGATCCGATCCGGTTCCTCGGCAACCGCTCGTCGGGGAAAATGGGCGTCGCCGTGGCCGAAGCGGCGCGCGACCGCGGAGCGGAGGTGGCGCTCGTCTCCACCTCGACGCCGGGCACGTCCCCGGCGGGGATGACCGTCGTCGACGTCGAGACGGCCGCGCAGATGAGCGAGGCCGTCGGTGCGGCGTGCGCCAACGCCGACGCGTTGATCATGGCCGCCGCCGTCGCCGACTACGCACCGAGCGCTCCGGCCGATCGGAAGCTGAAGAAGAACGCCGAGAAGGTCTCGATCGAACTCGAGCGGACGGTCGACGTCTTGGCGTCCATCGAAGGGCCTCGGGTTCGCGTCGGCTTCGCCGCAGAGACCGAGAACCTGACCGAGAACGCGCGGAGGAAGCTCGTCGACAAGCGGCTCGACCTCGTCGTCGCCAACCGCGTCGGGGCGGAGGAGTCCCCGTTCGGCTCCGACGTCAATCGCGCGATCCTGATCGACGCGGAGAGCGAGGAGGAGCTGCCGCTCCTCGCGAAACGGGAGCTCGCCGACCGGATCCTCGATCGCGTGCGCGACCTCCTCGCTGCCAAGTAGGAAACGACATGGCGCCTCGGAGTACACCGCGTCTCGGCTTCATCGGACCCGGCACCGTCGGCAGCGCCCTTGCGCGGGGCCTCGCTGCGGCCGGCTACCCCGTCTCGCTCTACGGCCGGAATCCCGAGCGATTGCGCCTCGTCCTCGACCGGATCCCGGGCGGCCGCCGTGCGGGAAGCGCTCAGGGGCTCGTCGACGCCTCCGACGTCGTCTTCCTCACGGTGCCGGACGACGCGATCCGCCCAACGGCTGAATCGCTCGCCTGGGGCTCCGGAAAGAGCGCGGTTCACTGCTCCGGCGCCTCGTCGCTCGACCCGCTGGATCACGCCGCGGGCCAGGGCGCGGCCGTCGGCGTGTTCCATCCGCTTCAGTCGTTCGCCTCAGCCGAGCAGGCCGAGAGGAACCTGCCCGGGAGCGCGTTCGGAATCGAGGCCTCCTCGGAACGCTTGCTCGCTGCCCTCCGAGAGATGGCCGCGGCGCTCGGCGGGACACCGCTCACCGTCTCCGGCGACAAGGCGATCTACCACGCGTCCGCTGTCGTCGCGTCGAACTACCTGGTGACCCTCCTCGACGTCGCGTCGGGCCTCTGGAAGGCCTTGGGCCTGTCGCAGGAAGACGGTCTGAGGGCGTTGCTGCCCCTCGTCCGCGGGACGATCGAGAACCTCGAGACGATCGGCCTCCCGGACGCGCTCACCGGCCCGATCGCTCGCGGCGACGTCGGGACGATCGAGCGGCATCTCTCCGCCCTCGCCGAGGTTGCGCCGGACGTGCTCCCGCTGTACAAGGAACTCGCCCGAAGGGCGATCCCGATCGCCAGCGCCAAGGGTGGCCTCAGCGAGGAGGCGGCAAACCGGGTGAGCGAGCTCCTCGATCGGTCGGAGGGAGGAGGATCATGAAGAGAGTCACCATCGCGGACGTCCGACGGATGAAAGAGAAGGGCGAGCGGTTCGCCGCGCTGACAGCGTACGATGTCGTCACGGCCCGGCTCGTCGACGAGGCCGGGATCCCGATCATCCTCGTTGGAGACAGCCTCGGGATGGTCGTCCTCGGCTACGAAAGCACGATCCCCGTCACCCTCGACGCGATCGTCCACCACACCCGCGCCGTCGCCCGCGGCGCGCAGCGGGCACTGGTCGTCGCCGATCTCCCGTTCATGACCTACCACAAGTCGGCCGAGCAGGCGCTCGACAGCGCCGGCCGGTGCATCCAGGAGGGCGGCGCCCATGCGGTGAAGCTCGAAGGCGGGAGACCGGTCGCGGGGACGATCGCGCGGCTGACGTCGGCCGGGATCCCGGTGATGGGACACCTCGGGCTGACGCCGCAGTCGATCCACCAGCTCGGCGGGTACAAGGCGCAAGGAAAGACCGCGGCCCAGGCGAAGTCCCTCATCGAGGACGCGCTCGCGGTCGAGGAGGCGGGCGCCTTCTCGGTCGTCCTCGAGTGCGTTCCGACCGAGCTGTCACGCCTGCTCACCGAGCGGCTTTCGATTCCGACGATCGGGATCGGCGCCGGGCCTCACTGCGACGGCGAGATCCAGGTGGTCAGCGACGTCCTCGGCTGGTTCTCCGATTTCGTCCCGAAGCACGCGCGCCGGTACGCAAAGCTGGCGGAGGCCGCGGCCGAGGCAATCCGGGAGTACGCCGACGACGTGCAGGGCGGACGGTTCCCGACCGAGAAGGAGTCCGTCTCGATCCCGGCGGACGTCATCCGCCATGTCGAGGAAGCCTTCCCGATCGAGACATGAAGGTCGCGAAGACGATCCCCGACTTCCACCGCCTGCGGCGGGGGCTCGCTGCCCCGGTCGGGTTCGTCCCCACGATGGGCTTCCTGCACGACGGCCACCTGTCGCTCGTCCGCCGGGCGCGCGCGGAGTGCACCTCGGTCGTGGCGTCCGTCTTCGTCAACCCGACCCAGTTCGCGCCGAGCGAGGACCTCGCCGACTACCCGCGCGACTTGGATCGCGACGCAAGGCTCCTCGAGGAGGCGGGAACCGACCTCGTCCTCGCGCCGCCGGTCGAGTCGCTCTACCCCGAAGGGTACGACACGTGGGTCACCGTCGAGCGGCTGACCGAGCGGTTGGAAGGGGCGTCCCGCCCGACTCATTTCCGGGGCGTCGCGACGATCGTGGCGAAGCTGTTCAACCTGGTCCGCCCCGAGCGTGCCTACTTCGGACAGAAGGACGGCCAGCAGGCGCTCGTCGTCCGGCGATTGATCCGCGATCTCGATTTCGACATCGATCTGGTCGTCTTTCCGACCGTTCGCGAGCCGGACGGGCTGGCGATGAGCAGCCGGAACGCGTACCTGTCGCCGGAGGAGAGGGAAGCCGCCGCGATTCTCTACCGCTCTTTGCAGCATGCCGAGTCGCTCTACGCGAACGGCGAACGGGACGCTTCGAAGCTTCGGGGCGAAATGGAGAGGCTGCTGCGAACCGAACCGTTGGCGCGGCCCGACTACGTCAGCGTCGCGGACGCAGAGGACCTCACCGAGCTCGAGACCGTCGACCGGAAGGCCCTCGTCTCGCTCGCGGTGCGGATCGGAAAGACCCGCCTGATAGACAACACGATCCTTCCCCCTGGCGAGGATCTCCTGTAGAAAGGAAGGTTCGATGCTCCTCGCATTCGACGTCGGCAACACCAACACCGTCGTCGGGTTGTTCGACGGCGACAAACTCACGGCGCACTGGCGGTTCACGACCGAGCGCAACCGGACGGCCGACGAGCTTCGCCTGACGACCCGCAGTCTTCTCGCCGAGAACGGCGTCGAGCCGGCCGAAGTCGAGGGGATCGCCGTCGCGTCGGTCGTTCCGTCGATCGACGCTCCGCTGCGAACGGGACTCGAGCAGTTGACCGCCGGGGAGATCCGGTTCCTGACGCACCGAACGTCCCCAATCGAGCTGCGGGTCGATGAGCCGTGGTCGGTCGGCGCCGATCGGATCGCCAACTCGTTCGCCGGATACGCGCTGCACGGCGGACCGATCCTCGTGATCGACTTCGGGACCGCGACCACGTTCGACCTCGTCTCCGAGGACGGCGCCTTCCTCGGCGGCGCGATCGCACCGGAGATGCACCTCACCGCCCGCGCGTTGACCGACCGCGCCGCACAGCTCCCGTCCGTCGCGCTCGACGTTCCCGACACCGTCATAGGTAAGACGACGGCCGAGAACATCCGCGCCGGCGTCGTGTTCGGCTTCCTCGATCTCGTCGACGGTCTGATCGGGCGGTTTCGCGCCGAATGCCCCGGCCTGCGGAAGGTCCTGGCGACCGGAGGGAAGGGGGAGCTGTTCTACCGCGAACTCGACGCGATCGAGCTGTACGTCCCGTGCCTCACGCTGACCGGACTGCGGCTCTGGTGGTCGTCCGACGAAGCCTAGTATCGCGACGCGTAGATCAGCGCACCGACCAACCCTGACATGACCCCCACGCTGATCCCGAAGACCAGCGCGTAGAAGACGCCCGGAGGGTACAGTGTGAAGTCGAGTGCGCCCGCCCATGGTGCGCCGAGTGCGGCCCTTGATATCCACTTGAGCACGACAGGAACCACGGCCGCCATAGCGCCGCCGACCGCCATCGCCGAGAAGCTGTCGTCTCCGCCGTTCCGGATCGTGATCCGTCCGAACAGGAAACCGATCCCGCCGCCCAGCGCGAAATCGAAGATCGTCTCCAACCAAACGATACGGACGGCGCGAAAGAGAATGCTACCGAGCACCGCGATGATCATCCCAAGGCCGGCGGTCTTCAGGATCGAGCGCACGTCGAGCCGCATCTGTTCACCCCATCCGTTTGTTCGGCTCTACGATACTCCCCCCTATTCCCGGATACAAGCCTCTACCCGCCCCAACGATCGACGTGGAGCCGTTCGACCACATCGATCCGAAGCTGCTCGTGCCGAACCGTGTCGTCGCGCGGGTATCCGAGAGCCAGGTAGCACGGGATCTCGTAGTCGTCGTGAATCGCGAGAACCGCCCGGACGTGGTCGCGCTCTTCCGGTGTCGAGATGATCTTGGTCACGCCGAAGACGCCCTCGCTTGCGGCCGCGACGAGGACGTTCTCGATCACCGCCCAGATCGACGCGAACGCGTTCAGCTCGTGGAGGGACTTCTTCTCCCCGAGCAGCGGACCGCGCTGACGAAAGCACGGGATGAGCAAAGCCCCCGCACCGAGGATCATGCTCACTTGCTTCGGAATGGCGTCGTAGTACATCGCGTACTGGCGCTCGTCGGCCATCCCCCAGCCGTCGAGCATCTCGCGAAGCTCCTCATCGGTCCTCTCCACGAAGAAGAAGCGGGCGAGCGCCTCCCGCTGCTTTCTGTCCTCCACGAGGACGAAGTGCCATTCGCGCAGGTGGTTGTGGCTCGGCGCCTTGAGTCCGGCATCGAGAATCCGCGTCAGGACCTCCCGTTCCACCGGTCGAGGGTCGAAGTCACGGATCGTTCGCCGCGCGGCGATCGCTTCGTAGACGTCCATCGACACGCCTCAGGCCTCCTCGCTCACGTCGAACCGCATCTTCGTCCCGTACTGGTAGAACTTGGCCCACTCGGCGGTGAAACGAAGAACGGTGTAGTCCGGATCGTCGATCCCCTCTGGATAGTAGCGCTCGCAGCCGTCTTCCCACAGGCGCTCGCGGGAGGCGCGATCCCGGAGGATCTCCATCCGCCCGCCGAGCGTCAGTCCGCGCCACGGCTCCTGTGTCCACTGCGCGAAGTAGACGCAGGCCCGCGGGTCCCTCTCCAGCTGCCCGACGTGCTCGCTCGACGTGTTCGTGGAGAACCAGATCGTTCGCAGGCCGGTGTGCTCGGCTTTGATCATCGCCACGATCCGCGGCGCTCCGTCCGTGTCCAACGTGCCGACCATCGCGATCGTCGATCGCTCAACCAGCTCCAGCGCGCTCGCCTTCACCTCGTTCTCGTTCATCGCACCTCCCCTTTCGTCTCGCACCGTTTACGGATCCTCCTCTTCGAACGCGATCAGGTTGTCGAGGATTCGCTCGAGGGTTCGCTCGAACGCACCGATCTCAGCGTCCGTGAGGCCGCGATAGAAGACGTCCGACATCGCAGCCGAGACGCGCTCGTACGCCGCCTGCGCCGCGCGATCCTTGTCGGTCCTTCGGACGAGGACGACCCGTCGATCGGTCTCGGAGCGCACCCGCACGACGTACCCGGCCTCCTCCAGGCGATCGAGCATGCTGGTCAGCGTCGACTTTCCGAGCGACGTCCGCTTCGCCAGCTCGCGAATCGGGATCCCGTCCTCGCGCCAGAGGACGAACAGGATCCGCCCCTGCGCCGGGTTGATCTCGATTTCGTATTCCCGCAGCATCCGCGCGAAGACCCGCCCGGAGAGCCGGTGGATCTTCGAGACGAGGAATCCGCCCTGCCGCTCGAGTCTCATCGATCGAACGTGAGTTCGAACGTCTCGGAGCCGGTCCACCCCCGCGCGCTTTTCGGGTACAGCCGCAGCAGCGTGTAGTCCGGATCGTCGGGCCGACCCGTCGTCGGGAAATACCTCTCCCAGCCGTCGGCCCAGACCGCCTCCTTGATCTTCGCGTCCTCCACGATCTCCACGTCGCCGACCAACGACATCCCGAGGAACTCGGTCGGCCTGCAGTAGTACAGGCCAATTCTCGGGTTCGCTTCGATGTCCTTCCGTTTTTGGGACGACGTGTTCGTCGAGACGTAGACCATGAAGTCGTCGTCGTGTCCTGCATACAGGTGGACGTGATCCGGGTACTGCGATCGATTGCGCAGGTTGAGCATCGCCCGGATTCGCGGGTAGCCATCTCCTTCGACGGTCGACAGGTAGACGGCTTCGGCCGTCGCCATCAGATCCAGGCACCTCGTCCGGAGTTCCTTTTCTTTCATCGGTTCCTCCTTGGTCGTTCGATACCGCATTGTACGATATAGAACTATTCGTGTCAACACGCCGACGGATCACCGGACGGCATCACGCTGGCAACGTGCACCTGCCGATGGTTCGATGCCGCGGGACCGTGGCATCGAACCATTCCGCGCAACACAGCGTCTTCGGACAGGCGAAACAGCCAGCAGACCCCCGCGCCGATTCGTCTGGAAGGACGCAGGCGCGCGCAAAGGACATCGGACGACGCCAACCGCCAGCGCCGCCCGATGACCCGGGCCAACCAGAAGACTGCACATTCCCGGGCGAAATCAGTCTACTAGGCGATTTGCGCGGCTGTCAAGTGGCGAGATGACGGGGAGGCGCCACGTCGAACTGTCCGGCCCGCTTTACCCCGCGAGCCACCGGGGTCACGTCACTGAATGTTCTTGCGGGAACCGCATTTTCCGCGTTCTTAGTGCCGGCTCCGGGTGTACGGGGGAAACGCGGAGGCGCACTTGCGCGCCGGGGGCGCGACGCCATACTACGGGAGAGATCGGTTCCCGGAGGTGACGGATCGGCGGCATGCGAAGCAGTCGAGTCGGTGAACGCCGATGAGCAGGTACGTCGCTTCCCGGACGATCAGGAGGTGATGTGGATGATGACGAGACGATCGGCCGTTTTCTGGACGGTTCTTACCGGCTTGTTGGTCGTCGGAGGGGCCGTGTGCGGGCAAGCCAGTGCGAGCAGTTCATCGTCTGCCGGTTCGACGAACGCGGAGCTTCGGGTGTCGATCGGCGTGTTCGTCGTCGAGAGCGGGGCGAGCCTGTCACTCGAGATCGTCCGAGACGATCCGTGCACCTGCCTGTGCGACCCGGTCCACGTGACGGAGCTGTCGCTTCTCGACGGTTCGGGCGGGACCCTTCGGAGCGAGTCCTACGACCCCCCGGTGGACACGGTGGAGTGGCTCGGTCGACTGTCGCTCGTGGACCGCGCGGCTGGCGAGCCCTTGCCCGAGGGCTCCTACACGGTTCTCATCGTGACGACCGTCGGGGCGTTCTCGGCCCGTGTCGACATCGTGCCTCCTCAGCGGATGGCCCAATCCGGGCGATTCTCGGCAAGCGCGTCGGTCTGCGGTCTTGAACTACGGGTGTATCGGCTCATCACGGAAGAGGACGCCGGTGCGAACGTGGCGTTGCGCCGAGGCGATCGGCTGATGGTTGCGCTAGCGGGCAATGCGACGACCGGTTTCCAGTGGGAGAACGCCCTCCTGTACGAGTACGCCGTGCTGCGAGAAACGGAGGAGATGGAGTACCGCGCCGAGCCGCACCCGCAGACGACGGTCGGCTCAGGGGGAACGTTCCTGTTCCGCTACGAGGCCGTCGACGTTGGCCCGCAGGCGTTCCGGTTCATCTACCATCGGCCGTGGGAGTCCGTCGAGCCCGAGCAGGTCGTCGAGTTCACCGCGACCGTGTACTAGTCGATCGCCGCTTCGAAGGGGAAGTGCCCCCGCTGTCTTCCTCACTGGCGGCGTGTCCACGAGATGTGCTATCGGTCGCGAACCCGCGGGAGAAGGGGTGAACCACCTTGCTCACCCCGGTATCATCCGCGCATCACGCCACAGGGTGGGAGGCATCCATGAGCTACAGAATCGCGCTGCTCCCCGGCGACGGCGTCGGGAGCGACGTTCTGGAGGCGGCCAAGGGCGTGCTCGACGCGATCGGCTTCGAGGCCGAGTACGAGTACGGTGACATCGGGTGGGAGTTTTGGAGAAGTGAGGGGAATCCGCTTCCAGATCGGACGATCGACCTGCTCAAGCGGACCGATTGCTGTCTGTTCGGGGCGATCACGTCGAAGCCGAAGGACGAGGCGGCGGCCGAGCTCGTTCCAGAGCTGCAGGGCAAGGGACTCGTCTACTCGAGCCCGATCGTCGGGCTCCGGCAGCTGTTCGGACTCCACACGAACCTGAGGCCGTGCAAGGCGTATCAAGGGAACCCTCTCAACCTTCGCGACGACATCGACCTGGTCGTCTTCCGCGAGAACACCGAGGGGCTCTACTCGGGCGTCGAGTGGCATCCCGTGCCGGAGAACGTGCGCGCCGCGTTCGACACGCACAAGAAGATGGCGATGTTCGCCGACGTCGCCAACGACGACATGGCGATCTCAAGCCGGATTTTCACCCGTGACGGCTGCCGCGCGATCCTCCGCGATGCGTTCGAATACGCCGCCAAGCACGAATACCCAACAGTCACCGTCGTCGAGAAGCCGAACGTCATTCGCGAGACCTCCGGCCTGATGATCCGCGAGGCCCGCGCGATGGTGAAGGAGCACCCTGGGATCGATCTCCGGGAAACGAACATCGACGCGATGTGCATGTGGCTCGTCAAGAACCCCCAGGACTACGGCGTCCTTGTCAGCTCGAACATGTTCGGCGACATCCTGTCCGACCTCGCCGCGCAGATCGTCGGAGGGCTCGGCTTCGCCTGCGCCGGGAACATCGGCGACGACTACGCCGTCTTCGAGCCGACGCATGGCTCGGCGCCGAAGTACGTCGGGCAGAACAAGGTGAACCCGATCGCGATGATCCGCTCGGCGAAGATGATGCTCGACTACCTCGGCGAGACGGAGATGGCGGGCAAGATCGAGACGGCCGTGGCGAGCACGATCCGCGAGGGGCGGCTTCAGACCTACGACATGGGCGGGACCACCACGACGACAGAGATGGCCGAGGCGATCGCCCAGGCCGCCAAGGAGGCGTGAGATGACGACGGGAGATTCGATCAGTCGGCGGATGGCTCGGTTCGCCCTTTCGCTCGACTACGAGCAGATCCCGGATCCGGCTCGGTTGGAGGCGAAGCGCTTCCTCCTCGACTCGGTCGGTTGCGCGCTCGCAGCGCTCGACCATGAGGACATGCGGCAGGCATACGAGTTCGTCCGTGGCCTCGGCGGCACGGAGCAGGCGTCGATCATCGGCCACGGCACCGTGACGAACATGGGAAACGCGGCGCTGATGAACGCACTTCTGATCCGGGCGATGGACTATAACGACATCTATTGGAAGCAGGACCCGTCCCACCCGTCGGACATCATCCCGGCCGCGCTCGCGCCGGCCGAGCACAAGGGCCGCAGCGGGAAGGACCTCCTCGTCGGAATCCTGATCTGCTACGAGCTGGAGATGCGCCTCTGCCTCGCGGCCGACCCGGGCATCCGCGAGGTCGGATGGCATCACGCCTCGCTGACGCAGTTCGTCTCCCCGCTCGTCGCCGCACGGATGCTCGGCCTGACCGAGGATCAGGCGATCGCCGCTTGCGGGATCTCCGGCTCGAGTCACTTCACTCTCGGCGGGGTCGTCGCCGGTCACCTGACGAACATGAAGAACACCGCCGACCCGATGGCGACCGAGGCCGGCGTTCGGGCCGCGATGCTCGCCGCGACCGGGTATTCCGGGCCGGTCGAGCTGTTCGAAGGGAAGGAGGGCGTCTTCGAGGTCATCTCGAACGTCACCTTCGACTCGGCGAGAATGCTCGACGGACTCGGATCCGAGTTCCTGATCACCGAGTGCGGATACAAGGCGTTCCCGACCGAGGCGCTGACCCACCAGCCGATCACGGCGGTCCTCGAAGTGATGAGCGCCAACGACATCGACGCGCACGACGTTGCCGAGGTCCTGATCAAGACGACGACGCGCGGGGCCGACATCCTGTCCGACCCGTCGAAGTACGAGCCGCGAACGAAGGAGACGGCCGATCATTCCCTCCCGTACTGTATCGCCGTCGCCGTCGCCAAAGGGAACGTCCTCCCGTCCGATTTCGAGGAGGAGGCGCTGACCGATCCGTTCGTCTGGGAGACGCTTCCGAAGATCAAGGTCGTCGCCGATCCCGAGATCGACGCGATGTTCCCGGGGATCAAGCGGGCGATCGTCACGATCACGACCGAGGCCGGGCAGAGCTACACGATCCAAGAGGACCACGCCAAGGGCCGCGCCGAGCGGCCGCTCTCCGATCAGGAGTTGATCGACAAGTTCCGTGCCAACGCGTCGCACGCGATGACCGAAAGCTCATTGGACAGGGTCGTCGACGCGACGTTCGCGCTGGAAGAAGTCGCGACCGTCGGCGACTACATGAAGCTCCTGGTGCAAGACAAGTAGAACCGGCAAACGCGCGGCGGCCGATCGCCGCGCCTTCCTTCCATGGCCGACCGAGGGAAACGGACGAAGGCGCTCCAGAGGGACCTTCTCGCCTGGTACGACGTCGAGGCGCGCGATCTTCCGTGGCGCCGAACCGATGACCCGTACGCGATCCTCGTTTCGGAGTTCATGCTCCAGCAGACCCGCGTCGAGACGGTCCTGTCGTACTATGCGCGGTTCCTCGAGCGATTCCCCACGATCAAGGACCTCGCGACGGCGGCGATCGACGACGTGCTGAAGGCGTGGGAAGGACTCGGGTACTACCGCCGCGCCCACAACCTGCATCGCGCCGCCGAAATCCTGGCGCGAGATCACGGCGGCCGGTTCCCGGCGACGGTCAAGCAGCTTCGGCTCCTCCCCGGTGTCGGCCCGTACACCGCGGCGGCGGTCGCTTCGATCGCGTTCGGGCTCGACGAGCCGGTCGTCGACGGGAACGTCGTCCGCGTCCTCGCCCGTTTGCACCGCATCGAGGGAGACCCCGCGAAGGCTGCCACCCGGAAGAAGCTCCGGCGAACGGCGGAGCTTCTCCTTCCGCGAAGTGAGGCTTCGCGCTTCAACCAGGCGCTGATGGATCTCGGTGCGCGGATCTGCCTGCCGCGCTCCCCGCGCTGCCACGAGTGCCCCCTCGCGGGACATTGTGATGCACATCACACCGGGGAGGAGGTCCTCTACCCGCAGAAGCCGGCCCGGAGAGCGGTCCCGCACGTCGACGTCGTCGGCGGGATCGTCTGGGACGGCGAGCCGCTCGCGCCTGGGGCGAGGCACCTGATCGCCAAGCGGAAGGCGGACGACATGCTCGGCGGGCTGTGGGAGTTTCCCGGCGGACGGGTCGAGGAGGGGGAGACGCACGAAGAGGCGCTCGCCCGCGAGCTAAGCGAGGAGCTGGCAATCGACGTCGAGGTGATCGCCCCGTTCGTGCGGATCGATCACGCGTACACGCACTTCCGGATCACGCTGTACACCTATCACTGCCGGCACATCGGAGGGGAACCGCGCGCGATCGACTGCGCCGACTGGGCGTGGATCCGCCCGGACGAGCTGGACGCCTACGCGTTTCCGACCGCTGATCGGAAGATCCTGGCTGCACTCCGTCACGCCGTCGTGCGATCCCCACCGCCAGCCCGTCGCCCGAGCGGCGAGGCGTGAAGCCGGTCGAGCAAGCCAGGAGGCCCCCTAGAACTCGATCTCGAGGGCCAGGCCGAGACTCACGAACGTGTACGAGTTATAGTCCACTTGGACGAGGAGCCGGGCCTTCTCGGATAGCCGAAGCTTCAGGCCTCCAGCGAAATGGTGGATCAGACCGAACCCCTCGACCAACACCACGTGCGGCTGATAGGCGAAGAAGATCGGCAGGAACCTGACGTTGCTGTCGAAGAAGACCTCGCCGAACGCCTCCCACCCGAGCGCCTCCAAGCTATAGCCACCGCCAAACCCGAGCGCCAGAGCGAACGAGTCAGGCCCGTCGAACAACGCGAACTTCAAGTCGCCCGTCGCACCGAACCAACCGGCGTCCCCTCCCTCGAGGGGGACCAGAAACCCGGTGTGGAATCCCAGGTCGACGCCGTCGGCGAGCCCGATGGCGAGCCGAGCCTGAGGCGTCAGGTAGTAGTCGCTGTCGACCTCGTCCAGGTCGAGGTCGAACAGCCCGCTTCCGATCGTCAATGCGACGTTTCCGGCACCGAGGGTCCTCGCCGTCTGGAAGAGGTTGAGAAGGCAGCCGGTCGACGTCACGAGAACGCACGCCAGCAGGCTCACCACCGTCAGAACGCGCACGCGCTTTGCCATGTCTTCCCCCACCTTTCGAGTACGTCGGAGACTGTGCCAGAACGGGAAAACCTCTGTCAAGTGCTCGCCATCCGTCGCTTCCCGCCGGATCGTGACGAAGGCCCCGGGACCGGCCGCCGAGCGCCTCCTCGGGCGATCGCCGGGCCCATTTGCCCACTCCATCGGCGAATGCTAAGATCTCGTGAACCTTTGGAGCGGAGGGACATCGGAATGGCGGGGCATTCCAAGTGGGCGAACATCAAGTATCGCAAGGAGCGGCAGGACAAGAAACGCTCCGACCTGTTCGGCAGGCTGATCAAGGAGATCACCCTCCAGGCCCGCAGCGGGGACCCGAACCCCGAGAACAACCCCGGTCTCGCGCAGGCGCTCGAACGGGCCAAGGCCGCGAATCTGCCCAAGGACAACATCGAACGGGCGATCAAGCGGGCGACCGGAGAGCTCGACGGGGTCAACTACGAGGAGGCGACCTACGAGGGGTACGCCTCCGACGGCATCGCCGTTCTCGTCCGCGTCGTGACCGACAACCGGAACCGCGCGTCCGCCGGAGTGCGCCACATCTTCAGCAAGCACGGCGGGAGCATGGCGTCGGCCGGGAGCGTCGCTTGGCTGTTCGAACGAAGAGGGATCGTGGTGCTCGCTGATCTGCCCGACGGTGTCGATCGCGACGAGTTGGCGATGGCGTTGATCGAGGCCGGGGCCGACGACATCGACGATCAGGAAGACGCGATCGAAGCGACCTGCGATCCATCGCTTCTCTCCGATCTGAGCGACGCGGCCCGTGAGCAGGGTGTGACACCGATCCGGTCCGAGGTCACGATGGTTCCGAAGAGCACCGTACACGTCGAGGAAGGCTCGGCCGAGAAGGTTCTCAAACTGATCGACGCCCTCGACGAGAACGAAGACGTGCAAGAGGTCTTCGCCAACTTCGACATCGACGACGAGGTCCTCGAGAGGATCAACGCGTAGAAGGGAAGTACGATCGCAAGAAGATTGTGGGAAGGAGGAACCCAATGAAGAAGCGTGTGGGGGTAGTCTGTCTGATTGTCTGTCTGTTGGCGCTGACGTTCGGCGCTTCCGCGCAGCCGAACCAGGCATGGATTCCGGGTGTTGCCTCGTTGGTCCTTCCGGGGCTGGGGCAGTTCCTCAACGACGAGGTCGACAAGGCGTTCCTGCATCTGGGGATCGCGATCGCCCTCGACGTCGGCGCGTACTACGCCGCGTCGCTCCTCCCGTTCAGCTACTACGCCTACCCGATCGTCGGGCTGGTGCACCTCGGGTGGGGACTGTACAGCGCCTTCGACGCGTACAACGTCGCCAAGGAGCAGGGGTTCACAATCGGAGTCGTTGACACCGGCATCGCCTTCCCCTCAAACTTCAAGAGCCGGACGCGCCGCGCGCCCGCGACCGCGCCCGCGGTGACAGCGAGCAACTGAAGAAGGCCCCGACCGACGTCGGTCGGGGTTTTCTCCGTTGGGATCAGCGCGTTGCCGATCAGTCGGTGCGCGCCCGTTCCCGGGTCGACGTCGAGCGCGAGCCGCCCGAGGTACTCTCCGAATGCCCCCGACTGGACGATCAAGGTGTCGCCGACGCGAACCGGATCGCTCGTCTCCTCGTGCGAGTGCCCGGTGACGAAAACATCGATCTCCGGGACCCGCCTCGCCACGCGGATCGCATCGGCGACCGGCAGGTGCGCAACGACGACGATCAGATCCTCGGGGAGCGCCGCACGATCGATCTCGTCCGCCACCGCGTCGGACGCAGGCACCAAGCGAAATCCCGGGTAAGCCGAGTACGGCAGCAGCTCCTCCGTGATCAGTCCGATCAGCAGCACGGAGATCCCGTCCACGTCGACCCGCGTCGAGGGCACAAACGGTGCTTCGACGCGACGCTGCGGCACGAGGTTGGCACAGAGAACGGGGAAGCCCGCAGCACGGACGAGTTCGTCGAGCCGCCCTGATCCCCAGTACATGTCGTGGTTTCCGAGCGCCATCCCGTCGTAGCCGACGCGGTTCATCCACTCGACCATCTCGTCGGCGCCCCAGACGGCGGGAAGGGGGCGGCGGAAGTCCTGCCACGTGTCCCCCGCGTCGACCAGCAAGACGGGTGCGCCCACGGCGCGTTCCTCGGCGATCAACCGTTCGAGCGAGGCCAGGTGTCCGAAACGGAGGTGAAGATCGTTGGTGTACAGGATCGTCAGCGGGGCCGAGAGAGCACCGAACGCGACGATCAGCAGAGCGGCCGCGACGATCGACGCGCGTTTCACCATGCGATTCCCCCAGCGGACAGCCGGATCCCGTCGAACCGGACCGAGATTCCGATTTCCCACAGTCCGTGCCCGCTCGGGAAGACTCGCACTCCCGCAAACGGCTCGAACCGACTTCCGCTCTGTTCGACGCCGACGAGCATCGAGAGGTGCGGATTCGCAGCAAGCTGCACGCAACCCCAGCGGTCAGGTGCTTTGCCCCACGTCCGGCCCCAATCGATCCGAACCGGTCCGAAGAAGAGGGTCGACACGACGCCGATCCCGTCGGTCCCGAGCGTCGCCGCGACGAAAAGCGGGACAAGCTTCTTGACGAGGACGACCTTGGCTCCGAAACCGAACGGCTCGCTCGTCCCTGCCGACGCGATAATCCCAATCCGCGGCGTCGCGATCCGTTCCACGCGCGCTGTCGATCCGCGGGGACCGAAAGCCACGTCGATCCGCGTCGCCTCCGGCGGGAGGAGGATCATCGCGGTCGATCGTCCGAACCAGGCTTCGGGTAACGCCCCAGCGACCGCGAGGCCGGCGCAGCAGAGCACGAGAAGGAGCCCCCATCGTCTCATTCCGATCGGAGGATACAACGGGTGTGTCGCCGGACCAAGCGTTGATTTCGCGGGTTCGCACCGACACAATCGACACCATGCTCCTGGAACGAGTTCGCGCGACGATCGACGAGCACCGGATGCTGAATGCCGGCGAGACGATCCTCGTCGCCGTCTCCGGCGGGATCGATTCGGTCGTCCTGCTCGACCTGCTTCAGCGGCTCGCGCCGGACTATGAGGTCTCGCTGCACGTCGCGCATCTCGACCACGGTCTCCGCCGGTCGTCGTCCGGCGACGCCCGTTTCGTCACGCGGCTCGCCGAGGAGCGCGGTCTTCCGCTTCGCGCGTCGTACCTCGACCCCGAGTCGCTCGCCGCGCACCGCGCGCATGGAGCCGAAGGGGCGGCCCGAGCGGCGCGGTACGCCTTCCTCGAATCGGTCGCCTCGGAGATCGGGGCGGAGAGGATCGCCCTCGGGCACACGGCAGACGACCAGGTGGAGACGATCCTCCACCGGCTGGTACGCGGAACGGGAGCGACGGGGCTCCGCGGTATCCCGCCGGTCAGGCCTCCCTACGTCCGGCCGCTGATCGAGGCCGCACGAAGCGAAATCCTCGAGTACGCGCGGAGGCGGAAGCTCGCCTGGCGCGCCGATCCGTCGAACGTCGATCCGTCGTTCGCCCGGAACCGGATCCGCCACCGGGTCGTCCCGGAGCTGGAGAAGATCAACCCGAAGGCCGGTGAGGCGCTTCGTCGTGGGGCGTTCCTCGCCGCGGAGGCGGACGAGGCGAGCCGATTCCTGGTCGCGACGCTCTGGGACGCGGTCTGCTCCGACGAAGGCGAGGCCCGGCTGACCCTTCGGCGAGGCGCACTGAGCACGTATCCCCACGCGGTGCAGAAGCTCCTCCTCCGGGAGGGAGCGCGGCGCGTGCGCGGGGACCTCTCCGGGATCGATCACGATCACGTCGAAGCGGGAGTTCGGATGATCGCCGGAGGTGCGCCGCACGGGGAGCTGTCTCTGCCCGGACTGCACGTCCGCGTGCAGTCCGACGAGGTCCTCCTGAGTCGGGTCGTTGAGTCCCCGATCGAAGCGTGGACGTTTCCCGTCGACCTGGGGGAGACCGTGATCCCCGATCCGCCGCTCACGCTCCATCTCGCCATCGCCAGCGGGAAGACACCCCGGACGGAGGTGGCGGACCGGTGGACCGAGTGCGCCGACGCCGATCGGATCGTCTTCCCGTTGGCGATGCGGTCCCGACGCGAGGGGGACCGCTTCACACCGCTCGGTCTGGGGAAGAGCATCAAGCTGAAGGACCTCCTGATCAACGAGCGCGTGCCGTACTACGACCGCGATCGCGTCCCGCTCCTCTGCGACCGCGAGAAGATCGTCTGGGTCGTCGGCGTCCGCCTCTCCGACGAGGTTCGGATCACCGCCGCCACGCGGCGAGTGCTGACGATGAGAGCGAGGGAGCGCGCATGATTCTCACTCTGTTGATCTTCCTCGGCTCGATCATCGCGCTCGTCGGTCTCCATGAGGTGGGGCACTTCTTCGCCGCGAAACTGTCCGGCGTCCTCGTGAAGGAGTTTGCGATCGGGTTCGGCCCCCGTCTCCTCTCGTATCGAAAGAGGGAGACCCGGTACTCGATCCGAGCGATCCCCTTCGGCGGGTACGTGCGGATGGCCGGTGAGGATCGTAGGGAGACCGACGAGGAGATCCCCGCCGACCGCGTCCTCTACAACAAGCCGCCGTACGTCCGCGCCGCGATCAGCCTCGCCGGACCGACGGCGAACCTGATCGGGGCGTTCCTCATCGGGCTGCTCGTGCTCTGGGGGTACGGCACACCGATGCTCCAGGTCGCCGACGTGATCCCCGATGCCCCCGCCGCCGAGGCGCTCCTCCCCGGGGACCGGGTCCGATCGATCGACGGAACGTCGGTCTTCGACCGCGAGGACGTCACCGCGGTGATCCAGCGCTCCGGCGGTGCGCCGCTCCAGTTCGAGCTGGAGCGGGGCGGTGAGGCGATCCGGCGGGCGGTGACGCCGCGATACGAGGCGGATGAGGAGCGATACCTCATCGGCGCGTACTTCCTGACGAACACCTTCACCAACGAGCTGACGGACCTCGCTCCGTCGGCGCCGCTTCGCCTCGCCGGGGTACACAGCGGGGACCGGGTCGTCTCCATCGACGGTACGCAAGTCGACACGGCGGTCGACCTGCTCACCCACTACGAGGACCAGGACGCTCTCGTCGACGGGACCCTCACCGTGGACCGCTACGGCGAGGTCCTCGAGCTGCCGCTCTCACCGACTCAAGCGACGGCGGGCGAGCTCTTCGCCGGCGTGACGTTCGGGGAGCTGGGCGTCGTCCGGCGCCGTCCGGGGCCTCTCGTTGGCCTTCGGCTCGCCGCGGAGCAGTTCGCCGGAAACGTCGGACTCCTCGCCACGTGGGCACAGCAGCTGATCTCCGGTGAGGTCGCCGCGCACGAAGCGATCGCCGGCCCGGTCGGCATCGCTCAGCTCCTCGGACAGGGAGCCCGAATGGGGGCGATGGTCTTCTTCGGCCTCCTGGCGTTCCTGAGCATCAACTTCGGACTGCTGAATCTGATCCCGTTCCCGGCGTTGGATGGGAGCCGCGTCGCGTTCGCCCTGTACGAGTGGGTGAGAGGAAGGCCGATACCGCCCGAGCGGGAGGGGACGATTCACGCGATCGGTTTCCTGATCCTGCTCGGGGTGATGGTCCTCGTCACCTACCGGGACATCGTCAAGCTGTTTCAATAAGGCCGACGGCCATCGCCGCAATCCCCTCGCCGCGCCCGAGAGCCCCGAGGCCCTCGCTCGTCGTCGCTTTCAGCCCGATTCGATCCGGCGGAAGCCCGAGGGCTCGACCGAGAGCGTCCTTCATCGCGGGGAGGTGCGGCGTCAGCTTCGGCCGCTCGGCGACGATCGTCGCGTCGACGTTGACCGGCGCACAGCCGGCCTCTCGGACGAGCCGGACGACCTCCTCCAGCAACCGCAGGCTGGAGATCCCGTGATACCGCTCGTTCGTGTCCGGGAAGTGGACCCCGATGTCGCCGAGACCGGCCGCCCCGAGGAGGGCGTCGCAGATTGCGTGCGTCAGAACGTCCGCGTCGGAATGGCCCAGAAGGCCGAGCTCGTACGGGATCGCCACGCCGCCGAGGACGAGATCCCGACCGGCCGCAAGCCGGTGGACGTCGTAGCCGATCCCGATCCGTCGCTCACTCATCGGCGATCCCCCGCTCGACTTGTCGGACGATTTCGCAGGCCAGCCCCTGTGTGAAGCCTCGTCTCATCAGGTAGTTCACCGTCCTGGTCCTCCGGCGCTCGCGGTCGATCCCCCGGAGCCGCTCGTAGCGCGCCTCGGCGAGATCGCGCGCAATCTCGATCTCCCGGACCTTCGGGTAGAGGTCGCCGAGCGTCGCTTCGACGATCGACGAATCGACTCCCTTCTCCCGCAGCTCCTTCGCCAACGCGGCACGCGACAGCGGATGATGCCACAGCCGATCGGTGACCCACAGCTTGGTGAAGGCGCGATCGTCAAGGAGTCCGGCGTCGAGCGCGGCGCCGATCGTCTTCTCGACCGAGCCCTCGTCGTGCCCGCGTTGCTGCAGTCGCCACCTCGCCTCGTGGACGCTCCTCGGGCGGACGCGGAGCAGCCGGGTCAGGTCGACCCACGGATCACGCTTCGACGTCCGCTTCTCCCGCATCCTGCTCGGCCTTCGCCGGCTCCCTCTCCTCGAGGCCGGCCTTCGCCCGGATCGCTTCCTCGAGCTGATCGGCCAGCGCCGGATCCTCCTCCAGCGCCAAGGCGCTGTTGCCGATCCCCTGGCCGAGGCGCTCGTCGCCGAAGGAGTACCAGGATCCGCTTCGAGTGACGAGACCGAGCGCCTCTCCGGTGTTGAGCAGGTCGCGCGAGCGGACGATCCCCCGTCCGTAGATCACGTCGAACTTGGCCTCTTTGAATGGGGGAGCGACCTTGTTCTTCACCACGCGCACGTTGATGTTGTGCCCGACGCGCTCGGTTCCTTCCTCGATCCGTCCGGACCCCCACATCTGGAGCCGGACCGAAGCGTAGAACTTCAGCGCCCATCCGCCGGAGGTCGTCGTGGACGGTCCGAAGCGCGACGCGCTGATCCTTGAGCGCATCTGGTTCGTGAACACGACGATCGTCTTCGACTGCGAGATCGCGCCGGACAGCTTTCGCATCGCCTGGCTCATCAACCGCGCCTGAAGTCCGACTGTCGGCTCGCCCATCTGACCCTCGATCTCGGCCGTCGGCACGAGCGCGGCGACCGAATCGATCACGATGATGTCGATCGCACCGCTGCGGGTGAGCTGCTCGGTGATCTCAAGCGCCTGCTCGCCCGAGTTCGGCTGGGAGATGAGCATGTGATCCAGGTCGACGCCGAGCGCTCGGCTGTACGTCGGGTCGAGCGCGTGCTCCGCGTCGATAAACGCCGCCGTCCCACCCCGCTTCTGCACCTCGGCGATGATGTGGAGGGCAAGCGTCGTCTTCCCGCTCGCCTCCATCCCGAAGATTTCGACGATCCTCCCTCGCGGAATTCCTCCGACACCGAGCGCGATGTCGAGCGCGAGCGATCCCGAAGAGACGGACTCGACCTGGAGAACCTGGGCCCCGTCGCCGAGCCACATAATGGAGCCTTCGCCGTACGCCTTCTTGATCTGTTTGAGCGTGCTTTCCAGGACCTCTCGCTTGCCCATGTCCCCCCCTGATTCGTGTCTTTTCGCCATTCTAGGCCATGCCCAGAGGCGATTCAAGCAGTTTTTCCGATACTTTCTGACAAGAAGTACGTCTCATTGATTCGATGTAAGGCGTCTCGGGTGTCCTACGGAGACCCGACTTCGATCTTCTTCGCCTTCTCCATGAAATCAGCCGCGGCGGCGCGCTCGACGCCCCGGAGCCGGAACGTCCCTTCGGGCGTCTCGACGTTCAGCACGTCGCCGCCGAGCGAGAACTCCAGCCGGTCGACCCCCTGCTCGCGCTTCATCCCGAACACACCGAGCGACACGCCGATCAGCCGCTGCGTGAATCGAGCGATCGTTCTCTGTAGGAAGGCGGAGAACGCCCCTTCCTCCTCCGCGCGGGCCTCCTGAAGCTGATCGAGGGCGTCGCGGATGTCCTGCTTCGTGTCCTTCGCAAGCTCCACGACGACCGTCCCGACCTCGGTCAAGATCAGCGTCAGGCGATCGGCCGCGTCGGAGATCCGCGCGACTTCTCTCATCCACGCCACCTCGACCACCCGCTCCGCGCCGACGCCCTTCAGGTTCAGCTGGCCCATCGAGACGTAGAACAGCCCCTCACCGAGAGCGGCGAGCTCCTGGACCCGCTCGGTGACGAGGATCTGCCCGCCCTTCGCGAGCCCCGAAAGGCGCTGCGCGATGTTGACGGCGTGGCCGATGAAGTCGATGTCGGTCATCACAGGACGGCCGCTGGAGATTCCGATTCCGACGTCGATCGGCTCGTCCGGTGATTCCCGGTTCCGCTCGCGGATCGCCTCCTGAATCCCGACCGCCGCTCGGATCGCGTCGTCCGGCGTCTCGAACGCAGCCATGACGCCGTCGCCGAGAGACTTGACCAGGATCCCGAATTCGTCGATTCGCTCGCGGAGAATCCCCTCGTGCAGCTGGGTCAGCTGATACGCGGCGCGATCCCCCTTTCGCGCCGTGTACGTGGTGAAGCCGCGGAGGTCGCTGAACAACAGGGCGATCTCCTCACCGGCCTCGAGCTGGGCGCGAATCGTCTGCCGCAGCTTGAGCGTCCTGCTCCACGACATCGGAAAACCCCTCTCTCGTATTGGAAAAGCGAATCGGCGTATTATATCATCGCTTCCGGTTCCGAGTGACGACGAAAGGAGCGAACCGAATGGACGACAAGCAGATTGTCTCCCTGATGAAGGGAACGCCGATCTTCTCCCGCCTGAATGAGTCGGGCCTCAAGAGCGTGCTCAAGTCGGCGGTTCAGAAGAAGTCCCCCGCCGGGGCGAAGATCGTCGAAAAGGGCAAGGGGGGCGTCGGCTTCTACCTCATCCTCGTGGGCACTGCGGAGGTCATCCGAGAGGGCGAGAAGCTCGCCGAGCTTGGCACCGGCAACTTCTTCGGGGAGCTGAGCGTGATCGACGGCGCTCCCCGCACGGCGGACGTCGTCGCGATGACCGACACGAACTGCCTCGTGATCACTCAGTGGGCGATGAAGAGCCTCATCGAGAACCATCCCGAGATCGCACAGGGGATGCTGGACGAACTCGTTCGACGACTGCGCGCGACCGACGAGGCACTCCACGCAGCAAACTGAGACGCTCTTGAGTGATCGTATCCCGCTCACGTGCCTCGGGTCCGGAGCGGCGCTGACCGACGGACGCCGATGGAACTCGCTCCTCATCGACGGCCGAATCCTCCTCGACCTACCGCCGACCGCCGTCGTCGAGCTGCAGCGCCTCGATCTCGATCTGACCGAGATCGACGTTGTCTTCATCAGCCACCTTCACGCCGACCACATGTTCGGCCTCCCGTTCCTGTTGCTCGAGTACTGCGTCCGTCGCGAGCGGGATCGGCCGCTGTACATCGTCGGTCCACCGGGAATCGAGGAAAGGACGGAGACGCTCTGCGACCTCGCGTGGCCGGACATGCGCGAGGCCGGGTTCGTGCCCCACGTCCCCGTCTCGTACGTCGAGGTCGGCGAGGACGGCGAGTACCGGGCTGGAGACCTCGCCTTCTCCGCCGTCCGGATGGAGCATTTCACCCTGGCCGCGTTCGGCTATCGCTTCACCTACAAGGGACGAACGATCGCCTACACCGGCGACACCGGCGAATGCGCGCAACTGGGGAAGCTCCTCAAGGACTCGGACGTCGCGATCATCGAGCTGACCCATCCGGATGGGTCGAAGGATCCCGGCCACTTGGACATCCACGTCGTCGAATACTGGATGAAGAAGTTGAAGGAGCGGGGAACACGCGTCTTCGCCACCCACATGATGGAGACGCCCGAGCCGATCGAAGGGCTCGAGGTCTGCGAGGACTGCAAGACGTACTACATCTAGGCGAGACGCCTTCTCGAAACCTACTTCTCGTAGCAGGCGCGGCAGCGGGCTTCGTAGCTGCCGATCCCCCCGACCTGGATCACCGGCCCGTCGACCGGCGCCGGCTTCCCGTCGATCAACCGCTGCGACCGCGTCGCCACCCCGCCGCAGACGACGCAGACGGCCTGGAGCTTGTCGACCCGATCGGCGAGCGCCATCAGCCTCGGCATCGGCTCGAACGGCTCCTCGGCGAAGGTCAGGTCGAGCCCGGCGACGATCACCCGCTTCCCCGTCCGGACGAGCTCCTCGCACAGGTCGGGGAGCCGCTCGGAGAAGAAGTTCCCCTCGTCGAACGCGACGACCGCCGCCTCGTCGAGCGCTTCGTCGCCGACCAGGCTCCGCAGCGTCGCCATCGTCTCCTCGCCAGGATCGAGGAGGTGGGCGGCGAATTCGCGCCCGTAGTGGGTGACGATCGCGTTCAGGTCGTAGCGATCGTCGATCGTCGGCTTGAACAGGAGGATCTTCCGTCCCGCGATCCGGACGCGCTCCAGCCGTCGGATCAACTCCTCGGTCTTCCCCGAGAACATACAGCCGACGATCACCTCGAGTTGTCGGTTCGCCGTGTGCACGACACCCCCCTCCCTTTGCCCCGCGCGCTCCTCCTCCGATGCCCCCATGCTATGTCTCCAGAGGATGGAGGGCAACCAAGGGATTAGCCTCCGCCCACCCGCTTACCAGAGTTTGCGGCTAGAACCGAAAGCCCCCAACCACAGAAGCCCTTCCGCGTTGTGGCGAAAGGGCCTCTGCTTTCCGACTGGCGGTCCCAAGGGGATTTGAACCCCTGTCGACGGGATGAGAGCCCGCTATCCTAGGCCACTAGACGATGGGACCGGACTTCGCGCCAATTATCTCGCAATGGTCGGTGTGCATCAAGCGGATTCGGTGCCCGCCCCGGAGCTCCCCCGCTTGGCGATCTCCTCCTTCGCCGCCCCGAGTGCGTCGAGCAGCTCGTCGTACAGCTCGACCGGAATCGCGATCCCCTTGCGCGTCGGCTTCCACTCTCCGTCGTCGGTCTCGTAGAAGTTGCGGATGTCGAGGTAGTCGCGGTCGCGAAACCGCGACAGGCGGACGTGGATTCGGTTCCCGAGCCCCTTGTCTATGGCGCGGACGAGGACTTCGTCGGTGGCTTCGATCTGTTCGGCCATCTCTCCTCCTTTGGAATGGTTTCTATGATAAGTGTACTTCGAACGTCCAGGAAGACAAGGACCCACGGTTCCGGGACGGGACGCGCGAGGTGCGAAGGATGAGGCTGGGCGGGGATCTGCAG
>CAZFZM010000022.1:0-38195 GCA_964523545.1 uncultured Thermotogae bacterium
TTCATCACCTCCGACGTGCAGGCCGTCTGCGAGGCGGCCAACGAGTTCGGGATCGACGAGATCGTCCTCAACGACTCGCACGACAACGGGCATCGCGAGCCGAACGTTCTGGTGAAGGAGCTGCCTCGAAACCTCCGCTTCGTGAAGCGGCCGTACCTGCCGGGCAAGCCGCGGCGCGTGGTCAGCGGAGAGCCGTTCGGGATCGTCATCGTCGGGCAGCACGCGATGTACGGCGGCGGAGGCTTCGCGGCGCACACGATCCAGTCGCCGCCGATCGGGGAAGTGACGCTCAACGGAATCGAGGTCGGAGAAATCGGGCTCGAGTTGGCCCTGTTCATGAGGGCGAGGCTTCTGGCCGTCATCGGCGAAGAGGCGGCCGTGAAGGAGGCCAAGCGGCTCTGCCCGAACGTCGTCGGCGTCCCGGTCAAGAGCCTCGAGCGGGACTGGTTCCCGCCGGCCGACGAGACGCGCCCGGTCATCCACGAGAAGGTCCTCGACGCGCTGCGAGGACGCGACGAAGCGAGCGGCCTGAGCCTCGAACCGCCGTACCGCTTCACCCTCAGGCCGGCCGAGGGCTGGCGCTTCGATCCGGGGAAGCGTTTCTTCTTCCGCTGGCTGGCGCGGCTCGTCTTCTTCCGCCTGTCCAAGGGGCGGTTGAGCGAGAACGAAGCGTCGTGGCAGACCAAAACGGTCGTCCGCGGCCTCTACGCCCTCCACTGCGTCCGAGGATTCATGACGAAGCGAGCGGAGTGAGAGATGCACGACTACCTGACCGAGATGCTGCAATGCCCCTCCTGCCGGGGTCCCCTTTCGTGGACCGTCCGCGAACGGGACGACGATCGATTCATCGAAGGGTCGGCGAACTGCCCGGACTGCGGAGCCGACTATCCGATCCGAGACGGGATCGGTCTCTTCCTGACACCCGACCTGCCGCGCAACGACCTCTGGGAAGAAGGGAGCCAGAGGCTGTCCGGGTGGCTGCGCGAGCGGCCCGACGTCGAGGTCAAGCTGATGGACGTCCCGCTTTCGGACCTCGGCCCGGTCGACCGGTTCTTCCGCGGCCTCGTGCACGAGGAGAGAGGTCAGTTCGAGGAAGCGGAACGGGCGGTCGAGTCGGCGTGGTCCGGACTGTACACGGAGGAGTACCTGGCGTGCTCCGAGGCACAGTTCGAATTCGTGATCGACGAGCTGAGCGCCGGGAAGGGTCCGATCGTCGACCTCGCCTCGGGCCGCTGCACCCTCGTCGCCGACCTCGTGAGGTCGCTCGATCGACCGATCGTGGCGACCGACTTCAGCCCCCGCGTCCTGCGGCGCGACCGAGCGTGGCTGACACACCGAAACCTGTACGACGGAGTCAGCCTGCTGGCGTTCGACGCACGCCGAACGCCGTTCCGCGACGGGTCCGTCGAAACGATGACCACCAACCTTGGGCTCCCGAACATCGAGGAGCCGGGGAGGCTGCTCGAGGAGCTGCGGAGGATTGTGTCCGGACGGTTGCTCGCGATCTCGACCTTCTATCCCGAAGACGACGCAGCGAACCTCGCTGTGTTGCGGGAACACGGCCTCATCGACTCCATGCTGAGGGAGTCGACGATGTCGGCGTTCGTGGAGGCCGGCTGGCGTGCGAACATCCGGAACGCCGTCCGAGGGATCGCCAAACCGACGCCGAAGGGCGCGGTGATCGCGGGAGGCGGCATCGACGCCCTCCCGGTGGCCGAGACGACGCTCGAGTGGTGCGTCATCGACGCACGGTGACGCACCGTAACGGATGGCGGAAGGGCCGAATCGTGCACATCCGAATCGCTGACGAGAGGGACATCGCCGGCATTCGTCGGCTCCTCGATGAGCAGAACGCCTTCCACGTCGATCAGCTCCCCGGCTTCTTCCAAGCGAGTCCGACGGCGGAATCGAGGGTCCGAAGCGTCCTGGAGAGCCCGGATGCGGACTACATCGTCGCCGAGGAGGACGACGAGATCGTCGGGCTCGTTGAGCTGCACGTGCGGGAGACCAAGGACCTGCCGTTCCTCGTCCGGAAGACGTACGCCTACATCCAAGAGCTGATCGTCGCCGCCGGTCACAGAGGGAGGGGCATCGGAACGCGGCTGATGGACGCCACCCGAGCGTGGGCCCGGGAGCACGGTGCGGAGTCGCTTCGTACTTCCGTCGTGCCGACGAACGACCGAGCCCGCGCCTTCTACGCCAAGCACGGCTTCGCCGACATCATGATCAGCCTCGAAGCCGACCTCTGAGGCTCCGCCACATCGGCTCACAGAGAAGGACCTTGCACCCCGAAACGAGTCCGGGGAACATCGCCCCTCATTCGAAGGGAGAGGATCGATGGAAGATCGAATGAAGATCCGCTTCACGGGGGGCAAGAAGGTCGAAGTACAACACCGAGGGAGCACGATTCGAACCGATCAACCGCAAGCGAAGGGCGGTGCCGGATCGGCGCCGGGCCCGTTCGACCTGTTCCTAGCGTCGATCGGAGCGTGCGCCGGATACTACGTCCTCGCGTTCTGCCAGAAGCGAGACATCCCGACCGACGGGCTCGAGCTCACGATGGACGTGGTGCGCGGGGAGGAGCGTTCTACGGTCGATCGGATCGACATCGCGGTCCACCTGCCGGAGAGCTTCCCTGAGCGGTACGTCGATGCCTGCCTCAGGTCCGCCGAGCAGTGCACGGTGAAGAGACATCTCGAACGTCCGCCTGAGATCGTGCTCGCGGCAGTGACTCAGTAGCCGGGCCGGCTTCAGATAAGCACAGAGAAGCTCCGCGGTCCGGTGACGAACCACGGCGCGGTCGGCCGGAAGTCGACGCAGAAGCTGAGGATCAGGTAACGCGCAGTGACACGGCCGCGACTCAAGGGAACTCCTCCAGCTATCGCAGGCCTTGCCGTCATGTCTCGCGAACAAGGCTCTCCTATCGAGGGACGGTCCCCGACTTCCGTGGTGCCGAATGTCCTTCCGACGGATAATCGTTCCGGCCGTTCGCCGGAGGGGGAGGCGTGAGCGAGGAATCGCGACTGACGTTCTTCGAGAAGTACCTGTCCATCTGGGTCGCGCTCTGCATTCTGGCGGGCATCGGAATCGGTTGGCTGTTCCCCGGTGTGCCGAACGCCCTCAGGCAGGCAGAAGTAGCTCACGTATCGATCCCGGTCGCCGTTCTCATCTGGTTGATGATCTTCCCGATGATGCTCCGCGTCGACTTCTCCAGCCTGCGCGACGTCAGCAAGCGTCCGAAGGGACTCCTCTTGACGCTGACGTTGAACTGGGCGGTCAAGCCGTTCACGATGGCGGCGATCAGCGCGCTCTTCTTCTTCGTCCTGTTCCGCTCGCTCATCCCGCGGGCGCTCGCGTCCGAGTACTACGCCGGTGCAATCCTCCTCGGCGCCGCGCCCTGCACTGCGATGGTCTTCGTCTGGAGCTACCTCTCCCGCGGGAACGCCGCGTACACGCTGGTACAGGTCGCAGTGAACGACTTGGTGCTCGTGGTGCTCTTCGCACCGATCGTCAAGGGACTGCTCGGCCTATCGCAGATCATCGTCCCTTACTTGACGATCTTCCTGTCCGTGGCACTGTTCGTTGTGATTCCGCTGGCGCTTGGCTACGTCTCGCGCGTTCGGCTCATCCGCAGGCGCGGGGGGGAGTGGTTCGAGACGGTCTTCCTGCCGAGGCTGCGCCCGATCACGATCTCCGGTCTACTGCTGACGTTGGTCATCCTGTTCTCGTTCCAGGGAGACACGATCCTGCGCCATCCGCTGCACATAGCGCTGATCGCGGTTCCACTGCTGCTGCAGACGCTCCTGATCTTCGGGCTCGGCTACGGCACGGCGTGGCTGCTTCGGCTCCCGCACGACATCGCGGCTCCCGCGTCCCAGATCGGCGCGAGCAACTTCTTCGAACTGGCCGTGGCCGCTGCCGTCTCGCTGTTCGGGCTGGAGTCGGGGGCGGCACTTGCCACGGTCGTCGGCGTCCTCGTCGAGGTCCCGATCATGCTCTCGCTCGTTGGCATCGCGAATCGGACGCGCTCGGCCTTCGATCGACGAGTCAGGGGGGCCGGAGCACGCTGAGATGCCGGGATTCGTTTCCCCGGTACAATCAGCGCGATCACGACATTACCGAGCTAGGGAGCGATCCACATGGCCGAGGAGCAGGACAAGACGAAGGCGAAGCCCGAGGAGAAGAAGAACGGTGAAGCGGCCGAGACGAAGGAGAAGAAGCGGAAGCTCTTCGGCATCGAGCCGGTGGAGACGGAGCACGAGCTCCCTCTCGAGAACCGGACGCTGAAGTACACCGCCCGAGCTGGTGTCATCCCGCTGCAGGACGAGTTCGGCGAGACCGAGGCGGAGATCTTCTTCACCGCCTACGAGATCGCCGGCGTCGAGGATCCCTCCGATCGTCCGCTGACGTTCGCGTTCAACGGCGGGCCGGGCTCCTCTTCCGTCTGGCTGCACATGGGCGCGCTGGGGCCGAAACGGGTCGTGATGGAGAAGGAAGGGTGGATGCCGGCTCCGCCCTATCGATACGAGAACAACGAGCACACCTGGCTCGATCGGACGGACCTCGTGTTCATCGATCCGGTCGGCACGGGATTCAGCCGCGCGGTGAAGGAGGATCTCGACAAGAAGTTCTGCGGCTTCAAGGGCGACATCGAGTCGGTCGGCGAGTTCATCCGGCTGTATCTGACGCGGTACAAGCGATGGTCGTCGCCGCTCTTCCTCGCCGGCGAGAGCTACGGGACGACCCGCGCCGCCGGGCTTGCCGGGCACCTCGTCGACAAGGGGATCACGTTCAACGGGATCGTCCTCATCTCGACCGTGCTCGACTTCGGAGCGATCCGGTTCATGCCGGCGAACGACCTCCCGTTCCAGCTCTTCGTCCCGACGTACGCGGCGACCGCTTGGTACCACGGGCGGCTCGGCGCCGAACTCGAGCAGCGCGCCCTGCCCGAACTGATGACCGAGGTGAAGGCCTGGTCGGAGGGGGAGCTGACGCTCGCGTTGATGAAGGGGGATCGGCTGGACGACGACGAACGGCGCGCCGTGGCCGAGAGGCTGGCGGCGTACACCGGTCTCGACCTCGACTACGTCTTGGGGACGAACCTGCGGATCAACATCTTCCATTTCACCAAGGAGCTCCTCCGAGGCGACAAGCGGTCCGTCGGCCGCCTCGACTCGCGGTTCAAGGGGATCGAGGCGCTCGCGGTGACCGAGCGGCCGGAGTTCGACCCCTCGATGCTGGCGATCACGCCACCGTACACCTCCGCGTTCAACCACTACGTCCGGACCGAGCTGGGGATCGAGACCGACCTGACGTACGAGACGCTGAGCATGCAGGTGAACGAAAAGTGGGAATGGGAGAAGGGGACGATGCCCGCCACCGGCGAGGCGCTCCGCGGGGCGATCGCGAAGAACCCTTACACGAAGGTCTTCGTCGGGCAGGGATACTACGATCTCGCCACACCGTGCTTCGCCACCGAGTACATGCTCAGCCACATGAACGTCGACCCGGAGCACCGCGGCAACATCGACATGGAGAACTACGAGGCCGGGCACATGTTCTACCTCGACCTCGACTCGCTCGCGGCGTTCAAGGCCGACGTGGATCGTTTCATCGAGAAGGCGATCTAGGCAGACCGACGGCTGGACCCGAGGTGGCTTCCCGTCGGTCCCTTCCCCGCCTGTCGGTCCGATCCCAACGACGGTTCAGCGCCGGGGGTCGAGAACCCTCCCCATGAACAGGATCGAGCCGGTCTCCTTGTCAAGGATGAAGAAGAGGAACGGTCTGTCGACCCGGATCACGCGGTGGTCCGGCGGTGTCGGCCCGGCGCCAACCATCACGACCGCCGTCGCGGCCGCCGCTTCCGTACCGGCCTCGTCGACGGCGACGTACGCCTTGTGAATCACCACACCGATGAAGAAATCGCGGGTCCCGTCGATCCCGGAGAAGTCGGCTCGCTGGCCGTCGAACGCGTCCGTCACCCCGAGAGCCCCGAGCGGGTCGTTGAGCGTCTCGCCCCATTCGAACGTGAACCTCGGAAACGACAGGATCACCCGTTCTCTAGAGAGTCCGCTGAGGACCTCCTCGAGGAACTCCGGCGTGAGCCGCGCCTCGACGTCGACGAACGAACCCTCGTCCGGGAGGACAACGACCATCGAAAGCTCGTGCCCGTTGTAGTCGAGCTCGATCGCCTGGTAGTCGTCCCCGGCCGTGTAGCCGTGGCTCTCGGTCTGGTGCATCAGAGGGACTTCGATCTCCGTGCCGTCGAGGAGCGTGAACGGCTCGACGGCCGTGTCCCTTTCGTCGAACGGCGATGCCCACGGTGCGTTGAAGTAGATCGCGTTGACCAGCGCCAGCCGCGTCGATTCGTCGATCTGGCCGCGTTGGATCAGCTCTCGAATCCGATCGCGGGTCGCTTCTTCCACCCACGCGTTGATCGTCCGACGTGCTTCTTCCGGGTCGGCGGCGAAGTCGGCGAGGCGAACTCCGGCTCCATAGAACTCCGACAGCACGCCCAGGAAGTCGGGGAGGAATTCGTGCCCGACCTGCCCCCAGATCGAGTTGACCAGGTTGAGGGTGAACCCCTCGCCCTTCGGGAGGTGCCGGCGACTCTCGAGCAGCCGGTCGAGCGCGTTGAACGCCGGATGGAGCGCGTCCTGATCGAGGCCGAAGTGCAGCGCCGCTTCCATCTGAGCGAGCGTCTCGCCCCGGGCCCCGGCGGAGACCATCCCCAGCGCCATCGAGACGCTGAGCGGCGAGAAGAACAGGTTGGACTGACCCTCCCGCAGCTCGCCGTACAGCGAGAGCGCAAACGCGGTGTTCCCCCCCGCGAGCAGCGGCAAGCTTTCCATCGCCTCGTCCGTTGGCACGGCCCTCTCGATGTCGGAGGAGGCTTCGCTCTCCGCCGCGGTCGGGCCGACCGGCGTGAGCCAGGCAACGCAGAGAATGAGCAGCACAAACAGCGCAACGGTCGTACGGTTCATCGCGTCCTCCTCATCCGGTGGATGCGGCTCCAGACTACTCGGAATCTACACGTCCGGTGAAGGCGTCGTTTCGATCGCCTCTCCTATCTCGGACCCTGTTCCCCGCCGCGGGCAGCGCCGCTGAACGATCTCGGCCGCGTCGTCGCCGCTTGCCTCGAACCCCTTGTCTGCCTACCCTTACACCTCATAGGAGAGGTGTTACGTGCAATGATCGTGGCCGTCGCATTCTCGCTACTCGTAGGACTCGCGTTCTGCCTGATCCTCTGCGCCGGCCTGGGGCTTCCCGTCCACATGGCGATCGCCTATGTCGCGGCCGGCATCGCCGCCTCTCTCGTCGTGCTTCGTCTCGCTACGCGAAGAGACCCGCTCAGACATCTGATGCGGTACTACGTCCTCGGCGGGCTGGTTGGCGCGGCGGTCGGGGTGCTCACGAACGGGCTGTTTCTCCTCCGATTCAAGTTCACCGTCGACGCCGCGGGGGTGGCCGGCCTCCTCGGGGGGTTGGGCGCCGTGCTCTTCACAATCCTGTCCACGGCGACCGCGCGGCCGCCGAAAGCGCATCGGGACACCGGAGAGGACGCGAGGTTCTTCCGCAGCCTCAAGAGGATGGCACGGCGCGGGGAAGTCCAACGGTGGCGGCCCGACCTGCGGGATCCGAACTCGGCCCTCGACCCCACGCGGTCGTCTCGCAACAACCGATCCCTGAGAACGGCAACGGCTCATCACGCACCGGGATCGGCAGAGGAAGGAGATTCCCACGAAACGACCGCGCTGGCTTGACCGGTTGATCCGGTTCATCCGGCGGAGACGCCGGCTCCACGACACGATGTCGAAGGGCCGTCCGTTCGTGCCGCATCGGGACGAGAATCTGGAGGCCTACCGCCACGTCCGTCACCGCCAGCGGTTCGACCAGTTGTAGGTCGTTCTCCGCTCGACGGACGCGACGTCGCATCTAGGCGGGCTTTCGATTGGACGCCTCGGCGATCCGCACCCAGCGTCCGTTGCGGTGCTCGAACAGAACGAGGCAGCCCCACGTGGCGTCGAACTCCACCTCCCCTGCGTCGGCCATCGTCCGCGTTCCGGCGACCTTCAACCGGAAGATCGACCAGGCGACCGACCCGTCCTTGGAGAGGCCGATCGTCGGCTCGCCGAGCAGACGGTACTCGGAGAACGTCGTGTTGCCGAGGTAGTCGGTGAACCGCTCGAGGATCTCGTCCTTGGTCTGGCGTAGCAGCTCGCCGCGGGAAACGTTGACGTAGTCGTCGGCAAGGTCCTGGACGAAGAACTCGGGCCGGTTGGAGACATGCGCGTCGATGCACGCGTCGTGGTAGTCTCGGATCTCCTGTCGGAGCAGGACGAAATCGGGGGTCGATGGCTGAGTCATGAGGCACCTCCGACGCGAGTCTACACCCGCGACGCGGGTCGCGCGGCGACCGTAGTAGCGCACGCGGCTCCGTTCGTGTAGAAACGACGTCTGGCAAGTCTAAACGAAAGGCGGTGCGAATGGACCCACGACGGGTTCGAACCGATCAAGGATGGAAGATCACGGCGGCCGTAGCGGTCGCCGCACTTCTTCTGACCGGCGCAGGCGCGGCGCAGGCGCAGGGCACCGCGATCACCGACATGACCGTGCGCCGGGCGGAGCTGACCGAATTCGCATCTCTCCCGGAGACGGCCATCGAGGCGCTCCGCTTCTCACCGAATGCGGCCGTCCTTGCCTGCGGAACCGCGACCGGCCACGTCGTGCTGTTCGATGTGGCCACACGGGCGGTGCTCCGCGAGATGAGAAGTGACGGCGCCGCCGTCACCGGCCTATCGTTCTCGCCGGACGGAACGCTCCTCGCTTCGTCCGACGCGTCCGGCGGCATCCAGGTGTGGAACCCGACCACGGGTGAGCTGGTTTGGTCGTTTGTCGACTCCGGCGCCGTGCACGACGTCGAATTCACACCACAAGGATCCTTCCTGGTTGTAGTCGGCGAGTCCCGCGTTGTGCGAATCTGGGAGACCGTCACCTGGAAGCCGCGGCCGTCGATCACGGGGCACACCGCGCCGATCTACGCGTTCGCGGTCTCCCCTGAAGAGGATCTGATCGTGACCGGCGCCGGCAACGACGATCCAACGATCCGACTGTGGTCCTTTCCGGCGGGTGAGCCGCTGGGCGAAGATCTGTACGAGGGGCGCGTCCACGACATCGAGTACTCTCCCCGCGACCGCCAGGTCGCCGTCTCCGGATCGCAGCCGACCGTCTGGTTGTGGGAGGTCGACCGCCTCGACTTCCTCCACATGATTTTCGGGGGACGGGCGGCGGTGACGGACGTCGTCTACTCGAGCCGCGGAACCGCCCTCGTGACCGTATCGGAGGACGGCGTGTTTCAGTACCATCGTGTCCCGGACGTCTTCGAACAGCGAACGATCCGATTCGAGCGACCGTTGTCAGCGGTCGACTACTCCGCCGACAGACTGCTCATCGTCTGCGGCGATCGTGCGGGTACGGTCTTTCTCCTCTCGGTTCCGTAGCCGTCCGTCCGACCGCCGTACTCCGGAGGAAGGGTGGAATGCCTAACCTGCAGCGTGTACTTGACCACATCGAGCGAAATCGTGAGCCGTTCCTCGACCGTCTGTTCGACTACCTGAGGCGGCCGAGCATCAGCGCGCGAGGCGAAGGGATCGCCGAGACGGCCGAGTACATCGCCGGCGTCATCGATCGGATCGGCCTGGAAGCGCGGGTCCTCCCGACCGCCGGCTGGCCGGTCGTCTTCGGTCGGCGCTCCGAGCGCCCGAACGGACCGACTGTCCTCCTCTACGGGCACTACGACGTCCAACCGCCCGACCCGCTTGACGCGTGGACCTCGCCGCCGTTCGAGCCGACGATCCGTAACGGCCGGATCTACGCCCGCGGCGTCGGAGACAACAAGGGACAGCACTTCGCCAACCTCCTGGCGATCGAATCGCTGCTGACTTGCGAAGGCGTCCTCCCGTGCAACGTCATCGTCCTTCTCGAGGGAGAGGAGGAGATCGGCAGCCCTCGGCTGGCCGACTTCGTGCGGGAGCACCGCGCCCTGCTCGGCGCCGATCTCGTCGTGACGTCCGACGGACCGGTCCACGAGACCGGGCGAGCCTGCCTCGTCTTCGGCGTCCGCGGCGTCGCCCTGTTCGAGCTGAGGGCTCGAGGCGCCAACAACGATCTGCATTCCGGCAACTGGGGCGGCGTCGCTCCGAACCCGCTCTGGACCCTCGTTCACTGCCTGGGCACGATGAAGGACGCCGACGGCGAGATCACGATCGACGGGTTCTACGACGCCGTGCTCCCTCCGACGCGACTCGAGCGGGAGGCGCTCGACGCGCTCCCGTACGACCGAGCCAAGATCGAGGAGTCGCTCGGCGTCGCCGAGCTGGACGCACCGCTCGATCGACCGATCGCCGATCGGCTCGCGGTCTGGCCGACGCTGACGATCAACGGCCTGCGTGGTGGATACGTCGGCGATGGGTCGAAGACGGTCCTTCCGTGCGAGGCGGTCGCCAAGTGCGACATCCGCCTGGTCGAGGGCCAGACCCACGACGACGTGTTGGCGAAGGTGGAAGCACACGTGCGGAAGCACGCGCCGGGGGTCCAGTTCGTCCCGCTCGGCGGGATGGACCCGTCGAAGACGCCGCTTGACTCGCCGTTCGCCGATCCGATCCGACGTGGAATCGTCGCGGCCCAGGGCGAAGAGCCCCTGATTGTCCCGGCGCTCGGCGGGAGCCTTCCCGACTACGTGTTCACCAAGATCCTCGCGATTCCGGCGTTCGGCGTCCCGTACGCGAATCCGGACGAGGCGAATCACGCCCCGAACGAGAACCTCGAAGTCGAGCGATTCTTCGCCGGGATCCGAACCGGAGCGGCCGTCTTGTCGCAGCTTGGAGCGATGGCCGGGGCAAGCGACGACTGACAGCAGCCGCCGAACTGGCTGCGCTTCGCCCCACCTCGTAAACTGGGTCACTTCAAGGAGGCGCTCATGCGGATTCGTCCGATCTTGCTGCTTGCATTTCTGCTCGTTCTCGGCCTGTTGCTGTCCGGCTGCGGTGATCGCTCGTCCCAGACCCCGGAGGCAACGGCGGAAACGCCGGACGAAACGACCGCCGGTGCCTCCCGGGACGAGATCGTCGCCTACGTGAACGGCCGTCCGACCTATCGGGACGATTTCGAGGCCGCCAAGGTCACCCTCCTTCAGCAGTACCTCCAGCTGTACGCGCAGTTCGGGATGGACATCGAGGCCCTGCTCGCCGGCGGGGAGGGGCGGATCTTCCAGTTGTCCCTCGAGGCCGAGGCGCTCCGGCGCGTGATGGCGGCCGCTCTGGTCGAGGAAGAAGCGGAACGACGTGGAATCGAGCCGAGCGAGGAGGACGTGCTGGCGGAGTTCGAGTCGCAGTATGCGGATTTCCTCAAGGACCAGGGCTGGACCGAGGAGGACTTCTTCGCCTACCTCGAGGAGCAGGGCTCGTCGTTCGAGACCTTCAAGGAGAACGGTCTGGACACGGTCGAGTGGCAACTCACGCTCGATGCGGTGAAGCACGCGGTGGCCGGTCCGGTCGAGCCGTCCGATGAAGAGGTTGCATTGTACTTCGACGAGCACCGAGCCGACTACGCGACGGAAGAGCAGGTCCGCGCTTCGCACATCCTGCTCGGGACGTCCGACGAGGATCTCCTCGCCTTCCTCGACGAGCACGAATCCGACTACGCTACCGACGACGGCGTCCCGGAGCTGGAGGACGTCCGAGACGAACTCATCGCAGACGTTCGCGCGGAGGCGGAGCGGGTCCTCGCCGAGGCCGTCGCCGGGGCGGACTTCGCCGAGCTCGCGCGGGAGCATTCCACCGGTCCGAGCGGTCCGAACGGTGGCGATCTCGGGTGGTTCGGACGGGGGCAGATGGTCGCGCCGTTCGAGGAGGCGGCGTTCGCACTCGAGGTCGGAGAGATCAGCGGCGTCGTCGAGACCGAGTACGGCTACCACATCATCATCCTCACCGATCATCAAGCGGCCTTCGAACCGGAGCTGAGCGATGTGATCGATCGGGTGCGCGCCGACCTCGTGGAACAGATCCTCAACGAGAGGCTGCAGACCTGGTTCGACGGGGTCTACGAGGTCGCCGAGTTCGACATCCTCCTTCCCCTCGTCGAGGCCGCGTGGGCGCAGATGGAGGACGTCGACCTCGGGATCGAGGCGTTCGAGCGGGTCCGTGACGAGGGGACCGTCGATGAGCCGTACCTCCCCTACATCATCGGGACGCTGTACGAGACGAAGCTGTACGACGCCCGCAACGAGAAGGCGGAACTCGAATCGGACGCCGCAGACGACCCCGAACTCGCCGCGCAGATCGAGGCGGTCGAAGCGCGGATCGCCGAGTACCGCGACAAGGCGCTGGCCGAGTACCGGCTCGCGCTGGAGAGCGTGGGCGCCGACGACCCGTCGATCCAAGCGAAGATCAGCGAGCTCGAGGCGCAGGTCGACGAGGAGTCCGACGCCGCCCCGGAGACGGAGGAGCCGGCGGAGGAGGGCACCGCGGAGTAGCGTCCGCTTCGGAGACACGGATGATCGAGATCACCGACCTGGGACTGTTCCTGACGGCGTCGATCCTCCTGATTGTCACGCCTGGACCGGACATGATGTACGTCATCGCGCGCGGCGTGGCGCAGGGGAGGAAGGCCGGCCTGCTCAGTGCCCTGGGCGTCTGTACGGGACTCCTGTTCCACGTGTTCGCCGCCGCGCTCGGTCTGTCGATCCTCCTCCGCGCCTCGGCGGTGGCCTACTCGATCGTCCGGTACGCCGGCGGCGCGTACCTCGTCTACCTCGGGATCCGCGCCCTTCGCAACAAGACGGAGAGCGAACCGGCCGAGGCGACTCCGGCTGCTCGTCGATCGAGAATCTACCTCCAGGGGGTGCTGTCGAACGTCCTCAACCCGAAGGTCGCGCTCTTCTTCCTCGCGTTCCTGCCTCAGTTCGTCCCCGCGACCCACGTCTCGTCGTTCGGACCGATGCTCGCTCTCGGTCTCCTCTTCACCGCGCTGGGGATCGTCTGGCTGATCGGCCTCGGGTGGCTGTCGGGATCGGTCGGGCGGTGGCTGAGCGAGAACAGAATGGCTTCTCGCGCAGTCCAGTGGCTTTCCGGCTGCGCGTTGATCGGCCTCGGCCTCCGTCTCGCGCTCGGCAGACGGGGCTGAACCGGGGACCGTCAGGCCTTCGATTCGCCCTCCAGATGTCGATCGAACCAGGCGACGATCTCCTCGAGCCTACGGACCCGGTGCTTCGGCTTGCCGCTTCGTGACAGCTCGTGGTTCTCGTCGCGGAACATGACCAGTCGCGTCTCGACCCCGTGGTACTTGAGCGCGGTGAACATCTGGATCCCCTCGGGGAGCCAGCAACGGTAGTCCTGCTCCGAATGGATGAACAGCGTCGGCGTCTTCGCGCGGTCGGCGTAGCGGAGCGGCGAGTACCACCAAAGCCTGTCGGACCCGCCCTCGGCCCACGGGTCGGTCCCGAGTTGATCGGCGTTGAAGTAGTAGCCGATGTCGGTCGTGCAGAACTTGTGGATCCAGTTGGCGATCGAGCGCTGCGACACCGCGGCGCGAAACCGATCGGTGTGCCCGATCATCCAATTGGTCATGAACCCGCCGTACGAGCCGCCCATCACGCCGAGCCGGTCTTCGTCGAGGAATGGGAAGCGCTCGAGCGCCGCATCGACCACCACCATCAGGTCCTCGTAGTCGATCTTCCCGTACTCCTCGCGGATGTCGGCGAACTCGTTGCCGCGCCCGGAGGACCCATGCGGGTTCGAGATCAGGATCGCGTAGCCCCTTCCCGCCAACATCTGCATCTGATGGAAGAAGACCTCGCCGTACGCCCCGCGAGGCCCGCCGTGGATCGTCAGGATCGTCGGCACCTTGGTGCTCTCGTCGAAATCGATCGGCCGAATCAGCCAGGCGTCCATCTCGTCGCCGCGCGCAGACGGGACAGCGAACCGTTCCAGCGACGCGATCGCGCGATCGGCGAGACTCGCTTCGTTGAGCGCCGTCAGCTTCGCCTCCCCGTCGGCATCGTGGAGGTAGAGCTCCTGCAGCGCGCCGGGCCGGAGGCCGACGGTCAGCACGACACCGTCGCGGACGTCGTAGGCGTCGATCGAGCCCGAGGACTCGACGATCACTTGCACCTCGCCATCGCGGGAGATCCGCACGAGATGACCGACCGTCCGCTCCGTCACCGAGACGTAGACGGACCCGCTATCGACGCGGAGCGTCGGCCCGCCGCCGTGTCGGCAGTCGGCGACGATCGAGTTGCCGACCGACCGATCCCATCCGGGCGTCAGCGCGGTGACTCCGCCGGACGCGACGTCGATCGAGAGGATCTCTCGATTCTGACCGAGGCCATACGGCTTCATGTCGTTTCCGGTAGCGACCAGCGTCCCGTCGTCGAGGAAGCGGACCTCGTCGAGCTGCAGCTCACCGATCGGAAGCCGCTTCGTCGCGCCCTCCGAAAGGTCGATCGTCCACAGCTCGCGAACGACGGGCGCCACCCCCTCGAACCGCCGCCCGATCACGGCACACCGATCTCCGCGCACGTCGAACGCCGTCACCTCGAGCTGCGGATCGAGCAGATCCTTCGACGCCTCCGTCGCGGGGTCGAACAGCAGCAGGTGCTTTCGCCGTCGGTTGGTGAACCCCTCGCCGTTCATCCAGAACGGGATCTCGTCGAGCACCTCGTACTCCTTCGCGTCCTCGCGTTCCGACTCGTCGGTCAACGGAACGCGCGCCGTGTAGAGGAAGCGCCCGTCGTCGAGCCGTCGAAGTCCGTCGGCCGCGTGCGGGAGCACGGCGATCCGCTCCGCCTCGCCGCCTTCGACGCGGATCCGATACAGGAAGGACTTCCCTTCTTCCTCTTCGCGCTTCGAGAGGAAGAACAGCTCCGAGCCGTCGCTCCCCCACGCGTACGGCCCGTCCTTGCCGCCGCGGGTCAGCTGCGTGCAGACGCGCGAGACGAGGTCGACCAGGTGGACGTCCGAGCGGTATTCGTTCTTCTCCGCGTCGGCCCGCTTCACGACGAACGCCGCGCGCCGGCCGTCGGGCGAGATCTCCAAGGCGGAGAGGAACCGGTACGACAGAAGGTCTTCGATCTGGACGGGTTTCATCGCGCCTCCTTCACGGAGACGAGTCTACCCGTCGCGCCCGACCCTTTCAGCCTGCGCCGCTAGAAGTAGTACTCGGTGACGTTGTCGATCTCGAGTCCGCTGCAGCCCCTTCCCGTGTACTCGAGTGCGATGATCACCGAGACGTCCTCCATCGAGACGTCGAGGAACCCCCAGATCAGCCCTCCCGAGCCGACGTCGTCGCCGAGGAAGACGTACTCGGACTCGAACGGCCCGAGCACGAAATCGCGCGTCGAGAGCCAAGTCCCGTCCGCATCGTACACGTCGACGGAGCAGTGGGCCGTTCGAGCCCACGGGTTCATCACGATGTACGCCGTCTCGGCGTCGCCGACCTGCGTGTAGTACGTCCCGAGCCAGAACGGCTCGTCGGGATCCAGCGTGGGGATCTCGCTGTACACCGTGTCGACCGAGATCAGCAGGCCGTCCCGGAAGTACTCGAGGCCGATGATCAGCCGCGTGTCACTGTCGACCGTGACGACGCCCCAGTGGGTGACGTCGCTCGGAATGGCGTCCCCCAGCCGGACGAAGCCCGGTGCGTACCCGCCGAGCTCGGCCGTCGTCGACCAGATCTCGCCTCCGTAGGCGTCGTGAACGGCCATTTCCAGCGCAGCCGACCACGGCATCGTGTTGATGAGGTTCACCTCAAGGTCCTGCCCCCCGGACAGGTCGTAGTAAAACGCGTAGTGAAACTGTCCGGCCGCGACGAGACCGACCGACAAGACGATCGCTGCGATCGCTGCTAGCTTTCTCATTCCTGCCTCCCTCTTCCCCCTGGTCCTGCGGACAGCGTAGCCGATTTCGACGGCCCGGAGAAGGGCGCCTCCGGTTTTCATTCCGACTCGGCCCGTCTAGAATCGGTTTCGGGAGGCCGTCATGTCCGACCTACTGATTCGCGACATGGAAACCGACGACGTGTACTTCGTTTCGACCTGTTCACACGTCAACGAGTCGGAGGAGATCGACGCCTGTGCCGCGAGGCGTCGGGAGCTGTTCCGCGACCTCGCCGGCAAGGGCGGGCGATTCAAGGCCGCGCTGATAGACGGGGAGCACGTCGGGTTCGCCTACGGGTTGCCGATCGACCACGCGTCGTGGGGACCCCTCGGCGAGGAGCTGATGGTCCTTCCGTGTCTGTGCGTGCTGCGCGGTGCATCCGGCCGCGGGATCGGCCGCGCGTTGATCGAGTCGATCGAGGGCGACGCGGGGGACGCCGGCTTCGCCGGTGTGACGATCACCGCGTACCGGGACATCCCCGGCGCCGAGTGGTTCATGCCCGCCGGCTACTTCGAGCGGCTCGGCTACCGCGTCGTCGACGAGCGCGGGGTGCAGGTCTTGCTGTGGAAGCCGTTCCGTGACGACGCCTCGCCGCCTCACTTCCTCCAGCCGCATTACGTCTTCGAGCCGGTCGAAGGAAAGGCCGTCGTCGACCTGTTCTGGAACGGGTTCTGCCAGACCAGCGCCATCGAGGCCGAGCGCGTCCGCGAGGTCTGCGCCGAGTACGGTGATCGCGTGATCCTACGCGAGTACGACGCCGAGAACCGAGAGACGCTCCTCCGCCATCAAACGCCGCGCGCGATCTACGTCAACGGCGAAGAAATCTTCTGGGGGTACGAGGCCCCCCGGGAAGGGATCCGCGCGGCGATCGACAAAGCGCTCGAGCGATCGGCCTGAGGACGCGCCGTCACAGCAGCTTCAATTGCTCCGCGGTCGGCGCGAGCTGCGGCCGCACCGACGTAGCGATCCCGAGCGATCCGCAGAGATCCGCGAATCGCTCGGCGAGCTCCTCCGCGTTCGGTGACGGGCACGCGTAGTCATTCCCGTAGGCCGCCTCGTACTTCGACCGCAAGTCGGGGAAGAGCTCGTCGAGCCGGCTGTAGAAGTACTCCCGCTGGCGGTCGCGCATGCTCATGCCGAACGCCGGGATGATCGCGCTCACCCCGCACCTGCGTCCCTCCTCGACGATCCCCGAGACGTTGCCCCAGTCGTCCTCGAGGAACGGGAGGACCGGCATCAGAGCGATCCGCGTCTCGATTCCCTCCTCGGCGAGCGCCTTGAGCGCCCGGAAGCGGGCCGAGGGCGGGGGCGAGAGCGGCTCGACCTTCTTCGCCAGGCCGTCGTCGATCGTCGTGATCGTGAACGAGACCGCAGCGCCGACCCGATCGATCCGCTTGAGGATCGGGACGTCGCGGAGGACGAGGTCGCTCTTCGTGAGAACGTGCACGCCGAATCCGTGCTCGGCGATCACCTCGAGCGCCCGCTGCGTCAGCTTCGCCTTCTCCTCGAGCGGCATGTACGGGTCGTTCATCGACCCGGTCCCGATGATCCCCTTCCTCCGTTTGCGCGGCAGCTCGTCCCGAAGGAGGTCGATCGCGTTGACCTTGATCAGGACGTCCCGGTCGAAGTGGTCGATCCCGTAGCACTTGCTGCGCGAATCGCAGTAGATACATCGGTGCTGACAGCCCCGATACAGGTTCATCCCGTAGTCGAGGCCGAAGTACGTGTCGATCCCCGTCACCCTCGAGACGAGGGTCTTCGCCCGGATCTCCTTGATCATGTCGCCATCCTAGCCGAACTCGCCCAGTGTGACCGACGAAACAGTCGGCGCGGCCGGCCGAATGTACAATGGGGCCTTCGGGTGCAGATGCCGAAGACAACTGCGGAACGGATCGGAGGAACCACTTCATGACCAGACGCGCCCTGGGCCCCGCGCTCTTCCTGACCTGCGCGCTGTGCGCGGTCGTTGCCTGCGCCAACACGCCTCCGGTCGCCAACTTCGTCGTGCACGCCGGCGCAGAGGGGCAGCCCGGCTCGGTCGTCTTCGACGCGAGTTCCTCGTCGGATAGCGACGGAACCATCCGAAGCTTCCAGTGGGTCTTCGGCGACGGCACAACCGGCTCCGGCATGACGAAGACACACGAGTACCCGGGCGTCTCCAGCTACACGGTGACCTTGGTCGTCACCGACAACGAGGGTGCGAGTCATCTGACGCGTCGGACGATCGACCTGAGCCTGCCGCTCGCGACGCCGGCAGCGCCCGCGCGTCGGGAGGAGACGGCGGCGGACGTCCCCGTCGGAACCTACGTCGGCGCCCGCGCTCCGGAGTTCGCCCTCCCCGATCTCGACGATTCGATCGTTCGCCTGTCCGACTTCCTCGGCCAAGTCGTCCTCCTCGAGTTCTGGTCGAGCGGATGCCCGGCCTGCGTGGCGGCGCTCCCCTACCTCGAATCGCTCCGACGGTCCTACGAGGCTCGCGGGCTCGTCGTCATCGGCGTTGTCACGAACTCCAACGCTCGAGGGGCGGGAAGTCTCCTCGCGCAGAGCGGGTACACCGGCTTCGTGACCGTCCGAGAGGTCGATCCGACGGCGAAACCGACGATGGCCCTCTACCGGGTCGTCCGGGTCCCGCATGCGTTTCTCATCGATCGGACCGGGGTCGTTCGCTTCAACGGTCACCTCAGCTTCCTCCAGGAAGAGACGATCGAGGCGTGGCTCTGACGCCTCGCGCCTGACCCGCGTCACACAGGATCTCCACCACCGGCCCACGGCGGTTTGACAGACGCTTTGTAGGCTCACCCTCGTGCGGACGAAAACCGCAACTTCCCGATCCCTCCAGGCGTGAAACGGACGATCGGTCAACGGGTGGTGTCATGCGCGGGCAGTCGTTCACGGTAATCTTCTTCCTTCTCTTCTCGCTTTCGTTCCTCGTCTCCGGGCAGAGCGCATCGATCGAGCAAGGGTACACGTGGCAGTATGCCGGTCGCTCGTGGAGCGTGATCCATCGATTCTCCACCGAGCACTACCAGTTCTTCCGGACCCTCCCGCGGATCCTCGACTACGCGGAGTACGCCGACTACGTCAACGATCCACGGGACGACGATCAGCTTCAGTCGCTGATCGACGAGCTCGAGCGGCTCGCTGCCGACGCCGGGCTGGACGCCTGGGGAAAGCTCAACCTGATCATCGCGTTCATCCAGTCGATCCCCTACGTCGGCGAGTGGTGCGAGTACCCTCGATACCCGCTCGAAACACTGGTCGAGCGGAAGGGCGATTGTGAGGACGCGGCGATCCTCGCCGCCGCGCTTCTCCGGCAGATGCGCTTCGACGTCGTTCTCCTCGCGTTCCTCGAGGAGGATCACATGGCCCTCGGGATCCGGATCGTCCCACCGACGCCGGTCCCCGATCCGCCGTTCGTCTGGAACGGCGGCGCCTACTACTACATCGAGCCGACGAGCGCCGGGTGGGAGATCGGCGACATCCCCGGTCGATATCGATCGCAGCCGACGATCCTTCCCCTCCTGCCGGCCCTCGCCACGACCCGACGCTGAGGATCGGTCCGTCGCCGGGTCCGGGAGCCTGGTACGCGGCGATACCACTCCTTATAGTTGACGGATCATGGAACCGTTCGTCGTCGAGAAGCCGCTGATCGGGATGATCCATCTCCTCCCGCTCGCCGGGAGCGTCAAGTACGCCAAGGGAAGCTCGACCGCGATTCTCGACGCCGCGCTTCGGGATCTGTACGCGCTGGAAACCGGTGGCGTCGACGGAGTGATCGTCGAGAACCTCGGTGACGCGCCGTACGCCGTCACGGCCCCGCGAGAGACGATCGCGATGATGTCCGTCATCGTTCACCAGATCGCCGAGAAGGCCCAGATCCCGGTCGGCGTGAACGTCCTTCGAAACGACGGGCTCGCCGCGATGGCGATCGCCGCAGCGACCGGCGCGTCGTTCGTACGGGTCAACGTCTTCTGCGGCGTCGCGTTCTCCGATCAGGGGACGATCGTGGGGCAGGCACGCGACCTTCACTGGCTCCGCCGTGACCTTGGGACGGAAACGAGGATCCTCGCCGACGTCCACGTCAAGCACGCCGCCCATCCGACGAGCATCGAGGAGGCGGCGATCGACGCCGAACGGAACGGACCGGACGGGCTGATCGTCTCCGGGATCGCGACCGGAAGGCGGACCTCGCCGGACGACCTCCAGGCGGTCAAGTCGAGCACGACCCTCCCGGTCTTCGTCGGCAGCGGCGTGCGGATCGACAACGTTTCGACGTATCGCGACGCCGACGGGTTCATCGTCGGGACGCTCCTCAAGCGTGAGGGTGTCATCGGTGCCCCGGTCGACGTCGATCGCGTCCGTGCGCTCGCCGAAGCCGTCGCCAGCCTCCGTTCGGACGAATGAGCCGGATCGTCGTCCTCGGTGACCTGAACCTCGACGTTCACGCCCGGGTTCCGTCGGGCCTCGTCCCCGGCGAAGAGTCGCGCAACCCCGTGCGAGCGACGCCGGGCGGTTCGGCGGGAACCTTCGCGCGAATCGCGGCGGCACAAGGTGCGTCCGTTGCGTTCATCGGCTGCGTCGGACCCGATCTCGTCGGCGACCTGCTCGTTCGCTCCCTCGAAGTCGCCGGGGTGGACGCCATGGTCCAGCGGTCCGATCGTCCGTCCGGGGTGATCCTGTCGCTCGAGCAGGGAGCCGAGCGGACGATGATCTGCTCCCGCGGCGCGAACGACGGAATCCGCGGCGACCGGATCGTCGCCTCCGCCGTTGACGACGCCGATCACCTCCACGTCTCCGGGTACGCCTTCCTCTCGCCGGCGCAGCGTCCGGCGGTCGAGCGGTTGATCGGTCTGGCGTACGAGCGCGGGCTCTCGGTCTCGATCGACCCGCCGCCGGCGAATCTGATCCGCGACCACGGCGTCGAGGCGTTTCTCGATCTCATCCCGGGCGGCGCGTGGCTCTTCCCGAACCGGTCCGAGGGCGAGCTCCTCTCCGGAGCCTCGGAGCCGAGGGCGATCGTCGACCGACTGGCAGAGCGTTCCGAGGTCGGTGCGCTCACTCTGGGGCCCGAAGGGTCGCTCGCGTGGGTGGGGGCCGTCCGTCACGCGCAGTCCGTCGATCGGCTCGACGCGGTCGACACGACCGGTGCCGGCGACGCGTTCGCCGGGGCGTTCGTCGCGACCTTCCTCGATACGGAGGACCTCGAACGGGCCAACGCGACCGCATGCGGCGCCGCGCGGACCCACCTTCGGACCGCCACCCGTCCGACCGCTTGATTCCTCCTCCTTCCGCCCATACTCTCGATCGATCGACACGAGGGGAGGGAACCGATGGACGAACCGGTAGCCGCTCTGATCGCGGTCGTGATCGGCGTCCTGCTGATTGCGACGCTGCTGCTCTTCTACATCCCGGAGCCGTCGAACTCCGCCTTGGTCACCGATACGCGTCTCGAGGTGGCGGTCCTCGAGTTTCGGAACAGCTCGACGTGGTTCGGGATTGAGGAAACCGTCCGCTCGCGAACCGAGGCGAGGCTCGTCAACACGTCCGCGATCGACGTCTTCTCCCGCGCGCAGCTCGACGCCCTTCTGATCGAACGCGCACTCGACGCCAGCGGGCCGCTCGACGCCACGACCGCCGTTGAGATCGGCTCGCTCACCGGCGTGAACAAGCTGATCACGGGCTCGGTCTACGCCGTCGACACGCTCGCCGAGGAGACAACCGTCTGCACCGACTGGTCCGGCGGTCAGTGCGTCACGAGCGTCCCGGGGTTCGAGTACACCGCTCGCGTTCTGGTCCAGATCGAGGCCATCGACGTGGGAACCGGTCTGATCGAACGGGTCTTCGACCTGGACGGCGCCGACTCCGTCTCCCTCCCTGCGGAGAGCCAGTTCGGCGGGTTCAACACGCTGCTCGCTGAGGCGGCCTCCGAGATCGCCGATGAGATCACGCGGGCCCTGACGACCTACTACTTCCGCGAGCTGCGCTACGGCCTCTACAAGGAGGTTGAGGAGAAGCGCGGCGGGTACGTCGGCCGGAACGAGACGGACCGTTTCGAGGCCGGCGAGACGGCCTACCTGATCGTCCACGTCGCCCGCATGGACAGCCGCGAGCCGTTCGACGTCGATTGGGTCACTTCGAGCGGGGAGGCGATCCGGCGAGACGAGGACCTCGTCGGAGAGGGAGATTGGCGATTGTATTCGCTCGATCTGACCGGTCTCGCTCCGGGACGCTACTTCGTCCGTACCGCCTTCGGCGAGACGCCCGCGTTCCAAACGCCGTTCACCGTGTCGCCGTAGACGGGGAGGAAGCGAATGTCCGACCTTCGAGCGCTGTTCTGGCTGGCCGTCGGAGCGGCCGTGATCGTCGCCGGTTGGCTGCTGGTCGCGCCGCTGGTCTTCCCGGGCGGGTGGCAGGTCACCGCCGAGTCCCCTCGGGTCGTCGGGGACTCGATCGACCCGTTCGTCTACGCCGGCGGAGAGCTGGTCCGCCCGGTCAGCGGCTCCGCCGTCGTTCGCCTCACCAGGACCGGCGGAACGGTTCGCCTCTCGATCGAATCGCCGGAGCCTTCACCCCCCCTCTCCATGCGCGATGGATCGGTCGTCGGTCGGAGCTGGGATCTCAGCTCGCGCGTCGACCGCTCCGCGGAAGTGTGGTCCGAGACGGTCGTCAACGGGAACACCGGTTTGGGCGAGCGGCGCCTTCCCGAGACGGTCGCCCTGCTCGCAGGCGAAAACCGATTCGACCTCACGGTCGACAGGAATCGACGCCTGACCGGCCTCAGCGGCTTCTGGTCGATCGCCGACTCCCTCCGCCAGGACGACGGCTCGATTCGCCAGCAAGGGCTCGTCTTCAGTCCGCTCCTCCGCGACAAGACCGGATTCTCCGATCCCGATCGGCTCGAGTTAACGCTGCTCCTCTACGAAGACGGCCCGGGCAGCAACGTGCTGATCCAGCTCGTGTTCTCCGACGTCGTCGTCGAGCGGTCGCCGCAGATGCCCTAGGCGCGGCTACGCCTCCGGCACACTGACGTCGCGGATCTCCTCTTCGGGCTCCTCCGCCTCGCTCTCGATCGCCGTCTCGAGCCGCGCGTGGGCCTCTTCGTCTGCCCTGTGGCGCCTCCGATGGAAGAGGAGCGACGCGATCCCCTGCCTTTGCCCGAGAAGATCGGCCGCGCGCGTGACCCCGTCGATCGTCCCGACGAGCAGGACCTGATCGCCCGGAAGGAGGCGGTCCCGCCCGGTGGGAAAGAGGAGCCTCTCACCGTCTTCGCGGAGGAGACCCGAGACCATGCAGCCCCGCGGGAACCGACGATCGGCCCTCAGCTCGTCGAGCGCCTGTCCGCTCGCGGCCGATCCTTCGGCGACGGTAATCCAGACGATAGCGCCCTGTCCGTCCGCGATCGTCGCTACCTGGTGAACCGGTGGGCGCTCGATCTCGAGGACGAGGCGATCGAGGAAGAGGCCGGTGGCGTCGAGGATGCTCGTCACGCCGGCCTTCTCGTACGCCGTGCGGTACCGCGGGTTCGGCATCCGCGCGATGATCCGCTCGACGCCGGCGCCGTGCGCGAGGAGCGAGAAGGCCAGGTTGTCCGCGCTGAGGCCGGTCAGGGCAACGGCGACGTCCGCCCGAGCGATCTCCGCCTCCTCGAGGATCACGACGTCCGTCGCGTTGCCGCAGATCGCGACGACGCCGTACTCGGCGCTCACGGCGTCGCACAGCTCCCGATTCAAGTCGATGACGGTGACGTCGTGTCGGCCGCTCGACAGACGCGCTGCGAGTCGACGCCCCACGATCCCCGCCCCCGCGATCACGATTCTCATGCGAACACCTACCTCCAGACCCTTCGCGAGAAGATCAGGAGGAACGGCAGGATCTCCAGCCGCCCCGCGATCATGGCAAGAATATAGCAGACCTTGACCCCGGGACCGAGTCCGACGAACACGGACACCTCGACCGCGCTCGGTCCGACGTTCCCGAGGGCCGATGCGGACGCCGTCAACGATTCCCACGCTCCGAGGTCCGACAGGAGCAGCGTCAAGATCCACACGAGCGCGATCGACGCCAGCCAGCCCACGGCGATCGACGTCGTGCGCTCGACCTCCGAGGGCGCGAGGATCCGCCGGTCGAAGGTGAGCGGGTTCGCCTCACGCGAGGACCGGCTCGCCCCGCGAAGCTGCCGCCGGAGCAACCGACCGAGCATCGCGATCCGCTGCACCTTCAGACCACCGGCCGTCGATGCAACGCAGCCGCCGACGATCATCAGCAGGAAGAAGACCTGGACGGTGAGCGGCGAGAACCACGGCGACGCGAGGTCGCGGATGGTGAATCCGGTCGTCGTCGCGATCGAAACGGCGTGGAACAGCGAGTGGCGAATGTGCTGGTGAATCCCGATCTCGGCGATCCTGCCGCGATCTCCGGCCACGATCAGCGCCGATGCGCCGAGCAGGAGGAGCAGCCACGCCCGCAGCTCCGTGTTGCTCCAGACCTCTCGCCATCGGCGGCGAAGCGTTCCCCAATGGACGAGGAAGCTCGTTCCCCCGAGAAACATGAAGACGAGAACGGTGTACTCGATGGCGACCGGATGCCCCACGCCGACGGCCGAGAAGTGTCCGATGCTGGCGTCGTAGGTCGAGAACCCGCCGGTCGACAGCGTCGTCATCGCGTGGACGACGGCGTCGAACAGGCCCATTCCCTCGACCCACAGGATGAGCGCGCAGACGATCGTCAGGCCGCCGTAGATCGTCCAGAGAATCCGAAGCGACGTGAACACGCCGGGCGAGAATCGTTCCGACCGGGCCTTGTGCGCCTCGGCGCCGAGGAGGGCGTGCCGCTGCCCACCTTCACGGATGACGAACAGGAACAGCGTGAAGATTCCAAGACCGCCGATCCACTGCGTCATCCCACGCCAGAGCAGGAGGCTCTTCGGCAGAAGTTGCAGCCCGGTGAGGATCGTCGCTCCGGTCGTCGTGAATCCGCTCGCCGTCTCGAAGAACGCGTCCAGATACGTGATGTCGAGCGCCAGCCAGAACGGGATCGCGCCGACGAGCGAGAGGGCGAACCATCCGAGCGCCCCGATCGCCATCGCCGCCCCGGCCGAGAGAACCCGAGGACGGAAGAGGACCGTCAGCGCGACACCGACGCCCACCGCGATCGCCGCGGGGATGGCGTAGATCCGCACCGGGAACCGGACCGTCTCGTTGAAGATCGCACTGACGATCAGAGGGGCCGCCTGCAACACCGAGAACGCAACCAGAATCGTGCCCAGGTAGTGCAGGACGGAGCTACGGGTTCTCAAAGGATCGCCCTCCCCGCTCCCATTCTATCGCGGCTTCCGGGTCGGTTGAACGGACGACGGCCTTGACCCGCATCGGCGTTCCGGTCCAACGGGGCACGTTAGGCAAACAGCCGGCGGGAACGGTAGAAGTACTCGGCCCCGGAGATCACGGACAACGTCAGGGCGAGTCCGAGGCAGACGGTCTTCGCCACGTCCGCGCCGGGCCCGAGGGTGAACGTGCGATCGACGAGGATCGCGAGGACGAGGGCGACGTGCGAGATCGTCTTCGCCTTCCCGAGGAAGCGTGCGCCGATCGCCTGCCCCTCGGAGATCGCCAGGATCCGCAGGCCGGTGACGAGGAACTCGCGCGCGATGATGAGGAGCACCGCCCACGCGCTCAGCTCACCGAGCTGGAGGAAGGCGATCAACGCGCCAGCGATCAGCAACTTGTCGGCGATCGGATCGGCGAGCTTCCCGAACAGCGACGTCTGGTTCAGGCTCCTGGCGATGTACCCGTCGACCGCGTCGGAGACGGCCGCGAGGAAGAAAAGGATCATCGCGAGGAACCGCGTTACGTCCGACTCGAACAGGATCAGGAACATCAAGAGCGGCACGAAAGCGATCCGCGCCAGCGTGATCTGGTTCGGGATCGTCCGGAAGATGTTCATCGCACGTCCACCCCGCTTCGGCCCGCCCCGACGATCGCCGCGAACGCCTCCGGCTCGAGCGATGCTCCGCCGACCAACGCACCGTCGACGTCCGGGAGCCCGATGAGCTCGGCGGCGTTCTCCGGTTTGACGCTCCCGCCGTAGAGGATCCGAACGCGTCCCGCGACCGTCCCGTCGAATCGGTCCTCAAGCCAGGCCCGGACCCCGGCGATCGCCTCCTGGGCCTGCTCCGGCGTCGCTGTTTCGCCGGTACCGATCGCCCAGACCGGCTCGTACGCGATGACGATCCGATCCATCGTGTCGTTCTCCAGGTCGTCGAGCGCGGCCGAGAGCTGCCTCGTGAGTACCGCTTCGGTCTCACCGGCCCGCCGCTCGTCCAGGGTTTCGCCGACGCAGAGGATCGGACACAGGCCGGCGTCGAGCGCCGCCTCCAGCTTTCTCCGAACGGCCCCATCATCGTCGCCGAAGACGCGCCGCCGCTCGGAGTGCCCGACCAGCACGTATCGGCATCCGCATCCGACGAGCATCGAAGGGGAGATCGCCCCGGTGTACGCGCCGGACGCCTCGTGGTGCACGTCCTGGGCACCGAGCTCGATCGGCGTCCCGGACAACCGGCGGCCGGCCGATTCGAGGCTCGTGTACGGCGGGATGAGGAGGACCTCCGTTCCGGATGCGTCGAGGAGTCGCGGCAGAAACGCGTCGAGGAACGACGCGGTCTCCTCGGGCGTCTTGTTCATCTTCCAGTTCCCGGCGATCAGGCAGCGGCGCGCCATGCTCCCCCTCTCTTGCGGAGCTTTCGCAGAGTATATCGGACCGGTCGATCGCCGCGCACGATTGACAGCGGCCGACGGCCCTTCTACCATCCGCGTGGATCGAACCACGATCAACACAAGGAGGCGAAAGCCGATGTACACAACGATTGGAGCCATCGTCGTCCTCGTCCTGTTGTTCCTCGCCAACGCCATCAAGATCGTCCGTGAGTACGAGCGGGGGGTCATCTTCCGTCTCGGCCGACTGGTCGGCGCGAAGGGGCCCGGGATCTTCCTGATCATTCCCATCGTCGACAAGATGGTGAAGGTCTCCCTGCGGACCGTCACCCTCGACGTTCCGCCCCAGGAAGTGATCACCAAGGACAACGTATCGACGCAGGTCAACGCGGTGCTCTTCTTCCGCGTCCTCGATCCGAGCGCCGCGGTCGTCGAGGTGCAGAACTACATGGAGGCGACCCGGCAGATCGCGATGACAACCCTGCGAAGCGTCCTCGGCGGCTTCGAGCTCGATCAGGTCCTCGGCGAGCGCGAAAAGATCAACATGCAGCTGCAACAGATCGTCGACGAGCAGACCGACCCGTGGGGGATCAAGGTCAAGAACATGGAGATCAAGGACGTCAAGCTCCCGGCCGACATGCAGCGCGCGATCGCGCGGCAGGCCGAGGCGGAGCGCGACCGCCGCGCCAAGGTGATCAACGCCGAGGGCGAGCTCCAGGCCGCCACCAAGCTCGGAGAAGCCGCGGCGATCATCCAGCGGAATCCGGCCGCACTGCAGCTTCGCTACCTCCAGACGCTCAACGACATCTCCGCCGAGAACGCCTCGACGATCGTCTTCCCGGTCCCGATCGAGCTGTTCGAGTGGCTGAAGGGGAAGGCCCGGGAGTAGAAACCGGAGTTCTTCAGCGAAGATGCGAAGCTACGACGTGATCGTCGTCGGGGCCGGCCACGCCGGCTGCGAGGCGGCGTTGGCCGCCGCCCGGCTCGGCGCCTCGACGGCCGTGATCACCATGAACCTCAACGAGGTCGGGGCGATGCCGTGCAACCCGGCGATCGGTGGGCCGGGTAAGTCGCAGCTCGTTCGCGAGATCGACGCCCTCGGCGGCGCAATGGCCTCCGTCACCGACGAAGCGATGATCCACGTCCGGATGCTCAACACGAGCAAGGGCGCGGCGATGCAGGTTCGCCGCGCCCAGGCCGACCGCGCGGCGTACAAGCGGATCTGGAGACGGATCCTCGAGTGCCAAGCCGGCCTCGACCTGGTCGAGGGGACGGCCGAGGAGCTCGTCGTCCGAGACCGACGGATCGCGGGGATCCGCCTTCGCGACGGCCTCGAGCTCGGCGCCCGGGCGGTGATCGTGGCGACCGGGACCTTCCTTCGCGGGCGCGTCCTGATAGGCAACGTCGGCTATGACGCCGGACGGGCCGGCGAGCCGCCCGCGACTCGGCTCGCCGAATCGCTCGAACGGCAAGAGTTCCAACTCGATCGGCTGAAGACCGGGACCCCGCCGCGCGTCCACCGGCGGACCGTCGACGCCGACCGCCTCGAGCGGCAGTCGACGAGCCCCGAGCCGCTCGCGTTCTCGTACTGGAGCGAGCCGCGCGTTCTGTCCGACGACTTCCCGGTCTTCGCGACCCACACGAACGAGGAGACCCATCGGATCATCCGCGACAACCTGGCGAAGAGCGCGATCTACGCCGGACTGATGCGCGGCGAAGGCCCGCGGCACTGTCCGTCCCTCGAGACGAAGATCGTCAAGTTTCCCGACCGGTCGAGCCACAAGGTCTTCCTCGAGCCGGAGGGGCGGGAGAGCGAGGAGATCTACCTGCAGGGGATCTACACGGCGATGGCGCCGGAGGTCCAGGAGGAGATCGTCCACTCGATCGAGGGGCTCGAGGACGCCCAGATCGAGCGGTACGGCTACAACATCGAGTACGACTTCGTCGATCCGATTCACCTCCACGCCTCGCTGGAGACGGACCGGATCAAAGGGCTCTACTTCGTCGGCCAGATCAACGGGACGACCGGCTACGAGGAAGCGGCCGCCCAGGGACTCCTCGCCGGGATCAACGCCGCCCGGGCGATCCAGGGTGAAGACCCGGTTGTCCTGTCACGTGGCGAAGCGTTCATCGGCGTGCTGATCGACGACCTGGTGACCAAGGGGATCACCGAGCCGTATCGGATGCTCCCCTCCCGGGCCGAGTACCGGATCTCGCTGCGTGAGGGGAACGCCGACCTCCGCCTCTCGGAGCTCGGACACTCGCTCGGCCTCCTCCCGGACGCACACTACGAACGGGTCGTCGAGAAACGGAAGAAGATCGAGCGACTGCTGTGGGAGATGCAGGCGACCCGGGTCGGACCGACCCACCCGCTCAACGAGCGGCTCGCCGAGCGCGGGACGTCGCCTCTCCAACACAACGGGGCGTCCCTGTTCGAACTCCTTCGTCGGCCGCGGGTCCGGATCGACGATCTGCTCCCGAGAGACGGGCATCCGCCCGACGTCGTCGACGAGGTCGAGATCGCCGGCAAGTACGCCGGGTACTTGGCGCAGCACGAGCGAGAGATCGATCGGTTGCGTCGACTCGAGGATCTCGTCATCCCGGGTGACTTCTGCTACGAGGATCTGACGAACCTGTCGATCGAGGGGCGGGATCTGCTGGCCCGCGTCCGTCCTCGGTCGTTCGGACAGGCCTGCCGCGTCCCCGGCGTGTCGCAGGCCGATCTGTCGATGCTGGCGATCCACCTGCGTCGCTAGACTCAGTAGGCCGCTGTCGGGATCAGCTGTTCTTGGTGCGCCAGTCGCGACGCCGTCTCGCGGAAGATCGGTCCGGCCGTCGAACCGCCGCCCACCGGCGTCGTCTTCACCTCGTCGAGGACGACGAGGATGACGTACTCGGGGTTCCCTGCGGTCAGGATGCCGGCGAAGAGCGACGTGTACTTCCCGTCCACGTAGCCTCGGCCGGGGATCGCCTTCTGAGCCGTCCCCGTTTTTCCGGCGATCGGGAAGCCGTCGACCGCGGCGAGCGTCCCGGTGCCGCTCTCGACCACCCGAACCATCAGTTCACGCATCGTCGCGCAGGCGTTGCTCGACGCGACCGACACGGCCGCGCTCTTCTCCTCCCGTGCGTCGCCCGACACGGTGACGTACGGTCGGACGAGCGTCCCGCCGGTGGCGACCGCGGCGACCGCCCGAGCGAGCTGGATCCCGGTCACGGCCACCGACTGTCCGATCGACGTCGACGCCAGGGCGAGTCCGGACCAGTCCTCGACGTCGCGGAGAATTCCTCCCACTTCGCCGGGGAGGTCGATCCCCGTCGGCCGGCCGAACCCCAAGTCGACCAGCATGGCGTGAAGCGGTCCCTCTCCCAGCAGCTGGGCGACGCGGATCATCCCGGTGTTGATCGAGTCCTCGATGATCTGCCCGAACGTCACCGTCCCGTACGAGATGTTGTCGGCGTTGTGCATGACGTGACCGAAGACCGAGATCCCGTCGTCCCCGTTGAACGTGTCACCGACCGAGACGGAGCCCGCTTCGAGCGCCGCCAGGCCGGTGAACACCTTGAAGCTCGATCCCGGCTCGAACAGGTACGTGACGGCCAGATTCTGCCGCGCCTCGGCCGTCGAAGTCCAGAAGCGGTTCAGGTCGTAGGTCTTGTCCTGAGCCATCGCGAGGACGGCGCCGGTCTCCGGGTCGAGGACGACGATCATTCCGCCGTTGGCGCGGAACCTGGAGACGCCGGCTTCGATCTCCTCCTCACAGATGAACTGAAGCGCGGTGTCGAGCGTCAGCACGAGATCGTTCCCCGGACGCCCTTCCTCGATCACCTCGACGTCGTAGGCGCGCCCGTCCGCTCCCTCGAGGACCCGGACCCGCCGCGGCTCTCCGCGGAGATGCTCGTCGAACGCCAGTTCGATCCCCTCGAGCCCTTCCCCATCGGTCCCCACGAACCCGAGCACGTTCGACGCGAGCGATCCCTGCGGGTAGCAGCGCTTCCAGGTGTCGATGAAGACGAGACCGTACGCTCCGGCCTCGTCCGCGCGCCGCTCAATCCGCCGCGCCGTCTCGATGTCGACCCGCCGGTCGATCCAGGTGAAGTAGCTGTCGCGCTGAACGAGATCACTGATCTCGTTCAGCGCGTAGCCGAGCTCCTCGGAGAGGATCTCGGCCAGCTGGTCACGGTGCGTCGCGTGAATCCCATCGACCGCGATCGCCATCGCCTTCACGTCGAACGCGAGGAGCTCGCCGTCCCGATCGAAGATCGATCCACGGCGCGGCGGCAGCTCGATCGTCCGTTCCTGCATCGACGCGGCGGCCGCGGCCCACGAGGCGTGCTGAACGATCTGGAGCTGGAAGAGGCGCCCGACGATCACCGCGAGGCAGACGACCAGGATCGCGGCGACGATCCGTCCCCGCCGCTTCGTCGTCCGATCAGTCGGATTCGTTCTTGGTGACGGGAACATAATGAACGACGGTCGGTTCGATCATGCCCAGCTGCTCGCGCGCGATCCGCGCGACCCGCTCCAGCGAGAACGCCTGCTCGATCTGAAACTCGAGGACTCGATTCACGCCTTCGATGTCGGCGAGCAAGTCGGTGGCGCTCTGTCTCGACGCCGTCAACTCGTCGATCCGCGTCGACTGCCAGAGGTGCAGAAAGCCGAGACCGGCGACGAATCCCGCGACAAGCAGGAAGGCGACCGTGCCGATCGACAGCGCCTGCCTGCGCGACAGGCGCCGCGGCCGGCTCGACGGACGGACAAGCGATCTCGACCCCGACCGATACGGCATCACGAACCCGAGGATAGGGCAACCCGCCCCTCGAAGGGCGGACACGTGTCGTCTCCGGGGCCGAACTAGACGACTTTCCGCGCCGCGCGGAGCTTCGCGCTCCGGGCGCGCGGGTTTGCCTCGATCTCGGCCGCTGTCGGCGTCACCGGACGCCTCGTCAGGACCTCCGCCTCGACCCGCTTGCCGCAGACGCACTCCGGCAGCTCGGGCGGACAGACGCAATCGGCCGCCTTCTCGCGGAAAAAGCGCTTGACGATCCGGTCCTCGAGCGAGTGGAAGGAGATGGCGGCGAGGACGCCGCCGGGCGCGAGTCGAACAAATCCGGCCCGGAGCCCGTCCTCGAGCGCGTCCAACTCGCCGTTGACCCGCATCCGGATCGCCTGAAAGGTCCGTGTCGCTGGGTCGATCCGCCCCCGGCGGTAGCTCGCTGGAACCGCGGTGCGGACGATCGCCGCCAGCGTCGCGGTCGTCGCGATCGGCTCGCGTCGCCGCGCCTCGTCGATCGCGCGAGCAATCCGGTCCGCGTAACGCTCCTCGCCGTAGCGCGCAAGCACCGCCGCGATCTCGGTCTGCCGTGCCGAGGCGATCCAGTCGGCCGCCGTCGCGCCTTTCGTCGGGTCCGCGCGCATGTCGAGCGGCCCGTCGAGGCGGAAGCTGAAGCCGCGGCTCGCGGCGTCAAGCTGAAGCGAGGAGACACCCAGGTCGAGCAGGAGTCCTACGATCCGATCGATGCCGAGATCATCCAACAGGCGATCCAGGTCGCGGTAGTTTCCGTGGACCATGGTCACACGCGATCCGAACCGATCGAGGCGCTCACGCGCCCGACCGAGCGCCTCCGGGTCGCGGTCGATCCCGATCAGCCGGACGGCCTGCGCTGCCTCAAGGAGCGCCTCCGCGTGCCCGCCGAGGCCGACCGTTCCGTCGACGACCACGCCGTCATGGCAGGCGAGGAACAGCCGCACGACCTCGTCGCGAAGGACCGGCGTGTGATCGGTCATCGGGCTCCCCTGCTCAGTCGAGGCGGCGACGCAACTCGGCCAGAATCTGAAGCGCTTCCAGCGGTGTGATCCGGTCCGGATCGAGCTTCCGCAGCTCCAAGACGACCGGATGCTCCTCCGATCCGAACAGCCGGAGCGGCGCCTCGGCGGCCGCCGCCCCCGCGCCGAGCTGCGAAAGCGGCGCCTCGGCGAGGAGCTCGGCGAGGATCCGGTCGGCCACCTCGGTGACGCGCTCCGGTAGACCGGCGAGCCGGGCGACGTGAACCCCGTAGCTCCCGGCCGCGGTTCCGGGCTCGACCCGGTGGAGGAAGACGACCTCTCGGCCGACTTCCTTCACCGCAACGTGGAGGTTGATCGCGTTCGGAAGCTCGTCGACGATGCGGGTCAACTCCTGGTAGTGCGTCGCGAAGAGGGTCTTCGCTCGAACGCGTGACGCGAGCTCCTTGGCGACCGCCCAGGCGATCGAGACGCCGTCGAACGTGCTCGTTCCCCGCCCCATCTCGTCGAGGATGATCAGGCTCCGTACCGTCGCGCGCCGGAGGATCGTCGCGACTTCGAGCATCTCCATCATGAACGTGCTGATCCCGGCCGACAGCATGTCGCTCGCCCCGACACGGGCGAAGACGCGGTCGACGATCGGCAGCGTCGCCTCGCTCGCCGGCACGAACGACCCGATCTGCGCCATCAGACAGATCAGCGCTGCCTGCCGGAGGTAGACCGATTTCCCGGCCATGTTCGGGCCGGTCAGGATGACCAGGTCGCTTCCCTCCTCCAGCACGAGATCGTTCGGAACGAACTCCTCGATCCGCTCGACGACCGGATGGCGCCCGCCGCGAATCGCGATCTCGTGCCTCTCGGTGAACGTCGGGCGGACGTAGCCGTAGCGATGGGCGTTCTCCGCCAGCGAGAGGGTCACGTCGAGCTCGGCGATCGCATCGGCGACCCGCTGAAGGTGAGGGATCGCCTCGCTCAGACGCTCGAGGGCACGCTCGAACAGTTCGAGCTCCAGCGCCTTCGCCCGTTCCTCGCCGTTCGAGATCCGTTCCTCGAACTCCTTCAGCTCTTCGGTGACGAATCGCTCGGCGTTCGCCAGGGTCTGGCGACGCTGGTAGGCCTCCGGCACCTTGTCGAGGTGCGTTCGCGTCACCTCGATGTAGTAGCCGAAGACGCGGTTGAATCCGATCTTCAGCGAAGGAATCCCCGTCTTCTCCCGCTCCGCCTGCTCCATCTTCGCGAGTTGGCCGCGGATCGACTTCGTCTCTCGGCGGAGGGCGTCGAGCTCGGCGCTGAAGCCTGCCCGGACAATCCCACCGTCGCGCGCCTCCGGCGGCGGCTGATCGACGAGCATCCTGGAGAACTCCTCCGTCAGCGCGTGAAGCTTCGGATCGCACAACGCTTCTGCAATCTCGGTCATTCGAGCGATGGGCCGTTCGCCGCTCAGACCCGAGATGAGATCGCCGATCTCTCCGGTCGGTTCGAGCGACTTCAACAGCAGGAGCAGGTCGATCGGGCGCATCCGCCCGGCCCCCAGCTTCCCGATCAACCGCTCGACGTCGTGGACCGCACCGATCCGCTCCCGGAGTTCCTGCCGCGTTTGCGATTCGTCGACGAGCCGTTCCACGGCGTCGAGCCGCTCGTCGATTGCGCTGCGACCGACGAGCGGCGCGAGGAGCATCCGGCGAAGCCGCCTTCGGCCCATGCTCGTCCCGGTCCGGTCGAGGACGTGAAGCAGAGTTCCTCGCTCCTGGCCGTCGCGAAGCGGTTTCACCAATTCGAGGCTGGTAACGGTGAACGGATCGAGGTCCATGTGGTCGGACAGGCTGTAGGGCCGCAGCGGTCGGATGTGTGTCAGAACGGACTTCTGCGTTCTTTTCACGTAGGCGAGGATCGCCCCGGCGGCACAGAGGCCGCCTTCCTCGATCGCGTCGAGAACGGAGCGATCGAGCGGATCGGCGGTGAACGTCGACGCCGGTACCCGCGTCGTAAGCAGCTCATCGAATGCGGCGGCCACCTCGGCGCTCACGGTGTCGGGGAGGAGGATCTCGCTCGGTGCCCGTCGCGCGATCTCGTCGCCGAGTGGCTCGATCCCTTCGGCGGTCGTCGTCGCGAATTCCCCGGTCGACAGGTCGAGGAACGCGATCCCGTACCGATCTCCTTCCTCTAAGGGAGCGACCGCACAGAGGTAGTTGTTGATCCCGTCCTCAAGGACCGAGTCCTCGATCGCCGTCCCGGGCGTCACCACACGGACGACGTCCCGCTTGACGAGGCCCTTCGCCTTCTTCGGGTCCTCGACCTGCTGGCAGACCGCGACCTTGTGGCCCCGCTTGAGGAGCTGATTGATGTAGGCTTCCCCTCGCCGCACGGGAACCCCGGCCATCGGGTGGCCGTTTCGCGACGTGAGCACGATGTCGAGCTCCCGCGCGGCCAGTTCGGCGTCGTCGAAGAACGTCTCGTAGAAGTCACCGAGGTGGAAGAACAACACGGTGTCCGGGTAGTCGGCCTTGAACCGCATGTACTGCCGCATCATCGGGGTCTGCTTGGCCGTGTCGGTCATGGGAAAGCCAGTATACGACCAGGAATCCGCGCGCCGCAAAGAGCGCGCCGTCGCCGGTGGATCTGGGAATCGCCCGCGGAACAGCATCGCCGAGTTCGTCTCGTTCCTCTTGACATTTGAATCTATGGCTGATATAGTTGCCACACTTAGTTCATAGTCCTGAAAAGGGCAAACCCACCGCGAGGTGGGGGCGCAAAACTACGGACCTGCTCAGGATTGCAGGTTGCCGGGTTGCCAGGGAGCTGGTACCCGGCTTTCGCTTTTCCGGGTACCGCAGGAGTCCCTGCAAAGGCAAACCCGTCGAGAGACGGGGGCGCAAAGCTACGGGCCCATGCGGATGAACGCATGCAAGGGCGAGCCGATGGCTCGCCTGCGGGTTCGACAGAACCCGTGGTCGCCGGGTTACCAGGAGACTGGTGCCCGGCGTTCGTGTTTTCGGGCAAGGAGACAGGGAGGACAGAAGGATGCAGACGACGATCTACTACAACGAAGAGGACTCCTACCTGATCAGGCAGGTCGACTCCAAGAGCCAGCGCGAACGGAAGAGTCGAAGCGCGGTCATCCTGTCGATCCTGGAGGAGTACTTCGAGAGTGAGAAGCGTCTGGGAGAGATCCTCGTCGACCTTGGCGTGATCTCCCACTCCGAGCTCGCGAAGGGCCTGGAGCTGCAGAAGACGCGGTTCACGGACAAGCTCCTCGGGGATATACTGCTGGAAGAGGAGTTGGTCCCTCCCGAAGCGGTCGAACGCGCTCTGGTCATCCAAGGGCGCAATCGCCAAGGGAACGGAAGGGGCTGACTCCTATGGAACTGAGGAATCATACGGGTTGTACCTATACGAGTACCACGGCTGCAAAGGCAAACCGCCCGCGAGGGTGGGACGCAAAGCCACGGGCCTCAAAGATCTCGAGGGGGGACCGCGAGGCAGCCGGGTTGCCAGCTCCGAAGGAGGACGGCATGACGGAGCGGGCAAACAGGTGGCAAGCACTCCATAAGCAATCAACCAAAGGAAGAGCATCCGCGAGGATCGTCTTCGCGCTGCTCCTGGCGTCGGTGGCGCTTCTCGCCGCCGGCGTGCAGGTCAGCGGCCTCGACATGGCCGGCGACCCGATGGACGCGCAGTGGATCAACCCATCGCCGGTCGGAAGCGTCAGTCCGGGATCCCCGGCCGACACGACGGAGGTCACGTGGGGAACCCCGCAGGACGGCAGTCCAAGCGGATACACGTTCGAGGTGAACTCGTCGCTCGACGAGATCGTGTCCGGCGACAACTTCCTGCTGGGAACGTTCACCCACGAGAACTGGCCGGTCACCGGAACGACGTTGGAGAGCGTCACGTTGCGGATCCTGCTTCACTTCGCCAACCCCGAGATCGGCACCGTCACGATCGAGATCGACTTCGATCACGACGAGACGGACAACTCCCCGTCCGGGACGTATCCCTGTGGGCAGTGCCCCGGCGGTCAGTGCGTCCGGCTGAACGACTGCGAGTACGACGTCGACGAAAACAGCATCTGCTACGGCTGCGCCGATCGAGTGCAGATTTCGGATGCGAGCGTCAACATCAACATCGGCGACGAGACGTGCACGTTGGTGGTCGAACTCGGATCGAGCGACACGTTTTACACAACAGAGCGAGAATCCAACTCGATCGAGCTGTACGGGCACTTCACCTGCCCGATCGCGGACATCGTCGTCGAGAAGAGCGACGATCCCGACCCGGTTACCGCCGGCGAGGAGCTCACCTATACGATCGTCGTTACCAACGACGGGCCCAGCGACGCGACCGGTGTGACCCTCACGGACGATCTCCCGACCGGTCTCTCCGGCGCCTCCTACGAGATCATCGCTGGCGGATCCGGCTCAGGCAGCTGGACCGGCTCCCTGTCCCTCGGCAGCATGGCAGTGAACGACTCCGTGACGATCGAGATCACCGCCACCGTCGATCCGAGTCAGAGCGCGTCTCTGTACAACGAAGCCTGCGCCACCGGCGATCAGCCCGACCCTGATGACACCAACAACTGCGACGACGAGACGACGTCGGTTCAGGAACTCGACTGCGCCAACTACGACATCACATACGATGGGAGCAGCTACGACGGCAACAACACAACGTTCACGTACACGGTCACCTCCTACGCTCCGCCGGCCGTGAGCCACGTGGTCATCGGCCTTCCGAGCTGCGTCGAGGAGTCGGACATCGTCGGTACGAACTACTCCCCTTGGTCCTACGTCGATCCCGACCCGACGACGGGGCTCGTGGGAATCAAGTTCGACGACACGCAAGTCGAGAACGAATCCGAAGTCTTCAGCTTCACGCTCGCGGGGTATTGGCCCGAAGGGAGCATCGAAGCCGCGGTCAAACCGGGGAGCTTGGTCTGCTACTACGCGTCCACCGGCCCCGGCTGCCCGGCTCCAGACATCGACGTCGAAAAGTCGACCAACGGCGAGAACGCCGACGGAGCACCGGGTCCGTACATCGCTGTCGGCGACACGGTGACCTGGACCTACACCGTCACCAACACCGGCAACGTCGATCTGACCGACATCGACGTCAACGACAGCGAGCTCGGCTTCATCGGCACCATCGCCAGCCTCGCTGTCGGCGACTCGACGACCCTGACCGAGATCGGCACCGCCGTCGCCGGTCAGTATGCGAACACCGGTACCGCTTCGGTCCTGTTCAACGGTTCGACCTACACCGACTCCGACCTGTCGCACTACATCGGCGTCGACGGTTACATCACCATCACGCCGGACACCGCGACCAACCAGATCGGTGACGCACACGAGTTCGACATCACCGCCTACGCACTCGGCGCAGCACCGTCCGACTGGTCTCTGGACTATGACGTAACGCCAGCCGCGGACAGCGAGTCTCTGGCAGGACCGACCGTCGCCGGGGACGGGATGAGTGCATCCTGGACGCTCACGATCAACAACAACGACGCCGAGACGCTGAGTGCCGGGGCGACGGTCACCATGACGTTCGACGGCGGCGCCACGGTCGTGAGGGCGACGGACGGATCGGGTAGCAACAGTGACGAGGCAAGCAAGACGTACATCGACGTACGCCTCTCGCTCGATCCGCCATCCGACACCAACCAGGTCGGCGACCCGCACGTGTTCACCGCGACGCTGGAGTACGACGACGGTTCGGGTTGGTCGCCGCTCGCCGGTGAGACGATCGACTTCGTCATCACGAGCGGACCGGGCG
>CAZFZM010000023.1:0-3095 GCA_964523545.1 uncultured Thermotogae bacterium
TGCTCGGCGGGGAGGAAGAGCCGATGGAGGAAGTCGGGACGGAGGAATAGAGCGTGGCCGCCTGCCGGCGGCCACGTGAGAGAACGAAGCCTTGGCTCCGTTCTCTTGGTCGGTGAACGAACCGACGCTGGAGATAGCGAAACCGATGGGGAGGGGCACATGCCCCTCCCTCTTCTGTTGAGGGGACTGCAGTTGGTCGAGGATTCACGCCCTCGGGGCGACGTCCTCGAGGAGAACCCGAGGCAGATCGGAGAAGGCATCGATCAGGCGATCCGCGACCTCGAGCTCCTCGGCCGGTCCGTAGCCGTACGTCGCGCCGATGACCGTGCACCCGTTGGCGCGGCCTGCCTGCATGTCGTGGTACCGGTCGCCGATCATGAACGCCCGCTCGTGCGGTGTGCGCCGGAGGAGATCGCGGACGAGCTCGGCCTTGGTGTACCCTTCGGTCTCGTTCGTCTGCAGCTCGTCGAACAGGTGGAGAATGCCGGTGGCGGAAAGGACGGCCTCGGCGTACTGCATGTCCCCGTTCGTACACAGACTGACTGCGTACTGACCTCCGCGTAGCGCGACCAGGGTCTCGCGGACACCCGGGAAGAGCTTCCCGCGCTCTCGGATTGACGCGAGCTCGATCTCGGAGATCCTTCCTCCCAGCGCGGCGCGATCTCCCGGCAGGCCTTGCTCGATCAGCCAATCGAGGAAGACGGGATACGGCTCGCCGACGAAATCGAGGACAACGCTGTCTCCGGGATACGGAAGCCCGCACTCGCTGTAGACAGCACGCATCGTCGGGACGAAGGACGTCCCCGTATCGTAGAGCGTCCCGTCGAGATCGAAGATGAGAAGCCGGTCGGCTCGCGTCACTCGGTCGGGCATGATGCGGGAGACGATACCGCGGGAGCGATCCGTCGGCAACGCACCGTGGCGTACGAAGCCGCCACGGTGCGTCAATTCAAAGGTTGCCGGTCTACTCGATCGTCATCTGGAGGAGCAGAACGTCGTAGCTTCCCAGCGTGTCCGAGGAAGTGGATCCGACGACGAGCGCGGTGCCTGCCCCGGAGAGGCAGACCCCGCCGGGCCATTCGGCCCCGTCCCCGCCGAACCAGTAGGTCGCCGTGGACCTGCCCGCGTCGTCGACGCGGTGGATCCAGATATCGTTCGACCTGTTATCGCGGTCGTTGCTTGCACCGGCGACGAGGTACCCGCCGGAGCCGAGTTCGATTGCGTCCACTCCGTAGTCGTAGGCGCGGTGCGAACCGAACCGCGAAGTCCAGATCTCTTCGCCGTTTGCATCGAGGCGCACGACCGTCAGCGCCATCAGCTCGGAGCCCTCCAAGTCGCCGTGCCCGGTGACGAGGAATCCGCCGTCTCGGAGGGGTATTGCGCAGCTCGCGGTGTCGTAGACGTTTCGTCCGAGGGCCTTCGCCCAGACTTCCCTGCCCGAGGAATCGAGCCGAATGACGTACATGTCGACGTTCCCCGCGCCGAACGAGCTCGTACCGCCGGCGACGAGGTACCCGCCGTCCGCAAGGCGCCGAATGCTGCTGCCTCGGTCGATCCCTTCGCCGCCGCACGTCTTCGTCCAGACGGCCTGTCCGTCCGAACTCACCTTGACGACGTAGACGTCGGAGATTCCGGCACCGGAGGAGTACGTCAGACCGCAGACCGCGACGCCCCCGCTTGGCGTGGGACAGAGGTCGAACGCCGCGTCGTAGTCGCTGCCGCCGAACGTCGAAACCCACTCGAGCTCACCCGAGCGGTCCAGCTTCGCGACGAGGACGTCCTCCATCCCCAGGCCCGCCGACGTCGTGTACCCGGCGACGAAGACGCCCCCGTCCTCCGAGGAACAGACGGCCTCGCCGAAGTCGCGCCCCGGACCGCCGATCGTCTTTGCCCACTCGACGCTTCCGACCGAATCGAGCTTGACGACGAGCACGTCCTCGCGGCGATCGGCCGAGTAGCGCATCCCGACCAACGCGGTCCCGCCGTCCACGGCGCAGACGTCCCGGCCGACCTCGGCGAGGCTCCCGCCGAAGGTCCGCGCCTCGATCGCGGCCTCGTCGCTCGGGATCGGCGTCGCCGGGATCTCGACATCCGTGAGGGTGATCAGATCGAGCGAAGGCGTGAACGTTGCGTTGGCGTCGAGCGACCGCGCGATGGCCGCGGCGATCTCCTGGGGCCAAACCCGCTGATTCGTCGCCGTCACAAGCTGCCCGTCGATCATCGGCGGGACGGTCTGACTCCCTCGGGTGCAGTCCGCGCCGTAGTCACGGCAGTTCGCCATCCGGTTCGGATGGGCGATGACGCTCGCGCCCTCGAGCAGGCCGGCGTCCCCGAACAGGAGAATCCCGGAGCAGCCGGTGTACAGCGTCAGCCCGGCCTCGTACGCCTCCTCTACCAGACCGACGGCACGCTCGCTGTCGCGCAGGTCACCGACGGGATTCGGCTTCCGCTGGAACGTTCCCGGCGTCGGCATGACGACGAGGACGTCGTACGCCGAGGCCGATTCGATCTCGTCGATCGACGCGTCGGCGAACAGGGTCGAGCAGAGGCGCGAGCAGGCGGGGACCGATCGGTCGATTCCCATCAGGGTGACCTCCCACCCCAGAAGCTCGAACTGGTCCTTCAGCAGATACGTGTTCGCACCGTACGGGTCGGCGAGCATCGCCAGGACCTGAACGCCGTTCGACAGGTCGGGTGCGGCGTGGCCGCAGGTACAGATCGCTGTCGATGCGACGAGGGCCAACACAACGGACGTACGCATGGGTCTCCCTTCGCTGCCTGGAGTGCAGCGATGTCGCTCCTCCGCTTCAAGGCCACCGCGACAGGGTGGCCTGTGAACGTTTCGGCAGCGTCTCGCCGAGCGACCGGTCTTCGAGGCGCAGAGGTCGGCGTGGGCGCGGAAGCTCGGCGCGCACGGCCGATCGCGGGTAGACTGAATCCACCATGGTGTCACTCCTCACGCCCCGTCTCCGACTGATTCCTCTCGCACACATCGATCTGGCCGCCTTGCTGCGCGGCGAGCTCGCGCTGCGGGCCGTCAGTGTGGAGATCGACCCCCATGTCGTCGATCCCGCGGTCGAAAGGGCGATCCAAGC
>CAZFZM010000023.1:3195-21624 GCA_964523545.1 uncultured Thermotogae bacterium
GGATGGATAGATGCGCCGGAAGCACCCGCTGACGGCGTCAGCGCTACGCGACCGGGCTTCGCAGCGTCCCGATCCCCTCGATCTCCACCTCGACGACGTCGCCGGAAGACAGCCGGCCGACGCCGGCCGGTGTCCCGGTGGCGATCACGTCGCCGGGCTCGAGGGTCATGAACGCGGTGATTTCCTCAATCAATGTTGGAACAGAGAAGATCAGGTCGCTCGTCCACCCGTTCTGCCGGATCTCGCCGTTGAGCCGAAGGACGACGTGAAGCGGCTCGTCGAGCTCGTCCGGGGAGACGATCGACGGACCGAGCGGGGCCGAGGTGTCGAACCCCTTCGCCCGGACCCAGTTCGTCTCCCACCGCTGGGCGGCGCGGTCCGACACGTCGTTCATGCACGTGTAGCCGAGGATCACGTCCCGGGCCCCGTCTGCCCGAACGTTTCGGCAGCGCGCCCCGATGACGACCGCGAGCTCGGCCTCGTAGTGCACTTCCGCGCTGTCGGGCAGTTGGATCGTCTCGTCGGGGCCGATGACCGCGGATGGCGGCTTGAAGAACAGAAGCGGCCGCTCGGGGAGCACGTTGTCGAGCTCCTCGGCGTGCGCCGCGTAGTTGCGCCCAACGCAGACGATCTTGCTCGGCGCGCACGGCGCGAGGAGCCGGACGTCGTCCAGCGGGTACTCCGTGCCGTCGGATCGAACGCGGCCGCCGACTAGCTGGCCGGACAGCGGCTCGTTCGTCATCGGATCGAGGAATCGGATCCAGCGCATCGCCCCTCCTTCCGCCTCGGGTGAACGGTATTCGACTCCGTGCTCGCCCGCAACGCTGTTTGCAGATACCGGGCCGGTCGTTCCTTGACGCGGACCGGGGCAGGCGATAGGCTGGTCGGCATGGACCGAATCCCGTACCTGTTCCTCACATCCGCCTTGATCCTCCTCGATCGATGGGCGAAGTGGTGGGCCGCGTCGACGCTACGCGTCGGGCAGCCGGAACCGCTGCTCGGGCAATCGATCCGCCTGACGAGGGTTCACAACGTCGGAGGGGCGTTCGGGATCTTCCCCGGAAGCGGCGAGCTGTTCCTCGCGGTCTCGTCGGTCGTCTCCCTGGTCCTGCTCGCGCTTCTCCTGCTCGGCCGTGTCCGCGGAATCCTCGCGCGGGTGGGCATGGCCGTCGTTCTCGCGGGCGCCGTGGGGAACCTGATCGACCGGTTCCTGTACGGGTACGTGCTCGACTTCTTCGAGCTCCGCGGCTTCCCGGTCTTCAACCTGGCCGACGCGTGCATCACGGTGGGCGCAGGGCTGATCATCCTGCACGCCCTGATCGGAGGTGATCGCCATCGAGCTGGCCGGCAAGCTGATCGTGTTTGAGGGTCTCGATGCGTCCGGCAAGTCGACGCAGGCGAGGCTGCTGGCGCGCCGTCTGGCCGAGGCCGGCGTCGACGTCGTCAGCACGCGTGAACCGGGCGGGACGCCGATCGCAGAGGGGATCCGCGAGGTCCTCCTCGAGAGGGAACACCACGCGCTCCTTCCCCTCTCGGAGCTCCTCCTGTTCATGGTCAGTCGGACGCAGAACACGCACGAGGTGATCCTCCCTGCTCTGCGGGCGGGGGAAACGGTCGTCGCGTCGAGGTATCGCCTCTCGAGCATGGCGTATCAGGGGTACGGGCGGGGCCTGGACCTCGACCTGATCAGACAGCTGAACGAGGCGGCAACGTCCGGCACGCTGCCGGATCTCACCTTCTTGATCGACGTGCCGGCGGAGTACACGCTCCGACGGAAGGCCGATCGGGGGGATCGGATCGAGGTCGAATCGGCGGAGTTCCACCGGCGCGTTCGCCGCGGATTCCTCGAGCTGACCGAGGGAGATCCAAGTGTTCACGTTCTCGACGGGACGCAATCGATCGAGGAGATCAGCGACGCGGTCGCGCGGCATCTGGGCCTCTGAGATTTTGCCAACCCGAGTTCTGGTGGAGTATCATGAACTCGGCACAAGCCGACAGCAAGGGGGTCATCGATGGACTTCGTGTGTCTGAAGGACGATCTGGTCTTCGGGGTGCGCCTTGCCAGCCACGCGCTGGGTGTCCGTAGCAGTATGCCGATCCTGGCGGGGCTGAAACTCGAGATCACCGGCAATCAGCTCTGTCTGCAAGCGACGGATCTTGAGCGCGCGGTCCGTTGCGAGATCCCGATCGAGAACAACGCGGCGGACGAGTCGGTGGTGCTGAACGGGACCGTCTTCAACCAGATCGCCACCCATCTCCCGGCGGACGAACGGATCAGCCTGACCACCGAGGCGGGCGAAGTGACGACCGTCAAGGTCCGGTGCGGCGAAGTGACGTTCGACCTCCCGACCCTTCCGGTCGCGGACTTCCCGGAGGTCGCGTCGCTCCCTGAGACGAAGGTCGCCTCGGTTCGGATCGATCAGTTTCACCGCGGCCTCGAGCAGACGTCGTTCGCGGCGCTTCGCGCCGGGCAGACGACACGCCTCAGCCTGACCGGCGTCGACCTGGTCCTGAAGGCCGATCAGCTCAACATGGTCGCCGCGAACGGGTTCAGGATGGCGATGAAGTCGATCGGCATCGAGCAGCTCGTCGAGGAAGGGGAGTACCTGATCGAGGCGAGCGTGCTCACCGATCTCGATCGTGTGCTCGGGCAGCTCGACGCGGAGACGGTCGACCTGTATCGCGAGGAAGGGCAGCTCTTCTTCCACGCCGCCGGCGTGACGTTCATGGCCCGGACGATCGCAGAGGAGTTCCCCGACTTCGAGCGCGTCATCCCGAAGGACAACCCGATCTCCCTCGTGTTTGATCGGCGTTCGCTCCTCGAGGCGCTCCAGCGGATCGAGATCACCGCGGCGGAGGACTCAGGCGCCATCACCGTCCACGCGAGCTCCGACGAGAGCGCGATCCGGATCAACTCGGCGTCTCGAAACAAGGGCGAGGCGGAGGAGCGCGTCCGGCTGAAGAAGCCACCGTCCGCGCCGATCGAGATCCGCTTCTCGGCCGAGTACCTGATCGACGCGCTGAAGCGGATGGACTCGGAGGAGATCGTCCTGTGGCTGTCCGATCCGCTGAAGGCGGGATTGGTCGAGCCGTCCGGTGACGCATCCGCGGAGAGCGATCGGGGATACCTCTACGTCTGCATGCCGGTCCGTCTGACGGCGTAGGAAGCGAGCCTTTACTCCAGCGCGTCCCGAACGATCTTCACGCCGGCTTCCAGGGCTTCGTCGAGTCGGTCGATCTGCGGCCCGCCGCCCTGCGCGAATCCCTTGCCCCCGCCCCCGCCTCCGCCGAGCGTTCCGGAGATCGTTCCGATCAGCTTGCCGGCGTCGATTGCCTTGACGTTCTTCGATCGCTTGCAGACGGCGATTCCACTCCCCCCCGCGTCTCCGAGGAGGAGCACTACGGCCGGACGCGCCTTCTCCTCGAGCGCGTCGGCGAGCTCCTTCAGCTGCTCCGCGGAGAGGTCGGCGCGACCGGAGACCAATCGGACGTCCCCGATCGATTCCGCACCCTCGAGCAGGCGGTCGACGTGCTCGTGCGCTTCGGCCGCCGACTCGGCCTCGAACCGCGCCGCGGCATCCTTCAGCTGTGCCTTCAGCCGCTGGACGCTGGCCAACGGATCGTCACCGACGTCCTCGCGCAGTCGCGCGAGAAGCGCTTCGTCGTCGCGCAACCGGCGGAGAACGGCGTCCCCGGTGATCGCGCGGATCCGGCGGACGCCGGAGGCGATCGATTCCTCCGACACGATCTTGATCAGGCCGATCTCGCCGCTTCGCGACACGTGCGTCCCGCCGCAGAGCTCCGCGCTCACGGCGCCGACACGGACGACGCGGACGACGTCCTTCCCTCGATACTCGTCTTCGAACAGCCCGATCGCGCCGAGCCGCTCCGCCTCCTCGAGCGATACTTCCGAAATCTCCACGGGATGGTCGGCGAGGACCGCGGCGTTGGCGAGGTCCTCGACCCGCGCGATTTCCTCCGGCGAGAGCTTCTCGAAGTGGGAGAAGTCGAATCGGAGCTCCGCGTCGTTGACCAGCGAGCCGGCCTGCTTCGCGTGCGATCCGAGCACCTCGCGCAGGGCGGCGTGGAGGAGATGCGTGGCGGTGTGGTTCCGCTGGATCCTCCGCCGTCGGCCGACATCAACGGTTAGGCGGACCTTGTGCTTCGGGTTGAACATAACGTGCGGGTTTTCCAACACATGGACGGGTGGTCCGCCTGGAACCCTCTTCACATCTACAATTCGGGTTCTCTGTCCCGGCAAGTCGAGGTTTTCAATAGTGCCGGTGTCCGATACTTGGCCCCCGCTCTCAGTGTAGAACGGCGTTTGGTCGACTATCACTCCAGCTAGCGCGATCTTCCTCGACTCAAGATCACTCTTCCTCGACTCAGAATCACGAGGTACAGTCCACAGCACGAAAGCCTCTGCTTCGGTCTTATCGTAGCCCAAGAAGACAGTCTTGCCTCCCGTTTGGGCTTCTTCGAGTACTTCGCTGACTGAGCGTCGAGTGCTTGCAGATCTCCGCGAACGAGCCCGCTGCTCTGTGAGTGCTGTCTGGAAGCCTTGCAGATCGATTTCAAACCCATGATCCGCCGCGATCTCTTCGATCATCTCCAGCGGGAAGCCGTACGTGTCGGTCAGCTCGAACGCCGACTCGCCGGGAAGAACCGTCTCCCCAGAGTCCTGCATCTCCTCGAGGAGTTTCGCCAGGCGCCGCTCGCCGTCGCGAAGCGTCCTGCGGAACGTCTTCTCCTCCCGCGCGATCAGACGATGTGCCAGGTCCCGCGCTTCGGCGATCTCCGGATAGACGTCGCCGAGCGCCTCGATCACCGGATCGACGAAGCCGGCGAAGGAGCCTGACGGAAGCTCGATCTTCTCCCCGGCGCGGATCGCGCGTCGAAGGATCCGCCGAAGGACGTACCCCTGCCGTTCATTCCCCGGCATCACGCCATCCGCGAGGAGGAAGAGGACGCCGCGAACGTGATCGGCGATCGTGTTCCGATGAACGTGGTCGGCCTCGGTGAGCGCCCGAGGGCAGGCCGCTTCGACCGCCTCGACGATCGGGCGGAAGACGTCGATGTCGTAGACGGTCGGCGCCGATTGCAGAACGGCCGTCGTCCGCTCCAACCCCATTCCGGTGTCGATGCAGGCCCGCTCCAGAGGGATCAGGGTCCCGTCCTCCTGCGCGTTGTACTGGATGAACACGAGATTCCAGATCTCGTTGAATCGGTCGCAGTCGCAGGCCGGTCCGAGACAATCGGGGCCGCATGCGTACTCCTCCCCGGCGTCGAAGTGGATCTCGGAATCCGGTCCGCACGGGCCGCTGTCCCCGACCGGTCCCCACCAATTGTGCTCCTTGCCGAGCCGAACGATTCGCTCTGCCGGAAGACCTATCGTGTCTCTCCAGATTCCGTATGCTTCGTCGTCCTCCTCGTAGACGGCCGCGGTCAGGCGGTCCCCGGGAACGCCGAGTTCCTTCGTCAGGAACTCCCACGCGAGCTCGATCGCTCCTTGCTTGAAGTAGTCGCCGAACGAGAAGTTGCCGAGCATCTCGAAGAACGTGTTGTGATGCGCCGTCCGGCCGACGTTCTCGATGTCGGTCGTCCGGAAGCACTTCTGGCAGGTGGTGATGCGGGGGTAGTGCACCTCGGCTCGTCCGGCGAAGGTGTCCTTGAACTGGACCATCCCCGCCGACGTGAATAGCAGCGTCGGATCGTTCGGAACCAGCGGCGCGCTCGACAGGAGCTTGTGGTCGCGTGAAGAGAAGAATTCGAGGTATCGACTTCGCAGTTCGGCGACGTTCATGGACGCTCCTTATGCCTCTAGGTACCGTCTGGATTATCGATTCCGCCGATCGGCGTTGCAAACGAGCATCGTTCCATTGTCCGGGTTCGGGTCGCCAACTATACTGAAAGCGATCGTCAAGGGAGGGGGAGATCGGATGTTCATCGAAGGGATAGAGGCTCGGGCCATCATCGATTCGCGGGGGAACCCGACGGTGGAGGCCGACGTCTTCCTCGAGGACGGCGGGTTCGGACGCGCGGCGGTTCCCTCCGGCGCGTCGAAGGGGAAGTACGAGGCGCTGGAGCTCCGCGACGGCGATTCCGATCGGTTCCACGGCCGCGGCGTCGAGAAGGCGATCGCCAACATCACCGACGAGATCGAGCCGGCGCTCGTCGGTCAGGAAGCGCTCGATCAGCCCGAGATCGACCGGACCCTGATCGAGCTCGACGGGACGGAGAACAAGGGTCGCCTCGGAGCCAACGCGATCCTCGCCGTGTCGCTCGCCACGGCCTGCGCGGCGGCCGACTCCCTCGGCGTTCCGCTCTTCCGCTACCTGTCCGGCGCCCGACGGGCTCGACTCCCGCGCCCGATGATGAACGTCCTCAACGGCGGCGAGCACGCCGACAACAACGTCGACATCCAGGAGTTCATGCTCCTCCCGCTGAGCGCGGCGACGTTCCGCGAGGCGGTTCGCGCTTGCTCGGAGGTCTTCCAGACCCTCAAGGAAATCCTGAAGTCGAAGGGGCTCGCGACGGCCGTTGGTGACGAGGGCGGCTTCGCGCCGAACCTCGACGAGAACCGCGCCGCGCTCTCCCTGCTGGTCGAGGCGATCGAGAAGAGCGGCTACCGGCCCGGAGAGGACGTGGCGATCGCGCTCGACTCGGCGGCGACGAGCTTCTTCGCCGACGGAGCGTACCGCTTCACGGTCAAGGGCGAATCGAAAACACTGAGCTCCGAGGATCTCGTTCGGACGTACGAGAACTGGGTCGACGCCTTCCCGATCGTCTCGATCGAGGACGGGGTCGGCGAGGAGGACCGTGCCGGCTGGCGATTGCTGACCGAACGGCTCGGCGGGCGGATTCAGATCGTCGGGGACGACGTGTTCGTCACCAATCCGAAACGGCTGCGCGACGGGATCGAGGAAGGGATCGCCAACTCGATCCTGATCAAGCTGAACCAGATCGGAACGGTCACCGAAACGCTCGACACGATGGACATCGCGCACTTCGCGGGCTACACGTGCGTCGTCTCGCACCGCTCCGGCGAAACGGAGGACACGTCGATCGCCGATCTGGCGACCGGTACCGGTTGCGGACAGATCAAGAGCGGCTCGATCTCGCGGAGCGAGCGCGTCGCGAAGTACAATCGATTGCTTCGGATCGAGGAGGAGCACGGGCTCGAACTCGCCGATTGGCCTGCGCGTTTCACCGCAGGTTCGGCGTAGCAGACACGAGGGGGACGATCATGCTGGGGGGGCGAAGGCGGCGATCGCTTCATCGCGGCGCAACGGCGCCCAAGCGGTCCGCGCGCACCGCGATCTTCCTCGTCGCGCTCTCGGTGATCGGAGGACTGGTCCTCTCGTTGTTCATCCTCCAGGCGCTGGAGATCCGCTCCCTCCGCCGTGAGCTGGAGGAGCTCAACGCGGCGCAGCAGCAAGCGTTGATCGAGCAGGCGGCCCTTCGCGAGCGTCTCGCGGAGAAGGACGATTCGGAGGCGATCGAACAAGAGGCGCGCGAGCGTCTCGGTTTGGTGATGCGGGGCGAGGAGAAGGTCGTCTTCATCTACGAGGAAGAAGAGGAGTAGTCGGTTGTCCAGTCGGTTCGTTCACCTGCACACCCACTCCGAGTACTCCATCCTCGACTCCTCGTGCAAGATCGGCGGGCTCATCGAGCGCGCGGCGGAGTGCGGGATGGACGCGATCGCGCTCACGGATCACGGTGTGATGAGCGGCGTGATCAAGTTCTATCGCCAGGCGCAAAAGCGCGGGATCAAGCCGATCATCGGATGCGAGATCTACGTCGCCCCGGGCGATCGGCGGGATCGGACGGCGACCGAGGGGAAACGCTACTACCATCTGGTCCTCCTGGCCGAGAACGAGACCGGTTACCGGAACCTGCTTCGGATCGTCAGCCGCTCGCACACCGAGGGGTTCTACTATCGGCCGCGCGCCGACATGGAGCTCCTTCGGGAGTACAGCGGCGGACTGATCGCCCTGTCGGGCTGCGAGAGCGGTCGGATTCCCCGGATGCTCCAGGCCGGTCGCCCCGACGCGGCGGAGCGTGCCGCCCGAGACCTGCGGGAGACGTTCGGAGACGATCGCTTTTTCATCGAGATCCAGCACCACGGCACCGATCGCGACGCGCGGCTTCGCGGCCAACTGATCGACCTCGCCCGCTCTCTCGACGTCCCGTTGGTCGCAACGAGCGACATCCATTACCTCGCGCCGGAGGACCGGCTGGCCCACGAGGTCCTCCTGAATATCCGGGCGAACAAGACGCTCAACGACCCCGATCATCGGACGTTCGAGGGCGAGGGGTACCACTTCCGGACGGGAGAGGAGATGGAGGCGCTGTTCGCCGACGTCCCGGAGGCGATCGCCAACACAAGGCGGATCGCGGATCGGTGTAACGTCGCGCTCGAGTTCGACCGGGTGATGATCCCCCCGTTCGATCTCCCGGACGGAAGCAGCGATCCGAACGAGTACATCCGGACGCTCGCCTACGAGGGGGCGAAAAGCCGCTACGGCGAGATCACGGACGAAATCCGGGAGCGCCTCGAGTTCGAGCTCTCGGTGATCATGCGGATGGAGTACAGCACCTACTTCCTGATCGTCTGGGACTTCGTCCGCTACGCGCGGGAGCAGGGGATCTCCGTCGGCCCCGGCCGTGGCTCCGCGGCCGGAAGCCTCGTCTCCTACTGCCTCGGGATCACCAGCGTCGATCCGTTGAAATACGGACTCCTGTTCGAGCGATTCCTCAACCCGGACCGGATCAGCCTCCCCGATTTCGACATCGACTTCTGCGTGAAGGGCCGCGACGAAGTGATCCGGTACGTCCGCCGGAAGTACGGCGGCGAGAAGTGGTGGGATCGGATCGCCCAGATCGCGACGTTCGACCGGATGGCGGCGCGGAGCGTGGTGCGCGACGTCGGACGCGTCCTCGGCGTTCCGTACGGAGTGACCGATCGTGTCGCGAAGATGATCCCGTTCGGTTGGGCGCTCCGGGCGGCGACGGAGAAGGTCGCCGAGCTCCGCGCTCTCCGCGAGCAGGACGAGGAGATCCGGCGGGTGATCGACATCGGGCTGCGGCTGGAGGGGTTGACGCGGAACGCGTCGACCCACGCCGCGGGGGTGGTCATCGCTCCGGACGCGCTGGCGAATCACGTCCCGCTTCTCCGGCTCGGCGAGGGCGAGTTCGTCACCCAGTTCGACATGGGCGACGTCGAAGCGGTCGGCCTGCTCAAGATCGACTTCCTCGGCCTGAGGAACCTGACGCTGATCGACGAGACGCGGGAGACCCTGGCGGAGTACGCGGGAGTCGATCTGTGCGTCGAGTCGATCCCGCTCGACGACGCGGCGACGTACGCGCTGATCAGCGAGGGGCGTACGTCGGGGATCTTCCAGCTCGAGAGCTCCGGGATGACGAGCCTGATCCGTCGCGTGCAGCCGGACAAGTTCGAGGACCTCATCGCGCTGTTGGCCCTCTATCGGCCCGGACCGCTTGAAAGCGGGATGACCGACGATTACGTCGACCGCCGACGCGGGCTGAAGCCGGTGACCTACGCCCACCCGAGTCTCCGCGAGGTCCTCGAGGAGACGTACGGGCTTCCGATCTATCAGGACCAGTTGATGCTGATGGTCCAGAAGCTTGCCGGCTTCACCCTCGCCGAGGCGGACATCCTTCGGAAGGCGATGGGGAAGAAGATCAAGCACCTGATGGCGAGCCTCCGCGAGAAGTACATCGACGGGTGCGTCGCGAACGGCCTGTCGCGGGACCTCGCGACGCGGACGTTCGAGGACATGGAGAAGTTCTCGCGCTACGGATTCGGGAAGGCCCACACGACCTCATACGCGTTCGTCTCCTACTGGACGGCGTACCTGAAGGCGAACCATCCCATCCACTTCATGGCGAGCCTGTTGACGAGCGTGCAGGGCGATCTGGACAAGGTCGCCGAGTACGTCGCCGAGTGCCGAGAGATGGGGATCGAGATCCTCCCTCCGGACATCAACGAAAGCCGTCGCGGGTTCACGCCGCTCGAGGATCGGCGGATCCGCTTTGGCCTGGCTGTGGTGAAACACGTCGGGTCGAACGCGGTGCAGGCGATCCTGAGCGCGCGCTCCGAAGGCGGGCCGTTCCGCTCGTTCTTCGACCTCTGCCAACGGATTCAGGAGGACGGTCTCGATCGGGAATCGCTCGAGGCGCTCGTCAAGGCGGGCGCGTTCGACCGCCTCGGTGCGACCCGCCTCGGTCTTTTGCGGCACATCACCGACGGGCTGGAGCTGATGCAGATCGCGCGGAGAGAGCGGGTCACCGGGCAGACGTCCTTCTTCGGGGATCTCCCCGATGCCGCGCCGGAACCGGTCGTGACCACGGAGGAATTCGAGGAGAAGGACCTGCTCGCGTTCGAGAAGGAACTTCTTGGGCTCTACCTCACGGCCCACCCGCTCGACGACCATCGGGAGGACCTGAAGCTGTACTGCGTTCCGCTTCACTCTCTTGCCGACCTGGAGGCGGGGAGGTCGGCGATCGTCGGCGGCCGGGTCAAGAAGATCCGGCGGATCGACACGAAGCGGGGAGATCAGATGGCGTTCGTCACGCTCGAGGACGGCGTCGGCGAGGTCGAGGCAACCGCGTTCCCGCGTGTGCTCGAGTCGGCGGGGGACCTCATCGAAGAAGACAGGTTGATTGGGATGACGCTCTCCGCGGGGACACGCAACGGCGAGCTGAACCTCGTCATCGAGGAGGTCTTCCCATTGAGCGAGGTGTCGAATCGCTCTGCCCTGTCGGTCACGCTCCGGTTGGATGGCCCGAGCGTCTGTCAGCAGCAGCTGGATCAGGTCCTCGAGACTCTCGGTGCTCACCCGGGCGACGCGCCGGTCCGGATCGAGGTTGTCGACGCGATCGGCTCGATCGTCGTCCTCGCCGGCGACCGGTTCCATGTCTCACCGGGCGATCCGCTCCGCCAGTCGCTCTCGACGATGGGCGCCGTGCTCGACGTCTCCTTCGGGAACGGGAGCCGACCGTGAAAGCGTCGGTACGCGGGCTGCTACGCTGGCTCGTCCCCGGGATGCGCGTCAAGCGGTGGATCCTTCTCGCCGTTCTCTCCATGGGGCTGATCATCGCGGCCATCTTGGCCGCGTTCGGGGTCGATTTGGTACGAGCGCTGTACCGTGCCCTCCCCGGGGGAACCGCGGCGCGGGGAGCTCTGATGACCGGCTCCGCAGTGGTTGGTGTCCTCGGTTTCGGGCTCGCCCTCTGGCAGCTCGTCCGCTCGGTCGCTCGCGGCGTCGCGCCGCGAGCGAGGGAGAAGGCCTCGACGTTGATCTACCGAACGCGAATCCTCGAGCGCGGACCGAACGTCGTTGCCGTCGGCGGTGGGACCGGACTGTCGACCCTCCTTCGGGGCCTGAAGGAGGAAACGTCGAACATCACCGCCGTGGTCACGGTCACCGACGACGGCGGAAGCTCCGGACGGCTGAGAGAGGAGATCGACGTGCTCCCTCCCGGCGACGTGCGCAACTGCCTCCTCGCCCTCGCCGAGGACGAGACGGAGTTGTCGACGTACCTGCAGTATCGCTTCACCGGAGCACACGAGCTCACCGGGCACTCACTGGGAAACCTGCTCCTTTCGGGGCTCGAGCAGGCGACCGGCGGCTTCGACCGCGCGGTCGAGGCGATGAGCCACATGCTCAGCATCCGCGGCGACGTCCTCCCGTCGACGCTGACCAAGGCCCATCTCGTCGCGACGATGGAGGACGGAACGATCCTCGAGGGCGAAAGCCGGATCGTCTCCGATCCGCGGAAGATCCGCGCAATCCGTCTCTCGTCCGTGCCGGTCACGCCGTACGAGCGGGTCCTGAAGGCAATCGCCGAGGCGGACTTGATCCTCGTCGGACCGGGGAGCCTGTTCACCAGTCTCGTCCCCAACCTCCTCGTCGACAGAATCGCAGCCGCGATCGAGGAGGCCGCCGCGGAGAAGGTCCTGATCGGCAATCTGATGACGCAGCCCGGAGAGACGGACGGATTCACGCTCAGCGATCATCTCCGCGTGCTCGCCGAGTACATCGACGTGAGCCGGTTCGATCTGCTGATCGCCAACGTGGCGACGCCGAGTGACGCGATGCTCGCCAAATACCGCGACGAGGCGGCCGCGCCGGTCCTCGATGATGTCGGGAACGGGAGCGCATTCGGGCTGAGCGTCGTCCGCGAGGATCTGCTCGGGTTGGCGGAGTGGGGCGGGAAGCAGACGGTGAAGCATTCCCCCACGGGGTTGGCACGGACGATCGTCCGACAGACCCACGCGTTTTCACATCGCGCCAGATCCCACGACGCTACCCCTTGATCACCGCCAGGGGACGGAGTCGGGCCACGGCCTCATTGATCCCGGCGTCGACGGCGGCGCCGACGACCCGCTCGACGTCCTTGTACGCTCCGGGCGCCTCCTCGGCGACCCCGCGCTTGCTGTGCGCCCAGACGCGGATCCCGGCCGAGGCGAGATCGGTGATGACCGTCTCACCCCAGAACCGCTTCGCCGCCTTCTTTCGAGACAGCGCACGACCGGCTCCGTGGATTCCGCTGCCGAAGACGACATTCATCCCGCGGTCGGTTCCTCGCATCACGTAGGACGCCGTTCCCATCGTTCCCCCGACCAGGATCGGATGTCCGACCGCCCGATACGCCTCGGGCGATTCCTCCCTGCCCGGGCCGAACGCGCGCGTGGAGCCTTTCCGATGAACGAGAAGCGCGCGCATTGCCCCTTCGATGGAGTGCGTCTCGACCTTCACGTTGTTGTGGCCGATGTCGTAGACGGTTCGAATCGCCTCCCCCGGGAGGTCGGTGAACTCGGTGAACACGCCCCGCACCAAGTGGGCGATCACCTGGCGATTGGCGAACGCGCAGTTCGCGCCGGCGGCGACGGCCCCGAGGTACCGCGCTCCCTCCGGGGATCGGATCGGTGCGCAGACGAGCTCCCGCTCGGGGATCGGAATCCCGTACTTCACGCTCGCTTCGGTCATCTCCTTCAGATAGTCCTGCCCGATCTGATGGCCGAGGGCCCGCGAGCCGGTGTGAATCGAGACGACGATCTGGTCTTCGCTCAGCCCGTAGGCGGACGCGGTGTCCGGATCGAGCACCCGGTCGATGACCTGGATCTCGAGGTAGTGGTTCCCCGAGCCGAGGGTTCCGACCTGGCGGAACTGTCGCTGCTTGGCGCGCGTGCTGACGGCGGTCGGATCGGCGTTCTCGATCCGACCGTTCTCCTCGATGTGCGCGAGGTCGTCGGGGACGCCGTACCCGCGCTCGACGGCGTACGCGGCACCATCCACGAGGAGATCGTCGATCTCGGCGATCGAGAGACGGAGCTTCCCTTCGGCGCCGAGTCCCGCGGGGACCGTCGCGAAGAGGCGCTCCCCGAGGCGCGGGATCAGCGGCTCGACGGCGGTTCGCTTCAGCGGCGTGGCGAGGAGGCGCACGCCGCAGTTGATGTCGAACCCGACCCCGCCGACGGCGACGACCCCGTCGTCGAGGTCGAACGCGCCGACGCCGCCGATCGGAAACCCGTAGCCTGGATGAACGTCCGGAAGCGCCAACGCAGCGTCCACGATCCCAGGGAGAGAGGCGACGTTTCGCACCTGCACGAGCGCGTTCCACTCGGCGCGGTTCCGAACGTCCTCCTCCAGCTGCGCGATCGTCTCCGCGTCGGCGTAGATCCGCCCCGGAACGCGCATCGACCCTTCGCACGGAAGAATCCATTCCGACGACGCGACCCGTTCGAGCCTCAAACCGCTCACCACGATCCCCTCCTCACACGTCGAGCACGCACTGAGCCGCCCAGCCGCCGTCGGTCCGCCGGACGTCCAAACCGAGGTAGCTGATCCCCTTGACCTCGATCTTCGGTCGGTGCCTTTCCGGATCGAGCCGCTCGCCGGAGGCGACGCCGTCGAGGTGGGGCCCTCCTCCGTTGCGGTCGATCCGCACGTCGAACTCCGAGAAGACCAGCCCGGTCAGCTCCTTCTGCGCCAGCAGGTCGCTCAGCCACTCGACGAGAAGGTCGGAGTCCGACGGCGCCTCGAGGTGGACCGCGTACTCTTCGCGCGGTTGCACCGCGCGGAGGTCGAGCATCAGCGCGAAGAGCCCTCGCGCCGCTTCGGAGAACGCCTCGTCCAGCGTGGACCCGGTGGCGCGCAGGCCGAGATCCGCCGTGTGGTCCAGGTACTCAATCGGCATCGTTCCCACTTTCCCGAAACGGTGTCGTGAACAACGGCGTGTAGACCGCTCCGTCGGGCGACAGGACGCTTTCCATCAGCGCGATCCGGTCGGCCCGTGCCTCCAACCCCGGGGGCAGAGCCGCGTCGTCGAGGACCCGCGAGAGCCGCGCGTCCGGTCTTCCCTTGATCCGGGCGAGCGTCACGTGGGCGACGGTTGGCTTCCGCTCGGGGGGGAAGCCGAGCTTCCGAAGCTCATGCTGGAGCGACGCCGCGAGGCCGTGGAACACCGGAGAGGCCTCCCCTCCGATCCACAGGACGCGGGCCCGATCGACCGAGGGGAAGCAGCCGAGCCGATCGAGGGGGAGCACGAACGGCTCGAGTCGAGCGGTGATCCGGCGGCTGATCTTCTCTAGGTCGACCGTGAGGAGCGGGTCGATCTCGCCGAGAAAGCGGAGGGTGACGTGGTAGTTCTCACGGCGAACCCAACCGGCTCGCATGTCCGTCGCGTCGCGCACCCCGCGAGCGACGCGATCGATCGCTGAGGCGACGTCGGGCTTCAGAGGGACACAGAAGAAGGTTCTCATCGGCTCACCGAACCGATGATAGCACGATCTCGCAGGCGTGAGATTGCTACCCGTCGGAATCGTACCTACAATCGGCCCATGCAACGGATCGCCCGGGTGGTCGTTTGCGTCTCGTTTCTCGTCGCCGCGGTCGCCGCCTTCGGAGCCGGCCGACAGCTCATCGTGTCGGAGGACGAGTTGGGCGCGTACCGCTCGGTTCAGGCGGCGATGAACGAGGCCGAAGCCGGAGACACGATCCTGGTCGATCCCGGGGTGTACGAGGAGCAGATCGAATTCAAGAATGGCGTCGCGGTGATCGGCTCCGGATCGGATCGCACGTTCATCCGCTACGGGTACGGGTTCGAGGAGGTTCTCCACGCCCGGAACGTCGTTTCAGGGCGGATCGAGGGGGTCACGCTCGAGCGGACGGAGTCGGTTCTCGAGGCCCCGGTCGTCGTCATCGAATCGGCCGCGCTCACGTTTTCAGACTGCGTCATTACCGGAGGACAGCAGGAGGGAATCCGAATTCGCGGCCTCGCGGCGCGGCCTCTCCTCGAGAGCTGCGAGATCCACGGGAACGGCGCCTACGGGATTCTTTGCGAGGCCGGCGCCGGGCTTCAGGTCATCGGGGGGACCGTTCGCGACAACGCCGGGGCCGGGATTCGTGCGATCGATTCCGAGGTCGAGATCGACGGAGCGCGCTTCAAGGGGAACGGCGTTGCGGGTCTCGTCATCGACGGAAGCTCCGAAGCGCGCGTCGAGAACGCGGTATTCGAGGACCACTCCGGCTGGGGCGTCGACGGCACCGACGAAGCGACGCTCGAGCTGGTCGATTGTCGGTTCGACGGCAACGGCGGCGGCGGGGTCCGACTCGGCGGGTCGGCGACAGCGGTCGTGCGGGGCGGTCGATTCTCCGGAGGGGCGGTAGGGATCGAGGCCGGCGGTTCGAGCGAGGTCGAGATCAGCGGTGGCACGGTTCGTCGATCGACCGATGCCGGAGTCCGGATCTCCGACGCCGCGGCGTGCCGCATCGAGAGGATCGAGGTCGGCGACTGCCCGGGCCACGGAATCGAGCTCGCCGCCACCGGCTCGGCCGAGGTCCGGTTCGCGACGATCGTCCGAAACGGCGGAGACGGTGTTCTCGCGACCGGTTCGGCGTTCGCGGTGACAAACTGCATCATCGTGCTGAACGAGGGCGCCGGGATTCAGGTATCGCAGGATCCCTCCGCCTCGAGCCCGCCGACGTTCGGCTACAACAACGTCTGGGGAAACGTTTCCGGCGACTACGTGGGGACGGAGAGACGGTCGTCGGACTTGGCGGCGTATCCCGAGTTCGTCGACCTGGCCGGCGGGGACTACGCCCTTCGGATCGCTTCGCCGTGCGTCGGGGCCGGCGAGCGAGGGACGACGATCGGAGCGCACGTCGATCCGACCCGCGTCTCCGGAGCCGCTGTCGACGTGACGATTCGACGCGGAGACGGACTCTGGGGGTTCGATCTGGCGGGGACAGTCCGGTTGGCGAGCGTGCCTCCGTTCTTCGAGGAAGCGCGGATCCGCGCCGGCCGACAGTGGGACGGCGCGTCTTTCTCGATCGAGTCGTCCTTCCTCGGGTCGGGAAGCCCGTGGCTCCGCGCCGAAGGCGCGATCCGTCTTCTGGACGCCGAGGTTCTGTCCGAGACCGGATCGCCCATCGCGGCCCAGGCGACCCTCGACGCCGAGGCAGTGCTCGACGGGGGCTTCGCGCACTCGAGAGTGCGGGCGAGCGGCGAAATCGCGGCGGACGGCTACTCGGTCCGGACCGAATTCGGATGGGATCGCCCGTCGGGCGTCTCTCGCCAGTTTCTCGATCTCGAACTCGGGCACTTCGCCCTGTCGGCTTGCGCGACGGAGCTCACGCTGAACGTGCTCGATGTTGCGGCCGTCGCCGAGTTGTCGCGATCCTCAGGCGTTCTGTCCGCATCGGTCGGCCTGTCGATGCTCCCGGAGACGCGAGCCACTCTGGCGTCCGAATGGACGACGAAGGACTGGAGCCTCGGAGGTCGGCTCGCGGCCTACTTCGATGCCCCGACTTCCGGAAGCCTCGCCCTCACGTGGTCCGACGTCGCACGCGATTCGCGGATCGACATCGAGGTCGAGATCGCTGACCTGACCGTCGCGGACGTCGCCCTTCGCGCAGCGCTCCGCCTCGCCGACGTCTCGATCGAGTCGGAGGTCGGTGTCGACACGGCGCTCGGGGTTCGGTTCCGCCTCGCCGTCGATCTCGATACGGGCCGATGGTTCATCCCTCGCCCGAACACGCCTCCGGTCCCTGCTTTCGGGTACGCACCGTACGAGCCGGAGGCGGGCGAGCCGGTGGTTTTCGACGCGACGGAGACGATCGACCCGGACGGGGCCGTCGTGGAGTACTGGTGGGACTTCGGGGACGGGGCCGTCGATCTCGGAAGCCCGGTCTCCCACAGCTTCGTGACTCCCGGAGAGTACACGGTGGCGCTGACCGTTGCCGACGATGACGGCGACACGGCGACCCTCGTGCAGTCCGTGGTGATCCTCGATGCGCACACGACGCCGGTCGCTTCGTTCACGTGGGGGCCGGTTTCCGAGGCCGGGACGGACCTCGCCCGTCCCCTGCGAGCCGGCGACCGGGTTCGGTTCGACGCGAGCTCCTCGTACGACCCCGACGGGGAGATCGTCGAGTTCGGCTGGGATTTACAGTCGGACGGGGCCTTCGATCTCGTGACCGATGGGCCGATCGCGACGGTCGACCCGTTCGTCGCCGGGACGTGGCCGGTCACGCTCCGCGTCGTCGACGAGACGGGGAGAGCCGATGCGGTCATGCGCGTGCTGCACGTGGAAGAGCCGAGGCCCCCGGGCGCGGAGTTCGACGCGTCGCCGTCCGCTCCTTCGGTCTACGATCCGGTCCGGTTCATCGATCGGTCGATCGCCGTCGACGGACCGATCGTTGCGTGGGAGTGGTCGTTCGGTGACGGCCACGCATCGCGCGAGTCCGAGCCGATCCATCGCTACGAAGAGGTCGGTCGCTACGAGGTCCGTCTGACCGTGACCGACTCGCTCGGCCTGGTCGACACGCACACCAAATTCCTCGACGTGCAGCGCACGCCCGGGGTCGTCCCGGTTTCCGGCGTCTGGGCTTTGGTGATCGGGATCTCCGACTACGAGGAGGTCGAAGACCTTCCCTACGCGCGCCGTGACGCCGAGGCGATCGTTCGATGGTTGATCGGGAACGGCGTGCCGACGGAGCGGATCCGCCTACTGACCGGAGAATCGTCGGAGCTCGGTTCGCTGCCCGGGCTGACGGTGGCGCCTGCGACGTTGGTCAACGTCCGGGAGGGGCTCGGCTGGCTTCGACGCGTCGCGTCGCAGGACGACCTGGTCCTGATCCACTTCTCCGGCCACGGGTATCAAGGGGCGGACGACGGAACCGACGAGATCGACGGCGTCGACGAGTTCTTCGTCCTTGCCGACACGAAGGCGGATGCCAAGGACGACACGGCGCTGCGCGACGACGAGTTCGGCCGGTTCCTCGACCGGATCGCGTCGGATCACGTCCTCGTCTTCTTCGACAGCTGTTACTCGGGCGGACTCTCGAGAAGCCTGCCCCCGGGTCGGCGCGCCTCGGGCGATGAACAGGATTGGTTCGG
>CAZFZM010000023.1:21724-23763 GCA_964523545.1 uncultured Thermotogae bacterium
CGAGAAGCCTGCCCCCGGGTCGGCGCGCCTCGGGCGATGAACAGGATTGGTTCGGCGATCTCCGATTGGAGGGGCGGCTCCTCCTGTCGGCGTCCTCGGAGGGTGAGGACGCGTTCGAGTCGCCCCAGCTCGAGCACGGCGTCTTCACCCACTTCCTCCTCCGGGGCCTCGATGGGGCGGCCGACCTGAACGAGGACTTCCACGTCACCGTCTGGGAGCTGTACGAGTACGTGGCGGCGCACGTCACGGATTTCGTCAACGCGGAACGGGGTGAACCCCAACATCCGCAGCTCCTCGGGGAGGGGGAGACGCGGATCATCCTGTCGGTTCGCGATCGCCCGCTGAAGGCGGAGTTCGCGTACTGTCCTGCGGTTCCTTATGTCGGAGGGCCTGTCGTCTTCACCGACGAAACGGCTTCGTCGACGATCGTCGGGCACGAGTGGTCGTTCGGGGACGGCGCTTCGGGAACCGGCAAACGGATCGTCCACACGTTTCGCGAATCCGGCACCTACGCCGTATTACTGGGCGTAGCGGACGAGACGGGGGATCGATCGGAGACTCGGATCGAGGTCCACGTGGGGCCGTCCGGCCAGGTCATCGGAGTCGGCGACGCCCTCGACCGTGCCCTCATCTCGCTCGGCGCCCGTAACGGCGTCCGCGTCGGAGACCGATTCGCGATCGATCGAGGCGACGAGGAGGACCGGCCGATTCTCGAGGTGTTCGAGCTGCTCGACGAGGACCGAGCCGTCTGCCGCATTGTCGAAGGGACCGAAGGAGTCGAAGCCGGCGTGCGGATCGCTCCCGTCGACGCCGAGCCGTGCGCCCCGCCCGAGTAGCCGTTCGCGCTACGTTCCGAGCTCCAGCGTGAGCAGGAAAACGCGCTCCTCGCGGTGGACCTTCAAGACGATCCGATCTCCGGGCGACTTCGTCGCCAGCAGGTCGCCGAGCTCCCGGCAGGAATCGATCGGCCGGGCGTCGGCGTAGGTGATCACGTCCCCGGCCCGCAGCCCCTTCAACGCGGCGATCGTCCCCTCAATCACGCCGACGATGCGGATTCCCGGGCCGCCGGTCTCGGTGCAGAGGATCCCCAGCCGCACCGAGTCGCTCGAGTAGTCGAGCGCCATCGTCTCGATCGGACCGTCCGTCGCCGACGCGAACGGGATGCGGACGGTCGGCTGCCCGATGATCGCTCCGGCCTCCGTCCCCCTCACGGAAGCCGTACCGAGCGGATCGGGCAGGTAGACGTAGACGACGATCCCGCCGTGCTCCTCCGTGAGCGGGGAATGCGTCTTGCTCGGGGTGGCGAAACGGAATTGAAGCGCCTCGTCCTCAGAAATCTGCCAACCGGCGATCCGGACGGTCTGTCGCGGGAGAAGGACCCACTTGCGATCCGTCGCGTCGCCGAGGACCGGCGCGTTCCCGTTGGTGTTCAGACCGTCGACCGACAGCACGAGGCCGAGAAAGGAATCGGTCAGGTTCCGGAGGACCACCCGGTACTCCACGCCGAGCTCGGCGGACAGCGTGTGCGACTGTCTCGAGACGTTCTGAAGCCCGACGAGGAGGTCGCACGCCGTTGCCTCGGCCTCTCCGCCGGCGCAGAGCGATCGGAATCCGGCCAACGCCTCGGCGTCCTCCGGCGCGATCGGCTCGAACCGCGACGTGATGAACCGCGTCTCGAGCGTCTCCCAACTCCCCCAGTGGAGGAACCCCCACGAGCGGAAAACCTCGATCTCCACTTCGACGTACGTCCCAGTGGCCGCGTGAACGGTGCACGCGAAGAACGCACAGACGATCAGCAAGACGTAAACAGCGCTCCTGTTCATCGATTCCCCCTTGAGTTCTCTTCCACTGCGTCGCTCCATTATAGTGAGGAGCTCGCGGCAACCCCATTCGGTAGCGCGAGAACGTGTACGCCCTGCATCGGCCCCAAGCGGCGGGCCGGATCGCGTTCGGCGGCGTTCTGCTGGAGGACTGACTTGCGCGCCGCTACGCCCGCGAGCGGCTTCGCAGCTTGGCCCACGTGTCGCGGAGGGTCACCG
>CAZFZM010000023.1:23863-37132 GCA_964523545.1 uncultured Thermotogae bacterium
CGCTACGCCCGCGAGCGGCTTCGCAGCTTGGCCCACGTGTCGCGGAGGGTCACCGTTCGATTGAAGACAAGGCGATCGCCCTTCGTGTCGGGATCGACACAGAAGTACCCCTTCCGCTCGAACTGAAACCGCTCTCCCGATCCCGCGGCCGCGAGGCTCGGCTCCAGCTTGCACCCCCTCTTCACCACGAGCGACTCGGGGTTGAGGTTGTCGAGCCAGTCGCCGCCCTCCTCGACCTTGCTCGGGTTCTCCGCCGCAAACAGCGTGTCGTAGAGGCGAACCTCGGCGTCGATCGCGTGCGGTTCGGAAACCCAGTGGAGCGTCGCCTTCACCTTCCGCCCGTCCGGCGCGTTCCCACCGCGCGTCTCCGGGTCGTACGTGCACCGGAGTTCGACGACGTTCCCTTCCGCGTCCTTGACGACCTCCTCGCAGGTGATGAAGTAGGCGTACCGGAGTCGAACCTCCCGTCCTGGCGCGAGCCGGTAGAACTTCTTCGGCGGATTCTCCATGAAGTCCTCGCGCTCGATGTACAGGGTCTTCGAGAACGGAACCTTCCGGGTTCCGGCCGACTCGTCCTCGGGGTTGTTGATCGCGTCGAGCTCCTCGACGAGGTCGTCCGGGTAGTTCGTCAGCACGACCTTCAGCGGATCGAGAACCCCCATCACCCGTGGTGCGTGAAGATTCAGATCCTGACGGAGGCAGTGCTCGAGGAGCGACATCTCGATGTAGCCCTGCGACTTCGTCACGCCGATCTCCGAGACGAAGCGGCGCATCGCTTCCGGAGTGTATCCGCGGCGGCGCATCGCTCGGATCGTCGGCATCCTCGGATCGTCCCAACCGCTGACGTGGTCGTCCTCCACGAGCTGTCGCAGCCACCTCTTGCTCATGACGGTATAGGCGAGGTTCATCCGGCCGTACTCGATCTGACGGGGGCGATGCGGCACCGGGAGGTTGTCGAGGAACCAGTCGTAGAGCGGCCGGTGGTTCTCGAACTCCAGGCTGCACGTCGAATGCGTGATCCCCTCGATCGCGTCCGACTGGCCGTGCGTCCAGTCGTACGTCGGGTAGATGCACCACGCGTCCCCCTGACGGTGATGGTGCGCGCGAAGGATCCGGTACATCACCGGATCGCGCATATTGAGATTCGGATGGCTCATGTCGATCTTCGCGCGGAGCGTCCGAGACCCGTCCGGGAACTCGCCGGCGCGCATCCGTCGGAACAGGTCGAGGTTCTCCTCGATCGGTCGTTTCCGGTACGGGCTGTCCATTCCCGGCGGCGTTACACCGCCCGGTCCCGGCCCGCCGGCGGTCCCGCGATACTCGCTGATCTCCTCCGGCGAGAGGTCGCAGACGTAGGCCTTCCCCTCTCGAATCAGATGCTCGGCCCACTCGTACAGCTGTTCGAAGTAGTCAGACGCGTAGTAGAGACGGTCCTCCCAGTCGACGCCGAGCCAATGGAGATCGTCGATGATGGCATCGACGAACTCCTGCTCCTCGGCCGCGGGGTTCGTGTCGTCGAATCGGAGGTTGAAACTGCCGCCGAACTCCTGCGCGATCGAGTACGCGAGAAGACATCCCATGGCGTGGCCGATGTGGATATAGCCGTTCGGCTCCGGCGGCCAGCGGGTCTGGACCCGCCCCCCGTTCTTCCCGGTGGCGACGTCCTCGGCGACGATCCGCCTGATGAAATCGAGTCCTTCCGTGTCCGCGCCTTCTCCTCGGTTCGTGCTCATCGCTGCCCCATGTCTCCGCCCTCCTGCGGATCGGTTCGATGTCCGCGACGATTCTAGTTCACCGGCCACCCGTTATCATACCGTCGCGCGCCGATCGGTCTTCCGCCTACGGCTCAATGGAGGCAACCAAGCGAGAGACCGGAACGGACACGCGGGTGCGCCGCGGAGGTGACGAAGCAGATGCGGACGATCCCGACCGCGCGGCGGGCCGGACTCCCGCGCGGCCGTCATCGCAACCTTTCCGTACCTACTGGGTACATGCGGCGAGGACCGGCGCGTCGTCGGCCTGCAATCGCGGCCCGCGGCGGTCCATGGAACGAGCGTAGAGGCGCTCGCCGTAGTTCACAAGCAGCGTTTCTGCCGCTAGAATGCTGAAAGGAGGAGTCACCATGAACAGAGTGCTCGCGGAATCGCGCCGGCATCCATTGGCCCGATGCGTGGCAGCAGTGTTTGTCGCAGTCGCCCTCGTCTCTGTCCTGATGGTCGGAGTCGAGACCTCCGTCTCCGACGCTGTGATCAGAGACATCATCTCGATGCCAGATGGGACGCTCCCGGCGATGCGGGCGTTCATCGAGGCCGTGGACTCTCCGGACATCGAGCCGGAGGCGCGCAGCGCAATGCTGGCGAACCCTCACGTGTGGTTCGAGGAGCACTTTGGGATCACGTTTGAGGGGGCGGTGCTGTGGACGGTGGACAAGACGGTGTTGCCGCCCGAGGACGGTCAGCCATGGTTTTTCGAGTCACGCTATCTCGGTGACGATCCGCTGCCGCAGGAGGGACTCGTGTTCTCCGGACCCGACCTCTCCTTGTTCATCCAGACGGCGCAGAGCGACGGCCCGGAGGGCGGAGAGCCGGGCGTGATCATGCAGCGGTTCCTCGAGGTGATCAGCGGCCGATCGCAGGACGACTGGAATCGGCTTCTTGAGATCGTGCAGGAGGTCAACCGGGGAACCGTGGAGCAGCAGCAGGCATTTCTGAACGACACGCGCGCCGAGCTGATCAACTACAACCAGCGGCTGTCCGCGGCGGGCACCGGGCTGTACGCCGTGGATCTGAAACTGGGGGAGGAGTACGGCGGCGTGCACTTCGGCCCGGTTCCGGAAGGGATGGTCTTGAACGGGCAGGGATTGGCGTTCATTGGAGTGAGTGCGATGCTTGTTTACAACTCGGTGTTCTAGCCTATGGGGGTACTGTGCCGGTCGCCTGTCCGGACGGGCGACCGGTGGTGTCATGCCGTGAGGAGGGACGATGCATAGGCGGGTGAGCGCGGCGGGGATCAGGGCGACGCTTCTCGTGGCGGTGGCATGTGGCTGTCTCATCGTGGCGGCCGGGGCAGGGCAGACGTCGGGCGATCCGACCGGGTTGGAGATCCGCGAGATCTCCGTTCGCAGGGTAGCCGTTGGAGAGGACGACCCCGCGCAAGACCTCGAGCATGTTGACGCGATTGTCGGCGACCTCCTCCACGTACGCGCCGCGGTCCGCAACAACAGCGGCACAACCACCTACGAGCAGCTCAGAGTCGACTTCTACTTCACCGAGGTCGTTACCAAGGAGCACGGTCTCCTCGGTTCGCAGACCGTCTACTCGTTGAGCCCGGGGGAGGAGCGCCTCCCGGCGATCTCGGTTCCGACAGACGGCTTCACGCCGGGGTTCTACGTGTTCACGGCCGCGATCGCGGATCCGATGCTGACGTCGGAAGCGGCGGGCGGAACGCAGTACATCGTCTCTTACACGCAGCCAGAGACGGACGACTTCTGGAAGGTGGTTTCCGATCGCGGACCGAGGATCGCCGAGCTTCAAGATCTTCTCGATCCGTTTCCGTCCTGTCAGTACGGCGGCGTTCAGAGCGCGTTCTCGCTGAACGTGCGCAACGTGGGGACCGTACCGCTCGGCTTCGCCGACGTCGTGGTCGAGGTCCGGCCGCAGTTCGGCGACACGCTCGAGGCGCCGCTCGATGTCACCGTCATCCCATCGGGGCTTGGGACGCCGGGCAACTTCGAGGGGAGACTGATCGTGACGGACATCGACACCCAGCCGCTCGAGGCGACCGTGAAGCCGCTTCCGGAGAGGCTTGCGCATTTCGAGGTCTTGGGACGCGGGAACACGACGGAGCGCCTGCAGTTGGTCGTCACGGTCACCCCTACTAGCGGAGGCTCGGCCGGCCCTCAGCAGCAGGTCACCCTCCCCTCGCAGGAGGAGGGAGCCATCGTCTTCAGCGAACTCGACGAGTGGCAGTATCCCCAGCCGGCAGGTTGCGCGTGCGAGAGCGCCGATGAGGGCGCGTGCAAGGACGTTCCGACGGCGAGCCCCGCGATCCGACCCGTCGGGTACAGCAGCGAGCTTCTGTTCCACGTCGCGATGAACGTCGAGACGAGCGTGTACTACATCCACGCGCTCGACCCCGAGACGGGCGAGAGCCGCGCTCGGTACGCCCTTGGTGCAACCCCGCTCGCGAGTCCCGTGATCCGATTCCGCCAGGGCGTGGAGTCCGGGCTGTTCGAGTACCACGCCTACGTCGGCACAGACGTGGGAACGGTGGCGGTGTACACGCTGCACGTCGACAAGCGAGAAGGCGCCGCCGACTACGAGTGGGTCGACGGAATCGGCGAGACGAGCGGAACGGTGTGGGAGCCAGAGGCAGGCGTCGTCGGGACCGCCGTGACCTCCGTCCCCGCGACGTTCCTGCGATTGATCTCGATCGAGTCCGCGACCGACGCGGAGACCGTGCAGGGGCTCTTGGTGGCGGGACCGGAAGGGATCGTCGTGTTGGACGCGGAGACGGGCGCGCTGCTGCAGAGAATCACCACGTCCCGGATCGTCTACGAGCCGGACGTGGTCGACGGGATCGTGTGGTACTCGGTCGGGCGGATCCTCCACGGAGTCAGGCTCGATCCCTCTGCCTCCACGACGCCGACCAGCTGCTCGGTCGAGTTCAGCCGCGACATCTCGACGTCGATCGAGTCGTCTTCCCACGTGCTGTTCTGGGGGGACGGACAGGGGAACCTGCACGCGCTGAACGTCAGCGCCGGATGCGACGTCGACGTTGACACGGATTGGGCGGTGACGAGCATCGCGGAGCTGGGCCCCGTGGTCGGGCTCCGAGTAGGCGTCGATGGCGCGCAGGACGGGGACCTCGATCCCGTCGTCTTCGCGTCGGACGTGGACGGAGTGGTCGTTTCCATCGAATACAGGAGCGAGGAGGGCAACTTCGAACGGAGCACGAAGCGGACGTCTCAGGGCCTCCAGCTGGATGGGAAGGACGACGTCGGGAGCCAAGGCGTCAGTATCGACGGGACCATGCTCAGCCCGTCCCGAAACGGGACGAGTTCCGCGCCGGTGATCCTTCCGGAAACCGCTCCCGAGACCGTATTCGTCGTCGCCCAGTTCAACGCCGACTCGGAAGCAGCCGGCAAGTCGGGAGTGCGCTGGGCGCTGGTGGCGTTGAACGTGGGAAGCGATCCGTTCGAGGTGCGGAGGGTCACGAACTGGGGCGACTCGGTGCAGTTCGTGTTGAAGCTGGACGACGGGATCGGGCCGATGCTCGAACCGATCCTGATCGGTGACAGTCTTCTCGTGGTAGCCGTTCCCGGCGAGAGGCTCTACGCGTTGGACGTCAGCGATCTCAGGAGGTAGAAGGCCGGATCCGGAGTGAGTGAGGCTCCGAAGGTCGGACCGCGAGGGCTCAAGGGGGGAGAATGACGAGACGTGCTCGACGTATCGCGGTCTCGTTCTGCGTGCTGTCAGCGCTCACGCTGCTGGTCGCGGCCGCGGACGAACCGATCGACGAGGTGAACCTCTTCATTGGCGAAGTCTCGGCTCTCCCGGCCGAGCCCATCGGAAGCGGCGACGTTCTCCAGCTGGACGTGGAACTGCGGATCGAAGGCCAGGGGCTACTGGCGAGCGATCCGCGCTTGGCGCTTGCGCTCCGGAGGCAGGACAAGCCCGAAGCCTGCATCACCGAGTTGGAGGTCGTCCCACGCGAGGAACTGCAGGATGACGGATCGTACATCGTCTCCTTCGCGGTCGACACGCTGGGCCTGTCAGGGGGACGTTACGAAGTCGTCGCGGAGATCGAATGGGACGGACTCGAAGCGAGCAAGCTCGACAACCGCCAGCCGATCGGCTTCGTCATCATCGCGGATCCCCGCCCGGAGCTGCACCCCGTTGAACTGCGGACGGATCCGGCCGTCCCCGTCCAATGGGGTGAGACCGGGACGGTACACACCACGATCGCGAACACGGGGCGCCTGAGGGCGGGCGCGTTCCACGTCGTCTTCGAGCTTCGTCCGAAGTTCACCTCCGGGGAAGCCGATCCGTCCACCGGCGAATCGAGCCCGAGTGACACGACGAACGCGTTCTGCGACTGGATTCTGGTCGCTTCGCGGCTGGTTCCCGGACTCGCGAGGAACGAGGAGGTACGCGTTTCCGCTGCGCTGGACGTCGCCCTGTTGCTCCAGGACGCGCAGGCATATTGGACCGGCGGCACGTCGTGTGCGTTGCCCCCCCTCTCGCAGCTGCGAACGCGCGGACTGGACTTCGATCTTCGTGTCCGAGTGGTCTACCCGACGCCCGACGTCGAGCAGGCCGTCCAGGAGCTGGACCCCCTGAACAACGAGATCCTCGGCGCATGGAGCGTCGTCCCGTCGGATCTGGGGCGGTCCGACCTCGTGCCCGTCTACATCGCGTTCGACGAGGATCTACCGCTCAACTGGGACGACGCGATGACCGCGTCGGTCGTCGTCGCCAACATCGGAGGGCGGACGACGGAGACCGGGTTCTCGGTGCGGTTCTCGTACCGGCGCGTCGGAGACGCGGTCTGGCGGGCGATCGGCCCGGATCAGGACGGTGACGGAACGGCGGACGACCGGCGCGTTCCGGATCCGCTGCCGATCGAGGCGGGCGCAAACGACACCCGGGTCGGCGTGACGATCGACCCGCGCGGCGTGGCCCCGGGCCTGCTTCCCCTAGAGCCTGGAAGCTACGAGCTGCGAGTCGATGTCGACGCCAACGATGAGGTCGCGGAGCGGAACGAGGACAACAACACGCTGATCGTCGGCTTCTCGGTCCGGGGGACCGAGCTTCAGGCGGAAGGCCTCGAGCTACCCTCTTCCGAGATCCGGCAGGGGAGCTCGCTGATCGTCAAGGCGTGGGTTCTCAACACCGGTGACCGGCCAGCAACCGACTTCGCAGTCGGCTTCTACCTGAACGACGAGCGGTTCGCCACGTTCGTGTACACCGATGCGGAAGGTCTTCGAGAAGACGAGCGGACGCAGGTGCAGGGAGTCCTCGACACCCGTGATCTTCCGCCGGCGAGCTACGACCTACGCGTTATCGTCGATCCGGACGACCGCATCCCGGAGTACGACGAGGGGAACAACGAGGCGAGCACGCCGATCCAGATTCACCCGCCCGCGGAGCGGCTGGCGGAGTTGCACATCACGGACTTGAGGCTCGAACCGCCGTCGCCGATCGCGCGAGGATCGGTCGTGACCTGCCGCCTGACCGTTCGGAATGCGGGGGAGATCGATGCGGACGGCTTCCGATTGCTGTTGGAGACCTCGCCGTGGCGGAGTGAGGAACTCGAATGGGGTCCGTACACCCCGGTGAACCTGGCGGGCGTGCTCGTCGGCACGTTGATCCCCGCGCTCGAGCGAGGAGAGGCCAGCTCGATCGAGGTCGCGTTCTCGACCGAGGCGCTCGTGGAGGGCCGCTACCGGCTGCGTGTGTGCGCTGACGCGGACGGTGAGATCGCCGAGTCGAACGAGTCGAACAACGAGACGATCGTCCTTTTCGCGATCGGGCAACCGGTCTCGCTCGTCCCCGACGTAGTGCAGTCTCCCAACCTCACCTGCTCGGAGCTGACCGTATCGCCCGCGACGCAGGTGGAGCCGGGCACGGTCCTGACGATTACCGGCGCGATCGCCAACGCGGGCGGCGCGCCTGCTGCGACGTCCGTAGTGGCGCTTCGGTGGATGGATCCGCTGGGCAACATGCACACCATCACCAGTCGGCGAATCGAAGCGTTGGGCCCCGGGCAGCAGGCTCCGTTCTCCTTCTCCGTCGACACCACCGGGTATCTGCTCGGCGCGCAGGCCGCCTTCGTCGTCGCCGATTGGCAGGATTCGGTTGTGGAAGCCAACGAGGTGGACAACGAGTGTGCCGTGGGGGTCCAGCTCGGCGCGTCGGGGTACGGCTTGCCCGATCTCGTCCCGGTCTCGGTGCGGTTCGACTCGCCGGGGGCGACGGTCGGAGAGCACAACGCGGTGGAGCAGAATCAGAGGCTGTACGTGTACGTGACGGTACGGAACGACGGGAACATCCCATCGGGGCCGTTCGTCGTCGCGTTCGGAACGCCGCTCGGGGTAGACGCTGAGCAGTGGCCGGGAGTTGGCCCGCAGGATCAGACCGAGGTGTCGTACCCGGTGCCGACGGGGACGCCGGGCGAATTCGCCCTGTCGATCCAAGTCGATCCGGATGGTCTGATCCCCGAGGCGAACGAAGCGAACAACGCCGTCCCGAATGCGTACATCGCCGCGCTCCCGACCTACACGGTCGTGGGCCTTGCCGCACCGAAGCCCCGGCGGATCGTGCCGCCCGATTCGGGCGGCCTCTCGGACGCCCCGGTCCGCTGGCTCGCGGCCGACGCCGGCTCGCAGCACGTCTACGCCGTCTGGGCGGACGGGGACATCGGGAGGATCCGCGTCGACACCGACGCCGCAGAGCTCGTGGCTCGCCTCGCTGTCTCGGTGACCGACGTCGTGATGGCGTTCGGTGCCACCGCCTATGCCTACGTCGGGGCAGGCGACGGATCGTTCCGCCGCGTGAACCTCGATACGGGGACCGTCTCAGCGACGGCGGAGCTGGGGGAACCGATCGTGGCGATCGTCCTCGGGGACGGAGGGCGCGTCTACGCGGCCGTCGAGGACGGCTTTTACGAACTGTCGCTGTCCGGAACGTCGTACGGTGTGTCGCGTCTCGTCGACGTTCCCGGTGACGTCGTGGACATCCGGTACGACGACTCGCGCCAGCTGGTCTACATCTTGTCGGACGCCGGGCTTCACGCATACGGGATCGATCTCGCTTCGCGGTGTCGGTTTGGCGCCGATGAGATATTGGGAGTGCCCGACGCGTTCGCGCTGGGCGGCTCCGGCAACTTCCTCGCTGCGTCGGCGGGAAGCGGGGCGATTCTCTACGCAGTCAGCCACTGCACCGTCACCGGCGATGACACCGGGCACATCCTCGCCGGCTGGCGGTACCCCCGCTCGGGGACGCTCTCAGGCGGGATCACGTCGGTCGTCGTTGATCCGCGTGACATCGATCCGATCTACGCTGCGACCGACGCAGGAGCAGTGTGCTCGCTTGGCTTCGACGGGACGATGCAATGGGTCCGGCAAGTGGGATCCCCGATCCGCTCGACGCCGCTGGCCGACAAGCGGACCGGCCGTATCTTCTTCGGCGACGACGACGGGATCCCCCACATCCTGACCTTGGATGGCATCGAAATCGAGCTCGACCTCGCCGGCTACGCCGCCGCCGCGATCCGCTCGACGCTGGTGATCGTGGAGACGCGTGAAAGGACGGATTTCGGGACGAGGCTCATCCGCAACTACTATTACGGCACTGAAGACGGTGTCGTCTACAAGATCGCTTCGCAGCAGTAGGAGGGGGAGATGATCTCAAGGGAGGAGGCAAGGAGGCCGATGAAGAGGAGAATCGTACTGCCGGTGCTCGCGGTGGTGCTCGCGGGCCTGTGGATGGTCCTTCTGGGACAGGGCGTGGAGGACTTGGCGGAGCTGTATGTCACGAAGATCGTCCTCGACCCTCCTTCCACGATCGACCGCGGCGAAGTCGTGGAAGTGTACGCTCGCGTGATGAACACCGGCTCTCGAAGCGCCGAGGGTTTGAGCATCAGCTTCTTCTACCGGCACCAGGACAGCGCGGGCAGCTGGACGCTGCATGGCACGGTCGATGGGGTGACGCTTCCTCCCAGCCATCAAGACTTCTACGAAGTGACGTTCTATCTCGACACGATGGAGATGGACTTGGGGACGTACGACCTCCGCATCGTCGTCGACTCGGCGAACCAGATTTCGGAGGTCGATGAGCTGAACAACGAGCTGCAGACAACGATGACACTCGAGGATTCGGCGCTCGGCTTCCCCGATCTCCAACCGGTGAGCCTGTCCTACACTCACACGAACCCCGGCGCGACGGACGACATGGAGCCGTGGAACGTCGCCACGCAGGTTCGCAACCTCGGAGAGATTCAGGCGGGGCAGTTCGTCGTGGCGTTCCTGGTCGACGACGTGGAGTTCGCACGCCAGATCCGGTTCGTCCTCCCGGCCGGCGGGGTCGCCGACGTGACGGCGGAACTGGATCCGCAAGGCCTGGGACTCGGTCCCGGAACCCATCGGATCGCCGTTCGGGTCGATCCGGACGACGAGGTGACCGAGCAGAACGAGGGGAACAACAAGATCTCCGGGGCGCTGACCCTGCAGTCCGTCGAGCTGGTCCCGTTGAGCCTCACGTTCGATCGCTCGCTCGTACGGCTCGATGAGGAGCTCCGCGTGTCGGCGGAGATCCGAAACGACGGCGAGGGCGTCGCCAAGGACGTCGAAGTCGCCTTCTACGCCGGCCACGTGCGATTCGGAAGCGTTTCGATCGACATCCTGGGGCGCGGCATGGCCGCCGCCGTGGAAGCGATTCTCGATCCGGAGAAGGTCGGCCTCAGGGACGCGCCAGCAGACTACGAGATCCGTGTGGTGGCCGATCCGAACGACTTGCTCCATGAGTTCGATGAAGACAACAACGAGCTGAGCCGAACGGTGACGATTCTGCCCCCCGAGGTGAAGAGAGCGGAGATCCATCCCGAGAGCATCGAGCTGACGCCTCCTTCGCCGGCGGAGCAGGGACGGGTGGACACGGTCACAGTGACGTCCGTCATCAAGAACACCGGGCGGGCGAGCGCAGAGGACGTCGAGGTCCGCTTCTACTACCGCGTGAAGGGCGGCCTCCTGTGGAGGCCCGTCGAGTGCCAGGACGACGTCAGCTGCAGCGGGTTGTCGCTCGCAGCGGGGGCGCAGGCCAAACTGGTTGGCACGCTGCCGGTCGTCGTCATGCAACCCGGAATCTACGAAGTTCGAGTGGTCGCCGACTCGGAGGGCTCGGTCGAGGAGCTCGACGAGACCAACAACGAGCTGGTGACGACGTTGACGCTGCTGGCGTCACGGCTTCCGGATCTCGCGTTCTGTCCGGAAGGCGGGATCACGCGCGAACCGTTCGGCGACGTGCAGCAGGGACAGACGATCCGTCTCACCGCCTGCATCACCAATCTGGGCGAGCAGAGCGCGGGACCGTTCACGGTCCGCTTCTCGTACTGTCCACTGACTTCGTCGATCGACGGCGCGTCGACGGCCGTGCAGTGCAGCGAGCTGTACAGCCAGTCGTTCTTCACGCCCGCACCGGAGATCGCGGTTCCCGGCCTCGGCATCGGAGAGAGCGTCACCGTGCCGGTGATCCTCGAATCGCGGGACCTGCTGCCTCAGCAGTATCGGATTCGCGCGGAGATCGATCCCGCCGGCGCCGTCCGCGAGCGGGACCCGTACAACAACGTCCTCGAGACGCAGGTGGCCGTGCTCGGACCGGATCTCACGATCGCGACGCTCGCCACCTCACCGGTGGACGCGATCGATCAGACGAAGGTCGACGCGGTCGACGTCGCGGCGACGGTGCTCAACATCGGCGTCGTGCCGACCGGTGAGTTCACCGTACGGTTCCGGTTGTCCCGAGTGGAGGAGCTCGGCACCGTCGCGGTTCGGGTCCACTCCTGCGACGACGCGGACGCCAGTTCGTGCCACGAGGCCGACTACTTCGGCACCGTGACGCTGCCCGGCATCGGCGTACTGGTTCCCGAGCTGGTCCGCTGCGAGCTCGACCTCGAGGAGGCGGATCTCCCGCCCGGGCAGTACATCATTACGGCCGAGGTCGATTGCGAGGGCGACGTGGACCGGGATGGCGTCTGCGAGGGCAGGGTCGCTGAGCACAACGAAGTCAACAACGCGCTGCAGATCCCAATCCTCCTCGTCGGAACGCGGCTCCCCGACCTCGCGGTCGAATCGCTGACCACCGAGCCGGCGGCGATCGCCGACTGGCAGGCGACGGACTCGATTAACGTCATCGCGACGATCTCCAACGTCGGAGTGAAGGCCGCGGATCCGTTCGACGTGCTTCTTCGCGTCTTCCACGTGAGCCCGTCGGTGAGCTGCGACGGGCGCGTGCCGCTCGAGTGCGCCGAGCTCGTATACACCAGCGCCGTGAGCCTCGTCGGGATGATCCCAGACGACGTTCGCGACGTCGTCTGGTCCGTCAATCGAACGGTTCTCCAGGAACCAGGCAGGTACATCCTGCGGATCGACGTCGATTGCGATCGGATCGTCGACGAGGAATGCACCGGCCGCGTCGTGGAGTCGAACGAGGCGAACAACTCCACCGAACTCACGTTCGAGATCAGCGAAGCGCCGTACACGCCACCGGGGCCGGGGGCGACTTGCGTCGGCGAGTGTGTCGACCTGACGGTCAGTTCGCTGTCGGCACTCCAGAACGGAGGCGGGAAGTCCAGGATCATCGCTACGATCGAGAACGTCGGGACGGTCGACGCGGGCCCGTTCACGGTCACCGCCTACTACGTCCCCCTGCGCGGAGACGATCCCGTCGCGATCGTCGACAGCAGGCACCGGACGCGCTACGACGGCCTCGCGGCCGGCGAGACCGCGGTGTTCCGACAGGACCTCGACGCCTCGGACCTCCCCAGGGGCTCCTACGACGTGTTCGTGGTCGTCGATGTCGCCAACGAGGTGATCGAGGCCAACGAGGAGAACAACACCAAGGACGAGACGCTCTGGATTCACCACTAGCCCGAGCGTTCCCTTGCGATCGAATCTGAGGAGCGTCCTCGAAAGAGGATGCTCCTCCTTCGTCATGCTCCCTGCCTGGCGACGTGCGTGCGCTCGGAAGCTCCGGGCTCAGTCGGGCAGAACGACCGTAAAGCGGCCTGGAAGTGGTTGGGAGTAGTGGACGAGCTTGGAATTCACTCGGCGGACTGTGCAGATGCCATCGAGTCATTCCCCCGGGGCGGTTCCTTCGCTTCTTTCTCCCGCCCGACATATACTGCGGGAACATAGCATCCACTGTTGCATCGCTCGCGGTACTCATCGCCTACCTACAGCGTAGCGATACACATCGCTCAGTCCGCGGCAACCCTCACGAGCTCAACGCCATGACACAGGGAGGTACGCATGCAAGCAGCGAGGAGTCGCCTCGTCATCTGCTGCCTTGTGGTGGCGGCTACGGCTCTCCTCTCTTCGGCTGCCAGCGTGGTTGATTTCTCGGTCCCGTACGGAACTCCCGTCGGGCTCGGGGACATCGACGGCGTTCTAGGCCCGGAGTGGGACGACGCGCAGCGACACGAGTGCAGGATGGGGAAGTACGCCGCCGAGGTGTATCTGAAGTACGACGACGAGTACTTCTACGTCGCGAT
>CAZFZM010000024.1:0-3553 GCA_964523545.1 uncultured Thermotogae bacterium
GACCGCGTCACGCTGCTCGGCATCCTCTGGAACGTCGTCCTGTTCGCGGTCAAGCTAGCCGTCGGGCTACTCACCGGTTCGGCGGGGCTGATCGCCGACGGGATCCACTCGGCGTCGGACATGGCGACCGATCTCGCCGTTCTCGGGGGGATGCATCTGGCCCGACGAGAGGCCGACGAGGCGCATCCGTACGGGCACGGGCGGTTCGAGACGCTCGCCGGTGGGATCGTCGCCGCGGCGCTGATCCTGGTCGGTGCTTTCCTCGCCTGGGAGGGGATCGCCGCCCTGTATCGGGGGGAGCACAGCTACCCCGGGGGGGCCGTCATCGCGGTCGCCCTCGTCTCGATCTTCGTCAAGGAATGGCTGTATCGTCGGACGGCACGCGTCGCTCGGCAGGTCGGCAGTGCGGCGTTGCAGGCGAACGCGTGGCACCACCGATCCGATGCCCTGTCGTCGATCGCGGTCCTCGCCGGCGGGATCGGCGGCTTGGTCGGGTTCGGACATGCCGATCAGTTGGCCGGGATCGTCGTCGGGCTGATGGTCGTGATGGCCGGCGGACGCACGCTTCTGACGGTGATGCACGAGCTGACGGAAGGCGGCTTGGGCAAGGACGAGGTCGAGAGGATACGCCGCGCGGTGGAGACCGCCGAAGGGACCCGCGGTTGGCATCATCTTCGAACCCGTCGCGTGGGACGGGAGACGTTCGTGGAGCTCCACGTGCTGGTCGATCCGACGCTGTCGATTGTGGAGGCGCACCACATCGCTTCCGATGTCGAGGACGCGATTCATGGTGTCTGCAGCCGGCCGGTCAAGGTCATGGTGCATGTCGAGCCGAACCTCGAACGGGAGCAGAGGCATCCGACCCGGAAACCGTCTGACGCTTGACTGTGATCGGATCGCTGCAGGCGAGTCCTTATCACGGAGCCTAGAGGCTCAGGCTGCCGCGCTCGAGGTAGAGGAGCCGCTCTTTCAGCGGAAGGCCGCCGCCGAACCCGACGAGACGTCCGTCCTTCCCGACGACGCGGTGGCACGGAATGACGATCGGGATCGGGTTGGCGCCGACCGCTTGGCCGACGGCGCGGAGCGCGTTGACGTTGCCGACTCTGGCGGCGATGTCGCCGTACGCGACCGTCTCTCCATACGGGATCTTAAGCAGTTCGCTCCAAACGCGTCGCTGAAACGGCGTGCCGCGAAGGTCGAGGTCGAGGTCGAACTCGCGGCGCTCGCCGCGGAGGTACTCGTGGAGCTGATCGAGGACCGTGGCGTTCGGCTGGTCGTCCGGCAGGATTCGGGCGTGCAGCCGGTCGTCGAGCTCGTCGAAGGTCGTCGGGCTCAGCTCAATCCACCGCAAACCAACGGCCGAGGACAAGACGCGGAACGTCCATCCTTCCCAGCTGAGCGTGCTGCCGTACAGTTTCTCCGGGAGCGGCTTCGGACGTCGCGACACGTGGACTCACCTTTCGCTTCGGGTCCGATCAGAGTAGTTGGAGCGTGGGACGAAGTCAATCGCGATCCGGACCCAGCCGAGGCCTTAGGGCTCTTCGAACCGGGTAACGCGATACGTCTCGATCGCCGGGTACGGCGCCTCACGCCATCGATTGGGGTCGAAGCCGGCCTTCTCGCACAGTTTCACGAGGAAGTCGACCGGATCGGGGAACGTCTCCCAGATCTCGGGGAGGTAGGTCGACGTCACGTCATCGACCGTCAGGATCACGCCGTCGACGCCCGGCTCGAGCTTCGCGATCAGCTCGTCGGGATCGGCGAACTCGATCGGCTCCGGGGGCGTCAGAACGGAGATCGCGATCCGGATTCCCTCGACCTCGTCCGGCGTCACGGGTGGGAATCGCTCGTCCTCCCGCGCCGCGAGAAGGGTGTTCCTCAGGACATTGAGGTACAGCGGCTCGTGCGCGCCGATCGCGTCGATCATGCAACCGCGGAGCTCGCCGTCGACGGAGAGGGTGACGAACGCGCTCTCCGGCCGAAGGAGGCGCGGTGGGAGGGTCGTCTCGTCGACCTCGATCGTGCCGTCGCCGGCCGCCGCGGCGACGAGCTGCTCCCGCGCCAGTCGGAGCAGCTCGGCCCTCTCCGACGCGTCGAGCTGCCGCGAACCGGGCTGAATGAAGAAGTACCAAATCAGGAAGACGGCGATCGCGCCGAGGAGAAAACGCCAGCTCGAGTGCCGCTTGGGGACGTCCATGCCGGTGACCATACGGCAGTGCGGACCCTCGTTCAACAACGGCGGTTTCTGTCGCGGTGGCGATTCACTTCGTATACTCTGCGTCCTCCCGCACTTCGTGCGGAAGGACGTTGCGAAGCGGCAACCCATGCCGCTTCGCGCTGAGTGAGGAGGGGCTTATGGGGAATCGATTGGTCGAGCGGTTCTGTTCGATGGTTCGGATCGACAGCGAGTCGGGCAACGAGGCGCGGTTCATCGCGGCGACCAAGGCGCAGCTCGAGGCCGAGCTGTCGGCGACGTGCGTCCTCGACGAGCACGGGAACCTGATCGCGAAGATCCCGGCGAAGGAGGCGGCTGGCGGTGCTCCGATCTTCCTCGCGGCGCACGCCGACACGGTGAAGCCGGGAGTCGGCATCGAGCCGATCGTCGAGGACGGCGTCATCCAATCGAAGGGGGAGACGATCCTCGGCGCCGACGACAAGGCCGGTCTGGCGGCGATCGTCGAGGCGGTGTTGACGGCCGAACGGAGGCCGCCGGTCGAGATCGTCGTCACGCTCGGCGAGGAGGTCGGCCTCGTCGGTGCGCGGCACCTCGACCTCTCACTTCTGGACGCGAAGCGGGGGGTCATCGCGGACTCCGATGCGCTGAACGAGGTGATCATCGGCGGGCCGACCCACGCGTCGGTCGACGTCGAAATCGTCGGGAAGGCCGCGCACGCCGCCGCGCCGGAGCAAGGGATCTCGGCGATTCGCGTCGCCGCACAGGCGATCACTCGATTCGAGGAAGGGAAGCTCGACGACGAAACGGTCGCCAACGTCGGGACCATCCGCGGCGGGATGATCCGAAACGGTGTCCCCGAACGCGTGACGATCGAGGCCGAATGCCGAAGCCTCGATCACGCGAAGTGCCTGAAGCAGGCGGAGACGATGAAGGCGGCGTTCGAGGGGGCCGCCTCCGAAGCGGGAGCAACGGCGAACGTTCGCGTGCGGATCGAATACGAAGCGTCGAGAACGCCGGGGGATTCGGAGATCGTCCGGCTGGCGAAGGAGGCGATCGCCGCCGCCGGGTTGGAGCCGGAGACCCAGGTGATCCTCGGAGGCACCGACGCGTTGATCCTCTCGGGCAGGGGATTGGAGACGGCCGTGATCGGCGTGGGGGGAGAAGCGGCACACTCGACGGACGAGCGGATCCGCGTGGCGGACCTCGAGAAGGTGAGCGAGGTCCTCCGCAACCTGCTGGAGATCGCCGCGGAGGGCTAGGTCGCAGAGGTTCGAATGGGTCCGGACTTCCGTGGTTGACCGCCTAAAGCGGCGCATGTAGAATCCGTGATACTGCTAAACCGACCTCGTGTTTGTGAATCCTTGGATTCGCAAACCG
>CAZFZM010000024.1:3653-31879 GCA_964523545.1 uncultured Thermotogae bacterium
GCAGGGTTGCCATTCCTCGGTAGCTCAATTGGCAGAGCACTCGGCTGTTAACCGAATGGTTGTAGGTTCGAGTCCTACCCGAGGAGCCAGCGTTCCTCTTTCGGGGCCGCCCCATTCGGCATCCCCGTCGCTACGACCTACCTGTCCTGCTGGATGCGTGATAGACTCAGCGCATGCTGACGCGTGACGGAGCGCACGGGGTCGATCTCAGCGTCCCGACGTTGGGCGAAGCGACGGTCCGATCGCCGCTGAAGCTGTCGACCATCGTGGGAGACCGGATCTACAACTTCATCGGGGACGACGAGTGCGTCCGGATGGAGGCACTGGCGAAACGGGGCCGCGACGGAGCGCCGTCGAACGCCTTCGAGCGAGCCGGACCGCGCGAACTCCTCTACTTCGAGCCGGGAAACCTCACGGCGGGCATCGTGACCTGCGGCGGCCTCTGTCCCGGGATGAACAACGCGATCCGTGCTGTGACGCTGGAGCTGCTCAATCACTATCGGGTCCGTGAGGTCCTCGGCTTCCGGTACGGGTTCGCCGGCCTGAATCCGAAAGAGGGGTACGAGCCGGTACCTCTCACTGTCGGTTCGGTCGAGGGAATCCACCACGACGGCGGTTCGGTCCTCGGGTCGTCCCGCGGGCCGCAGGATCCGGTGATCGTCGTCGATCAGCTGGAGCGCCTCGGCGTCCGACTCCTGCTGGTGATCGGTGGGGACGGGAGCATGCGCGCCGCGCACGCGGTGTACGAGGAGGCGGCGCGGAGAGGGGCTCCGCTCTCGATCGTCGGCGTTCCGAAGAGCATCGACAACGACGTGCCGCTCGTCGACAAGACGTTCGGGTACGAGACGGCCTTCTCGATCGCCGTCGAGTCGATCCGCGCCGCGCACACCGAGGCGGCCGCCTATCGGAACGGCGTCGGGCTCGTCCGTCTGATGGGGAGGCACTCGGGGTTCATCGCCGCCAGCGCGGCCGTCGCGGCGGCCGACGCCGACTTCGTACTCGTGCCGGAGGTCCCGCTGGTGCTCGACGGTCCACACGGTTTCCTCGATGAGCTGATTGCGCGCCTCCGATCGAACGGCCACGTGGTGGTCGTCGTCGCTGAGGGAGCGGGACAGGACCTCCTGCGGAACGGCGAGGCTCCCCCAGAACGGGACGCATCGGGGAACGTCCGACTGCTCGACATCGGGACCTACCTGAAGGATCGGATCGGCGACGCGCTGCGTGAGCAGGACATCCGACACACCGTCAAGTACATCGATCCGAGCTACCTGATCCGGAGCGCGCCGGCGAACCCGAGCGACTCGGTTTATTCTTCGGACCTCGCACGGAACGCGGTTCATGCCGGCATGGCCGGACGAACCGGCCTGCTGATCGGGTACTGGAACGGGGAGTACACCCACGTGCCGCTTCGCGAGGTCGTCGCTCGACGCAAGGAGATCGACCTGGAGGGCGACCTGTGGTACGCGGTTCTCGAGAGCACCGGGCAGTCGGCGCTCTGGGGTGAGAGGGTCGGCGGTTGAACGGCGAACGCGACGTCCGCCCGAGAACCGTTCTCGTCAACGACCGGATGCAACAGGGATACCGCTACGAACTGACCGAGCCGGCCGGTTCCCACTTCGACCCCGCGTTCCGACCTGAGCTGACGCCGAAGGAGATGCTCGAGCTCGGCGTGTTCGGCGGGAAGTACATGACCGACTGCCGAGACGAATTCCCCGCCGACTGGCTCGAGACCGCGAAGCTCTCACCGAAGCGGCGCGATCCGTCGCTCAACTACTTCGGCGTCGATGCCTCGAAGCCGTTGTCAACCTGGCGGGAGAAGGGTTGGATCTACGACGAGGATCCGCGGGGGTGGTTTCAGTGGTACTGCCGCTACTACATGGGCCGGCGGTGCCCGGACGACGCACGGCAGATCGCGCGATGGAAGGCGATGGTCCGCCACGTCGCTCAGATACGAAAGAACTGCCAGCCAGGCGACCTCGATTGCCGCCCCCGCCAGCGACAGGCGCTGCTTCACTGGGCGTATGACAGCCGAAGGATCTAGCGGACAGGCTTGCGGGTCAGAGCGCGCTTCGTCCCTTCCCCGAATCGAGGACCGAGACGAGTTCCTGCGGGAACGGCTCGAAGTAGACCTGATCGAGCAGGTACTCCACGTCGAATCGGATGCTCCAGGAGCGCACGAGGCTCGCGGGGACGCTGAGAGGGATCTGCCGGGCCCGATACCGCTCCAGCGCATCGAGGAAGAAGGACTTCTCGCTCGGCGACAGCTCGTCGGAGACGTATCCGAAGCCGTGCAGCAGGACGTTGATCGCACTCGTCCGCCGCGGCGCCTTGGCAAGCGCGGCAAGAAGTTCGGTTCGATACGTGCGGACGACTTGATCGAGCGGGAGACGCTCCGCATTCGCGACGACGCGTCCGAGCTGCCTCATCGCGGTCTGACTGTACGCCATCAGCAGGAACTTGTGGTTCGCGTGGAACTCGACGAGGTCCTTCATGCCTCCTCTCGCCGTCGTTTCACGAAAGCGGGCCAGGGTGTACAGCTTGGTGAGGAAGTGCTGGCGGATGTCGAAATTCTGCAACCGTCCCTCGTCCTCGACGGCCAACTCGCCGAACCGTTCGAGGACCCGCCCGCCGAATGCCCCCGACCCTTTACGATGTCCGGCCTCCGGCGCGCGGCTGTTGTAGACGCGCACTTGCGTCGGTCCACAGGAGGGAGACCGGTACTTCAGGACGAAGCCGTCGACGTCGGTGAGTTCGTCGAGGTACCGGTCGGCGAACGACGCCATCTCGGCCGTGAGGTTGCGCCCGGTCGCCGGCTGGAAGAGAACGAGATCCCCCCTCTCCTCGATGAGCCGGATCGGCTCGCGCGGGACGCCGAGCCCGATCGCCATCTCGGGACAGACGGTGATCGGCTGGACGAACGGGACGATCGACTCGACGACGCGATCACTGATCATCTGGCCGTTGTATCGGCAGGCGTCGAATCCGAGGCACCGGCTGAAGACGACGCGCGGCTCGACCGACTCCGGCATCGGACCTCCTAGATGTGCGCCAGCACGAGGATCGCCGTGTATCCGAGGGCGTAGATCCCGGTCAACGCCGTGCCGGCTGCCGGCGAGAGGTCGCGGACCGGCGGCGGAGGAACGTAGAACGAGACGAGCTTGATCAGATCGCCGAGGAGCATCAGCGTGGCGAAGAAGAACAGCCAGAAGTCGACAGCCACTCCTCGGAGCAGGGCGACGAAAAGCAGCCAGTGCGCCGGAGCGTTCAGGAGGACGAAAACCATCGACACGATCTCGCGTCGTCGCCAACGGTCCCAGACGGCGGCGACCAGGCCGAGCGCCAGGACGCCGAGGATCGCGACCTGGGCGAGGGAGCGGGCGTCCTGTGCGATCGGAACGGCCGCGCGGGCGATCGAAGTGGCGAACCCCGTGTAGGCGAAGCCGAACGCCGCGAGCTTGATCAGCGTCTCGGCCTTGGAGAGCGGCGGCCAACGATCCGCGTGCCATCGGCGTGCTTCGCTCACGGCGTCTTCGTTTCGATGCATGGATTCACTGTAGCCTGCGGGTGCCTGCACGACAACGGTTGACGAAACGAGGCGCTGCGCTCACGATGGGGAGGGGGAACATGCAAGCACTGACGCTCATCGGCTGGATGGTCGGGGTCTCGCTTGGAGCCATGACGACCGTCTGGGTGTTCAGCCTCGTGTTGCGGAACGCGAGCATCGTCGACTCGTTCTGGGGGCCGGGGTTCGTGGTTCTGGCGGCGACGGCCCCGTTCATCGCCGGCGGGTGGAGCTGGCGATCGCTTCTCGTGCTCGCGCTCGTGAGCATCTGGGCCGCGCGGCTCGGAACGCACATCACGATCCGCAACTGGGGCAAGGGCGAGGACTGGCGGTACAGGAAGTGGCGGGACGACGCCCCCTCAAGCTTCTGGTGGAGGAGCTACTTCAAGGTCTTCGTCCTTCAGGGCATCCTTTTGGTCGTCGTGGCGTCACCGATCCTCGCCGTTGCGGCGTCGAGCCGGGCGTTCGGGGTGACGTCGCTTGACGTCGCCGGAGGCGTGGTCTGGCTGTTCGGCCTGTTGTTCGAGACGGTCGCCGATCTCCAGCTCGCTCGGTTCAAGCGCGACCCCGCGAACCGCGGTCGTGTGATGGACCGCGGCCTCTGGCGGTACTCTCGACACCCCAACTACTTCGGCGAAGCGGTCGTCTGGTGGGGGCTGTTCCTGATCGCGCTCTCGACGCCGACGGCTTACTGGGCAGCGATCGGACCGATCGCGATCACGTTCCTGCTCGTCCGCGTCTCCGGCGTCCGGATGCTCGAGCAGGGGCTGCGCGAGCGGAAGCCCGAGTACGCGGACTACGTTCGACGAACCAGCCCGTTCGTTCCGTGGCCGCCCCGGCGACGGGCGTGACGTCGAACCCGCCGCCTGTGACGGGAACTCGCAGCATGGTACCTACTGGAGGATCGCGGCGAGGTCCTTCTCCGGCGTCGTGATCGGCGCGAGGTCGAACGTCTCGACGAGGACGTTCAGCACGGCCGGCGTGACGAACGCGGGAAGCGACGGCCCGAGTCGGATGTTCCGGATCCCGAGGTGCAACAGCGTCAGCAGGATGACGACCGCCTTCTGCTCGTACCAGGAGAGGACGAGCGACAGCGGGAGCGAGTTGACGTCGGTCTCGAACGCGTCGGCGAGCGCGACGGCGATTCGGATCGCGGAGTAGGCGTCGTTGCACTGCCCGACGTCAAGCAGCCGCGGGATACCGGCGATGCTTCCGAAGTCGAGCTTGTTGAAGCGATACTTCCCGCAGGCGAGAGTCAGGATGACGCAGTCGTCGGGTACGAGCTGCGCGAGCTCGGTGAAGTAGTTGCGCCCCGGCTTGGCCCCGTCGCAGCCGCCGATCAGGAAGAAGTGGCGGATCGCGCCGTCCTTCACCGCTTGGATCACCTCGCCGGCGACGCCGAGGACCGCGTCACGGGCGAAACCGACGGTGATCGTCTTGTCCGGGCCGTCCTCGGCGAATCCCTCGGCGCGGAGCGCGGCGTCGATCACCGGCGAGAAATCCCGGTCGCCGATGTGCCGGACGCCGGGCCAGGCGACGAGTCCGGACGTGAAGATGCGGTCGTTGTAGCCGTCGCGCGGCCGCTGGATGCAGTTCGTCGTCATCAGGATGGCGCCGGGGAACGCGTCGAACTCCTTCTGCTGATCCTGCCACGCCCCACCGTAGTTGCCTACGAGGTGCGCGTACCGCTTCAGGCCAGGGTAGCCGTGCGCCGGGAGCATCTCGCCGTGCGTGTAAACGTTGATCCCCTTCCCCTCGGTCTGCTTCAACAGCTCCTCGAGGTCCTTCAGGTCGTGTCCGGAGACGAGGATCGCCTTCCCGGCGATCGGCTCGATCCGAACGGACGTCGGCTGGGGAGCCCCGTACGCGCCGGTGTTCGCGGCGTCGAGGATCTCCATCACGCGGAGGTTGACTTCGCCGCAACGGAGCGCCATCGCCGTCAGCCCTTCGATGTCGGTCGGCTCGGACGCGAGGAAGTCGAGCGCCTCGTGGAAGAACGCCCAGACGGCCTCGTCCTGTTGGCCGAGGATCAGCGCGTGGTCGGCGTACGCGGCGGCCCCCTTCAGCCCGTAGGCCAGCAGCTCTTGAAGCCCGACGACGTCGTCCCCAAGTCTCACTTTTCGCGTCTCAATCGAGATCTCGGCCTGCTGGGTGAGGCGCTCGTCGAGGCTCGCCGCCGGCCGCCACGTGGCGGGGCCAGAGAGCGTCTCGGGCTCCTGCCCTACACTTCGCGCGGCGTTCTCGTACAGGTCCCGGGCCGTATCGCGGATCGCGACGGCACGGGTGAGAAGTTCATTGAGCCGCGTCGGGTCGAAGTTGACGTTCGTCACCGTCGTGAACAGCGCTTCGATGGTGAATCGGTCGATCTCCGGATCGGACGTCCCGAGCCGCCTCGCTCGATGGGCGTACATGCCGATCCCCTTCGCCGTGTAGACCAACAGGTCCTGCAGCGCCGCGGAGACCGGATCCTTCCCACAGACGCCGTATTCCGTGCAGCCGGTTCCGCCCTTCGTCTGTTCGCACTGATAGCAGTACACGCTCTACCTCCCCTTTCTATCGGCGACGTCGCGGAGAGACGTCGATCGGAGAACCTCGTGGGTCTCCCTCCTCAACCGCTCGACGAGGTCGCCGAGGATGCAGGTCACCTGCCGACAGATCGGCTCGGGGAACAGGCAGCCGTCGCGGCGGAGCGGCCCTTCGAGCGCCTCGTAGACGTCGAGCAGAGAGATCTCTTCGGCCGGCTTCGCGAGCGCGTAGCCGCCGGTCGGGCCGCGCTTCGAACGGAGAAGGCCGACGCGGACGAGCTGCTGGAGCACCTTCGAAAGGTGCGCCTCCGAGGCGTGCAGCTCCTCGGCGATCCGTGCGGTCGGCGTCGGTTCTTCGTGTCGCGCGGTAAAGGCCATCGTGTGCAGGCCGAGGGCCGTTGCCTCCGACATCCGGATCAAGTCAGCCATTCCGCACCCTTTTCAAGAATTCTAGAACGATAATACCAGAATCACTTGGCTATGCAACCTCACCTGGAAGCGAAGCCCCCTTGCTCAAAGCGCGCGAGAGCGAGCAACACAGGAGAGAAGGAAGGGCTCGAATCCCTACTGGTAGTGGACCCGCCGTCTCGCGACCTGCATCTGGAGGAGCGTGACGACGAAGATGATCGCGAAGAGGATAATCGACGCGGCCGCGGCTCGGCCGTAGTGGGGCGTGAATCGGAAGCCCTGGCGAATGATGTAGTAGACGAGTGTCTCGGCGGACTTCAGCGGACCCGGCCCGTTGAACAGGACGAAGACCTCCGTGAAGATCTTGAACGACCCGATCATCGAGATGATCAACAGGAAGAAGATCTGCGGCGTCAGGAGCGGCACGGTGATCTTCCGCCAAGCCTGGAACCCGGAGGCGCCGTCGATCCGTGCCGCCTCGTAGTACATCTGATCGATCCCCTGCATCCCGGCGAGAAGGATGATCGCCTGATACCCGACGTACCGCCAGACGTTGAGGATGATCAGTGAGGGGAGGGCAAACTTCGGATCGTTCAGCCAGGCGATGCGATCGATGCCGAACAGACCGAGGAAGTAGTTGATCAGTCCGTAGCTTTCGTTGTACATCAGCCGCCAGACCATGATCACCGCGACCATCGGGGTGATGTACGACAGGAAGAACGACGTCCGAGCGAACGTTCGGAGCCGGAGCGACTTGTTCAGCAGACTGGCGACGAGGAGCGCGAGGAAGAGCGTGATCGGCACGCTGAATCCCACGACGTACAGCGTGTGCCAGAGAGAGCGCCAGAAGTACTTGTCACCGAAGATCCATCGGAAGTGATCGAGACCGACGTACTGCCCCGGGAAGTTCGTGATGCTGACCTTGAATAGGCTGAGCCGAAACGCCGAGAAGAACGGATAGAACGTGAAGACGCCGAGGATGATCAACGCCGGCGCGAGGTAGAGATACGCCCATCCCGTGTCCTTCCAGAACGTCGGGCTTCGCCATGCGTCCGGGATCGGCCGCCTCCAGAACGTGAGCTTCTCCAGCATCTCGATTCCTCTCTCCTCGGGAGAAGGAGCGCGCGGGGCGAGTCAACGCCCGCCCCGCGCGGGTACGAATCAGCCTACTCCAGCAGCGACTCGATCTCGTCCACCGCTGCGGCGAGGGCGTCCTCGAGCGTCTCCGCACCGAGGAGGATCTCCTCGCACATCGTGCCCAAAGCGTACCGCATGTCACCGTAGTTCGGATGGGACAGCGAGCTGACGCCGAGCGGCATCATCTCCGACGACGCGATCGCCTCGGGGTGCGTTGCGAGGTAGTCGGTCCAGACCGAGCTCTGCAGACCGGCGAGCGTCACCGGAAGGTAGCCGGTTCGCATCGCCCAGTACGCCGTGTTGTCGGGCTCGAGCAGGAACTTGAGGAACAGGAGCCCGGCGGCGACTTCGTCGGCCGGTGCGTCCTTGAAGATTCCGATGTTCGTGCCCTGGATGAACGACGCCGCCTTCTTCCCGACCGGGAGCGGCGCGGTCTTCACCGTCAGGCCCGCCTCTTGGGCGGCGGTGTCCCAGTAGTAGAATCCAGCCGACGTGTCGATCGCCATCGCGACGTACCCGATGTTCGAGTTCAGGTACTCGCTGGTGATCCACGCGTACGGCGCGAGGCTGGCGTAGAACTCGAGCGCCTCAACCCCGGCCGGATCGTCGAGTGTCACCTCGGTCCAATCGTCGTTGAGGATCGAGCCGTTGTTCTGCTCGAGGAGCGCGAAGAACTGCTCCGGGTTGGCCGCCGGACGGAGTCCGGTTCCGTAGCGATCGATCTGACCGTCGCCGTCTTCGTCGACCGTGTTCGCCACGCACAGGTCGTAGAACTCCTGCCACGTCGTCGGCGGGACGGGGACGTAGTCCTCGATGTAGTAGAGGACCATGATCGACTTGTTGAACGGGACTGTCAGCAGGTCCTTGTAGAGGAGCCCCGGGACGATGTCGGCGATCTCCTCATCGGTGAAGTAAGGCTCCAGCGGAAGGAGCGCGTCGGCGACCGGAGGGATCCAGTCCTCGTAGAAGATCGTCATCGTCGGCACCTCGCCGGCGACGACGGCGCCGTTGATGCTCTGCTGCAAGGCGCTGTAGCTTCCCTGGTAGACCCACTCCACATTGATGTTCGGATACCGTTCCGTGAACCACGTCGCGAGTTGCTCCAACGTCTCGTTGTGTCGCTCGCTGAACCGGTGCCAGAACTCGATCGTGACCGGCTCCGCGGCCGTCGCTGCGAATCCGATGAAGAGCACAGCGAGGAGTCCGAGAGCGATCCATGTGTTTCGAAGCTTCATCGTTCACAACCTCCTTGAAGTCGATTGACCATCCGTCGTACAGACAGCCTGCGTACCACCGGGTGTTTCATCACCTCCTTGTTTCGATCGATACGATCGATTCATCATTTGATCCCCGTTCTCGCGACGCCCTGGATGAACTGCTTCTGCGTGAACAGGAAGAGAGCCAGGATGGGAATGATCGCGAGGACCGAGGCGGCCATCAGCTTCTCGTACGCCGTGCCGATCTCGCTTGAGAAGACCTGCAGACCGACGGGGACCGTCCGCATCTCCGGGCTGGTCGTCATGATCAGGACCCACTGGAACGAGTTCCAGCTTCCCATGAATTTCAGAAGCGCGACGGTGAAGATCGCCGGCTTCGAGAGCGGGACCACGATCGTGAACAGGAACCGGAACCGCGAGCAGCCGTCGATCCGCGCCGCGTCGCGCAGCTCGTCAGGGATGCTCATGAAGAACTGCCGAAGAAGGAAGATCCCGAAGACCGAGACGAGCCACGGGATGATCAACGCCTGGTAACTATCGAGCCACCCGATACGGGCCAGCGTCACGTAGTTGGGCAACAGCAGCATCTGGCCGGGGATCATCATCGTGCCGAGCAAAATCGCGAACAGCGGGCCCTTGCCGAAGAACTTCATCTTGGCGAACGCGTACGCGGCGAGGATCGTCGTGAAGACCTCACCGATCGTCGTGGTGATCGCCATGAAGAAGGAGTTGAAGAAGTACCAGCCGAACGGTGCTGCGTTCCACGCCTCGATGTAGTTCTGCCACCGAAACGACACCGGGATCCATTGCGGAGGGATGCGCAGTGCCTCCGACTGCGTCTTGAACGACGTGGTGATCATCCAGAAGAACGGGAAAAGCATGATCGCGCAGCCGGCAAACAGGAGAACGTACAGCGTCAGTCGGTAGATTCGTTGACGCGCAAGGTACTGCTGCTCGGTGCGGACTGCCTCCAATGCGCCCCCTTAGGACCCGTCTAGCCGAGAAGCGGGCACTCAGTATACAGACTGGATATGACCGAGGCAAAGCGGTCGCACGCCGGGCCGCGGGCACTAGAAATGCTTATGGGAACGGAAGAAACGCTGTTGACAGCAGTCACCTGCCGCCACGGTCTTCCTGTAGAACCGTGCAGAATCGGGGCAAGGTCAATCGCCGAGCACGCGGAGGAGGAGCCAGGCCGCGGCGATCGCGCCGACTGCAACGGCGAGGACGGCCCACAGGCCGATCGAGACGAATTCGGCGGCCTCCTCGGGGAGCGCGAACGCGTCGAGGACCACGCCGGTCGGAACGAGCACGTCCTCCGAAAGCGACTCGGCGACGGAGATCGTCTCGACGCGGATCCGCTCGGTCGTGGTTTCGACCCGTGTATAGAAGAAGTGCCCTTCGACTGACACGTCCGATCCCTGGATATGCAGGGGTCTCGTTTGCCGCGGTGTGGCGCCGCCTCCGCCGACGACGAGGTACGTCACGCCGTCGCGGGTGATGTGCTCGTAGTGATGAGAGTGGCCGTTGAACACGACGTCGACCCCCGTCTCGACGAAGATCGGATGGTAGATCCGGTCGAGGAAGAACCCCGCTTCGTGATAGGCGTCGGACGTGAAGACCGGATGGTGGAAGATCACGAACTTGTGCGGTTCGGGTCCGGAGAGATGTGTCCGAGCCCAGTCCTGCTGCGCGGTGAAGTCGGACGCCTTCTTGACGTTCGTGTCGAGGCCGACGATCACGACGTCCCCCCAGTGGAGCGCCCACCACTGCTCGTCGTTCTTTCCCGCGCCGGGGGGGAGGCAGAACGCCTCGTAGTACGAGCGATGGTTCTTCTCGTGGTTGCCGAGGACCGGTATGAATGGGGCCCGGCGCAGCATGTCTGCGAACGAAGAGAACCAGTGGTCCCAGTAGTAGCTCGACGGGCTCTCGACGACGTCCCCAGCGTGAAGGATGAAGTCGAACGACGTCGGGTCGGCCGCGATGGCGTCCCCCACGAGTTCTAGTGGATTCGTTGTCTCCGATTGCCACTGCGTGTCGGCGAGAACCGCGAACGAGACCGGCTCTCCCGGCTCGGGCGCGGTGCAGAAGAATCCGACGTCGCTCGATGACTCCTCCTCGCTGTCCTCCAAGACGACGCGGTAGACGTAGTCGGTTCCGGGCTCCAGCCCCACGAGCGTCACGTGGAACGTGTCGTCGGCGTCCTCCTCGGGAACGGGAACGACCACGACCTCCGGTAGTGCACCGCTCGTTTCGAACGTGGCGCGGAGGCCGTACTCGATCCACCCTCCTCCCGGCGTTTCGGTCTCCCAGCTGATCGCGACTGAATCAGCGCTTGGCGCTCCGGAGTACGGTCCGTGGACGAACGGCGATGCAGCGGCCGCGAGCCCGATCAGTCCGACAAGGATGACAACGGCAATCGCCTTGGCTGAACTCATTCGATGTGTTCTCCCCTGTGGAGGGTAGACCGAATCGCTGGCCCTGTCCAGTGCTTGACGTGAGGCAACGGGATCGAAATCCCCTCCGGGTTCCATGATAGAATCTCTACGGTCCTCCAGGAACGCGACGAGCACGAGGGAACCGAATCGGGGCAGGCGCGTGCAAGCGAGGCATCGAGCGGCGAGACGGCTCTGGGTGAAGTATGAGGTGGCGAAACGTTCCGTTCACGCTGCCGAAGTGGGGAAGGAGGCGAGATGAGCGAGGTGGGGACCGGGAGGCCGATCGGGATCCTCCGAGCAGGGGGCGACGAGAAGTACGCGCGGCGGGCGCGGGGTGCGGCGAGCCGTCTGAACCGGAGCGTGAATTCCTGGTCGACGAACGTCAACCTGCCATCGAGCGGACGTGTCCACTAGAGTCCTGCTGATCGAAGACAATTCGGGCGACGTCCGGCTGGTCGAGAAGGTTCTCAGATCGAGCGATCGTCCGTACGCCGTCACGGCCGTCGAGCGGGTCGACGAAGGCGTTCCGCTGCTCGACGCCGGCGAGGTCGACCTTGTCCTGCTTGACCTCGGTCTGCCTGACAGCGCAGGACTCGAGAGCTTCGACCGTCTGCGGGCACAAGCGCCCGACGTGCCGGTCATCATCCTCACCGGCGAAAGCAACCTGGCGACCGCGCGAGAGGCGGTCCGGAGGGGAGCGCAGGACTACCTCGTCAAGGGGCAGCTTGAAGGGAACCTGCTGATCCACGCCGTCCACTACGCGGCGGAGCGGCACGCGTTCTATCAGGAACTCGAAGACCTGTCGCTGCGCGACCCGCTGACCGGGCTCTACAACCGAAGGGGATTCTGGCTGCTCGCCGAGCAGAGCCTTCGTCTGGCGAAACGCAACGGACGCGAATCGGTCCTTCTGCTTGCGGACGTCGACGATCTGAAGTCGATCAACGACACGCACGGGCATCTGATCGGCGACCAAGCGTTGTGCGCCGTCGCGCGGGCGTTCCTGGTCGCGATGAGGGAATCGGACATCATCGCCCGCCTCGCCGGCGACGAGTTCGTCGCCCTCGCCGTCGAGGCCCACCCACCCGGAATCCCTTCGCTCATCAGGAGGTTTCGCGAAAGCCTGGAGGGAGAGAGCCGGTCCTGCGAATCGATCGATCGCGTATCGGTCTCCATCGGGATCGCGCCGTTTGCCCCAACGGCCGCGCCGACGCTCGAGGAACTGATGGACGTTGCGGACAGGGACATGTACCGGGAGAAGCGGGAAGGCGGCCGCATCGAGCAGGCCAGGCTGGACATCGAGACGGACGACCCCCGGGCGGGATCGTGACGAGCCGCCGGCTGAGGATCCTTCTGGTGGAGGACAGCGCCGCCGACGCGCGCCTAGTTCAGGAGTCGCTGCGAAACGCGGCGGACCAGCCATTCGACGTCGTCACGGCCACGACACTGGCCGACGCCTACGAAGCTGCTCCCGGCTGGGACATCGTCCTCCTCGACCTCGGCGTACTCGACAGCCGGGGGATCGAGTCGCTCCATGCGGTTCAGCAGTCGTGGCCGACGACACCGATCGTCGTTTTGACCGGCGTTGAGGACCCTCTGCTCGCCCAGGAGGCGATCCGCGAGGGGGCCCAGGCCTACCTGCCGAAGGACGCCCTGTCGGTGGAGTTGCTCTCCCGGACGATTCGCTACGCGATCGACCGGAAGCGCGCGCGCCAGTCCCTCGACGAGGAGCGCGCGCACCTGTTCGCCGTTCTGGATTCGCTGCCGATGTTCGTCTATCTCCAGTCGCCCGATTACACGATTCCGTTCGCCAACAAGAAGTTCCGCGAGCTGTTCGGCGACGTCGAAGGGCGCTCGTGCTACGACGTCTTCCACGGGTGGAATGAACCGTGTGAGGAGTGCCCACCGATGCGCGTCCAGGAGACGGGCGAACCGGAGGTGTCAGAGTGGACGAGCCGGGAAGGACGGACCTACGCGATCTACGATCAGGTCTTTCCCGGATCGGGCGACGCGCCACTAACCCTGGAGGTCGGCCTCGACATCACCGAGCAGAAGCGGTCGCAGGAAGCGCTTGCGGAGAGCGAGGAACGGCATCGGCTGTTTTTCGAGCACGCCGGCATCGGGATCGGCTACTACACGCCGGACGGGGAGACAATCGGATACAACCGCATCGCCGCCGCCCACTTGGGCGGAGTCCCGGAGGACTTCGCCGGGGAGGCGATCGTCGAGACCTTCGGTGAGGAGAAAGGAGCGGAGTATCTTCGGCGGATCTCCGATGCGGCGCGGTCCGCGGAGCCGGTGACCTACGAGGACTACGTCGAGCTTCCGACCGGTCCCAAGTGGTTCCTGTCGACGTACTCCCGTGTCGAAGGCCCGGACGGCGAGGTCCTCGGGGTGCAAATCCTCTCCGAGGACGTCACCGAGAGGAGAAGGGCCCAGGCTTCGGTCTCCGAATGGAAGAACCGGTACGAGGGGGCGGTTCGAGCGAGCGGGCACGTTCTCTACGACTGGGATTCCGAGACGAACGAAGTTACCTACGGGGGGGACGTTGAGAGGATCCTCGGCTACACCGAGGACGCGATGACTGGAGGGCTCGCACACTGGATCGAGTTGATCCATCCGGAGGATCGCAAGAACTTCGAGCGGGCGATCAACCGCTTGGTCGAGACCCACGAGCCGGCGCACCTGCTGTACCGCGTTCGCAGGAAGGACGGTGAGTACATCCACGTCGAGGACGACGGGAACTTCATCATCGACGCTCAGAGCAAACCGATCCGAATGCTGGGATTCGTCAAGGACGTCACCGAGCGGAGACGGGCCTCTGAGCGGATCGAGGAATCGGAGCGGCGGTATCGAGGGATGGTGGAGCTATCTCCCGTAGGGATCGTCACCGTTGATCTCCGGGGGGAAGTGACTTCGTGTAATCGCGCCTTCGAGGAGATGACCGGCTACACCGAGAAGGAGCTGGTCGGCAAGCACTTTACCAAGCTGCCGCCAGCGAGGTTGAGCGACGTCCGAAAGTACGTGCGGATGTTCCGTGCAGTCTCGGTCGGTCGGACCCCGGACCCGTTCGAGACGACCTGGACCCGAAAGGACGGAACGCAGCGGGAAGGGGAAGTCCGTGTCGCGCTCATGAAGCGGGAAGGCAAGCTCTTGGGCGTGCAGGTGATCGTCCAGGACATCACCGAACGCAACAGGACGCTGGAGGCTCTGAGAGACAGCGAGACGCAGTACCGCTCACTGTTCGAGAATTCCGTGCTCGGCATCTACCAGACGACGCCGGATGGGAGGATCCTCGTCGCGAATCCCGCGCTGGTCCGGATGCTGGGCTACGACTCGTTCGAGGAGCTCGCGCAGAGGAACCTGGAGGAAGACGGATACGAGCCGGAAACCCCTCGAGCGGAGTTCAAGGAGAGAATCGAGCGGCTCGGCAGCTTCGCCGGGCGTGAGTCGGCGTGGAAGAGAAGGGACGGGACGACGCTCTACGTACGAGAGAACGCTCGCGCAGTTCGGGATCAAGACGGGAACGTCCTCTACTACGAGGGCACGATCGAGGACATCACCGAGCGGAAGCGAGCCGAGCAGGAGGCGGAGGCGTTGCGAGAACGGCTCGAGCTGACACAGTACTCGATCGACTCGACCGAAGCGATCGTCTTGTGGGTCCTGCCGGACGGGCACTTCATGTTCGTCAACGAGGCGGCGAGCTGGATGCTCGCGTACTCCCGGGATGATCTCCTGGGGAAGGCCGTCTGGGACATCGATCCGGGGTATCCGAAGGATCGAAGGGACGAAACGTGGAAGGAGCTGAAGCGCCTCGGAACGGAAGTGTCGGAAAGCACGTTTCGCAGGAAAGACGGGAGCGAGTTCCCCGTGGAGATCACTGCGCAGTACATCCGGTTCAAGGGGAAGGAATACGAGTTCGTCGTCGCGTTCGATATCTCGAAACGGAAGCATCTCGAGGCTCAATTGCGGCAGAGTCAGCGCCTCGAATCGATCGGCACGCTCGCAAGCGGCGTCGCGCACGAGATCAACAACCCGCTGACCGGAATCATCAACTACGCGCAGCTGATCAGCGATCGAATCGAGGACAAGAAACTAAAAGGGTTCGCGGACGGGATCAAGGAGGAGGGAGACCGCGTTGCGGGGATCGTCCGAAACCTCCTCTCCTTCTCGCGGCAGGAGAAGGAGCACAGCAGCCCGGCACGGATGATCGACATCGTGAACGCGTCGCTGTCCTTGTACGGTGCGCTGTTGCGGCGCCGGGGTATCGAGGTGGTCGTCGACGTACCGGAGGATCTGCCGGACGTGAGGTGCCGGAGCCAAGAGATCCAGCAGGTGCTCATCAACCTGATCACCAACGCCCGGGATTCGCTCAACCTGCGCTTCCCCGATGCTCACGGCGATAAGAAGATCGCCATTCGCGGTCGCGTCCTCGAAGAGAACGGCAGGGGGTGGATCCGTCTGTCGGTGGAGGATCACGGGCAGGGGATCCCGCCGGAGTTCATCGGCCGCGTCTTCGATCCGTTCTTCACGACCAAGCCGCGGGACCAGGGAACCGGCCTCGGCCTGTCGATCAGTTATGGGCTCGTCCGCGATCACGGCGGGCGGATGAACGTGGAGAGCGTTCCGAACGAAGTCACGCGGTTTACCGTCGATCTCCCGCTCGCTGAAAGATAGCGACACACGGGACGTCGTCAACACGACCGCGGACGAAATCTCGTAAGCGCCGGTCGCACACTCTATACTCCGCGAAGCGGTATGTCCGGTCTAGCTGAGGCATCCGCAACGACGGAGGATCGATGCGCGACCCGTTGAAGAAAGCACTCAATTTCGCGATGGCTCGATCGCGAGAGGCCGAGACGCTGTTCAAAGAGTGGGCTCCGAAGACCGGCGATCCGGAGTTCCAGGCGCTGCTTGCCGGCCTTGCGGCCGCGGAGCGCGGTCGCACGGAGATGCTCTCCCGAATGATCCCGGAGGAATTGACTGGCGGTTTCGTCGAGGTGCCTGAGCTTGCCGACCTGTTCGTAGACATCAAGGCTCCTCGGCGGCCGACGCTCGCTAAGGCGATCGACGTGGCGATCCGTCGAAAGGCCGTCACGGCTGATTTCTACGACCGGCTCGCCGGGCTCGGTGGGGAGGCCTGCTCGTTCTTCCGCTCGATGGCCGACGCGGATCGACGGGCGGCGGCCGTTCTGGGGAAATACGCGGACCGGCTCGCCAGGGAGAGCGCCTCGCAAAGCGGGAGCCGTGGGGTGGATCACGAGTGAGTTCGTGGGACTTCGCCTGTTCGCTGAACTCCTGGGCGTCCCGACCGCTTCCGGCATGAGGACCGAATGGTCGCGTTCGATCGCGCGTTGAACGTGCCTACCGCGTCGTCGGCGAACCTCTGAGTCTCGGCACGGTCCGATCCCTGTACCCAGGCCGGGGCACACGTCCGTACATACCCGATCCCACGTGTCGGTTCCACGCGGTCGGCGTTCCGGGCTTCGCGATGCCGCGAACGTCCCGTCACCACCCGACGATCGCCCTCGGGCGGATTCACGGATTGCCGTACGGTACTCAGTGCACTGTCAAGTGACTACGACGCCTCCTTGACTCCGGAGGGAGGGTAACGAAACGAGAGCCGTTCCCCTCCCTCCTTCTCCGTTGAGGAGGCCTTCGTGCCTTCCCGCTCGTGGTACACTCCCCGAGGTGAGTCGATGAGGTTCTTCTACGCGTTCGTGATCGGGATTGCCGCTCTTCTCGTCGCGTCTTGCAGCCGTGGCCCGTCGGTCGAATTCGCCGATCCCAAGTTGGCGGCAGCGGTCGGCGAGGCGCTAGGAGTGGAACCAACGGCCATCGGCCGTTCCGAACTGCGCCGGTTGATCGAGTTCACCGCCGTCGACCGCGGGATCGTGCGCCTGGACGGCCTGGAGTGGTGCGAGAACCTGGTCCGCCTCGACCTTGGAGAGAACTACGTCTCGGACCTGACACCGCTCGCCGGGCTACGGCGGCTCGAAGTGCTCGTCCTCCGAAGCAATCGAGTGACCGACGTCGCCCCGTTGACCGGACTGACGGACCTGCGTCGGCTCGACCTCGACTTCAACTTCATCACCGACGTAACCCCCCTCGCTAGGCTCACCGAGCTGGAGTGGCTCGGCCTCTGGAACAGCGGGATCGCGGACATCTCGCCGCTCGCGCACCTGACTGGGCTGACCGAGCTCGGGCTGAGCGGGAACCCGATCGAGGACTTCTCCCCTCTCTCCGTGTTGACGAAGCTGGTCTGGCTCGGTCTTCCGAACACCGGGATCGAGGATCTCGCGCCGCTCGCCGGTCTGACGAACCTCGTCAAGTTGAGCTTGGGTGGGAATCGGATCGTCGATCTGACGCCGCTCTCTGCGCTAACGCGCCTCGAGGGGCTCGGCCTCGATTCGAACGAGATCGTCGACGTCTCGCCGGTGGCGGGGCTCGTCGAGCTCCGCCGCCTGAGCCTGTGGGGAAACCGGATCGAGCGGATCGCACCCCTAGCGACCTTGGTGAAGCTGGAGGAGCTGTGGCTCGATCGAAACCCGCTGTCGGACATCTCCGCGCTATCGGGGATGGTCGATCTACGACGACTCGGGCTGTCGGAGACGAGCGTCTCCGATCTCACTCCCCTCATCGACAACGCCGGCGTGGGAGCGGGAGACGAGATCGATCTCACCGGCACGCCTCTCGACCTGGCGGAAGGGTCGCCCGCCCGGCAGCAGATCGCGGAACTCGTTCAACGCGGGGCGCTCGTCGAGACGGGAAGCGCGCCGGACTGAGCGCGCTAGGAACTCGGGGGTTCCAGCGTCCCCGGCACGTACGCGTTGTGGAAGATGAACAACTGGTCTGGGTCGAAGTCGGTGAAGATCAGTTTGTAGCAGTTGGTGAGGATGTACACCCAGACCATGATGTTCGGCATGGGGTCGCTCATACTCGCGATGTCGTATTGGAAGTCCTTGTCGGCCCACCACTGCTTGCGGAGCTTCCGCTCGCCCGACCAGTCCTTGAAGCTGGCCATGTAGCTCTCGAGCAGCCAGACGAAATCGGCGAACTGCATCTTCGTCCGGACGCCCAACCGCGTCGGAGGGAGCTTCGACATCTCCTCGCCGTCGACGAGCCGGATCCACGCCTCGATCATGTCGCACCCACCGTGGTAGGCCATGGTGATCGCCGGCGTGATGCGGCAGTTTCCGTCGACGAGGAACGGCCGTCCGGTCGCGCGGTCGATGACGAAGTCGAAGCCGCAGAGGCCGTGGAAGTTCAGGTGCTTGATCAGTTTCGCCGCCGCCTCGGAGCACGCCGGATCGTCCATGCTCTCGCGCAGCACCGTTGTCCCGCCTTCACGCGGGTGCGTCCTCACGCCCTGGTACATGACCTCGCCGAGCACCTCGCCCCGGTTGCACAGCTCCAGGGTACACGTCGTCGGTCCCTCGATCAGGCGCTGGAGCATCGGGAGGTTGTCCTCGTCTAGGCTGTTGACCCTGACGACCTCGAAGTACTTCTTCTCGAGGGTTTTGCGATCGTGGACGAGGCGAAGTCCGGCGGCGCCCGATGTTTGCCGCATCTTGACGAGGATGGGCAGGTCGACGGTCGCGATCATCTCGCGCGCCTCTTCGGTCGAGCGCGGGACGAGGATCTCCGGGGTGTCGATCCCGACTTCTCGCGCCAAGTCAGCAAGCTGCGCCTTGCAGTGAAGCCGCATCAGGGTCGCCGTGTCGAGCATCGCGGTCTTCGTTGCAGCGAAGATCCGATCCCGATACTGGCTCATCAGGATGATCTCTTCGTAGGAGGGGAAGTAGTAGTCGTACTTGCCCGTTTCAAGCTCCTGGAGAAGCCGCTTTGCGTACTCGCGCGGCCTGTGCCGCATGTTGGGCAGACGCACCCGCTTGGTTACGTACTTCGAGTAGGCGGCGTACGCGAAGTAGTGGCCCTCCGCTGCATACACTTCGTGGCCCAATTGGCCGAATCGGCGGATGGCGTGCAGCGCCGCCGGTTCGAACAGCCCGGTGACAAGTACCTTCATCTGTCATCTCCTCGATCCGCGTGAATGTCCGTCGGCGCGTGCCCCGACGCCCCCCTGTGGACGGTCCCACTCCCGCCCATGGGAAGGAATCCTACCGGGACGCGGCCCCCAGCGCCAACTGCGCGCAGGCAGACATGCCGTTGCCGAAAACGAACGAGGGGGAGCGCGTGGCGCTCCCCCTCCTGCCTGGGTAAGTACCGGAGGTCGTCGAAGACTACCGGCTCGTTACCTGTTGAAGCGTCTTGCTGAACTCACGCTCCACCTCGTGAGGTTCGATCCCGTACCGGAGCCCCTCCTCGATCGCTCGGCGCAACGTGCTGCGTATGCGCGACCGGCGAAGCGCGAAGCTACGCATCCGTCGCAGCTCGGCGTATTGGAGTCGTTCTTCGTACGCCCGCCGCATCATCACCTCCGCCTGATAGATGGTGTTCATCGCGTCCAACCTCGCTTTCTTTGTGTCCCGCTATCGAGTCGTCGTAGTTCCCGTACTCATCGGCCTCGGCGCCGCACGCGGAAGGCGCCACCACCCCGCCGTTCTCATCGCTCATCGATTCCTCCTCGTTAGTGCGTGTTCTGGGGCCGACCGGTTCGAGCGGCCATGCCGAGTGGGTGCCGCGCAACGCGTGGTCTCGCCACTGCGCGCGCTACCGTCTCCCGGAGACCGGGATGAACCGACTCAGATCTGCGACGTGGACTTCCGCTCAGAAAGCGGCTCGTTGACAGGCGTTTCGGACAGCCCTACCGCACGGCTCGCGCCGCGCGCCCGTTGAAGCCGTTGTGAACCTAGGCGGATAGATTGACGAACGATAGACCGCTACGCGGCCCGACCCCGGAGGGTCCGAACGTCGACTCGCCTGGACTGACTCACCATCGTTCGCACCTCCATTGGCTCTTTGAAAACGTTCGAAAGACGAACCCCGACCGCTGGTCGGGGACCAACCCGAACGTGTATTGTACCGTTTGCGCGCCGCTCTGCAAGGTCCCTGCAGCGCCAGCGCCTCGAACCCCTCTCGCTACGAACGGGAGACTACGGGGCCTCCGTCTCGCTATCGTCTCCGTCCGCGGCGTCCTGCTCGGGGCGGAACAGCTTCTCCAGCAGTTCGGGGAGAAGGTCGCCCGGATCGACGTCGCTCGATCGGGCCGACTCGGTGTCCTCCGTGGGGGCGAGAAGACCCTCGAGCAGATCGCCGGTCGTTTCCTCGATGATCCGTGATGCGGCACTCGTCGTCGCGGCCCGCAGATCCTCGTAGTCGGGCGAGATCGGAACGTCCTCGAGTCCGCCGAGCCCTTCGATCCGGAGGCCGAGTTCCTCGATCGTCGATTCGAGCTCTCGCCTGCCGATCATCAGGAGCCCCTCCCGTGCGACCTCCAGCAGCGGGGCCTCCCACTCGAGCGTCGGTGCGTCGTCCGCGCCTCCGATCCTCGAACCGAAGACGATCGGTAGCTCCTCGGCGTATCGATTGATCCCGGAGACGACGTCCTCCGACGTTTCGGCCGGCAGACCGAACAGCGAGCGATCGCGGCTTCCATGCAGGCGCAACGCTTCGAGGAGGAACGACACGTCTCCCGAAGCGGTTTCCCCCTCGATGCGCAGCTGCCCTGTGAGGGACGCCATCCCCGACTCGATGGTGACTGGTAGGGTCGTCGCGTAGAAGGAGGCGAGCCGCGGGAGGTCGAGCCGGGTGAAGGAGAACTCGTACGTGCGACCGGTGGGCTCAAACCGAGCGGACAGCTCGAATCCCGATTCGGGATCGTCGCCCCACTGGCCGCGCAGTCGTACGAGGACCGGCCCCGACCTCAAGTCCGCCGGGAAGGCGAGGTTCGACAGCTCGACCTCGAACAGCGTGATCGGAGGGAGCGGACCTTCGTCCTCCGGTTCGCGTTCGTCCTTCAGTGAGATCAGGACTCGCCCGATCTCGATCCGCTCGATCGAGAACGAAGGGCTGGAACGGGCGAACGAGCGTCCTCCGCGATAGGAGGCGTACGGGTCGCCCCGCGGCTGGAGCGGGCGGACGTCTCCGAGGTAATCGATAAACCGGCGCAACAGCCCGAGCCAATCGACCCTCTCGGCGTGTTCCGCGGCCCAGTGCAGGTATCCGTCGACGTTCCAACCGGAACCCGCGTTGTCGATGTTCAGGGTGCCGTCGGCCTCTCGCTTCACGTGGACCGAGGCATCGGCGATGACGACGTTGTTGAACACGACGCGCTTTGCCAGAAGGGGGACCATTCCCGCGTCCAGTGTCAGCCGAGGGATCTCGATCAGGTTCTCATCCGGCGCGTTCGGATCCTGAACGACGAGGTCCACGAGCACGAGCCCCCCGGTGAACAGGTTGAACGAGCTGTCTTGCGCGGCCACCTCGCTCCCGACAACCCAGGAGGCGGTCGACGTCGCGATCGTGCCGGCGAGGAAAGGCACGATCAACGCGGCGAGGAGATAGCAGACGGCGTAGACGATCGGCAGACCGATCAGCATTTCCCTGCGCACGTAGCGGAACGGACCTCGGGGAGGTGCCTTGATCTCGTACTTCGCCTCACCGCCGGCGAGGAATCGTCGCGCGAGGCCGGCTCCGCGCTTGCCGCGCAGGAGGTCGGAAATCCGCCAGCCGGCTACCCATCGGACGAACGACGCGCGATACCGCTTGACCAGGAGGCGGACGATCAGGAAGACGGGGATCGCGATGAGCAGGGCGACGACGAGGCTGCCGAACAGCAGGTAGCGCCCGTAACCCATCGGGGCGAGGACCGGCAAATGGAAGATCCATCGCCAGAACGCGTCGAGGCCGCGGCTCGCGTCGAGACACCACTTCCCGATCGCGAACGCCCCCGGCGCGACGGCGAGGGAGAGCAGCTTGAAGAGCCCCATCGAGATCAGGAACGACCGGAAGGAGCAGCGAACGAGGAGCGCGAGGGTGCATGGGACGATCACGTGGAGGCCCATCGGGGGGAGGCCGGCGAAGATGCCCATGACGAAGCCGAACGCGATCTGATTCGGCGACAGATTCGACTTGAGGATCTTGAGGATCTTCTTCGTCCAGGCGAGCGGCGTTGGCAGCATCACGTCCCCTCCTTGCGTTGCGACGCCATCTTCGGGACAAGACGTCGGCGGGTCAACCGGCGGAATCGTGGGGGACGACTCCACCGAGTTGATTGAACGGCTCTCGGCTAGGTAGGCTGGGGATCATGGAGGAGATGGACGTACGAGGCGAACGGCTTGGCCCGATCGGGAGAGTGAGGGTCCGGTTCGGGCGATGTCCCGAGTGCGGTGGGCGACTGGTCGGCGAGACTGACGGCACCCTGATCTCGTCGTGGACCTGGACGCCGGCCAAGTGCACGGCACGGACTTTCGGGGTGCCGTCGGTGCACAACGTCGAAACCTCTCCGTTCAAGCACTGCGACGCCTGCGAAAGATGGTACCTCGGCAAGTGGGCGTACCGGAGAAGGGCGGAGTAGCCGTCCGAATGCTTCACAGCGGGAGACCGCTTGGCTAAACTGTCTGCCATTGGACAAACCAAGTGAGGGGGTGCGTGATGAAGAAGGTGGGGATTCTCGGGGCGATCGTGCTGCTCCTCGCGATCGGTCTTCAGGCGTGGGGACTCTCGATCTGCGAGTATCGGTCGCCGAAGACGGCACTGACCGACGCCAGACTGTCGTTCGGCTACCGCTACTACGACGACGCGAACACCGTCGGCGTCGACGTGAACTCGGGACGGCTGGCGTTCGATTATGACCAGCTGTTCGATTCGCCGAACTACGGCTTCTCGCTCGGCGGGGCGGCCGAACTGACGCTGGACGCGTTCCTCCCGACCGGCTGGCTCGGGCAGGGTGCAGCGACGTTCCGGTACTACCCGATCGAGGAGTCGCTGCTGTTCGCGTTCGGCGGCCTGGAAGCGTCGGTGGCCACGGGACAGCCTCAACCCGGGCTCGACGTTCGAGTGGGGATCGGAATCGGCCGATTCACCGACGTGACGCCGCTGGCCAAGGCGATCACGATCGAGGAGGAGCTCCTCGGGATCGATGCCTTGGCCGATCCGCTCGCCGATGACGTGCTGCTGGCGATCGCCGGAGCGATCGGGCGCCGGATCGAGTACGACACGCTGAAGGACCTGGTCGCCGACATCGAGGCGCTGATCGAAGGCGTGGCCGGCGTCGAACTGGACGCCCGTGCCCTGCTGACGATCGAGGAAGTCATCCTGGCGGTCGGTGACGAGCGCCGGTGCGGCTGGGCGATTCAGGGCGGAATTGGGTATGAGCTGATCGATCCGTACGGCGGTGCCCAGAACGTCGTCGTGGGCGGATCGGTCGACGCGGCGTTCGCGTTCGGCCCGGACGACCAGCTGATGCTCCACGTGAGCTACTCCGGACCGTTCGACATCATGAACGAGAACACGTTGAACGCGACGCTCAGCTACGAGTACGCGCTCACCGAAGAAAGCACGCTGATCGCGGATTACGTCCTTCAGCGAGTGAAACCGGCGGGCCTCGCGGCGACGGCGAGCCATTCCGCCGGCGTCGCGGTCGGCTTCGACATCGCCGGGATCGACATCCTGGTTCAGGTTTCGTTCACTCGGGACACGGGGGATCCCGGGTGGTCGACCGACATCTCGTTGACCGCGGCGATGGACCTGCTCTAGGAGTCCGGGGAATCGAACGTGCCGCCCTCCGAAGCGACGGAGGGCGGCACACCTGTTCGGTGTGAGGGAAGCACTCGCCGAATCGGCACTCGAAGAGTAGGGAGACCCGTACGGCGGATCCCGCAACATCTCGGCAGACTCAGTTATAATCCCCCGGCCATGCCGCGACTGCGAAATGCCCTTGTGCTATACCTGTGCCTCGCCCTCACGATCCTCGTCGGCTGCGACAGCGAGACGTCCGACCGGGGAGAGGACGTCGCTGCGGGGCCGACCTCGTTCACGGTCGTCGCGTTGAACGCGTGGTGGCTGTTCGACGGCATCGGCGAGGAGCGCTTCTCCGACGCCCCTCATAGTCTTGAAGATGCGGAGACACATCTGGCCGACGTCGCCGCCTACTTGGCGTCGGTCGATCCTGACTTCATCAGCCTGGCCGAGATCGAAGACCGCTCGATGCTCGACCGGCTGAACGAGAAGCTCGGCGGTAGCTACCGCCCGATCTTCGTCCAGGGGACCGACGACTACACCGGGCAAGACGTCGCGGCGCTGTCGCGCTTTCCCGTGACGGACACCGGGCGGAGCAACGCCCGGGTTCGGTATCCCATTCCCGAGTCGAGCCTGCGCGGCCCGATGGGGATTGAGGCGGTCTACAAGCACTACTGGGCGACGACCGAGGTCGGGGGCAGGACGATCGCGTTGATCGGGCTCCATTTCCTCGCCTACCCCGACGAGCTGGAGCGCGTCGTTCGGCGCGAGGCGCAGGCGAGCATCATCCGCGATCTGGCGAAGGGATTCCTCGACGCGGGGCACGAGGTCATCGTTCTCGGCGACGTGAACGACTTCGACGCCGACGTCTGCGACGCGGCGGGCAACGAGCCGCGGACCTGCGTCGATCGCCTGCTGAAGGACGCCGACCCGGATCGGGACGGCGACGAGCTGGTCAACGTCTGCGACCGCCTCGAGCAGTGCGAACGGTACACGTACTGGTACGATCAAAACCACAACGGCATCGACGACGGGGACGCGGAGCACTCGCAGATCGACCACATCTACGCGAGCCAAGGGTTGATCCCGTACCTGACCGACGTGCGGATCGACCATTCGTACGCGGCGCGGACCGTCTCCGATCACTGGCCGGTCATCGCCACCTTCGAATTCCCGGCGGACTGGGCTTCGAGTTCCGACGCCCTCCCCTAGAGGTGCCCGGCTTCCTTCAGCGACAGGAACCCCTCCGCGGTGACGATCAGGTGATCGAGAACGCGGATTCCGAGAAGGTCGCCCGCCTTGACGATCCGGCGCGTGAGCGCGAGATCCTCCGGGCTCGGCTCGAGCGTCCCCGAAGGGTGGTTGTGGGCGACGAGCACGGCCGCGGCGCGATCCCCGATCGGGTCGGAAAAGACCTCGCGCGGGTGAACCTGATTCGCGTCGAGGAGCCCGACCGTCACGACGCGGGACTCGATCACCTCGCTGGCCCCGTTCAGCGAGACGCAGACGAAGTGCTCCTGTTTCTTCGTTCGAATCGGTTGGAGATAGGGGAGGACGTCCGCCGCCTCCCGGATGACGTGTCTCCCTTTGGCGATGTGCCTCCGAGCCAGTTCGAGAGCGGCTTCGATCTGGCACGCCTTCGCCCTTCCGACGCCCGGGATCGACTGGAGGACCTCGAGGCTGCCCGAATCGAGCCGACCGTTGACCGAGCGCAGAATCTTCGACGCGATGTCGAGGACACCGGTCCGGCGCGTCCCGCTCCCGAGGAGAACTGCGAGGAGTTCGACGTCCGACAGCGCCGCGGCGCCTTTGCGGATCAGCTTCTCGCGTGGACGATCCGCGTCCGGTAGGTCCTTTATCCGGTGTTTCTTCGGATCCCAGCGGTGAAACGGCTCGCCGAGTTTCGTGTTCTTCATACTCTATCACCAGCTGTCTAGTATGTAGTTTGCATATCATGTAGTGCGCATGGCCGAGGTGCAAGCCCTTGCCGTCCGTTCGAGAAGCACACCCGTGCGTCAGCGATGAGCCGGGGTGCGTCGCGTGCCTCCGTGCCGGGACGAATGTCCGCTTCGAACGGATCGTGCAGAACAGCAAGGCGCTTCGGTCCGCGATAGCCTGTTGCTAACCGGGTGTCTGCTAGCCGCTGGTTTCCGGAACAAGGGGCCGACGATGCTAGCGAACAACGATCAGATTGCTCGACCGCTGACCGGCTTGGGCTGGGGATCGCGAGCCCAGTCCGGGGCGGTCGTGCTCGTGTGTGCCTTCCGTCGCCCCGTCAGGGTGATGCCACCGCCTGTTCTTGAGTTCCCGCCCAGCGACATGTCTCGATTGATAGGGAGGTAGGACGATGCCACGTGCATTCATACTCGGTGCTGTGATCGTGATGGGGCTCGCGCTGGCCGGCTCGGCTCAGGCGTTGACCGGACACTGGAGGATCGATTTCGAGATCGATCCGCAGTCCGCGTCGTTCGTGGATGCATTCGGTTACTCGACCGAACTCCTGGTCAGGTACATGATCGGTGATTGGTCGTTCAGCGCGCTGAGTAGGCTCGACGAAACGGCATGGACCGATCAGGACTTCTCGGCGGTCGGCGTGCTCGGCGGGTTCACGATCTCCTCCGCACTCAATTTCGATCCGGACGTGCCGGAGTTCGAAAGGTGGACGACGACGACAACGGTCGAAATCGCCGGCGTGACGTTCAGCGGGACGTTCCAGTTGTACGACGAGGATGCGTTCCTCACGCTCACGGGGAGAGGCTCGTCTGACGGGGTCAACATCTACGCGACCGTCAGGCTCGGCGACGACGATGATCCTGTGGGGGAGTGCGATCTCGACTTCTCCACTCTCCAGATCGGCGTCGACTTCCCTTTCTGCTGCGCGGATGTCGATGCGACGATCTACTTCGACTGCAGCGGATTCGAGAAGGTCGTCTTCGACATGTCGGACATCGCCATCCCGAATTTTCCGTGGGTGACGTTCGACATCGAGGTGGAGTTCGTGGTGCAGTCGAAATCCCTCACGATCACCCCCGACTTCGATTTCTCCGCCGTCTGTGTCGAACTCTATATTGGGGTCGAAATCGTCGATACCTTGATGTTCGATGCACTTCACATCGACGGGTTCAAGCTCGAGTGCGACATCGGCAACGTCGAGTTCACCGCGATCTCATTCTGGGGGGACGGTGAGTTCGTCTCCAAACCGTCGATCCTCGGTGACTACTGGGAGATGTACATGATCGAGGCCGATGAGGACGCCTGCTGTGGACCGTTCGACTTCGAGGCGGCGGTTTTCTTCGACGAGGACAGCGTGCACCTGTTCGACGTCGGGAAGTTCACGTTCGACATGTCGATCGAGTTCACACCGAGCATGGAGTTCAGCATGGGGGCCGAGTACATCCTGGGGACGGGCGTGACCTTGATCACGTTCGGCTTCCTCGTCACGTGGTAGCCGAGAGGCGAACCCGGCCGGGGCGGACGGATACCAGGGCTGGAATCCGCTCGCCCCGTATAACAAACTGAAGCCCGCCATCGTTGCCCAGAGGTCCGTAGCGGTCACACCGGCGCGCGGGATACAAGGAAGGTTCCTGCGTAGCCGTGCCCTCGCTACCACCGACCCGACGCGTCGTGCAGCCTCCACCCGAAAGTCGTCGTCAGATGGGTGATGGGGCCGAACGCCTCACCCGCCGGGAAGAACGGCTCGCCGACCGGGCGGCTCTCGAGGAAGGTGGCCCGCAGATGCTCGCCGAGGACGACGCGGTCGCCAATGCGCAGTGACAGATCGGCCGAAGCGTTCAGCGTGAGAAAGGCGGCCCACTCCCTGGCGAGGCCGTCATCGACGGTCTGCAATCCCACGGGGTACGTCGCGAGAGCGATGCGCCATATCTTGCCGTCGGTGAGAACGGCTCGTACCCCCAGGTCGAGCTCCGCGGCCGACGCGCCGCCGGGGACTGACGCGGTGGAAAGCATGACTTCGGAGGAGAAAGGGGCCCCGAGAAGATACGCGAAATCGAAGACGAGCTGCGGGAGCCAGCGATTCATCGGCACGCGAAGGGAAATCCGCAGCAGATCTCTACTCCCGAAAGCCAGGTCTCCGTAGACACCGAACGAAGCCATCCACACCCAGCCCGGGTCCGAGGGGTCCGAGCCGAGGTCGAAACAGAGACCCGCCTCATTGAGGGACAGTCCGGCAACGGGAATCGACAGCAGCGTCATCAGACAAACCAACACAACGGCTCGCATCGCCCTCCTTTCTCCGGCTGGCATGCGGAGAGTACCTTCAAAGCGATTCCCGAGTCCACTC
>CAZFZM010000024.1:31979-34236 GCA_964523545.1 uncultured Thermotogae bacterium
GCCGTCTCGGAGGGCACCGCTGGATCGTCCGGGTCGATGTCCGGAAGGATCCGCTCGATCTCGCGGATCGGGCGATAGGAGAAGCCGACGATCGCTGCGGCGGCACCGAGCAGCCCGAACAGGACGAACATCAGGCCCATTCCAGCACCGAGGCCGCTCCCTACGAGCGGCACGAGGACTCGCGCCAGGGTGCTCGTGCCGTTCATCAGCGGTTCGAACGCACGATCGGCCAGAACCCCGGCGAGCGGAATCGCGATGGCCCCACCGATCTGACCGATCAGAATCCGCGCCGAGAAGACGCGGCCCTGCAGGTGAGGCGGGATCTTCGACTGCCAGATCGCATGGCTTGCCCCGTTTCCCATCGGCAGCAGGAGCATCGTGAGGAAGGCCCCGGCGCCCCAGACGACGAGGTTGCGACCGACGCCGAGAACGATGTTCCCGAACAGGCTCGTCACCAGAATCGCTGCGAACAGGGCGAGGATCCTTCGTTTCGGTCCTCCCCAGATGGAGACCAGCGCGCCGCCGACAATCCCGCTGACCCCGAACAACATCTGAACCGTGCCGAGGATCAACTCGTTGTTTCCGGTTCGCGCCAAGATCATCGGCGACAGCACGGCGCCGCTCGACGTCATCAGGAAGTTCAGCGTGAAGTAGAGAAGGAGCAGGCCGATGAGGCTCCGGCTCGCCGCGACGTAGCGGAAGCCGAAGGCGCAGTCGGAAAGGAGGGTCCGCTTCTTTGCAGCCTCGACGTGGTGTGCCGCCGGCTGGGGAATGGCGACGATCAAGAGTGTCCCGACGGCGAAGGAGAACGTGACGATGTCGATCGTCATGATTCCGCCGATCCCGATGAACGCGAGGAGCGCCCCGGCGGCCATCGGGGCGAAGACCGACGAGATCGAGTGGGCGAGGCCGAGCATCGTGTTCGCTCGCGTGTACTGCTCCTTTGGGAGCATCAGCGAGATCGACGCCTGGTAGGCGGGGAACTGGAACGAGCCGAAGGCCCCGGAGAACGCCGCCGCGGCGAACAGGTGCCAGATCTGGAGCGCGCCGAACTTGTAGAGGATGAAAATCACCACCGTCGCCAGGCCGGCGGCTAAGTCGCTTGCGATCATCAGTCTCTTCCGATTCCACCGATCGGCCAACGCCCCGGCGAGCGGGGTGAAGACGATCCGCGGGAAGTATCCGAAGAAGCCGACCAGCGCGAGCGCGGTCGCCTGCCCGGTAACCTGCCACGCCCAGATCGTCAGGGCGAACTGGGTCATCCCGGTACCGAGCAGCGAGACGACCTGGCCGAGCCAGACGACGCTGAAACCGAACATCCCCGACGGTCGCGACGATCTCATCCGCCCTCCCCGGCTGCCATGCTGGAAGATCTTGCTAGATTCTGTCGTGATTTGCAGCGATTCGGTTCAACCGGCACGGCGTGGCAGAACACGCCACACCGAAAGAGCGATCGGATCGGGCTCGGGGCTGAGAGCCGCACGACGATCGGAGGGGAGCCGTCTGCACCGTCGTCAGGTCTTCTATAGCGACTTCGCGAGATCGGCCGTTGCGAGCGGCTTCACCTTCAGCCCGTAGTCGGTGATCCGGCCGTTCTCGTCGATCGCCACGTGGGAGCGGAGGATCCCCATGAAGCTGCGCCCGTACAGCTTCCGCTCGCCCCACGCGCCGTACGCCTCGGCGACGGCGTGGTCGGGGTCGGAGAGGAGCACGAACGGAAGGTCGTACTTGGCGCGGAATCTTGCCAACGCCTCCGGAGTGTCCGGACTGATCCCGACGACGACGATGTCCTTTTCCGCCACGTCCGGGTGGATGTCCCGCAGCGCGCACGCCTGCTTCGTACAGCCCGGCGTGTCCGCCTTCGGATAGAAGTAGAGGAGAACCCGCTTGCCGGCGAGATCCTCGAGTCTCACGGTTTCGCCTTTGTCCGACGTCAGCTCGAAGCCCGGTGCCGTGTCTCCCGATCTCAACGTGGTCATGGCTCCTCCCTGGCCTGCGGGCGTCATGGTACTGAGGAGAAGGGCCATCGCGGTTCTTCTCTCGAGATACTGGGTTAGCCGATTGCCTACGGCGATGCCCCTCTTGTTCCGGGCGAAGCGGCCGCTTGGGCCGCCTCGCCCAGCCACGAGTTTTCGCCCGACGAATGGACCGAAACTCGTGAGGGACTCGGCCACGGGCCGAGACCCAGCCTACCGGTTCACAAACACCTTCCCCTTGTCGGTGAAGGAGTTCGTCCCGTCCGTCGCGTAGATCACGT
>CAZFZM010000025.1:0-22218 GCA_964523545.1 uncultured Thermotogae bacterium
ACCTCGAGGACGAATCGCTCGACGCCCTTCTCGCGGAGCACCGGGAGGGCGTGCTCGAACATCCTCTTCGCCCAGCCCTGCTCGCGGAAGTCCGGAACGATGCCGGTCCCGGCGTCGTAGGCCGAGAGGCGCCCTCCCCACGAGTCGATCCCGATCAGGGTGAAGCCGACGAGTCGATCGCCGTCGTACAGCCCCGGCGAGAGGCCGTAGTCGACGGCGTTCTTACGCATCCGCAACAAAAGCCGATCCTCGGTCGTTCCGCTGGCGTCCATCGCGTAGTCGGCGAACGCCTCGAGGAACGTCCGATGGATCTGTCCCTTGTCAACGGTCCGGAGTGCGGGCATGATGCGCGCAGTGTACCGGATCGCCGAGAAACACGCGGCTACGCCTGGCGCGCCGATCGGATTCCGAGGAGAGAAGCAAGATGAAGCCACGTGTGCGCCCGTACGATCGCGAGCGGGATTACGATGCAATCGGTCGGTTCCTCGTCCGGACCTACGATCCCGAGGCGGTCCATCGCAACTGGCTGCAGCCGCGTTGGGAGTACATGCACTACCACCCGGACCTCGAGGAGTCCGGGCTGGATCTTCGGACGTGCGGCGTCTGGGAGGACGGCGGAGAGATCGTCGGCGTCGCCCACTTCGAGGACCGGAGGGGCGTGAACTATCTCGAGATCGATCCGCGGTACGCCGGCCTCAAGCGCGACATGCTCGACTACGCCTCGAAGCGCCTGGGCGGCGAGTTCAAGGACGGCAGGGCGGTCTACGTCTACCTCGACGACCGGGACGAGGACCTGCACGCGATCGCCGGGAAGCTTGGATACGAGCCGAAACCGGACCTCGCCGAGCGGACGTCGACGCTCGAGATCCCGGATCCCTTCCCCGCGATACGGGTGCCCGAGGGGTTCCGAATCCAGAGCCTCGCCGACGAATTCGACGTCCGGAAGGTCCACCGCGTCATGCACCGCGGCTTCAATCACGCCGGAGAGCCGCCGGAGGACGGGCTCGAGTCCCGGCGGAGGAAGCTCTCGGCGCCGAGCTTTCGAAGAGACCTCACCATCGTCGCTGTCGCGCCAGACGGGAAGTACGTTTCCTTCTGCGGTATCTGGCCGGTTCCGGGCGCCAAGGCCTGCTACGTCGAGCCCGTTGCGACCGACCCCGACTACCGCCGCCTGGGCCTCGGCACCGCCGTGGTGCTTGAGGCGATCCGCCGGTGCGCGGCGGAAGGCGCGAATCTTGCCTACGTCGGGTCGGATCAGGCGTTCTACCGTTCGATGGACTTCGAGATGACCTGCTCGCAGACGCCGTGGAAGCTGGGGCTCGCCGGTTGATCGGTGATCCTTGCGACGGGTTGGGGTAGACTGGGACATCCATCGTCCACGTCAGGGGGCATCATGGCGAAATCGCAGGACAAGCAGAAACGAAGCGAAAAGAAGAAGGCGCAGAAGTCGATCAAGGAGAAGCGCGCCGCGAAGAAGGCCAAGCGGGCCGAGAAGGAGCGGCAGCTCTGACGCCGAGCCCGGCCTGACCGAGGTTCCAGGTGTGGCTTCAAGCATGATCGATCCCGTCGTTTCGCACTCGAACTCCATTCGATCCACCCGATCCTGAACGGTGTGCCCGTTCGGCATCGAATCCGTGAGATGTGAAGGAGACTGGATGAGAACGGTTCTGATCACGGGAGGGAGCAGCGGGATTGGGCTGGAGTTCGCGAGGCAGCTCCTGCAAGCGGGCGACCGGGTCATCGCGGCGAGCCGGAACGCCGAGGGATCGACGGACCTGCGGGATCTGAAGGCGGCGCACGGCGATCGGCTGTCGGTCCGCGTCCTTGACGTCGGCGACGAGGTGTCGCGACGGGACCTCCTCCAGGCGGTTTCCGGGGAAGTTGACGGCCTCGACCTGCTGATCAACGGCGCCGGGATCATCTCCGGCGACGAGGAGCACATCTCCGTTTTCGGCGTGCTCGACCAGGAGGAGCTTGCGCGGGCCTTCCTCGTCAACAGCATCGCGCCGCTGATGATGACCGAGCTCTTCTTCCCATTGCTGGCTAGGGGAACGGAACCCCTTGTGGTCAACATCTCGTCGCTCAACGGGAGCATCGGCTTGTGGAATCGGCCCGGGAAGTACAGTTACTGTGCCAGCAAGGCGGCGCTGAACATGATGACGAAGATCCTGTCGGCCGAATTGCGGGAAGCGGGGATCGTCGTCGTCTCCTTCCACCCGGGATGGGTGCAAACGCGGATGACCCGAAACGAGGATGCTCCGATGACGCCGGAGGAGTCGATCGGCGGAATGCTGCGAGTCATCGAGTCGCTGGGGCCCGATGACAGCGGCAAGTTCCTCGACTGGGAGGGGAACGAAGTCCCGTGGTAGTCAGGCGGCTTACCCGCCGGACAGCCGATCGCGGCCTTGAGGATTCAGAACGTTCGACGAAGATTCGCCCGAAAGGACCGCCAGCACCGTCTCGGCACAGACGCGATCCATCCGCTCCATCGCCTCGTGCGTATACCCTCCGATGTGAGTTGTCGGAACGACGTTCTCCAGATCGAGCAGAGGGCTTGCCTGAGGCGGTTCGGCGGAGAAGACGTCCAGGGCCGCCGCGGCCCTGGGATGGTTCCGGAGGAACTCCTCCAAGGCCGTCTCGTCTACCAGAGCACCGCGGGCGATGTTCACGAGCTTGACGTCCTCCTTCAACCGTTCGAGCTGTTGCCGTCCGATGAGGTGGCGTGTCTGAGCGAGAAGAGGCACGTGGAGGGAGATGACGTCCGACTTCTCGAGCAGCTCCTCGAGCGAGACGTAGGCGATCCCGCACGAAGCGACGAGACCGTCGTCTTGCACGACGTCGTACGCGAGGATCTCCGGGCCGAACGGGCCCAGCCGGCGGATGACCTCAGAGCCGATCTTTCCCGTGCCGACGACGCCGACGGTCTGGGCTCCGAGCTCGTTGCCGACGACGCGCTCCCATCCTCCCGAACGGGCCGACACCGCCGATCCGACGATCCCCCGGAGAAGGACGAGAATCATCCCGATTGTGAGATCGGCCACGGCCTGCGTGTTCGTGTCCGGTGCATTGGCGACGAGGGTGCCCGCATCGGTCGCGGCGGCGATGTCGATGTTGTCGACGCCGACTCCGTGCTTCATCACGAGCCGGAGCCGCTCGGCCGAGGCGAGGACGGCGGATGTGATCGGATCGGATCCGACGATGATGGCTTGAGGGTTGTGTTCGTCGACGAGCGCTAGAAGACGCGCTTCGGTGACCGGTCGCTCTCCCGGACCGGGCCGATAGACGGTGAGTCCGGCGTCGGACAAGATGTCGAGTCCCGTCCGAACGAACTCGCCGAAGCTCCTCGACGTGATCAGTACATCCGCCATCCCGAATCGCCTTTCCTAGAACGGCACGCCCATCGCTCTGAACTGGGCGAGCGCCTTGTCGAGCAGCTCCTTGGTCGGCGGAACGAACGGCAACCGCGGGAAGCCGGCGTTGACGCCGCGCGCCTTCAACACGGCCTGGATCATTGGAAGCGTCGGCCCAAGGTGCATCGTGTCTCGCATCTTCGAGACCTTCTCTTGAAGCTGGGCGGCCTTCGCGAGGTCCTTCGCCTCGACCGCTTGGAAGAGCTCGACCACCGGCTCGGGAATCGCGTTCGCCAGTCCGCACACCGCGGCCTGCGCGCCCATGCTCACGGCAGGGAGAATCAGCGCTTCGGTCCCGATGACCGGGATGAAGCCGGGCTTCGCCACCGCCCACAGCTGACTCCAGAACACGATGATGTTGAAACTCGAGTCCTTGATACCGTCCACACCGATGTCCGCGAGCTTGGCGAGCATCGGCCCGGTCACGGACACCCCGGTTGTCTTCGGGTTGTTGTAGACGAACACGGGAATCGATACCGCGGTCCGCAACGCCTCGAAATGACGGAGAACGGCGTCCTCGGCGAATCCGTAGTAGATCGGGGGCACGGCCGCCACGGCGTCCGCTCCGCTCTTCTCCGCGTGGATCGCGAGATCGACGACGGAGCGCGTCGAACAGCCGCCGACGTGAGAGATCACCGGAATCCGCCCGTTCACCTGCTTGATGACGTCCTCGGTGACCTGCTTGCGCTCTTCCGCGGTCATCAGCGGGCCGGAACCGTACGTCCCGCAGATGTAGAAACCCTGGACCTTGTCGACCAGGAACTCGGTGATCTCCTTCTGGGCCACCGCGTCGTAGTTGCCTTTCTCGTCAAACCCGGTCAACAGCGGCGGGATGACGCCCGTGATCCTCTTCCCCACGTGATACCTCCTTCAACCGTCCGATTGTGATTTCGCTACGGCATGTCGCCGGCGTCGTTGCTCAACCCAAGGACCCTCAGACGCTGTTCGGTCGGGCGCCCCGTGGCGATCTCCCAGCCGCGCTCGTCGTAGTAGTCGTCGAGCATTCTCGAAAGGTCCTCGCGGCCCAAGACCTTCGTCTGATAGTAGTCCTCCATCTCGATCCGCCCTTCCGGCGCGTCCATCGGCCTGAACCAGACGTCGGGAGGCTGATCGTCGGACCGCGAGAACTCCTCCCGGACGTTGACGACCTTCGCCAAGTTGCTGACGCGTTCGCCACGTCGGATCAGTTCTCGCGGCTCGACGTCCTCTCCGACCGCTGCGCTGTACAGGCGGGCGATGTCGTCGGCGAAGACGAGCGCTTGGTAGGTGTAGATCGTGCACAGGCCGACGGCGTTTTTGACCCGCATTAGGTCCTCCATGTACGCGGTATACCGCCCGACGTTGAACTTCCCGGAGTACGGCGTCTCGGTGAAGATGCGCTCCATCGTCTCCTCGTCGAGTCCCCAGTGCTCCACTTGCTCACGGATCTCTTCGATCGTCTTGTTCCGTGAGTTGGTTCGCGTGTGCGATCCGCCGTGGTGCGGGCGGGGCCGTGTCAGGAACGTCATCATCAGGGGGTGGAAGCGTGAAGGGCGAGCATCGTAGATGAAGTCGATCCCCTTGCACACGCCGGCGTACCAGTACTCCTGCGGGTCGAGACCGAATTCTTTCCCCAGCCGATACCACCCGTCTGCCAGGACGTCGCCGATCCCCTCCCGATCAGCGGTCATTCGGTAGAGGCGTGCGTACGTCTCGTAGTCGCGCTTCATCTCGAACCCCACGTCCTCGGCGGAGATCCGGCCACGCTCGAACATCCGGGTCACGAAGTCGATCAAGCGCATCGTGGTGTAGTAGTCCAGTCCGGTGTGGGCGTTCGCTTCCGTCACGAGGTGGATCATCTTGCGGTCGTCCTCGATCCCGAGGAGCTGTCCGGAGGTCGCGCTCTTGCTGTACGGCGAGCCGAGCCCCTGCTCCCCGTCGAATTCCCCTCCCGGGATTTCCCACCGCAAGCGGCAGCTGAGCGGGCAGCTTGCACACGCGATCACGGATCGCAAGGACTCGAGACGCTTCTCTTCGCCGTACAGCTCGTCCCAGCGGTCCTTCGCCCAGATCCCGGGGTTCTGCGTGTGCTTGAACGTCGACCACCCGGCGGCGAGGCCGAGCTTGACCCAGTGCTCGCGGCGGGGCCATTCTTCCGCTCGAGCGATCAGATCTCTCGAGACCCGGTCGAACTCCTCGGGTCGTGCGACGCGGATGCCCCTCGATCCACGGGCGACGATCGCCTTCACGTTCTTCGATCCCAACACGGCGCCGAGACCGCCTCGCCCGAGCGAGTTCGTGCGGTCGACGATCGCCAAGGCGTTGCGCACGAGCTTCTCGCCGGCCGTTCCGATGGCGAGGACGCCTGCGTCGAGCCCTTCCTTCCGGACGAGATCGACGGAAACCTCCTCGATGCCCTTCCCCCAGAGATCGGCCGCGTCTTCGATCGACACGCCGTTGTCCCGTATCGCGATCGTGACGGGCCGGTCGGCCTTTCCGTGCATCACCAGCCGATCGCAGCCGGCCTGGCGCATCCCGATGCCGAAGTACCTGCCTCCGCCGGTGCACGAGCCGGTGAAGAACCGCCGGTCCGGCGAAGCGATCGTCGGAAACTTGGTGATCGCCGTGAGCTTGGGAGACCCAAGCGTTCGCGTTCCCACGAACACCCCTGGATTCAGGATGACCGCGTTCTCAGGGGACAGCGGATCGACCCCGGGAGGCAGACGGTCGGCCATGATCCTCCAGCCGAAGCCCGATCCGCCGAGCATCGGTGCCACGGTTTCGTACGGTGCCCGCTCCGACCACGTTCGCCCGTCGGTAAGGTCGACGAACCAGGTCGTCTCACTCCAGTTCGACAACTTCCCCCCTTCGATAGACGATCTCCGGCCCACCGTTCGGCTCGTACACGATCGCCCCGTAGGTGCACGCATCGGCGCACGCAGGTCGGCCGCCGCACAAGTCACAGCAAAGCGGGCGGATCATCGGGGCGGTTTCCTCGGTGCGGAGGTCCCTGTCCAGCTCGACGCACGAGCGAGACGGGTTGTATTCACCGGTTCTTGCGAACGAGCACGCCAGCTGGCAGCTGCGGCAGCCCCGGCACTGCTCCGGTCGAATCACCAGTCGCCCCGCCGCGCTCACCGTGGTCCCTCCGCTCTACCGTTGAACGAGCTCGAGGATGTTCCCTTCGGGGTCATTGAAGTACCCGATCCTCCAGCCGTTGCTCGTTGTGCGGACCCCTTGGAGCTCCACGCCGAGGCCGGCAAGACGTGCCTCTTCCGCGTCGAGGTCCTCGACCACGATGCCCAGATGCGTGTATCCGGGACAGATAAGGTCCCGGTCCGCCGGCGCGGCGTTCGTCGGCAGGATCTCGATGACGGCGCCCTTCTCCCCCTGGAGGAAGACCACGGGTGGGCGTCCTTCCTTCTCGATCCGCCGGATCTCCTTCAGGTCGACGACGCGCGTGTACCATCCTGCGAGCGCGGCCGAATCTCGCGCGTAGATCCCAACGTGCTCGACGTTCATCGCCTCTCCCTTCAGCTCAATCCGTCTCCGCGAACGCCGTCACCATCATTGCTTCCGCTTCCGGGAAGAGAAGTGGAATGATGAACGCCCTGTGTAGCGACTTCCCGAGTAATGGCGCGGTGTTCGGATCCTCGAGGATCAGGAACTTCTTGCTGCTGAGGAGGAACGCACGATGCGCTGGAAAGGGGGGATCCGACGCCCGCCCCTCCGGGATGTTCTCGATCCCCATGAAATCCCCGCCGGCGCAGCGCATGTGGGGTAAACGTACCAGATACTCGGCGGCCTCGGCGGAGAAACCGGGCTGCTTCATCGTGTACCTCTCGGGATCGGAGAAGCGGAACCTCGAGAAGCCGGTGTGGACGAGCAGGAGATCGGCCTCCTTCAGGGCGGCCTCGTGGTGCTCCAGGTCGGCGACCGTGATCTTCTCCTCGTCGTCCTTCGGGATCTCAAGCAGGACGGGGCGGTCGAAGATGAACTCATTCAGGGTGAACGCCCCGAGCTTCGCGCCGTCCTTGGACACGTGGTACGCCGTATCGATGTGCGTGCCGGTGTGCACGAACGCGTCGATGAAGCTCGTGTTGTTGTACGAGTCCCAGCGGACCTCGCCAGCGGCTGCCTCGGAAGGTGCCGGCGTCATGCGCGAGCGCGGTCGCAGGACGGGCGCGGCAATCGAACCCGGCATGAGGATATGCTCTGCGTCGAGCGGGTATGAGAACTGAACAATCACAGATTCCCTCCTCCTTTCTCTCGCGAGAGAGTCCGACCCGAACCATACCACCTCGTTGTGATCTTGTCAAGATGTAAGCACGATCTATCATCTTGACAAGCATACATATCGTCCCTATACTTCATGACTGAGTCTGCGATGGAGGGAGGCGGTGCCCGGGATGCCAAGTAGGGACACAGACGACGATGCCTTCGATGCGTTCGCTGCGGACGTTCGTCCTCAACTGCTGACGGAATCGGCGATTCCCCTCTACAATCAGCTCGGACGAGTCCTTCGGCGGTTCATCGAGCAGGCGGAGCTGGAGCCCGGAGATCGGTTCCCGGCCGAGGAGCTGATCGCGGCGAAGTTCGGCGTGAGCCGCCCTACGGCGAATCGCGCCGTGCAGGAGCTCATCAGTCACGGATGGTTGGAGCGAGAGCGCGGCCGTGGGACCTTCGTCCGGAACCAGCACATCGTGGACCTCGCCCTGCTGAGTGAGAACCTCAGTTTGACCGAGCAGTTTCCCCGTGACGCCGAGCTTCGGACGGACTTCATCGAGCGCAGGATCTTGAAAAGGAATGAGTCCGTGGCCCAGGCACTCTGCCTGCCGGCCGACGCGCCGATCCTGTTCATTCGCAGGCTTCGCTTCGTCGACGAACGTCCCGTGATGGTCTGCGACGCTTACCTCGCAGCGGATCGGTTTCCCGATCTCGACAGGAAGACGTTCGTGCGCGGAAGCCTCTACGCGACGCTGGAGGAGAAGTACGGATTCACAATCGAGCGCTCAGAGCGCCGCGTCGAAGCGGAGGACGTCGTGGATCAGGCGGTTGCAGAGCTACTTCAGGTTCCTCTGTTCAGTCCGATCCTGTTGCTCTCGGGGCTGACGTTCGTGGAGGGCGAAGACCGACCGATCGAGTTGATGACCGCGTACGTGCGCGAACGCGTCGCGTTCAAGAGCACCGTCCGTCGACGGAACCGGCCGAAGGCGGAGAGGATTCGACCCACATCCAAGGACTGACTGTGATCGCAAGCGAACCCGAGCGTGCGGCAAAGACGACACCCGACTCGGAAGCGCGAGGGGGAGATCGAACCGCCGTCGCTCGGAACGGCTTCCTCGTCGAGATGAGGGACATCGTGAAACGCTTCCCCGGCGTTCTCGCCGTCGATCATGTCGGCTTCGACCTCAGGCCGGGGGAAGTGCACGCGCTGCTCGGTGCGAACGGCGCAGGGAAGTCGACGCTGATTAAGATCCTCGCCGGCGTGTACCATCGGGACGCGGGAGAGGTCCGCCTCCGCGGCGAGACGATCGAGATCCACGATCCGCGCCACGCGCAGCAGTTGGGGATCGCGACGATCTATCAGGAGTACAATCTCGTGCCCGACCTTTCGGTTGCCGAGAACGTCTCGCTGGGCCACCTTCCCCGCGGGACGTCGCTCCCGGCGCGGCCGTTCATCAACCGCAAGGAGATGTTCCGGCGGACCGAAAGTCTTCTCGGAGAGCTCCAAGTCGACATCCAACCGGCCGTTCCCGTCCGGCGGCTTGGGGTCGCGAAGCAGCAGATGGTCGAGATCGCGAAGGCGCTCGCGCTCGACTCGGAGATCTACATCATGGACGAGCCGACCGCGGCTCTCAGCTCGAAGGAAATCGAGGAGCTGTTTCGCGTCACGCACAGCATGAAGGAGCGGGGCTGTGCCGTCATCTACATCTCGCACCGCCTGGAGGAGGTCGGCCGGATCGCGGACCGCGTCACCGTCATGCGCGATGGCAGGAAGGTCGACACGCTCAACGTGGAGGACGCGCCGACGGATCGTCTGGTCGAGCTGATGGTCGGGCGTACGGTGAAGCGGGCGAAGCGGCGAGAAGGGTGCACCGCCGGTCGCGAGCTGCTGCGCGTGGAGAAACTGACGCGAAAGGGCGCGTTCGAAGGGATCGACCTTCGGATCTGTGCAGGGGAGATCGTTGGCCTCGCGGGCGTGATGGGATCCGGCCGGACCGAGATCGCTCGAGCGATCTTCGGGGCGGATCGTCTTGATGCGGGGAAGATCCATCTCGAAGGGAAGCAGCTCGCCGTTCGGTCCCCCCATCACGCGGTGGAGAGAGGGATCTGCTACTTGCCGGAGGACCGGAAGTCCGATGGCCTGGTTCTCTGCGGCAGCGTAAGAGACAACGTGGTATTAGCCTCCCTATCTAGGTTCTGTCGTCTGCGGTTTCGAGGGAGGGGCGTCTTCCTCGACAGACCGCGGATTCGAAAGGAGGTGGTCAACCGAGTCAAGGAACTGGACATCAAGACGCCGGGAATCAGCCAGCTGGTTGAGTACCTGAGCGGCGGAAACCAACAGAAGGTCGTTGTAGCTCGCTGGCTTTGCTCCAAGGCCAAGGTCTTCCTGTTCGACGAACCGACGCGGGGGATCGATGTCGGAGCGAAGTCGGAGATCTATGGATTGGTCCAATCGCTGGCTGAAGAAGGGGCCTGTGTGCTCCTGATCACGTCGGAAGTGGAAGAACTCGTGGATGTCTGCGATCGAGTCTACGTCCTTCGACAAGGGCGAATCGTCGCGGAGTTGGGGCGAGACGAGATGTCCAAGGAACGCATCCTCTCGATCGCACTGACCGGCAACGGTGAGCGCAGACCCGGGGCCACTACGACGGCCGGTAAAGCCGAAAGGCAAGGAGGAGACGAAGAATGAAGCGCGCACTGGTGGTTGCACTCATGCTCGGACTGCTCGCCGTTCCTGTTTTCAACTTGGCGGCACAGGCAGCCGAGTACAAGGTCGGGTTCTGCGTCATGACCCTCGCGTTTACCTGGATGACCTACTCGTACCAGGCCCTGATCGACGAGGCGGCGGAGTACCCGGAGATCGAACTCATCGTGGACAACGCGAACGGCGACGTCAGCCGACAGGTCGAGATCATCGAGAACTTCATCGCGCAGGGTGTCGACGCCATCATCACCGATCCGATCGACGTCAACACGCTGATCCCCGTGATGGAGCAGGCGGAAGCGCAAGGGATTGCGTTCTGCACGTTCGACCGTCGCGCCTTCGGCGGGCCGTTCCTGTTCCACGTAGGCTGTGACGACGTCTTCGGCGGACGCCTGGCGCTGGAGTACGTGGCGACCAAGCTCGACGGCGTCGGCAAGATCGTTCACATCGAGGGACAGCTTGGGTCGTCCCCGGCGATCAACCGGAAGAAGGGGATTCACGAGCAGATCGTGCATTACCCGGGTCTGGAGATCGTCTACGAGCAGAGCGGGCAGTTCAGCCGCGAAGAGGGTCTCCGCGTGATGGAGGACGCGATTACTGCCACGGGCGGTGACTTCGACGCGGTTATCTGTGCGAACGACGACTCGGCGCTCGGCGCGATTCAGGCGATGAAGGACGCCGGGATCGACCTGGACGACGTGATCGTCGTCGGCTACGACGGCGTACCGGACGGGCTGCGAGCCATCCTCGCTGGAGAGCTCAACGCGAGCATTCAGTATCCCGTCTCGATGGCGTCGCTCGTGATGAAACAGGTCGCCGAGTACCTGATCGACGGAACGATGCCTGAGAATCCGGACTTCGACATGCTTCCTTGGATGCTGATCGAGGACAACCTGTCGGAGTGGGCGGATTTCTGGCCGGAACTTGGATAGCAGGACCGCAGGGCGGGAGGGGGCCAAGGGCCTGGCCTCCCGCCCCTCTTACAGCAATGCGCATAGTAAACCGGAGCGCGTGTAACGTCCAACCAAGGGCGGATTGAAAGGACAGGAAGAACCGATGCCAGGAGCGAGCAACAGACTGGGCGCAAGAGCTTGGGCATGGATCCGGCGTGGCGGCACGCACGTCTTCCGAGAGTACGGAATCATCCTTGTGTTCATCGCCGTGTGTGCAATCATCGCTGGGATCAAGCCGGTCTTCCTGAGCATGACGAACATCTTCAACGTTATCCGGCAGGTCTCGATGATCGGGATCATGGCCGTCGGGATGACCTTCGTGATCCTGTCCGCCGACATCGACCTCTCGGTCGCGTCGATCGCCGCCTTTTGCGGCGCGTTGACGGCCGGCTTCATGACGCGAAACGGGATCCCTCCTTTCGCTGCGATTCTCATTCCCATTCCGATCGCGGCGACGATGGGGTGGGTCATGGGGATGATCATTACCAAGGCCCGTGTGCACTCGTTCGTTGTCACTTTGGGGATGATGTCGATCGGCCGAGGACTGACGTTGACATACACCGAAGGACTCTCAATCGGCAATCTCCCTCGTAGCTTCGGGGTGCTGGGCGGCGGGATGATCGGGCCGATCCCCGTCCCGGTGATCATCTTCGTGCTGGTGGTGATCATCGGTTTCGTTGTCCTGACGAGGACGCCGTACGGGCGCGCCGTCTACGCGATCGGAGGGAATCGCGAGGCCGCCCGCCTCTCGGGGATCAAGGTCGACCGCTACCGGATCAGCAACTTCGTCCTGTGCAGTACACTGGCCGGGTTCGCCGGGATCATCCTCGCGTCTCGGGTCCGGTCGGCGTGGGCTCTGGCCGCACAGGGCTGGGAGCTCGACGTGATCGCGGCGGTCATCATCGGAGGGACGAGTCTGTTCGGCGGTCGAGGTGGCGTGATCGGGACGCTGATCGGGGCGCTCTTCCTCGGCGTCCTCCGGAACGGGGCGAACCTCCTCGGTGTCTCCCCGTTCTATCAGCAGATCCTGATGGGATCGCTCATCGTGGCCGCCGTCGTCTTCGATCGGTTGAGGCAGCGAAGAACCACGTAGACACGCAGAAGCCCATCGGATGGAGGAAGGAGGCAGGGGATGAAGGGTGTTGTTGCTTACAAGGACGGAACGATCAAGGTCGAAGATCTCCCGAAGCCGGAGATCGGCGATTATCAGGCCTTGGTCAAGAACCTCAGCTGCGGGATCTGCAACGGGACGGACCTCAAGCTGATCCACGTGACCTTCAAGGGGTTCGATACGTACCCCGCGGTCCTCGGTCACGAGAGCGTGGGGGAGGTCGTGGAGGTCGGGAGCAAGGTCACGTCGTTCAAGGCGGGCGACCGTGTACTCCGCTCGATCCTTGAGACCGTCGGTGACGAGCGGTATTCCTCCGGGTGGGGAAGCTTCGCCGAGTACGGCGTCGTCGGCGATATCGAGGCGATGAAGCGGGACGGCCGGACCGACTACTACGACATCTACCTGGCCCAGCAGATCGTCCCTCCGCAGATCGACGCGCACCAGGCCGTCATGCTGATCACGCTGAAGGAAGTCCTTTCGGGCTTGCAGCGGTTCGGAGTCGACAAGGGCGACTCCGTCCTCATCCACGGCGCCGGTCCGGTCGGTCTGTCGATGACCCGGTTCTGCAAGTTGAGGGGGGCCGGCCCCATCGTTGTCAGCGAACCGCACGCCGGGCGGCGTGAGAAGGCCGCCGCACTGGGCGCGGACACCGTCATCGACCCGACATCGGAGGACGTCGTCGAGCGGGCGAAGGAGATCGCGGCCGACGGGTTGGACTTCGTCATCGACGCCGTCGGGATCAACCGTCTGATGACCGACAGCCTCAAGATCGTGAAGTTCAACGGCAAGGTGGGGGTCTACGGGATTGCCGCTGAGACGCGCGCGGAGATCGACTGGGAGGCGGCGCCGTACAACTGGGCGATCCACTTCGTGCAGTGGCCCACGTTCGAGGACGAGGCGGGGGTGCACGACGAGGTTCTGTCGCTGGTCGAGACGGGCGAGATCGATCTCGCCGACTTCGTCACCCACGTCGTTCCCAGGCTCGAGGACTTCCAGCACGGTCTCGACCTCGTGACCGGTCAAACCGGAATCAAGGTCACCGTCGACTGCCAAGGCTAGCGCGGGGAGAAGCGATGACGACGCATCTTCTCGCACACGATCTCGGGACGACGGGCAACAAGGCGACGCTGTTCGACCGGGAAGGGAAGCTCATCGCCAGCGCGTTCGAAAGCTACGACACGTTCTACGATCAGCCTGGCTGGGTCGAGCAGGATCCCGACTCCTGGTGGGCGGCCGTCTGCCGGGCGACGGCGGCGGTGATGACTGAAGCCGGAATCGACAAGACGTCGATCGCCGCGATCAGCTTCAGTGGTCACATGATGGGTTGCGTTCCGGTTGACGGTGAGGGCAGCGCCCTCCGTCGCGCCATCATTTGGGCCGACCAGCGCGCGGTCGAGCAGGTTCGATCGCTGCTGCAGGCGATGCCGCAGGAGAAGATCTACCGGATCACCGGAACGCGTCCCAACCCCAACTACACGGTGGAGAAACTGATGTGGCTTCGCGACAACGAGCCGGAGACGTACGGGAAGATCCGCTACGTGCTGCAGGCGAAGGACTACATCGTCGCCCGCCTGACCGGCGAGTTCGTCACCGACTACTCTGACGCCTCGGCGACCAACGCGTTCGACCTCGTCCGCAAGGAGTGGAGCGACGAAATCCTCGCCGCGGCCGGTCTGTCAAAGCGCCTCTTCCCGGAGGCGCTTCCGTCCACCACGGTCGTTGGGCGGGTCCGACGGTTCGACGGCGTCGATCTCGAGGGCGTCCCCGTGGTGATCGGTGGAGGCGACGGCGCGTGCGCGACCACCGGCGCCGGCGTCATCCGAGCGAACGAGGGGTACAACTACTTCGGCTCGTCGTCGTGGATCGCCATCGCGACGAGCGAACCGGTGATCGACCCCGGGATGCGCACGTTCACCCTCTGCCATCTCGCCCCGGATCTGTACATGCCGGTCGGAACGATGCAGAGCGCCGGTGGATCGTACGACTGGATCCGAGAGGTGCTGTTCCCCGAGGAGCTGGGATTCTCGTCGGACGACGCGTTCGCGCACCTCAACCGATGGGCCGCAGCGAGCCCGCCCGGGGCGCACGGCGTAATCTTCCTCCCCTACCTGATCGGCGAGAGAAGTCCGCATTGGAACGAGAACGCACGCGGAGCGTTCGTCGGGCTGGCGAGGAGCCACGGCGTGTCCGATCTCGTCCGCGCCGTGCTGGAGGGGGTGGCGTTCAATCTGAGGATCATCTTCGACGCGCTGACCGAGCAGGGTGCGAAGCTCCGGTCGCTGAAGATGATCGGTGGGGGGATCCGGAATCCGGTCCTGTGTCAGATCCTCGCCGACGTCCTGGGCATTCCGATCGAGCGCGCGGAGCGCGGTGAGTTCGCCACGTCGCTCGGCGCCGCCGTCTGCGCTGGCGTTGGCGTGGAGTTGTTCGACGACTTCTCCGTCGCCGATTCATTCAGCACGGTCGCAGGGGTGGACGGCCCCGACCCCGAGGCCGTCGAGGCGTACCGGCGCGTGGCAGTGCTCTTCGGCGATGCGTACGAAGCGCTCGCGCCGGTGTTCGACCGACTGGCCGAGCTTCAATCGGAACTCGGCTGAGACCTGGCTCGGAAGGAAAGGCTTCATGTACAGGCAGTTGGCAGCGAACGGGACGCCGAAAACTCCAGAGCAGTTCGCGAAGCGGATGATGACCGCCGTCTTCTCTCCGGCCGCGACAGAGGAAGAGGCGAAGGAGTTCCTCCGGCGATTCGAGGGATTCCCGGCGATCGACGCGATCTTCGTCGACCAGCCGTGGGTGGAAATGGCGAAGGAGATCCTCGATCCGATCGGCATCGGCGTCGGTGTCGAAGCTGCCTACCCGATCGGCAACACCTCGACCGAGGCGAAGGTCGCCGCAATCGAAGAGGGGATTCGCCGTGGGGCGGTCGAGATCGACATCGGAGGTCACTTCGCGGCGATCGTGTCCGGCGACTACGCCGCGGTTCAGGCCGACGCGCGCGCAATGGTCGAAGCCGCCGGCGACGACATCCGCATGATGGTCCTGCCGGAGACGGCGATCCTCAGCAATGAGGAGAAGCTGCGAACGCTCGAAGCGTACGCCGAGGCCGGCGTCCGAGGGATCAAGACGTCCTCGGGGTACGGATGGAACACGCAGCCCGGGGACGTCCTGCTCGTTCGTCGGGAGTTCGGAGACACGTTTCAGATCGACGTCTCCGGTGGTGTGCGCTCGTTTGGCGACGCGATGACGTACTTCGAAGTGGGGACGGACAAGATCCACGCGAGCCCGATCTTCCGCGTCCTCGAAGAGGCGAACGGGAGCCTGTCATGAGCGCGGGAATTCCCAGGGAGATCGCCGCCGCCATCGACTACACGGACGTTCGCAAGGACGTATCGTACGCCGACATCGAGCGGATGTGTCTCGAAGCGGCGGTGTACCGGCTCGGCGCGGTGGTCGTCCCCTCGGCGCTGGTCCGACGAGCCGCGGAGTGCCTGGCCGGAACCGAAGTCGGTGTTTCGTGCCCGGTTGGCTACCCGTTCGGAACGCAGGCGGCCGGCGTCAAGGCACGGGAGGCCGAGGTCGCAGTGGAGCACGGAGCGACGGAGCTGGAGATCGTGCTGCACCACGGTGCCGCGCGCGCGGCGCGATGGGTCGAGGTCGAGGCCGAGCTGCAGACCGTGCGAGACGCCGCCGGGTCGGCGATGCTGAAGCTGGTCGCCGAGGCACCGATCCTTTCGGACGACGAGCTGTCGTCCGTCGCCCGTTTGGCGGCCGACGTCGGCTACTCGATGATCGCCAACACGGCCGGCTTCCGGATCGTCTCCACCCGACCCGAGACGCAATCGGCGGCGTCGCCAGGGGCGATCGAGCGACTTATCCAGTCCGGGGACGGCCGGATCCTGGCCAAGGCGACCGGCGGTGTCCGAACGCACGAGGACGTCGTTCGTCTCCTCGCCGCGGGCGCAGCGCGCGTCACGCTGGACGCCGAGCCGGGCCTACTGCGCCGTCTGGCCGAGGATTCACGGGAGGACGAATGAGCGACGAAGCCAGCGGAGCGATGAAGCGGGCCACAAGCGAACTCGACGCGGCGATGAAATGGCTTTCGGAATCACCGTATGCGTCGGTCGTTACTGCGTTTCGCAGGTTCACGGCCGCTGCACACGCGGACGGCGCATTGTCGCGCAAGCAGAAGGAGCTGGTCGCAATTGCTGTGTCCATCGTCAAGGGCTGCGAGCGGTGCATCTCGTACCACGTGCGCGCTGCGACGGCCGCCGGTGCGACACCGGAAGAGATGATCGAGGCCGGGTTCGTCGCCGTCATCATGGACGGCGGACCCGCGCTGGCCCACTTCGGACCCCTCCTCGAGGCGATCGACGTCCATCGAGGGGAGTCGCCGTGAAGCTGATCCTGATCTCCGCCGATCTCGATGACATCCGGCGCTCCTACGCGCTGGGCGTCTTCATAGGCGTAGCGAGCAATCCGACCCTGGTCGCCGAAGCGGGCGTTCCTTCGGCGGAGATGGTTCGCCGCGTGCTCGACGTCGTTTCGGATCCGGTGTTCGTCCAGGTCTCGGGGCTGACGGCCGATGCGATGACCGCCGAGGGGAAGCGACTCGCAGCGATCGATCCGGACCGCGTGCGGGTGAAGGTCCCCGTCACCGCAGAGGGGATCGCTGCGATTCACGAACTGTCCGAGCAGGGGATCACCGTGACGGCCACCGCGATCTGCGCGGCGAACGAGGCGCTCCTCGCCGCTCGTGCCGGTGCCGCGTTCCTCGCGCCGTACATGGCGAGGATCTACGACATCGGCGGCAACGGGTGCCAGGTCGTCAGCGACATCGTGGAGCTCGTGCGAGCCCATGAGCTCCCGGCGGAGGTGATCGCCGCCAGCGTGCGGACGCCCGAGGAGCTGATGCTCGCGTGGAAGCTCGGCGCGGACTACGCTGCGATCCAGTCTCCCGTGGTCTGGAAGATCTGCGCCAATCCGGCGGTCGACGCGGCCGCGCGCTCGTTTCACACCGACTACGCGGCGCGATTCGGCGCCGCCGCCTAGGAAGGAGCGGGATGGAGTTCATCGAACTCGAAGATGCAGCGGTGCCGATTCTTGGGTTCGGCACGTTTCGGATGAAGGGTGACGAGTGTGCCGAGGCGGTCGGCCGCGCGATCGCGGGCGGATACCGGCACCTCGACACGGCGGAGATCTACGAGAACGAGGAGGCCGTCGCACAGGGGATCCGAAGCTCCGGGATCGATCGGTCCGAGCTGTTCATCACCACCAAGGCGTGGATGGATGACCTCTCCCCGTCGGGCGTGACGAGAAGTCTCGAAGGCAGCCTGCGACGGCTCGACACGGACTACGTCGACCTCTGGCTCATCCACTGGCCGAATGAGGCGTACCCGCTTCAGGACACGCTCGCGACGATGAGCGGGTTGGCGGCGAAGGGACAGGTCCGGCATCTCGGCGTCAGCAACTTCCCGGCGGCGCTGTTCGACGAAGCTGCAGCGATGGCGCGGATCGTCTGCAATCAGGTCGAATATCATCCGTATCTTGCCCAGCGGAAGGTTCTCGCCGCCGCGCGTTCTCGCGACGCGTTCGTTACCGCGTACGCGCCCGTTGCCATGGGAAAAGTTCAAGGCGACGCCATCCTCCAGGAGATCGGCGAGCGGTACGGTAAGACCGCGGCGCAGGTGGCGCTACGGTGGCTGATTCAGCAGCCGCGTGTTGCGGCGATCCCGAAGGCCGCCAGTCCCGACCACATCGAGGAGAACCTGGCGGTCTTCGACTTCTCGCTCACGGACGAGGAGATGACGCGCATCCACGGGCTCGCTCGGGGAGAGCGTCTCATCGGCCCGGACTTCGGACCGATCTGGGACGGGGAATGAAGGTCGTCTCCATGGACGGCGGAGCATCGGTGCGCCAAACTCTCGGAGAACGAACGACTCGGACAGGGATTGAGCGAAAGGGGAAGCGGCGATGAGTCTTCGGACCGAACGGCTGCGAAACGAGTGGCTTGACATCACACCGTCGATCTGTCCGGAACGGGCGCGGATCTTCACCGACGCGATGAAGGCCAGCGAAGGCCAGCCGATCGTGCTGCGCCGAGCCCATGCCTTCGCTCGAGTCCTCGAGGAGATGAGTCTCTACGTGCGCGACGGAGAGCTGATCGTCGGCAATCAGGCGAGCAAGCCCCGAGCGGCACCGGTCTTCCCCGAGTACTCGGTTGAGTGGATCCTCAAGGAGTTCGAAGGGGACCCGTACCACACGTGGGAGCGGCCGAACGACATCTACGAGTACGACGAGGAGACCAAGCGGGAGATCCTCGACGCGATCGACTACTGGCGCGACAAGACCGTCTACAAGACCGTCCGGAGCCTCATCCCCGACGAAGCGCGCCGCGCGTGGGACATCGCGGCCATCGACGACGACTGGGTGACGCAGAACGGGTTCGGCAACGTGCTGCCCAACTACGAGGCGATCCTCGCCGGGGGGCTCGGCGGTCTGGTCCGCCGTGCGGAGAAGCGTCTCGCGGATCTCGACCTGACCCAGCCGGGCGCGGCGCGACAGAAGTGGTTCCTCGAGGCCGCGGTCCTCGGCAACGAGGCGGTGATCGACTTCGCGGGACGCTTCGCAGACAGGTTGGACGGGCTGGCCGAGGGGGAGACCGACGCGGAGCGGGCGGCCGAGCTGAGGACGATGGCCGAGAACTGCCGCCGCGTTCCGGAGAACCCGCCGACGACGTTCTGGGAGGCGATCCAGGCGATCTGGTTCATCCACTGCTGCATCCAGATCGAGACCAACGGGATTGCCATCTCGTTCGGCCGGTTCGACCAGTACCTGCGGCCGTACTACGAGCGAGACCTCGAGGCCGGCCGGCTGACACGCGAGCAGGCGCAGGAGCTGGTCGAGAGTCTGTTCATCAAGGTCAACGAGATGAACATCTTCCGTTCTTGGGAGGGCGCCAAATTCTTCCCCGGGTATCACATGGCGATCAACCTGGCCGTCGGTGGACAGACGGCAGACGGGAGGGACGCGTCGAACGAGCTGACGTACGTCGTTCTCGATGCGGCCGAGAGCATGCGCCTGCCGAAACCGTCCGTGTCGCTGAAGTGGTTCGAGCGGACGCCGGACGCGTTGATGGATCGAACGTTAGAAGTCGTTGAAGCCCATGGGGGCGGGCAGCCTGCGTTCTACAACGACCCCGGCGTCATGCGGATGATGAAGGGGCTTGGGGTCGACCAAGCGGACCTGTACAACTGGGCGCCGGTCGGCTGCATCGAGGCGTCGATCCCAGGCAAGTGGGACTTCGCGTGCAAGGGGCCGCGCCTGAACAAGGCCAAGGTGCTGGAGATCGCGCTGAACGACGGGGCCGACCCGAACACCGGCGCGACGCTGCTTCCCGGTGACGGCGACCTCTCGACCTTCGAGACCATGCAGGACGTGTGGGACGCGTACAGGAAGCAGCTGCACTACTTCATGGAGCAGCAGGTGGTGATCGAGCACATCAACGACGAGGTCCACCGGCTGCACGATGTCAACGCGTTCCGCTCGTCGTTGATCGAGGACTGCATCGGTCGCGGCAAGGCGTTGATCGAAGGCGGGTCAGTCTACTCGACCGACGGCGGCCCGACGGTCGGAGCGATGACGGCTGGTGACGCCCTCGCCGGGATCGAGACGTCCGTCTTCGTCGAGAAGTGGTTCACCGGGGAGCAGCTGAAGCACGCGATCGAGACGAACTTCGAGGACCAGACGACCGCGCCGACCGGCGAAGAGATCCGGCAGGCGCTCCTCAACAAGGCGCCGAAGTTCGGCAACGACGACGATCGGGCCGACAAGTGGGCGGTCGCCGTGACTGACTTCATCGGCTCGACGTACCAGAAGGAATTCGTGAACTCGCGGCACGGTTTGGGGCCGAAGATCGGCACGTATTCCTACTGCCAGAGCTCGGTCACGGCGAACGTCGCGATGGGAAAGCTGGTCGGCGCGCTCCCCGACGGAAGGAAGGCAGGCGAGCCGCTCAACAACGGAGTGTCTCCCGCCAGCGGCGCCGAGCGGCACGGGGCCACCGCGTGCATCAACTCGGTCAGCAAGCTGCCGAGCATCTGGTTTTCACGAGGAGCGATCTTCAACATGCGCCTCAGCCCCGAGACGCTCAAGACACGCGAAGGGCGCGCGCGCGCGAACGGGCTGATCCGAACGCTGTTCGAGCACAACCAGTACCACGTCCAGTTCAACGTGGTTGGCACGGAGACGCTCCGCGACGCGCAAGCGCATCCCGAGAAGTACAGGGACCTGATGGTCCGCGTCGCCGGGTACAGCGCCTTCTTCGCCCCGTTGAACGCCGAGCTCCAGGAGGACATCATCCGGCGTGTCGCGTTCGGAGAAGAGTAGATCGGTGGCCGAGCCGAACGTGGCGAAGGAATTCGATGGGGCGATCGACGGAGCCCTGAGCGGAACCGTCTTCGACATCAAACGATTCGCGACCGGAGACGGCCCGGGCATCCGCGCGCTGATCTTCCTCAAAGGCTGCCCCCTACGATGCGTCTGGTGCGCCAACCCGGAGTCGCACCGCCCCGAGCCGGAGGTCATGTACCATCGGACGAGGTGCGTCGGCTGCGGGAGATGCGTCGAGATCTGCCCGACGGACGCGATCCGACCCGATGACGCGTACGGTCTCGTCACCGACCGCGACCTGTGCATCGCGTGCGGGCGGTGCATCGACGCCTGTGTCTACGGAGCGCGAGAGATGGTCGGACGAAAGGTGTCGGTCGCCGACCTGATGCACATCATCCGACGCGACCGGCGCTTCTACGACAACTCCGGAGGTGGAGTAACGATCGGTGGCGGTGAGCCGCTCCTTCAATGCGATTTCGCTCGGGAGATCCTCCGGGCCTGCAAGGCGGAGGGCATCCACACGGCCGCAGAAACCTGCGGGTTTACCGCCTGGGATTGCATCGAGTCGGTGCTGCCGCACCTCGATCTCCTGTTCTACGACGTCAAGCACATCGACACCGAGCGGCATCGGGAGCTCACCGGGCGAGGGAACCGGCCGATCCTGGAAAACCTGTCGAGGGCCGCTCGAGCCGACTCCCGCGGAGAGATCATCGTGAGGATTCCTCTCGTGCCCGGGCACAACGATTCGGACGAGACGCAGAGGGAAATCTACGCGTTCGTCGCACGTCTACCGAGTGTCACCCGCATCGAAGTCATTCCGTATCATCGCCTCGGGATGATGAAGTACTCGGGACTGGGGCGTCGTTACGACCTGCAAGGTGTGGAATCGGTCGAGCGTCATCGACTCGACCATCTGGTGGACATCGGCAAGGAGTCCGGGGTCGAAGTGCGGATCGATAGCAGCTGAACCACGCTCCCTGTTGTGGCTGCACCGCCCCTTCTGCGATATGCTGGCCGTCGCGGCGAAATCGTGCGAGCAGCGGAGAATGCGATGGGCATCGAGCGGGTCGAGACGGTCATCTGGGATTTCAACGGGACGTTGATCGACGACGTCGAATTGGTCGTCCGTTCGGTGAACGTCCAGTTGGCGAAACGGGAGTTGCCACGACTGACCGTCGAACGGTATCGCGACGTGTTCCGATTCCCGGTGGAGGCGTACTACCGGGACATCGGCCTTGATCCGGCGGCGGAGCCGATGACGGACCTGTCCGCCGAGTTCCACACGGAGTACGTGCCCGGGCTCGCCGACTGCCCGCTGCACGACGGCGTCCTTGATTCGCTGTCTGCGTTTCGGGATGCGGGCGCTCGCCAGTTCGTCCTGTCCGCGATGGAAGAGGGGCTGTTGCGCTCGGCGATCGATCGCTTCGGGATCGCCCGTTTCTTCGA
>CAZFZM010000025.1:22318-33729 GCA_964523545.1 uncultured Thermotogae bacterium
AAGAGGGGCTGTTGCGCTCGGCGATCGATCGCTTCGGGATCGCCCGTTTCTTCGAGACGGTGCACGGCCTGGCCCATCGAAGGGGCGATTCGAAGGTCGAACGTGGCCGAGAGCTGCTGGCGAGCTTCGCCATCCGACCGAACTCTACGGTTCTGATCGGCGACACCGATCACGACGCCGAGGTCGCACGAGCTCTCGGCGTTGCCGTCGCTCTGATCGCCGGAGGCCATCAAAGCGTTGTGCGGCTGCGAGCGACCGGATGCCCGGTCTACGAATCGTTCGCCGACCTAACCTCAGCTCTTGCCTGATTCGTCCAGTGCCCGCGACGTAGCCTGACAGATACGCGTTCTTCGTCTCTTCGGAATGCGGCGAGCTTCTCGTTTGTTCGTCGAACACCTCAAGAAGTAGGATAGGCACCGAACAGCGCCGGCAAATGGAGACAAACGCGGGTTGAACGGCTCGCGGTCGGCGCAGAGACGGAGTCGTGCATCGAAAGGAGGCGAAGATGTCGGAAGATCTGAATCGGGTCTTGGATCCTCGATACCCCGATTACGTCTACGCCAACAAGCCGCTCGTTGATATCTATCAGAAGGCTCGGGGGAGCTCGAAGGCGGCGAAGGTTCTTCTGGGAGAGTGGCTGAGGGTTGATACGCCGGACGGACAGATCCCATCCACGAAGCGCATTCCAGTCCGCTACCGGGGAGGGAACGGCTACGCGCTTGCCGAGGACATCACGCGAAGGCGACAGCTCGAGATCTACTTCATCGATGTGGACCAGGGCGACTCGATTCTGATTCAGACGCCCGACGACCGGCGTGTCCTCGTCGACGGCGGGGCGACAGACGACGCCCTCGAATTCATCGTCAACAAGTATCGACTCGACAAGAGGGATCACTACATCGACTTCGACGCCGTGATCGCAACGCACAGCGACAGCGACCACGTCGGTGGCTTGATCAAGATCCTCAAGCATCCGCGAATCGCCGTAAAGCGTGTGTTCCACAACGGCTTGTTCAGGAGAAAGGAGAGCTCTCTGGATCCGGGGCCCAGATCGGCGTCGAACAAACGCGTTTTTGGTTTGGAGGATCGTCCATCTGCGGTCGGTCGTCCTGAGCTGAAGCATCTCATGAAGCGTCTCCTCACCGCGATCGACAAGGCGGAGGAGAATCTTCCGGTCGTCGTCCGGAAGATGGAGGAACGCGGGGGGCGAATCGCCCGCGTTGACCTGCCCCGTGGTGGATTCGTCTGCAAGCGTCTCGACCGGGCACACGGCTACGTCCCGCCGTTCGGCGCGGAGAATCCCTATCTGACCATCGAAGTCCTTTGGCCGCGCGCCAGGAGAAGAGAGGGCGAGCTGTCCTATCCCTGGTACGGGAATGCAGCCCAGACGGTGAACGGGAACTCGATCGTGCTGCGCGTGATCCACGGAGACAACCGGGTTCTTCTGACCGGCGATCTGAACGAACCGTCTATGGGAGACGTCCTGCACGGCCTTTTCGCAACGATCGATGATCCGAAGGAACTCGCCGCCGACGTGTACAAGGCCGCCCACCACGGGAGCCAGCACTTCCTGCTTGACTTCCTGAAAGTCCTCGCACCGAACGCCGCCGTGATCTCGTCCGGGGACGCGAAGAACGACGCCCACGGCCATCCGCGTGCCGTTCTCATGGGGACCATCACCCGCTACTCGAAGCATCCCAGGCCGGCGGTCTTCTGCACGGAGCTTGCTGCATGCTACAGCAAGCTGTCACGCGAGGAGATGCGTGAGTTCCGCGCCGGTACGCAGGAGCTTTACGCGCGATCACTCAAGGGAATCGTGCATCTGCGAAGCAACGGCGAACGTCTCTGCTTGGCGACCGTCCACGGGCGGAAGCCGCCCGGCGGAGAGCAGCAGGCTCAGACCACGTGGAAGTGGGACATCTGGCCGGACGCCGAATAGCGCGTCGAGGCCTGGAACCGCTCGTTGTCCCCGACCTGCCGGATGCACGTGCGGTTGAACGCACGGCTGCATCTCTCTAGCATCACGATCGTGGACGCACGACGTGAAGCAGCAGAGGCCGAGCGCCAGGATGTGCGGGAGGAAGCGGTCTATCGCGAAGAGATCGTCGTTCCGAACGATGCCATCGACGGGAACGGGCACGTCAACAACGTCGCCTACGTTCAGTGGATGCAGGACGTCGCCGTCCGGCACTTCGCCGCGATCGGCGGCATCGATCTGATGCACGCCGCCGGCGGGACGTGGGTCGTGCGGTCGCATCGCATTGAATATTCCCGCCCCGCCTTCGCGGGCGAGCGGATCGAGGTTCGCACGTGGGTCGCCGACTGCCGGCGCGTCCGGTCTCTGAGACGGTACGAGTTCGTGCGACCGTCCGACGGCGCCGTCCTCGCGAGAGGGGAGACCGACTGGGTGTTCGTCCGCGCGGAGGACGGCCGGCCGTGTGCCATCCCCGCGACCATCCGTCGCGCGTTCACCGTCGTTCCGGACGGGGAGGTGCAGGGATGACGCCGAAGTCCGATCGCAGCCCGTTCGATCTTCTGATCGAGGACGCGGGGACCCAAGGCTGCCTCGGACACGTCCCGGCGCTGCCCGGCTTGTGCTTCCGCGCTCGAACCGCCGAGGAGGCGGAGGCGATCGCGTCGTCCCGGATCGTCGAGTACGCCGCGTGGCTCCGTGCAGAGAGCATGATCGATCTCACGCCGGAGACTGCGAACGCGGAAGGATCGTCCGGCCTCCGGATCGTGGTCGCGGAGCACGTCGCCGGTGCGCCGGTCTGGGAGTCGGGAAACGCCGCCGTCCTCTTCCGGTACGATCTTCGTCCGCTCGATGACCGCGCGGTCGCCGCGCGCCTTCGCTTCGTCCGCCGCGTGCTCGATCGGATGCGGGACGCGATCGCTCCGCTGTCCGCCTCCGAGCGCGCCAGGAGGCCGGCGCCGGACCGTCGCTCGGTCGACGAGACGCTGGAGCACGTCGGCAACTGCGTTTGGTGGTACTGCTCGCGGATCGACGACGACCTTCCCGAGCCCGACGAACGGCCCGGCGAAGATCCGTTCGATCGGATCGACCGTCTCTTCGACGTTGCCGAGCCGTACCTGCTATCTGTTCCGTGCGCTGTCCGCTCGACGGTCCACGTCCCGACGCGGTTCCCGACCGCCGATCCAACCGAGCGCTGGACGCACACGAAGGTCTGCCGCCGCCAGGCCGAGCACGTCTGGGCTCACCTCCCCGGCTTGAGCACCGCGGCGTGACATGGACGCAGCTACGAACTACCTCATTGACGCCATGACGGCGAGGGACTGGGAGCGCGTCCGCTCGATCTACCGTCAGGGGATCGACACGGGGAACGCGACGTTCGAGCCAGCGGCCCCGGATTGGGAGGAATGGGACTCGTCGCACCTCTCGGATCCGCGGCTGGTGGCGAGGGAGGGCGACGCCGTCCTCGGATGGGCCGCGCTCAGTCCCATCTCCGACCGTTGCGCGTACGCCGGCGTCGCCGAGGTCAGCGTGTACGTGGGGGCCGAGCACCGAGGACACGGCATTGGGATCGCCCTTCTTCGCGCTCTGATCGACGGTTCGGAGAAGGAAGGGATCTGGACGCTTCAGGCGGGGGTCTTCCCCGAGAACGAAGGGAGCGTCAGGCTGCTTGAGCGAGAGGGGTTCCGAGTGATCGGCCGCAGGAAGAGACTTGGGAAGATGACCTACGGACCGTACGCGGGCAGATGGCGCGACGTGCTCCTGCTCGAGCGGCGCAGCGAGACGGTCGGGACCGACTGAACGGCGTACCGTGCGGCGGTCGGAAGGGAGCGGCATGCAGGAAAGCAACAGCGAGTTCACCGTATCGGATGCGTGGCGGGAGGCCTACCCGAGAGCGGCGATCGGCGTCCTGGCGATGCGGGACGTCGCCAACCTCAAGCATCACGCGGGATTGGACGCGCGCAAGGCGGAGCTGGAGAACGAGCTCCGCGCCCGCTTCGCCGGGTACGATCGGAACGCACTGAAGGCGATCCCCACGATCCGCGCGTACAACGACTATTACAAGCGGTTCGGGAAGAGCTACCACGTGCAGCTCCAGTTGGAATCGATCGTGCACAAGGGGAAGACGATCCCGCGCGTGGCGGAGCTCGTCGAGGCGATGTTCATGGCGGAGCTGAAGAATCAGCTGCTCACCGCGGGCCACGATCTGGACTCGCTAGAGACGCCGGTGGGCGTGGACGTGGCGAGCGGGAACGAGAGCTACGTCCGGATGGACGGGCGGGAGCAGATCCTGAAGGCGGGGGACATGATGATCTCCGACGCGCGCGGCGTCATCTCGAGCGTGGTGTACGGACCGGACCGGCGCTCGCGGATCACTCCGGAGACGGAGTGTGTGCTGTTCACGGTCTACGCGCCGCCGGGGATCGACGGGGAGGCGGTGTGCCTCCACCTGGAGGACATTCGGGAGAACGTCCTGGTTGTTTCCCCGGCCGCTCGGACCGACATGCTCGAGATCCTCCGGGCCGAGTGAAGCGGAGCGCACCCGTTGATTCGCGGGGACGCTGGACGCATACGAAGGTGTACCGGCGTGAGGCCGAGCACGTCCGGGTACATCTACCAGGTCTGAGGACTGCTGTGGATGCTCTCGGCGAAGCCGACGTCGACACGAATGAGTAGGGATTCGGTCGTGGGATTCAATCGTTCGGCGCCGCGGCGATGACCACGCAATCGCGCAGCTGGGTCACACAGCGAGTCTATGGTGTCGCGGTTGGCTGCGCTCGGTATCTGTATTAGCAAGTGAGTAGTACCAATCACAGTAGCTTGACAAACCAGCACAGATATGGTAAGCATTATTCTGTATCACAGCACAATACCAAAGGTATAAAGGAGGGAACCATGGGAGAGCTGCTGATTCCAGAAGAGCACTTGGAAGTACTCGCAGGGGTTCAGAACAAGCTGCTGGAATCCATGTTGACCCTAGCCAAGAGGATAGATCCAGTCGCCGCGTGGGACAAGATCACGTGGGGACGAACGTCCGACAAGCTGGGGCTTCATGACCAGCTCGAGATGGGACACGACCCGCGCCAGTTGGCAGCCTAGCTGTCGATTCATAGTCGAGTCGGGTTGTCTCCTGTGATCTACGTCGCAGGAATCGTCTTGCAGAGCTTCTTCCTCGTAGGTACGCCGAGCTTGTGGTAGGACAGCTTCGTGATCCAGAACGTCATTGTTAAGGTCGCGTCTGTATGCAATCTACGCTGCTCCTATTGTTACGCAACTCGAAACGAGGCCCTCCGGACAAACGTTCCTATTCTCGGGAATGCAATGCTTGAGACCCTCATTCGGAGGGCCGCTGATCAATGCAGAGAGTACGGTCTCAAGCACTTCATCTTCTCATGGCACGGTGGTGAGCCTCTGCTCGCAGGCATGGAGTTCTTCGAGTACGCCGTCGAATTGCAGAGAAGGATGATGCCCGAGATTCAAGTTTCGAACAGCATACAGACAAACGGTATGCTGCTGACTCGTGAATGGGTTCGCTTGTTCAAATCGCTCGACTACCACATGAGTCTTAGCTTGGACGGCCCGGAATATGTTCACGACGCATACCGCGTTTGGCCTACTGGCAAGGGAACATACCGGGAACTTGCACAGCGAATCGGGGTCCTGCGTGACGAGAGGTATCCGATACGGATACTGGCGGTCGTATCGCCGAGATCCTTGGATGTCGGTGGAAAGTCAGTGTACGAGCTATTTCGTAGCCTCGGGTGTGTATGGATGGACTTCCTGTACCCGATTCGTAACGTGATGGACAGTACATTCTCGGAGGACGTGAGCGCCAAAGACCTTGGTGAGTTTCTTGTCGAGGTCTTCGATGCGTGGTTCGCGGAAGGTAACCCGGACGTCTATGTTCGCTCACTTCACGATTGGTGCGTGCAACTCATGGGGGGGCATGCCGAGATGTGCCACTCTCGAGTTGATTGCTCGTATGTTGTGACGGTCAACACGGACGGTTCCGTGCACATCTGCGACGACTTGATTCCTTATGCCGACTCGAAGCTGGGGCATATCAGCCGGGACGCGCTGGTTGATATTGACAAGCATGAAAGCCTGCGTAGGCTCTCGAAGAAGTCTGTCCTCTTCAGCGGTGAGTGTTCGAGGTGCGAGTTTTTCCCCGTGTGCACAGGTGGCTGTACCCTCTTCAGGGCAAAACACCTGAACGACTTCTCCGGGAGGAACGTCTACTGTGAGACGCAGAAGCTGGTGATCACACATATCCGGGATGTTCTATGTGGTGAAATCGGAGCGTTGCTCGAGCAGCGTCTCTCTGCCTAGGCAAACCCCTTTCGTACATGCACGAACACTTCCATATTTCCCTTCTCGCCTTGGATTGACGATTCCATCTCGCCGGCGACGCGCCACGGGGTCTCCGATTCGACGAACGTCCGGAGATCCTGAAGGACGGCCTGACGATCGGCCTCGTCCTTCACCACGCCGTCGGTCGGGAGCCGGTCCTTCCCCACTTCGAACTGCGGCTTGACGAGGGCGACGATCTCCCCGCGCTCATCGACGATATCGATGAGCGCGGGGAGGACGAGTTTCAGCGAGATGAACGACACGTCGATCACGACGAGGTCGACCGGCTCGCCGATGTCCTGCGGCTCGAGATACCGGGCGTTCAGCCCTTCCCGCACGACGACGCGCGGGTCGCGACGAAGACTAGGATGGATCTGGTCGTGCCCGACGTCGATCGCGTAGACCTTCGCGGCCTTCCGCTGCAGCAGGCAGTCGGTGAAGCCGCCGGTCGACGCACCGACGTCGAGGCAGACCTTCCCGTGCGGGTCGATCCGGAACTGCTCCAGCGCCGCTTCTAGCTTCTCCCCACCGCGGCTGACGTAGGCCTCGAACGCGAGGATTTCGATCTCGGCCTCGGAATCGATCGGATGTCCGGGCCGGTCGACGATCCGGCCGTCGACCTTGACGCGTCCGGCCTCGATCATCCGCTGCGCGCGGGAGCGGCTGCGGATCAGACGGCGACGCTTGATGACCTTGTCGAGGCGTTCTCTCATCCGGCGGTCGCTGCAACCCGCTGGCGCTGCTCGGCGAACGCCTCCAGGCCGGCCTTGAGCACCTCGACGGCCCGGACGAGCTTCGGCTCCTCGAGGACGTACGCAATGCGCACCTCGTCGTGTCCCTTCCCCTCGGTGGCGTAGAACCCGGCCCCCGGCGCGACCATCACCGTCTCTCCGTCGAGGTCGAAGTCGTTGAGCATGAACTTGACGAACTCCTCGGAGTCGTCGATCTGCGGGAACTTGACGAAGACGTAGAACGCCCCTTCGGGCTTTCGGCAGCAGACGCCGGGGATCGTCTGCAACGCGTCGTACAGCGTGTCGCGTCGCGCGTGAAACTTGGTCTTGATCGCCTCGATTTCCTTCTTGTAGCCCGGATCGTTCAGGAACGCGATCAGTCCGTACTGCTCGAACGTCGGCGCCGACAGGCGGATCTGGCACAGCTTGTTGACGGCCGCCATCACGTCGCGATTTCGGCTGACGAGGCAGCCGATCCGCGCTCCGCACGCCGACAGCCGCTTGGAGATGCTATCGACGAGGATGGCGTTCTGCGCGAGCTCGGGGAACTCGAGAATGCTCGTGGCGTGCCCGTCGTACATCAGCTCCCGGTACGGCTCGTCGGAGATGACGAAGAGGTCGTGCCTGAGCGCGAGATCGACGATCCCTTGGATCTCATCGCGGGTGTAGCCGACGCCGGTCGGGTTGCCCGGATTGGAGAAGAGGATCGAGCGCGTCCTCGGTGTGACGAGCCGTTCGATCTGGTCGATCGGCGGGAAATGGAACCCGTCCTCGATCCGCGTCGTGATCGGGACGACCTTGATTCCGTTGACGATCGCGTGCCCCTTGTAGTTCGGGTAGAACGGCTCGGGGACCAGGACCTCGTCCCCAGGATCGCAAGTCGTCTGCAGCGCGAACGCGAACGATTCGCTCCCGCCGATCGTCACGCGAAGCTCGTCCTCGGAGAGCTCCACGCCCATGTCGGCGTAGAACCGGATCAGCGCCTCGATCGCCTCGGCGATCCCCGGCGACGGGCTGTAGGAGAGCACGTCGACCCGCGCGTTCCGCACCCCGTCCATGAACGACTGCGGCGTCGGGATGTCCGGCTGACCGATGTTCAGATGGTAGACGTGAATCCCGCGCTTCTTGGCCGCGGTCGCCAACGGGACCAATCGCCGAATCGGCGAGCCCTTCAGTGCCTGAGTCCGCTCAGAGACGCTACGCATGATCGAGAATCCACACCTCCCGTTGTTCGGGCAGCGACGCGCGAGTCACCTCGACGGTCGACGCTCCGACGCGGCGGGCATTGTCCATCAAAGACTCGAATTCATCCACCGAAGCGATCGGCCAATCGGCGATGACGTCGGTCTTGAAGTGCATCGGAATGACGAGCCGGACGTCCGGAAGACCCTCGATGAGGGACGCCGCCTGTCTCGCGTCGATCGTGAAGTGGCCGCCGACGGGGACGAGGAGAATGTCGGCGTCGGCCAGCGCCGCGCGCTGCTCCTCATCGAGCCGCGCGCCGAGGTCCCCGAGATGGGCGAGGGTCAGCCCCTCGAGGGCGTAGGTGTAGAAGATGTTCGGCCCGCGCTCGGCTCCTCCCTTGTCGTCGTGGTAGGACGCCACGCCACGCAGCGACACGCCGTGGACGTCGAACTCGCCGGTCGCTTCGATCACGGCGGGACGACCGGGTACGCGATGAATCGCGTTGTGGTCGAAGTGCCCGTGGCTCACGGTCACGATGTCGACGGGCGTCTCAAGGAACGGATACGGGACGTCCTCGTGGAACGGATCGGTCATGATCCTCGCTTCCTTCGCATCGATGAGGAAGCAGGCGTGCCCGACCCACGTGATCTTCATTCGTCCACCTCCTTGTCCGCGGTGCCCAGCATGACGTCGACGAGCCGCGCGTACGGGATCCCGGCGGCGGCGGCGGCACGGGGCAGATCGCTGATCGGCGTCATCCCGGGAAGCGTGTTCACCTCGAGCACGTACGGGTTGCCGTCGGTCCCGAGACGCAGATCGACGCGCGAGAACCCGGAGCACCCGAGCGCTTCGTGCGCCCTGAGCGACTCGACCTGCAGCCGCTCGGCGGTCTCCGCATCGAGCGGGGCCGGGGCGAGGAACTCGGCCACGCCGTCGGTGTACTTCGCTTCGTAATCGAACAGCCTCCCTGGAATCCGGATTTCGATTACCGGCAGGGCCTGATCCGAGTCGTCTTGACGAAGGACGCCGACGGTGATCTCGCGGCCCTCGACGTACTCCTCGACGACCAGCGAAGGGAACGTCTCGAGGAGCGAACCGGCCGACTCGCGAAGGTCGTCCTCACGCTCGACGAACGACACCGCGACGGTCGAACCGGCGTTTCCCGGCTTGATCACCATCGGGAAGGCGAGGGCGTCGATCGCCTTCTCCAGGAAGGTCGCCAGGTCGCCTTCTTCGAAGCAGAGTCCCTCGGGAATCGGGATGCCCTGCGTCGCGAAGATCGCCCGTGAGCGGGACTTCTCCATCGCCCGGAGGCAGGCCCGTGCCCCCGAGCCGGCGTACGGGATCCCCATGACGTCGAGCAACAGCTGGACCGTGCCGTCCTCGCCCGCGCCCCCGTGCAGACAGTTGAACACGACGTCGATCCCTTCGAGTTGCGATACCAGGTCGTCGAGCGAGTCGATCGAGATCAGCGACGCGTCGTGACCGCTCTCCACCAAGGCGCGGTGGACGTGCGAGCCCGAAATGAGAGAGATGTCCCTCTCGGGCGAGTCCCCTCCGGCCAGCACACCGATCGTCCGTTTGCCCGTCAAGCGTCCTCCTCCGACGGTCCGAGTATAGGCCCGCCGAGGCCTCCCTTCAATGTGGAAGTGCCGTTTCCAAGAGGGTTCCGCCCCGCCTGGGGCGTCCTTGACACCCTCCTGGAGGGCAGCTATACTTCACGAGCTGTTGGTCCTTGAAAAGTGGATAGCGTGGTAACGTGTTCACGAAGTGACACACCAATCACTTGCTCTGACTCTGATGGATCAGAACCTTCAATCGAGAGAGTTTGATCCCAGCTCAGGATGAACGCTAGCGGTGCGCTTAACACATGCAAGTCGTGCGATCGAACCGGACTGACCACCCTTCGGGGTACGATGACCGGTCACGGAGCGGCGGACTGGTGAGTAACACGTAGCTAACCTACCCTCTTGATGGGGACAACCTTCTGAAAAGGAGGCTAATACCCAATGTTGTGCGGGGTCGACGGGCCCCGTTCCAAAGACGGTTCTGCCGTCGCAAGGGGAGGGGGCTGCGCCCTATTAGCTTGTTGGTGGGGTAACGGCCTACCAAGGCGATGATGGGTAGCTGGTCTGAGAGGACGACCAGCCACATTGGGACTGAGATACGGCCCAGACTCCTACGGGAGGCAGCAGTGGGGAATATTGGCCAATGGACGCAAGTCTGAGCCAGCGACACCGCGTGGGGGATGAAGGCTTTCGGGTCGTAAACCCCTTTTCTGGGGGAAGAATAAGGTCGGGAGGAAATGCTCGTCCGATGACGGTACCCCAGGAATAAGCATCGGCAAACTCCGTGCCAGCAGCCGCGGTAAGACGGAGGATGCGAGCGTTATCCGGAATTACTGGGCGTAAAGGGCGTCTAGGCGGTCAGGTAAGTCACCTGTGAAAGCCCTCGGCTTAACCGGGGAAGGTCGGGTGATACTGCTTGACTTGGGTGTAGGAGAGGAGAGTGGAACTCACAGAGTAGCGGTGGAATGCGTAGATACTGTGAGGTACCCCGATGGCGAAGGCAACTCTCTGGCCTACCACCGACGCTGAAGCGCGAAAGCGTGGGGAGCAAAGGGGATTAGATACCCCCGTAGTCCACGCCCCAAACGATGTTCACTTGGTGTCGGCCGCTTATACAGGTCGGTGCCGAAGCTAACGCGTTAAGTGAACCGCCTGAGGAGTACGGCCGCAAGGCTAAAACTCAAGAGAATTGACGGGTCCCCGCACAAGCGGTGGAGCACGTGGTTTAATTCGATGGTAAGCGAAGAACCTCACCTGGGCTTGACATACTAGTGGTAGGAACTGGAAACAGGGACGACCCTGCTTCGGTAGGGAGCTAGTACAGGTGATGCATGGCTGTCGTCAGCTCGTGTCGTGGGATGTAGGGTTAAGTCCCGAAACGAGCGCAACCCTTGTCGCTAGTTGCCAGCGGGTAATGCCGGGGACTCTAGCGAGACTGCTGGTGAATAGCCGGAGGAAGGCGGGGATGACGTCAAGTCATCATGTCCCTTATGCCCAGGGCGACACACATGCTACAATGGGAGGTACAAAGGGTCGCAAAACCGTAAGGCGGAGCCAATCCCAAAAAACCTCTCTCAGTTCGGATTGAGGTCTGCAACTCGACCT
>CAZFZM010000026.1:0-17578 GCA_964523545.1 uncultured Thermotogae bacterium
GTCTGGTGGAGGTGGCGGGAGTCGAACCCGCGTCCGGAGGTACCGCCGGTCGGCGTCTACAAGCTTAGCCCCGTGTTTTGGTTTCGGAACGGATCCTCCCGCGGGCAGGATGATCCGAGCTTAGCTTCCGGAAGGTTCTTCGCGTCCGAGGGAAGCGCTCGAGCGCGGTATACCCGCTAGGTTGACGCCCGAATGGGGCGCGCGGGAAGCCCCACAGGACGGCCTTCCCTAGTTGAGGGAAGGAGCAGCGAAAGCGTAGCTGTTCGCAGTTGTTGTTTGGGTTGCCAGTTTCGGGAGATGGCGCTCCGCTTGCAGCCTCGCATTGGTAGCTCCGTCGAAGCCGTAACACCCCCATGTCAAAGACCAACGCGACATTGTAGCCGCCCGATCTTCGGTTGACAAAGACGGAGGAGATAAGATCCTATAGGAAAAGATGAGGTATACGTTGGTCCGGATGACGCTCTCCTTGGCGGCCGGAATCATGGTCGGACAGTGGGCCGCGGACGCGCTTCCGCTGTGGGCGTGGCTGGCGTGCTCGGCTGCGGCCTTGGTCCTGTCGGTGCCCCTCCGACGCTTGCCGCACGGTCGGCGCGCCGCTCTGCTCGCGGCGGTCGTCTGTCTCGGCGTCCTGCGGGTCGCCTCCGTCCGCGCGTTTCCGGATTGGCTGTCCCTCCGAACGCCGGGTCTGACGGAGATCGAGGGATCGGTCGTCTCCTACCCGAGCCTCGGCACGTCCTACGTCTCGTTCACCTTGCGGCCTGACGTCCTCCCGGGGCGTCTCCGGGTCTACTGGTTCCACGACGCTCCTTCCTTCGGTGCGGTCCACTACGGTGACCGCGTCCGCCTCTCCGGGTCGGCGGAGATCCCCGAGGTGTTCGACGGGTTCGACTACCCGGGCTACCTCGCCCGCCAGGGAATCTTCGCCACGATGGCCGTCGACGCGGAGGGACTCGAACGGACTGGGACGGCCGGAGCCTCGGTCTGGCGCTGGGGCGACCGCGTTCGCCAGGCGATCCTCGCACGACTCGATCGCTGGCTCGCTCCGGACGAGAGCGCGATGGCCCGGAGCCTCCTGTTCGGCGATCGGACCGCCCTTCCGGAGGGGATCGAGGCGGCCTTCTCGCGAACCGGGCTGATGCACCTGCTCGCCGTCTCGGGTCTGCATCTAGGGATCTTCCTCGGCGGCGCGTGGTGGATGCTCCGGTGGATCGGTCTGCGTCCGAGATGGGCGTATCCGGCGGTCGGGCTCCTGGTCCTCGTCGCCTTGTGGATCGTCGGGCCGCGTGTGAGCCTCGTCCGTGCGAGCCTCCTGTTCGCCTTCCTCGCGTTGGGAAGCGTCTTGGCCGATCTCGGCTTGATCCTCCGGCGTTCGATTCGACCGATGAACGGCCTCGCTGCTGCGGCGATCGCGATCCTGGCGATGCGACCGGGCGCCCTGTACGACGCGGGATTTCAGCTGACGTTCGCCGCGACGGCGTCGATCCTGATCGTCTTCTCGCCGCCACTCGACTGGCATCGGAGGATCGCGGACTACACGGGACGATTCGGGCGCACGACGCGGCGGCCGATCCGCTGGGCGCTGACGCTTGCGGCGGTCGCCACGGCGGCACAGGCCGGTGCGGCACCGGTCATCGCGTGGCACTTCGAATCGATTCACCCGCTCGCCCTCGCCGCGAACCTGCTCGTCGTACCGCTCGCCGGCCTCGCGCTCTGGTGCGGCTTCGGAGGGATCCTCCTGTCGGGGACGTCGCTGCTGCCGTACGCAGTCGTCCCGTTCTCGCTCGTTCTGAAGGGTATGAGGGCGATCGTCCTCGCACTGTCGAGGATCCCGCTCTCTCAGATCGCGGTTCCGTGCTGGATGGGGGTCTGGCTCGGCGCCCTGATCGCCTACGCGTTCTCGGTCGCGATCTATTCGCGAGGGTCTTGGACTTCGAACTCGATGTCGATCGTGTCCGGTTCGTTCGGACTCCTGCGCGGCGCACGCCCTCCGCGGAGGAAGAACCGCGCCACGAGCACGAGTCCGAAGGCGTCGCTCAACAGGCCGGGGATCAACAGCAAGAGGCCTCCCAGAAAGAGGAGGCCGAGGGACTGAACCCGAGCCCGGTTCGGAAGCCGCGTCAGCAGCTCGATCAGCCGCGCCGGCTCGAGGACGGAGCGCCCGGCCATCCGGAGGAGAAGGATCCCGAGCCCTCCGGTGAGGAGGATCTCGAGGAACACCGGGCCGCCGCCGACGGCCTGTCCGAACTTGATCAGTAAGGCGATCTCGGCGCAGAGCAACACGAACGTAAGGAATGGCATGTCGGCCTCCGGGCGATGGTATCGGACGGCGCTCGGGCCCACAACGCGCGGTGCCGTCGTGGATTGACGCACCTCCGGGTACGGTATAGTCTTCGGCGAGATGGCCAAATCCGATCGAGAGCTTCTGGTGGGCCTGAACCTGATTCCCCAACTCACCCCGAAGCGGACGAAGAGGCTTTTCGCCCGATTCGACACGTTCGGGGCAATCTGGGACGCGCCGGGATCCGCGTTTGCCTCCCTGTTCGGCTCGGCGGTGCTCGGGGAAGCGATCGCTTCGGGCCGCAGTGAGGATGCGATCGACGAGGAGTTCGCCCGCGCCGAGGAGCTGGGGATTCGGATCGTCACGCTGGTCGACGAAGAGTATCCGGCGCTGCTTCGCGAGATCGACGATCCGCCGATGGTCCTCTACGTTCGCGGCACGCTCCCGATCGATCCGGCCCGCTCGATCGCGGTGGTCGGAACGCGCCGGGGAACCCGGTACGGCAAGATGGTCGCTGCCCGATTCGCCAGTCGGCTGGCGATGAAGGGGATCACGGTGATCAGCGGGCTCGCCGCGGGGATCGACGCGGCTGCGCATCAAGGTGCACTCGACGTCGGCGGGCGGACGGTGGCGGTTCTCGGCTGCGGGCTCGACTACCCGTATCCGAAACGGAACCAGCCGTTGCTCGCCCAGCTCGTGGAGGACGGCGTGGCGCTGAGCGAGTACCCCCTCGGAACCCGCCCGGCCAAGTGGACCTTCCCGCAGCGGAATCGGATCCTCGCCGGCCTGAGCCGCGGAGTGATCGTCGTGCAGGCGCCGGAGCGGAGCGGCTCGCTGATCACGGCGCGACTGGCGCTCGAGCAGGGGCGGGAGGTGTTCGCCGTGCCGGGGAACATCACGACGATCACGTCGGCCGGAACCAACCGGCTTATCAAGGACGGGGCGAAGCTGGTCGAGACGATCGAAGACGTGCTCGTCGAGTTTCCCGACCTGTGGAAGCAGGAGTCGACCGCCGAGCCGAGCGAAGAGGAGGAGCCGGAGCTGGCCGAGCGGGAACGTCTCGTCTACGACCTGATCGGTCTTGAACCGGTTCACGTCGACGATATCATTGCTCGAGCGGATCTCTCTCCGACCGAGGCGTCGCACGTTCTTCTTCTGCTTCAACTGGAGGATCTCATCGATGAGGTCGAGGGAGGGCGTTTCATTCGAAAGCCGTAGGAGGAACGATGTCGAACCAACGAACGCTGGTTCTCTGCAAGCCGGACGCCGTCCAGCGCGGACTCGTCGGACGGATCGTCGCGCGGTTCGAACGGAAGGGCCTGAAGATCACGGGGATGAAGATGCTCGCCGTCGACGAGAAGCTGGCGTCTCGCCACTACGCCGAGCACCTCGAGAAGGCGTTCTACCCCGAGCTGCGCGACTTCATCACGTCCTCCCCGGTGATCGCGATGGCGATCGAGGGCGAGAACGCGGTCGAGGTCGTCCGGAATCTGATGGGCGTCACCAATCCCCAGGAGGCGGCGTCGGGGACGATCCGCGGCGACTTCGGCCTGAACCTGACGAAGAACCTCGTGCACGGCTCCGACTCGCTCGCTTCGGCGGAACGCGAAGTGGACCTGTTCTTCGAACCCGACGAGCTGTTCGACTACGAGCTGACGATGCGGGAGTGGATGTAGAAGAGGTGAAACCGGGAGCGGCGCCCCGAACGAAACCGCCGTAAATCGATCGAACGGAGGACGATCATGGAGCTGTCGAAGCGCTACAAGCCGGCAGAGGTCGAAGCGAAGAACTACCGCTTCTGGGAAGAGGGGAACTTCTTCCGGGCCGCCGTCGGCGTCGTCGACAGGGATCGCTTCTCCGTCGTCATCCCGCCGCCGAACATCACCGGCCGACTCCACATGGGCCACGCGCTGAACAACACGCTCCAGGACATCGTCATCCGGTATCACCGGATGAACGGCGACGAGACGTGCTGGTTTCCGGGGACTGACCACGCCGGAATCGCCACCCAGAACGTGGTCGAAAAGGAGCTCGCCGACGAGGGGATCTCCCGGCACGACATCGGAAGGGAGGCGTTCGTCGAACGGGTGTGGGAATGGAAGGCGAAGTACGGCTCCGAGATCATCGATCAGCTGAAGGCGCTCGGCTGCTCGTGCGACTGGTCGCGGCTCCGGTTCACGCTCGACGACGGCCTGTCCCACGCGGTCCGTGAGGTGTTCGTTCGACTCTACGACGAGGGGCTGATCTACCGCGGCGCCTACCTTGTCAATTGGTGCCCGCGGTGCGAGACGGCAATCTCCGACCTCGAGGTGGAGCACGAGGAGATCGACGGCGCCCTCCACTACATCCGCTACCCTCTCGAGGACGGCGGATCGGTGACGATCGCGACGACGCGCCCGGAGACGATGCTCGGCGACACGGCAGTTGCTGTTCATCCGAACGACAAGCGGTACGCCCATCTGATCGGCAAAACGGCGCGTCTTCCGATTCTCGATCGGGCGTTGCCGATCATCGGAGCGGAGCTGGTCGACCCCGAGTTCGGAACCGGAACGCTCAAGATCACCCCGGCGCACGACCCGGTCGACTTCGAGATCGGTCAGGCGAACGATCTCGAGTCGGTCAATATCCTCAATCCGGATGGAACGATCAACGAGAACGGCGGGCCGTTCGCGGGGATGGACCGCGACACAGCACGAGGGGCGGTCGTCGAGCGTCTGAAGGCCGACGGGTTCCTCGAAAAGGTCGAGCCGTACCGGCACGCGGTCGGCCACTGCGAGCGCTGCCACACGGCGATCGAGCCGCTGATCTCGACGCAGTGGTTCGTGAAGATGAAGCCCCTGGCGAAGCGGGCGATCGAGGTCGTGAAGAACGGTCGGGTCCGGTTCGTCCCGGATCGGTGGAGCAAGCTGTACATTGACTGGATGGAGAACATCCGCGACTGGTGCGTCTCGCGTCAGTTGTGGTGGGGGCATCGGATTCCGGTCTGGTACGGCCCGGACGATCGACCGTTCGCCGCCCACAGCGAGAGCGACGCGGCCGAAAAGGCGCGAGCTCACTACGGCCGCGACGTCGAGCTTCGCCAGGACGAGGACGTGCTCGACACCTGGTTCTCGTCGTGGCTGTGGCCGTTCTCGATCATGGGCTGGCCGGAGGAGTCTCCAGAGCTGGAGACGTACTACCCGACGCAGTTCCTCGTGACGGCGTTCGACATCATCTTCTTCTGGGTGGCGCGCATGATCATGGCGTCGCTTCACTTACGCGACGAGATCCCGTTCGAGACCGTCTACATCACCCCGCTGATCGTCGATCCGGAGGGGCGGAAGATGAGCAAGTCGAAGGGGAACACCGTCGACCCGCTCGAGCTGATGGACGAGTACGGGGCCGACGCGCTCCGCTTCGCGATGGCCCACGCGACGACCAAGGGACGCGCGATGCGAACGCCGACGACGCAGCTCGAGGACGCGCGCAACTTCCTCAACAAGCTGTGGAATGCAGCTAGGTTCGTCCTGATGCAGATCGGCGAAGAACGCCCCGAGCTTCCGGAGCCAAGGACGCAGTCAGACGACATCGACATCCTGTCACGACTGGCCAGGACGACCTCGACTGTTCGTGAGCACTTGGAGGCGTACAACTTCAACCTCGCGGCCGAGACGATCTACGAGTTCACCTGGCACGATTACTGCGATTGGTACGTCGAGATGGCGAAGGAGCGGCTAGATCGTGGCGCGGATGGCGATGCGAAGGGCGTGCTGTATCACGTGCTGAAGCAGATTCTGCTGCTGCTCCATCCGTTCGTTCCGTTCATCACAGAGGAGATCTGGCAGGTGCTTGGGGAAGAACCTGCGTCGATCTCGGTTGCTCCCTTCCCGGAGAGCAATGCCGACCATCTCAATCCAGATGTGGAGTCGAAAATTGAGATCGTGAAGGAACGTGTGACCGTTGTGCGAGCGGCTCGTGCGGAGTACAGGTTATCGCCACAAGTTGAGCTGCACCCCATGACGGGGACACTCGATCCCTCAGACGCAACAATCCTCAGAGAGAAGGAAGACTACCTCTGCGGCGCAACTGGCTCTGCTGGCTGGGACTTCTATGAGGGACCTATCCCGGTGGGAGAGGTCCCGGCAGGTTCGGTTCGCTTCGTCAGCCCAATGGCTGAGGATGTCGTCCCGTTGGCAGGGTATGTTGATCTCGCGGCCGAACGAGCTCGTTTGCAGGGGGAACTTGAAGAGGTCGCGGCGGATCTGGCAAGGACTGAGGCTAAGTTGGCAAACGAGCAGTTCCTCAACCAGGCACCAGATGACGTCGTCGAGAAGGAACGGCGGAAGCGGGACGAGTTCGCACAGAAGGTGGAGCGTCTGGAGGCGAACCTCGCCTCACTCGGCGCGTGATGGACTACGCGGCAGCACGAGCCGTTCTCGATCGGCTCCCTCGGCTCGAGGTGAAGCCCGGCCTCTCTCGGACGAACCGCCTCCTCGATGAACTCGGGCACCCGGAGCGCGCTTTCCCGGCGGTGCACGTGGCCGGAACCAATGGCAAAGGATCGGTCGTCGCGATGCTCGACGGCGTACTCCGACGAGCAGGCTACCGGGTCGGACGATTTACGTCGCCGGAGCTGGTCGACTTCCGCGACCGGATCGCGATCGACGGCGAGTGGCTTTGCGAGGCCGAGTGGGCCGACGGGGTCGCACGCATGGACGATGCGCTCGTCACCGCATCGGACCCACCGACGCAGTTCGAGGCGATCGCCGCGCTGGCGTTCGACGCGTTCTCACGACACGCCGTGGACTTTGCACTCGTCGAGGTCGGGCTCGGAGGACGGTTTGACGCGACGAACGTCGCCCGTCCGCTCGTCTCGATCCTGTGCAACGTGTCACTCGACCACACCGCCATCCTCGGTGACTCGATCCAGCAGATCGCGTGGGAGAAGGCGGGAATCGCCAAGCCCGGGGTCCCGCTCCTGTTCGGCGATCTACCGGAGGAAGCGGAAGCGGTCGTGCGGGCCGAGTGCGAGGAGGTGGGCGCCCTCCCGATCCCCGCGGCCAGGATCGAGGTCGAACGAACGCGCGTCGATTGGGAGGGTGCGACCTACCGGGTCGACCGTCCGGGATTCCCGGATTCGCTTCAGCTGAGACTCCTCGGGGGGTACCAGCGGGCGAACCTTCGGCTTGCGCTCGGGGCGATCGAACGCCTCCGAGACCGCGGGTTCGACGTCCCGGAAGCGGCGGTCGCCGACGGGCTCCGTGCCGTTCGATGGCCGGGGCGGTTCGAGGTTGCCCGCCGGAGGCCGAACGTCGTCCTTGAGGGGGCGCACAACGTCGCCGGCGCCGAGTGGCTCGTCAAGGATCTCGGAGCGCTCGCAGCGGACCGGTGTCGACGGCAGCTCGTTCTCGGCGTGCTGGCCGACAAGGACGCCGAGGGGATCGGACGGGCGCTCGCCGCGGCGTTCGACCGGGCGGCGCTCTGTGCCTCGGAGAGCCCCCGCGCCCTGCCGGTCGCCCGGCTTCGGGAGGCCGTCGGCGGCCTCTTCCTCCAATCCGCGTGTTATGATTCGGTTGTCGGAGCGTTGGAGGGACTCGTCCCCGCGCTGGACGAAGAGGACACGCTGGTGGTGGCCGGCTCGCTGACCGTCGTCGCCGAGGCGCGCCGGTGGTTCGAGGAGGTTCGTTGAAGACACTGGTCGATCGTGTTGTCGAGGCGGGGCTGCCTCGGCACGTCGCGGTGATCATGGACGGGAACGGCCGCTGGGCGGCGGCTCGCAACCTGCCCCGGTTGGCGGGGCACCGGGCCGGGGCCGAGGCGGCGGAGAGGCTGGTCCGGTTCGTCGGGCAGCGGCTTAAAATCGAGTACCTGACGCTGTTCGCGTTCTCGACGGAGAACTGGACCCGACCTCAGTCGGAGATCGACGATCTGATGGAACTCCTCCGGCACTTCATCGACGAGAAGATCGACGAGTTCGTCGACGCGGGAATCCGACTTCGCGTGATCGGCGAGATCGACGGACTCCCTCCGAGGCTCGCCGAGACTGTCCGAGAGGCGATCGGCCGAACCGAGGCCGGGGAGAAGCTCCAGCTGGCGATCGCTCTCAACTACGGTGGGCGTCAGGACCTCGTCCGGGCATGCCGTGAGATTGCCGACGGGCTGGCCGCGGGAAGCCTGCAACCCGGCGACATCGACGAAGCGGCCGTCTCGAGCCGTCTGTACACGGCCGAGATCCCGGACCCCGATCTGATCGTCCGAACGAGTGGCGAGACCCGACTGTCGAACTTCCTCCTCTGGCAGGCGGCGTACGCGGAGATTCATTTCACGAAGACGTACTGGCCCGGGTTTACTCCGGCGGAGTTCGTCCGGATCCTGGCCTCGTTCCAGGACGGTGAACGCCGGTTCGGGGGGCTGGGAGAGAAAGGATCGAAGTGAATCTGCTGAAGCGCGTGGCGAGCGCCCTGGTCGCCGGTTCGACCGTCTTCGCGATCCTCTATCTCGGGGCGCGGTACGAGCAGCAGTGGACCGTCGGGTTCCTGATTCTGATCGTCGCCTATCTCGCGGCGTACGAGTACGTGCAGCTGATGAAACGGCTCGACGTCCGGTTGGCGGCGCCGGAATTCCTCATTTGGATACCGGTTCTGACGTTCAGTTACGTCGTCTTCGAGGGGCGGTACGCGGACGTCGTGCTGATGCTGGCAATCGCGTACCAGGTTCTCCGCTATCTCGGCGACATGCCGCACCGGGCGGGCCTTCTCAAGGCGCTCGCCGGGGTGTTCGGACTGCTGTACATCCCGTGGCTCTTGCAGTACTTCTACCTCATCTATGTGGGAGCAACGGGCCAACCTCCTCACGTCGGTGCGGTCAACGCGCTGGTCATCCTGTTGATGGTCTGGGGGTACGACAGTGGAGCCTATTTCGTCGGCAGCGCCATCGGGAGGCACAAGGCGTTTCCCACCGTCAGCCCGAGCAAGACGTGGGAGGGGATCGTCGGCGGCTTCGTCTTCACGGTCGCCGGGGCGTTGGTCGGGGCGTCCTTTTCGCCGGTCTGGCGCGAGTTTGTTTTCTGGAGCGGACTTCCGCACGTGCTGCTGTCGTCCTTCCTCGTCGGCTGGGCGGCACAGCTCGGTGACGTGTTCGCCTCGAAGCTGAAGCGGGCGGCCGACGTGAAGGACTCGGGGACCTTCCTCCCGGGGCACGGGGGGGCCCTCGACCGGATCGACGGGCTTCTGTTCGCGCTCCCGGTCTTCTACTTCTACTACCACTACGTCGTCCGCTTCCTCTAGACGGATCGTCCGAACTGGCCTGAAAGCGAGTTGTAGCGGACCTTTTCTCGATTAAGCATCGTCTCCCCCTCTGCTCGACAAAAGTGAAGGGCGGCCGTGCTTGTCGCGCGGCCGCCCTCTCCGGGTGGTGAAAAAGATGAGGGGGTTCTTTCTCGCGGCGACTATACCACAATCGTCACCGGTTGTCCGTAATGCGCATTACGTAACCACCGAGAAGCGTGGTGCATTCCCACTTTACGCGTGTTGGCTCTCCCCGTTCGACAGCTCATGACGCCTCCTCGTTCTCGATCAGATCCCCGAGAGACAGGGAATCGAGCATCTCTTTGAACCGTCGATCGATTCGCGCCCACGCGCCCTTCGTCGGACAGATCTGCGTCAGCTCACACGGGGTCCCGGGACCGAGGCAACCGACGAGGTCGAGCGACTCGCCCAGGGCCTCGAGGACCTCGCGGACCGTGATCCTGCTCGGGCTCCGAGAGAGGCGGTATCCGCCTTTCCGCCCCTGCGTCGAGGAGGCGAGCCCGGCTTGCCTCAGCTGGTGGAGGATCTTCTCGACGAACGGGTGCGGCAGGGAGTACCGGTCGGCGATCGCCGAGGCGGAGAGTGGGACCTCGGCTGCACTGCTCGCGAGTTCGAGGGCCGCGATCAACCCGTAGCTCGATTTCTTCGTCAGTTGCACGGCGCCCCTATCCCTTGTCCTTGTCGACGAACGAGGCGTAGCGCTTCTCGAGCTCGGCGACCTCCTTCGCGATCCGCTCGTGCCGCTTGTGGAGGGCGTCGGGGATCTCCTTCTCCTCCTGTGAGAGGTAGGCGTAGATCGCCTCGTTCAGCGCGTCGGCGGCAAGGGCCGAGCAGTGCATCTTGATCGGCGGAAGCCCGCCCAGCTCCTTCGCGACGTCCTGGTTGGTCAGTGCGATCGCCTCGTCGATCGTCTTCCCCTTCGCCAGGTCGGAGACCATCGACGACGTAGCGATCGCCGCGGTACAACCGAACGTCTCCCACGAGATGTCTGTGATGACGTCTCGCCCCGCGTCGTCGGGCTCGACCTTGATGTAGAGCCACATGACGTCGCCGCAGACGATGTTCCCGACCTTCCCGATTGCCGAGTAGTCCTCCAGCTGCCCCATGTTGTGCGGATTGCGGAAGTGCTCGATCACCTTCTCCGTGTACACGCTACTCACCTACCTTGAATGGGGAGATCGCGCGCAGTCGATCGACGACCTCCGGAAGGACGTCGAGGAACGCGTTGATCTCCTCTTCAGTCGTCTGTCTTCCCATGCTGATTCGAAGGCTCCCGTGCGCCATCGAAAGCGGAACGCCGATGGCGACGAGAACGTGGCTCGGCTCGAGGTTGGGGGAGGAGCAGGCCGAGCCGGTCGAGGCGGCGATTCCGCGCTCGTCGAGCCGCATCACCAGGCTCTCCCCTTCGATCGCCTCGAAGGAGAAGTTGGCGATGTGGGGGAGGCTCTCGGTGCGATGGCCGTTCAATCGGGTGCCCGGGAGCTTCGTGATCTCGTCGATCATCCGCTCGCGGAGGGCGCGCGTTCGGCTCGACGTCGCGCCCTGCTCGCGGATCGCCAGCTTCGCCGCGGCGGCGAGCCCGACGATCCCCGGAACGTTCTCGGTTCCGCTCCGGCGTCCCCTTTCGTGTCCGCCGCCGTGGAGGATCGGTGTCAGCTTGATCCCCTTGCGGGCGAACAGGAAGCCGACGCCCTTCGGCCCGTGGAACTTGTGGGCCGAGATCGAAAGCAGATCGACCGCGTCCACGGGCAGCGGGATCTTGCCGAACGCCTGCACGGCGTCGGTATGGACCAGCACGCCGTGCTCGTGGCAGATCCGGCCGATCTCCTCGATCGGTTGCAGCGTTCCGATCTCGTTGTTTCCCGTCATGACCGAGACGAGGAGCGTGTCGGGACGGATCGCCTCGCGGACCTGCTCGGGATCAACCCTCCCGGTCGGATCGACGTCGAGGACGGTCGCTTCGAATCCCTGCGTCTGCAGCCACTCGATGGTGTGCAGCACGGCGTGGTGCTCGATCGCCGTGGTGATCAGGTGCTTCCGGTCGGTCGATGCGAGGACCGTGCCGATAAGCGCCAGGTTGTTTGCCTCCGTCGCGCCGGCGGTGAACACGATCTCCTCGGGCCGCGCGCCGACGATCTCCGCGACCGTCCCGCGGCTCTCTTCCATGGCGCGGTGCGCCTCACGGCCGAACGTGTGAAGGCTCGACGCGTTCCCGTAGGACGTCGAGAAGTACGGGGACATCGCCTCGACGACCTCCGGTGCCACCGGGGTCGTCGCGCTGTTGTCCAGATAGATCGGATGGTTCATGTTGCGTCACCGGTAAAATCCTACCAAATAAGTCCGGATTCTTCAATAGAGAAACCGCCCGGTCGTTGCCGGGCGGTGCTGTCGCGTGAAATCTCTTTCAGATCTGCTCGAAGTACTCCTTCGAGGCCCCGCAATCCGGGCAGGTCCACCCTTCGGGCAGGTCCTCGAAGGCGGTTCCCGGCTTGACGTCGGTCGTCGGATCGCCGACGGCCGGATCGTAGATGTAGCCACAGACAGTGCATTCCCACTTATCCATTACCCACCTCCTTCCGGTGGTTCGGTTTCGGATTCACTCTCGGGCTCGCGCGCGGACGCCGCCCCAGGGTCCGTGGCCTGCTCCGCGTCGGATCTAGACACCGCCTCGGGTTCGGAATCGGTCTCGGCGCCGTCCTCAACCCCGATCTCCGCTTCGGGGAGACCGGCGACGTGGAAGCGGAACTCTTCGACCGTGCTGAGGCCGAAGTGCCGCAGGAACTCCTTCGTGACGTGGAGCAGCAGCGTCCTCCCGCTCTCCTCGGCGCGGATCAGGTTCCGAGCGAGCAGCTCCTGCACGTGGCCGTACGCCTTGTTCCCCCGCACCTTGACCAGGTCGGACTGCGTCATTGGGTGGTTGTACGCGATCACCGCAAGGGAGCGGAGGACCGGGCGCGGGATGTCCTGTTGGGGGGCCAGGTGCGAGACGCGGTCGATGAACGCCTTCTTCACGCGGAATCCGGCGCGTCCCTCTTCGGAGTGAAGTTCCAGGCCGTGCTCCTCATCTGCGTATTCGCGTGCCAGCTCGGCGAGAAGCCGGTCGACGTACTCGAGCTGGACGTCTCCGAGAATCTTGGCGAGGCCGTGGCGGGTGAGCGGCTGCGGCGTGAGGAACAGCGCCGCCTCCATCAACGCGCGATCCTCCGTCTCGGGTGTCGTGCGGTTCTCAGGCATGGTCGTCAACAGGGCTGCAATTGGAGCAGATCACTCGACCGCTGTCAACTGGATCAGGATGTCGCCGAGAAACTCCTTCTGGGAGCAGCTGATCTGCCCCTCGGCGTTGAGGTGGAGGACCTCGAAGAACCTCTCGACGCGCTCCTCGGCGTCGCCGCGATCGAGAAGTCGGAAGAAGCTCAACACACGGCGGCCGGAGAGGAGGTCCACGATCTTCTCGAACAGGGCACGAAGGCGGTCGGCGAAGTCCGTGCCGCCGATCTCGTAGTTGTCGAATGGGTCCACGTCGTACAGGTCGGCCTCCTCGATCAGCCGCTCCGCTCGACGTCGGCTTACCTTCATCGCGGCCGCGAGGGCGTTGCGCAGATCGAGGAGCGTGACTTGGCGCCGGGGACGACGGAGGACCGGAAGGTAGAACGCGTCGGGGTCGCTCGGGATCTCCCAGGGTTCGAGCTCCTGTTCGATCGCGTCCTCGAGCTCGGCGACGAGGCCGTCGCGATCGGTCGGCCGCTCCATCGCGAGGAGGTCGTCCGACTTCATCCGCAGGAGGATCGAGCAGGTGAGGACCATCCGGCCAGGGATCTCGAACTCGAGCTCCCGCAGAGCCTGCACGTAGTCCCGATAGCGCCTGGCGAGGATCGCGAGGTCGATGTCCCACGGATCCATGTCGGACGTGAGGCGTTCGAGGACGCCCTCCCACGTGCTGCCGATCAGCTCTTCAATGGGGATCTCGGCGATCCGCGTCGTCTCCACGCTCCACGACTCCTTCTAGTTCAGACTCAGCGCCAGTACTTCCGAAACGCCGTTCTTGATTGTCACTCCGTACGCTCGATCCGCGTGACGAACTGTTTCCTCGTTGTGCGAGACAACGATCACCTGAATCCGCTCGGCATAGTCGCGAAGCATCCGCGAGAGGCGTGTCGTGTTCATCAGATCGAGCGCCGCGTCGACCTCGTCCAGGATGAAGAACGGCGCGTTCTGGTATTCCTGAAGCGCGAAGATGAACGCGGTGGCGACCAGGGTCTGCTCGCCGCCCGACAACGAGTCGATGATGTGCGGGTCCTTGTCCGGCGGGTGGGCCTTGATCAGCAGACCGGACGAGATGTCTCCCTCGTTCTCCAGCTCGATCGACGCGGTTCCTCCGTCGAACAGCCCTTGGAAGATCCGCTTGAACTCAACGTCCACCTCGTGGAGCGTCTCGAGGAATCGCGCGCGCTTCCGCTCCTCGATCTCTCCGATCAAGCGCTCGATCTCCTGCTTCTCCCGCTCGAGCGCATCGACGCGCTCGCGGAAGAGGTTGAAGTCCTCCTCGTACGCGTCGTACTCGTCGATCGCCTTCATGTTGATCGGCTCGAGCCGGCGGATCCGACGCTTCGCCTGCTCGATCCGCCGTTCGAGGTCCTTGAGCGGTTCGTCGATGTAGTAGTCCGGATCGCGCTTCTCCTCCTTGCCGAGGGTATCGAGCTCGGCCTGCGCCTCGGCCTCCTCCCGCTCGTAGCGCGACAGGGCCCGGCGGAGGTTCTCCAGCCCTTGATACGCTTCTCGGCGCTGCTCGCGCAGCTTGTGGAGTTCGTCGCTTCGCGTCGCGGCCTCTCCCTTGACGCGATCCTTGTTCTGCTGGCGGTCGGTCAGGTCCTTCTCCTGGCTCTCGAGCCGGGTCTCGGCCTGGGAGATCTCGTCCTCCAGCTGATCGATCTCCTTGCGGAGCTTCGAGATCTGCTGGCGCCGCTGTGTGGCGTCGAACCCGCTGTCCTTCGGCTTGGCCGACCCCTTCCCCTTTCGCTGATCCGGCCTCCAGCCGCCGGTCAGCGCGCCGCCCTTGCTCTGGAGATCCCCGTCGAGCGTCACCGCGCGGACGCCATCGATATCCTTCAGCGCCTCGAGGTTCTCGGCGACGACGGTGTCGGAGAGGACGTACTCGAACGCGCGTCGGTACTTCTCGTCGAACTCGACCAGGTTGATCGCGTAGTCGATCACCCCTTCGCGCTTCAGCGCCTCCGTCGAGGCGAGGCTCTTCCGCATCGTGACCAGCCGACGGAGCGGGAGGATGCGTGCCCGGCCGAGCCGCTTCTCCTTCAGGTAGTTGATCGACTCGATCGCGGTCTCGCGCGTGTCGACGACGAGGTCGTTCAGGTTGCCTCCGGCCGCCGTCTCGAACGCGACCTCGAAACCGGGCTTCGGCGTCGCCAGGGACGCGACCGTGCCGTAGACGCCGCCGCGCTTCCGCTCGAGGAGCGCCTCGACGGCCGGGTTGCCGCGCTGATTGCTGGAAGAGGCCGAGGCGCGCGCAGCCTCCGTCGCCTTCATCCGGGTGATCTCGTCGATCATCTCCTCGAGGTTCGCGATCTGCTGCCGCTTGAAGTTGACCTCGCTGCGCTTGTGGAGGATCTCGGAGCGGAGCCGCTCGACCTCCTTCACCAGAGTGACCTGCGCTTCGTTGGTGAGGTCGTCCTGAATCCCTTCGAGCTCCCACTCCTTGTTCTCGATCTCCTGGTCGAGGTGCGTTACCTGCCCCTCGAATTCGGCGATCCGCTCGTCCATCCCCTTTCGCTCGTTCTGGGCGCGGGCGAGCTTCTCGGCGATCTGCTCGCGCTGCTTGTGGAGGATCGAGTGCCGGAGCCGCTCTTGCTCTTCGATCAACCGCTGATACTCGAGCGCGGCGTCCCGCTCCTTCTGCAGCGAAAGGAGCCGCCGCCTCCGCTCGGCGAGGATGATTCGATGGGTGTTCAGCTTCGACTTGACGTCCTTCAGCTCGAGGATCGCCTTGTGGCGCTTCTCGTCGTACGCGGCGATCCCACTGACCTCGTCGAGGATCTCGCGCCGCCGGATCGGGCTCCGCCGGATGATCTCGGTGATCCGCCCTTGGGCGATCAGCTGCTGGCCGTCGGGGTCGATCCGGGCCGCCTCGAGCACCTCGTCGATCATGCTGCGCGGGCAGCTCTTCCCCATGAACGTGTAGGTCCCGGACTTGCGGGTGATGCGGCGTCCGATCGTGATCTCCGGCGTCGGATGCCCGTTCTCCAGGAACCGGTCGAACACGCCGTCGCTGTTGTCGAGAAGGAGGACGACCTCCGCCGTGTCGGACGGCTTGTACCGATCTCCACCGTTGAAGATCAAGTGCTCGAGACGATCGGCGCGCAGCTGCGACGACCGTCTTCCCATCACGAAGCTGATCGCGTCGAACAGGTTCGACTTCCCGGACCCGTTCTCGCCGACGACGGCGGTCAACCCCTCGAAGAAGGGGATGACCGTCTCCTTCCGGAACGACTTGAACCCCGTTAGCTCGACCTTGTTGATCTTCGTCATGTCAGTTCCTCGGTCGTCTCCTTCACGTATCGAGGGAAGAGGCTCAGCTGGACGATCCGGCGGCGCGCCGGCGCGGGGGAGTATCCGATGAGGAGCCGTTCGATCTTGTATCGGTTGTAATCGTTCGGCTCGGAGATCCCTTCCTCCCATCGTATGATCGACGGGATCGAGACCCCCAGTTGTTTCGCGATCGTTCGCTTACTCCACCCGTTCTCCAGTCGGAAGCCTTGTAGGCGTTTGCCCAACGCGTCCATCCAGGAGCCCCCCTCCATCTGTTTACCAATATAACTTCTGTTACATCTTAGCGCAAAAGAGAACGAGAGGGACCTTCCCGGTCCCTCTCGTTTACCTGGTTCCCCCTCACCCTTTCATATCGTCGGTCGGATACCTACTGATTGCCGAGGAATCCCCAGATCAGCGCGCCGACACCCGCGAGCAGGGCGACGATCGAGATGAAGAACAGCGTGTCGATCTGAGACTGCAGATCGTTCTCCTCGAGCGCGGCGATGCGAGCTCCGAGGCTCTCCAACTCGGCGGCGCTGCTGGCGGACCAGTCCGCGAGCTCCACGTTGATCTGCTCTGACAGGCTGGCGATCGCGTGATCGAAGCCTTCGAGCTTGGCGCGGTTGTTGTCGACGCGGATCGCCAGTGCGGCCATCGCGCGCTCCAGCTCGATCACCTTCTTCTTGAACGTGCCGACGTCCTCGTCCTCGAGCGCCTGGAGGCGCGCGGCGAGGTCTCCGACCTGTCCTTTCAGCATCGAGAGATCGGCGTAGACGGAGTCGCGCAGAGCGTCGATGTCTCCGTAGATGGCAACTTTGAACGCCTCGTACTCGACCACGTGTTCCGCGAAGGCGTCGGCCAGCGCGTCGAACTCCCCGCGAAGTGCGGCGAGATCGGCGATGTCGCCGTCCAGCAGGGCCGCCAGCTCATCGACGAACGCCGACAGCTCGGACAGTCCGGCCTCGAGCGCAACGACGCGGACCATCAGTTCTTGTTGCGTTTCGGCCAGCGCGTCGACGTCCTCACGGAGCCCGATGATCTTCCCCTCGGCGTCCTTGAGCTCCACGGAAACAGCGGTCACGATGTCCTTGTAGTCCTCGATCCTTGCGTCGAGTTCATCGATGTCCGCCATGTTCCCCTTGATCTCGCCGATCAACTCGCCCATCAGCGCCTGAAGGCCGCCGAAGGTCTCCTCCATCGTCGAGATCTCCTGCTCCAGTAGCTCCGAGACCGCCTGGGCGCCTTCTTCCTGGCCATAGCCGACGAACAGGAAAACAAGGAGCGACAAGGCGGTCACCGCCGTGACAGAAAGCGCTCTCTTCATCGTCGTCCTCCTTTGTAGGATTCCGTATGTTCGCTTGAGATTAGCGTTTGCGAGCGAAACCGAAGAGGACCGCTGCCGTGTGCCCGCCGACCGTTTGTCAGGCCCCGATTGGACAGCTGTCCGGCTTGTTGGGCGCTGGGAAGCGCC
>CAZFZM010000026.1:17678-28980 GCA_964523545.1 uncultured Thermotogae bacterium
GTTTGTCAGGCCCCGATTGGACAGCTGTCCGGCTTGTTGGGCGCTGGGAAGCGCCATCTGCATTCTGTCACGCCAGTGCTGGTCCTGAGGACCGTTGTTGTTGATTCTTCTCTCGTGCTATCCTGTGATCACGATGCCACAAACGACCAATCTCACTTCGGATGAACGGCAGGCGCTCCTGGCCGAATACCAAGCAGCGCAAGCTTCGGCAGAGCATCACGAGTACATGGGATGGCTGTCGAAAGGGCTGCTCTGGGCGGCTAACATGATCCTTTTGGGCTACGTTGCCACATCGGAACTCAAGCCGATTGTCACGAGTATCGTCGCAGCATGTGGGGTTGTCCTGTTGATCTCACAGATGGTGTTTTGGGATGCTTTGCTGACAAGGGTCAAGTGCAAGAAATACGCTCGCTGCAAGAAGATCGAGGAGATGTTCACTCAGGCAGGCACTCCGATGGAGCAACACACCATCATTGACGATTGTGTCTGGCCTAAAGGTTATCTGGCCAAACGGGCCTGGCTGCTGATCGGCTTCTTCATCCTTGCTTGGGGAGCACTAGTCGCCGTCGCCTGGATTCACGGCAAGCCCTTGTAATCAAACGCGCTCTCCCCTTCTATTGGACATCGCAATAGGGATAGAACGTGATTCATGTTCCGAAACGAAAGGGAGAACTGTCATGCTGCGATGTTCTGATTCGATGGAGGTGTGCTCTCGGGGGAGTCTGGTGTGAGGGCCTGAGCACAGCCGCCCTCACTCATCGAGCGGTCTTCACGTCTGCCCCTATTGACCGATCCTCACTTTGAGGATACTATCCGTTCTGCAATCCAGCACGAGAGGCAATGTGCGCGCTGGTGCCAGCACAGGGCCTGGGGCTTCGAGTCTGGGGGTCTCTTGCATTCACGCTCCGGGCCCTGCCTCCTTGTATCCTGGAGGAGTGAAGCGTCGAGGGCCTCTCAGACCGAGCCTCGTCCGGCGGATTCTCATCGCCGCCGTTGCCGTTCTCGCTGTCGCCGTGCTGGCAGGTCTGGTCTTGACTCTGGTGTTCGATCTCTACCGGTAGTCGCATCCGCGATTCTCAAATCACAACAGCGTCATCGCTGGCTCACGCGGGGCACATACGAGAGCCGTACATACGGAACGCTGGTCTACACCATCAGCACCTCTGAGCCACAAGAGGTCCAGGACATTCGGCCTGCGGGTGTCCTGGACCTCGGCCTGGCAAACTGCCTACGTGAAATGCTGCGGATCGCTGTAGGTCCGCTTCCGAAGCTCCGCATCGAGTACAGCACGGACGGTCTCTGACGCGGATTGGATCGGCTTCGTCGAGCCCTTCTTGGGCCTTCTCCTCAGGCGCAACAGCAACCAAACCCGGTTCGGCGCCAACCGGTCGCGCTCATCGGTCGGTCTGCGCGGCATCGTATCACCGCGTCGATTGTACAGGCCCGCGGCGAAGGCCGACTCGACAGAGGCGACTGCACGTGATCGCTGATCTCTTGCCGCCTGCGAGCGCCCTGGGTACAATGCTGGCGATTTCAACAGGCCACAAAAGCCCTTGGCAACGATGTTGCTGGTGTATCTCGACTACAGGGGATGAGGGGCCACCACAGGGGGTGCACACAGGAAGATGAGTGCTTTGATTGTCATACCCGGAGCGATCTCGGTCCTCGCGCTGGTCAGCGCGTTCCTGTTCAACCGATCGGTCGTTCTCAAGGCGCAGGGAACGGACCGGATGAAGGAGCTTCAGGGCTACATCCGGTCGGGCGCGTTCACGTTCATGATCTCCGAGGCGAAGGTGATGCTCATCACAATGGCCGTCATCGGCGCCGTCCTCTGGATCCTCTTCTACTGGGAGATCGCGGTGGCGTTCTGGATCGGCTCGCTCCTGTCGCTCGCTGCCGGTTTCATCGGGATGAACGCGGCGACGCACGCCAACGCCCGCACGACGCACGCCGCGCGTAAGTCGTTCAAAGACGCGCTGAACGTTGCCTTCTCCGGCGGGAGCGTGATGGGGCTCTCGGTCGCGGGGTTGGCCCTCATCGGGCTCGTGATCGTCGTTCTCTTGTTCAAGAAGTGGTTCGTGCCGGAGACGCTCCACATCGAGACCCGCTACCTGTTCGGGGTCCAGTCTCTCGGGGTGAATTTCATCCGTGGCGCGCTGATCGTCAGCGCGTATTCGATGGGCGCGTCGCTCGTCGCCCTGTTCGACCGCGTCGGTGGCGGGATCTACACCAAGGCGGCCGACATGGCGGCGGACATGGTCGGCAAGGTCGAGCTGCACCTCCCCGAGGACGACCCGCGGAACCCGGCGACGATCGCCGACAACGTCGGAGACAACGTCGGGGACGTGGGAGGGCTCGGCGCGGACCTTCTCGAATCGTTCGTCGGCGCAATCATCTCGGTCATGGTGATGTTCCTGTACGTGTGGATCGGCCGGAACAACCCGTCGCTTCAGACGCTGATCGGGAAACTCGCACCGGCCGGTCTGGAGGGGCACTACTCGTGGCTGCTGACGGCGCCGCTGGTCATCGTCGGCGGCGGCCTCTTCTCGAGTCTCCTGGCGATCCTCTACATCCGGCTCAGCCGAAGGCAGGAAGGGATGCAGGCGGTGCTGATGAACGGGACGCGCCTCGCGGCGCTGCTGACCGGTGCGACGACGTTCGTGTTCTGCTGGTTCACGCCGGTGGGGATGAACGTGTTCTATTCCGTCATTCTCGGGCTGATCGCGGGGATCGGAATCGGCTTCTTCTCCGAGTACTACACCAGCTCGAGCTTCAAACCGACGCGCGAGCTGGCGAAGATGAACCAGTCCGGCCCCGCCGTCGGCGTGACCGAGGGGATGGCGCTCGGGATGCTGAGCACGTTCTTCCCGGTCCTGTTGATCGCGGGCGCGACGATCGGCGCCTATCAGCTGGGGAACCTACCCGGCGTGGCGTTCGCCGCTCTGGGGATGCTGTCGTTCGTCGCGATGACGGTCGCGGTCGACACGTACGGCCCGATTGCCGACAACGCAGGCGGGATCGCCACGATGTCCGAGCTCCCGCAGGAGATCCGCCAGAGGACGGACAAGCTCGATTCGATCGGGAACACGACCGCGGCGATCGGGAAGGGCTTCGCGATCGGCTCGGCGGCGTTCGCCGCGCTCGGCCTGATCGCGGCGTTCATGTGGTCGGCGATCGGAAGCGCCGATCAGGTCGTCCCGCCGCAGTTGCCGATCGTCGGGCAGATCGCGGCCGACTTCTCGCCGACGGGGAGCCCGATCATGGTCGGCGCGTTCGTCATCGCCGGGCTAATCCTCGGCGCGATGGTGCCCTACGTCTTCTCCGCCCTGCTGATCCGCGGGGTGAGCAGGACGTCGAACCTCCTCGTGCAGGAGATCCGGCGCCAGTTCAAGGAGAACCCGAAGATCATGACCGGCGAGGAGACGGCCGACTTCAACCGGTGCATCGCCATCACCGCGCACGGCGGGCTGAACAAGATGTTCGTCCCAGCGATGATCGCTGTCCTCACTCCGATCGTCTTCGGATTGGTGTTCGGGCGGTACGCGCTCGGCGGGTTCCTGATCGGGGCGCTGCTCTCCGCGATTCAGCTGGCGATCTACTGCGCCAACGCGGGCGGGGCGATGGACAACGCGAAGAAGTACATCGAAGAGGGGCACTACGGCGGGAAGAACTCCGAGGCGCACACCGCCGGCGTTACCGGCGACACGGTCGGCGATCCGCTCAAGGACACGGTCGGCCCATCACTCGACATCCTGATCAAGCTGATGTCGGTGATCGCGCTTGTCTTCGCGTCGCTGTTCCCGCTGTACCCCGTGTTCCTGTAGAACACGCAATCTTCCTGTAGGAGGGTGTCGGGGACCGTCGTCCCGCGAGGAGGGATGGACATGATCAACCCGTTCTTGATCGGCGACCGGATCTACCTCCGCCCGCTCGACGAAGAGACGGATTTGGATCGGTGCCTCGGATGGATCAACGATCCGGAGGTCCTCACGACCCTCGGACGGCGACATCCGATGGGGCGCGCCGCCGAGCGGGAGTGGCTCCAGGAACAGTACAAGAGCAAAGAGCACATGAACCTGGCGATCGTCCTGAAAGACGGAGACCGACACATCGGCAACTGCGGGTTCAACGAGATCGACTACGTCAATCGCAGCGCGGTCTTCGGGATCCTGATCGGGGAGAAGGACGCCTGGGGCCAGGGGTACGGGCCGGAGGCGGCCCGGCTGATCCTGAAGTACGGGTTCGAGGAGCTCGGTCTGCACCGGATCGGACTCGACGTGTATTCGCACAACCCGCGCGCGATCCGCGCCTACGAGAAGGCCGGATTCGTCCGCGAGGGGACGCTGCGCGAGTCGTACTACCGAAACGGCGTCTACCACGACACGATCGTGATGTCGGTGCTCGAATCGGAGTGGAGGGACGCGTGAGGCTCAGCTTCTGGAGCGACGAGGACCGATGGTTCGTCCCCCGGGCGTTCGGTCTCGGCTACTCGCTGAATCTCAAGTACGTGGCGAAGCGGCTCGGCTGGATCAAGCCGACTTCAGGGGAGGCTCCTGCGACGGAGCACGATCGGACCGAGCCGCCGACCGACGTTCCGAGGACGCGCGAGGAGCGGCTTCGCGAGAGGATCGAGTCGTCGAAGTACGAGGACGTCCGATGATCACCGCACGCGGTCTGACCCGTCGGTTCGGCAATCTGATCGCCGTCGATCGGCTCGACCTCGACGTTCGCAAGGGCGAAGTGTTCGGCTTCCTCGGGCCGAACGGAGCCGGAAAGACGACGACCGTCCGGATGCTCGCGGCGTTGATCGCGCCGACGAGCGGCGAGGCGTCCGTCGCCGGTCAGCGGCTCGGTGCGGCGAATCGGGAGATCCGGCGGCGCGTCGGCGTGCTGACCGAGACGCCTGGCCTCTACCGGCGACTGTCCGCGCGGGACAACCTGATCTTCTTCGCCAAGCTGTATCGCGTCGCCGATCCGGCCGGGCAGGCGGAGCGGTACCTGAGGCTTTTCGAGCTGTGGGATCGGCGCGACGCTGCCGCCGGCAGCCTGTCCAAGGGGATGCGCCAGAAGCTCGCGATCGCCCGCGCGCTGCTTCACGAGCCGGAGGTCCTGTTCCTCGACGAGCCGACGGCGAGCCTCGATCCCGAGGCGGCGAAGGTCGTGCGCGAGACGATCGAAGGACTGAGATCGGAGGAACGGACGATCTTCCTGTGTACGCACAACCTCGACGAAGCGGACCGGCTGTGCGACCGCGTCGCGCTGTTCAACCAGCGGCTGATCAAGGTCGGCGAACCTGCGAAGCTGCGCGAGGAGATGTACGGCCGTCGGACGGTGGTCCATCTCGTCGATCCGCGCCCTGGGATCGAGGACGCGCTGGACCTGCCGTTCGTCAAGGGGATCGAGCGGATCGACGATGCTCTCGTCGTGTCGTTGGCCGATCCGGATCGGGAAAACCCGCTCCTCGTCAAACGGCTGGTCGAGTTGGGTGTCGGGGTGCGTTACGTCAACGAGCTGCGGATGTCGCTCGAGGACCTGTATCTTGACCTGATGGAGGACGACGATGCGTCGGCTTAGAGTGATCTTGGTCAAGGAGTGGCGGGAGTCGCTGCGAAACAAGATGGTCCTGTTCGGCGTGCTCTTCCTGCCGCTGTTCCTCGTTGGCTTCTCGGTGTACATGGGGATCGAAGGCGGGCGGGTGGAGGATTCTGTCGCCCAGATCGTCCTGCTCAACACGTCGTTGATGTACTTCCTGCTGCTGCCGGCGATCATCCCGCTGGCGATCGCTGTCTACTCGATCGTCGGAGAGAAGGAGCAAACGACGCTTGAGCCGCTGCTGGCGACGCCGATCTCCGACTTGGAGCTGTTCCTCGGCAAGGCGCTGGCGAGCGTGATCCCGGCGCTGGCGGTGAACTGGATCAGCTTCGGCCTGTTTCTCGGCGTCACGCGGCTCTTCGTCGGGAGCGTGCCGCTGCAGGCGCTGACCGCGCCGTGGATCGCGTCGATCTTCGGCCTGTCGCCGTTGCTCGCGTTCTTCTCGGTGCTGGTGACGATGCTCGTGTCGTCGCGGGCGTCGGACGCGCGCGCCGCGTACCAGTTCTCGAGCTTCGCCATCCTGCCGGGGATCATCCCGCTGATCATCTACAGCAGCCGGAAGACGCTGGTGGATCTGACGCTGGTCGGCCTGGAGGGCGCGGTGCTGCTTGTCGCGAGCGCGATCCTGTTGTACTTCGCGATCCGCGTCTTCAGCCGCGAGCAGATCCTGACGCGGTGGAAGTAGCCGGAGCGTGTCGGCGTTCGTCAGAGCATGCTTAGGCAGCCGCCCGTTCGATCGCTGATCAGGACCAAGGGCCGAGGGTGAGGGCGTACAGGATTCCCAGGGCGAGCATCTCGGCGAGTCCGGCGATCAGCGTGTACGCCAAGGCCGCCGGAGGAACTCGCCGGGTCATCCACTCCGAGGCCACGCCCATGACAACGCGGAAGAACCAAGCGATGCCGGCGAAGCAAAGTCCTTTCACGATCGCCGCTCCACCAGGCAGGGAGGCATGCAGCGTCCTGTACAGAGCGGACATCGCGAAGCCGTAAACGATGTCGATCGCGAAGCCGATCGGGATGTTGACCCGCTTCCTTGCGATGGCGTCGTAGACGCGATACAGCTTCCGCGCCAGCGGGTTCGCATTGAGCAGCCCGTCGAGGATCGCGAACAACACGCCGCTTCCGAGGCCGACTGCGATGTAGGTGATCATCTCCGTCCTCCTTGGATTCCCCCCTGATGTAACCGGGAGCATAGCGCATCGTGCGAGTTCGAAGCCATGATCTGACTCGGCCGGGCCCGTGTTAGACCGTGATCTCATTCGATGCTCGCTTCGGCGGGCTGGACGACTCGCCGACCCCGGCCTTCGGGACGTCGATGGAGCGCGATATACTTGGATCGGCCGCGCGGCGGGCCGGATGAGACCGCGTGGACAGGGGGATTCATGAACACGAAGCTACTGCTCGGGCTGGCGATCGTGCTCGGCCTGTTGGCGCTGGCGCTCGGCGGCCCGCTCTTTCACGGAGTGGACGAGATCCCCGGTGAGGACCGAGGGGAGCTGATCGGCGGGGGGCACTTCGTTCTGGAGCGTGGCGGCGTCCGGCTGCTCGACGAGTCGTACACGCTGTTCTTCCATCCGGTCGACGGGTACATGCTCCTGTCGCAGAGCGCGCTGACGGCCGGCGATCAGACGATCTTGCTGTCGCAGCAGACGCAGTACGACCGGGACTTCCTCCCGATCTTCTACCACCTGGCTGCCGACACGCCGTCCGGGACGCAGATCGTCTCCGCCCAGATGGAATTGACCGGACTGACGATGGAGGTTCGCGTCGGTTCCTCCAGGCAGACGGCGGAGGTCCCCGCTGCGGAAGATCTCGCCCTGCTCGACAACAACCTGATTGGCCAGTACGCGGTCGTGCTGATGGCGGTTCGGGCCGAAGCGCTCGATCGGGAGTTCACCGCGGCGATTCCCCAGGCGCTCCTGTCGCTCCCAACGAGGGTCGACGGCCCGAACCGGGTGACGTTCCGCTCGGGCGGCGAGACGTTCGAGGGAAAGCGGTTCGACCTTTACCTCGGCGACACGACGATCGTGCTGATCGAGCACGACGGCCGTCTGGCCGGGCTGGTCAATCGGACGCAGAACACGCTGGGATACGACGTTTCGCTCTTCCCGGACGGGATCGAGATCGAACTGGAAGAGGACGTCGTCGTCGAGGGGATCGACGAGCGAGAGATCGCGTTCGCCAGCGATGGGCTGACGCTGTACGGGACGCTCGCGCTCCCCGCGGAGTCCGAGGGTCCGTTCCCGGCGGCCCTCTTCCTCCACGGATCCGGCCCGGTCGATCGGGACGGGAACGCCGCCGGGCTCGAGATGGACGCGTACCGGCAGCTGGCGCACGCCCTGGCGCGGGAGGGGATCGCCTCGTTCCGGTTCGACAAGCGGGGCGTCGGCGAGAGCGAAGGGGACGCGAGCCTCGCGTCGCGGTCCGACCTGCTGGACGACGCACGCGCCGCGTTCGAGGGGCTGCGTTCGCAGCCGGAGATCGATCCGACGCGCTGCATCCTGATCGGGCACAGCGAAGGGGCGTATCTCGCCCCGATCCTCGCGGTCGAAGACGAATCGGTCGCCGGGATCGTCCTGCTTGCCGGAGCCGCTCGGCCGCTCGACGAGATCACGCGGTGGCAGGTCGAGACGCTCCTCCGCCAGCAGGGGCTCGATGGCGACGCACTCGAAGCGGCGCTCGCGCAGCAGGACCAGTACACCGCGTTCGTCGAGACCTCGGAAGGGGGCTGGAACGACTACACGGTCGAGCGGCTGCAGGAGGCGATGCCGTGGCTGACCGAGGAAGCGGCGGTTCAGTTGAAGTCGACGCCGCTGTCGCTCGGTTGGCTTCGCGAGCACTACCTCGACGAGCCGGCCGAGACGCTACGAGCCGTCGACGTTCCAGTGCTGATCGTCAACGGGGAGAAGGACGCGCAGGTTCCCTCGTCGGAGGCCTCGCTGATCGAAGACGCTCTTCGAGAGGGTGGGAACGAGGACGTGACGGTGGTCGTCCTCCCCGATTTGAACCACCTGCTGCGGCACCACCCCGAGGAGCCGAACCTCGTCTACCGCCATCTTGGCGATCCGGTCGATCCCCGCGTGGTCGACGCGCTGCTCGATTGGGCGGCCGAGCGGCTCCTGTGACCGGACCGGTCACCAGCCGGCGCGTCGTTCGATCTCTCCTCGGCGAGGCCGGGGTTCGGCCGAGCAAGCGGCTGGGGCAGAACTTCCTCGTCGACCCGGCCGTCCTCGTCGACATCGAGAGGCTCGTCTCGCAGACGTCCCCGGAGACGATCCTGGAGATCGGGGCCGGCCTCGGCGCGGTGACCGAAGTGCTGATCCGTCGGGCGCGCCGCGTGGTCGCGATCGAGGTCGACCGCCGCCTGGCCGAGCTCTTGGCCGAGCGGCTCGGCGGGTGCGAGAACCTGGAGGTCCGAACCGAGGACGTCCTCGAGTTCGACCTCGACTCAGCGATCGGCGAGTCGGCTTACGTCGTCGGAAGTCTGCCATACCGGATTACGGCGCCGATTCTCAAGTGGCTGGTCGATCGCCGCTCGCGGTTCACCGGAGCGCTGCTGATCACGCAGCGAGAGGTGGCGGAGAAGATCGCTGCCAGCCCGGGGAAGGAAGGGACGGCACTCGGCGTCCTCGTCCGGGCCTACGCCGACGTCGAACCGATCCGGCGGATCGGTAAGGGGAGCTTCTTCCCCGCGCCGGAGGTCGACTCGACGCTGTGGAGTCTCACTTTTCTCGAGAGTCCGAGGTTCGGATCCGATGCGGGGACTTTCTTCGCGGTCGTCCGAGCGCTGTACGGGACCCGCCGGAAGATGATCCGCAGCGCGCTGAGGGCGCTTCTGCCGAGCCCCGCGATCGGGACGGTGCTCGAGGCGTCCCGGATTGACGGGACCGCCCGAGGCGAGGAGCTCGGCTTCGACGAACTCGACCGTCTGGCGGCGGCGGTCACGTCCCGTCCGAACGCCTCCTGATCAAGTGATTCGCCGCTGAACCGGCCCGTCGAGGGAGTCGGTCCGGTGCCCCCTTGAGACGGACGGACGTGTTCGGTAGAGTTTCGCCTCTCACAGTCCGCAGAATCCCTTGACAGGGTTTTGGGGCTGTGTTACGATCGTTGGCTGTCGCGCAGCGAAGCACGCTGCGCTGCTCCTTGACAAGTGAATAGAGTGTGTGCCGCATAAGCGCAGTAAGGGCAAACGGTGGACACCTTGGCAGTCGGAAGCGACGAAGGACGTGGCTAGCTGCGATAAGCCTCGGGGAGCTGCTAAGCAGGCTTTGATCCGGGGATGTCCGAATGGGAGTGCCCACTGGGGTGAAGCCCCAGTAGAGCGTACTGAAACCTTTAGTAGGTACGTTCGGCGAACCCGGCGAAGTGAAACATCTCAGTAACCGGAGGAAAAGAAATCAACCGAGATTCCCTGAGTAGTGGCGAGCGAAACGGGAAGAGCCCAAACCAGGCGAGTGTAAGACTGCGTTCGTTGCTCGTTTGGGGTTGTAAGTCGACGCCGTCCCATCGACGCAGGGGTGGGCGGGGTTAAAGGTGAAGTCTAGTCGAACGTCTCTGGAAAGAGCGACCACAGAGGGTGACAGTCCCGTAGACGAAAGGCGGATCCACCCCGGGAGCCGACTTGAGTAGCGCCGGACACGTGAAATCCGGCGTGAAGCTGGGAGGACCACCTTCCAAGGCTAAACATTACCGACTGACCGATAGTGAACTAGTACCGCGAGGGAAAGGTGAAAAGCACCCCGGGAGGGGAGTGAAATAGAACTTGAAACCATCTGCCTACAGACAGTGGGAGCACCCGTCACTGTTCACCTTCGGGTGAACGATCAATTAGGGTGTGACCGCATGCCTTTTGCAGTATGAGCCGGCGAGTTACGTTATGTGGCAAGGTTAAGCCGAATGAGGTGGAGCCGTAGCGAAAGCGAGTCTGAATAGGGCGTAAGTCACATGATGTAGACCCGAAGCCAGGTGATCTAACCATGGGCAGGGTGAAGTATACTTGATCGTATATGAAGGGCCGAACCCACTAGCGTTGAAAAGCTAGGGGATGACCTGTGGTTAGGGGCGAAAAACCAATCGAACCTGGTGATATCTGGCTCTCCCCGAAATAGCTTTAGGGCTAGCCTTGCGTGAAGACTACCGGGGGTAGAGCAACTGGTCGGGGAAGGGGGTTCGCCCCCGACCCTAGTCAAACTCCGAATACCGGTAGATCGTTTCGCAGGAGTCAGAACGCGGGTTATAACATCCGCGCTCGAGAGGGAAACAACCCATGACCGCCAGCTAAGGTCCCAAAATCCAAGCTAAGTGGGAAAGGAAGTGTGGTTGTCGAGACAGCTGGAAGGTTGGCTTAGAAGCAGCCATCCTTTAAAGAGTGCGTAATAGCCCACCAGTCTAACGACGACGCGCCGAAAATTTAACGGGGCTAAGCTTGGTACCGAAGCTGCGGGATTGTCGCTTCGAGCGACGATCGGTAGGGGAGCATTCCGTTCACGGCCGAAGCTGAGCTGGAAGGCTCGGTGGACGAGACGGAAGAGAGAATGCCGGCATGAGTAGCGCGAGCAAAGTGAGAATCTTTGCCACCGATTGCCTAAGGTTTCCTGGGGAAGGTTCGTCCGCCCAGGGTTAGGCGGAACCTAAGGTGAACCCGAAAGGGGTAACCGATGGACAGCAGGTTAATATTCCTGCGCCTCTACTCTTGCGTTTGAGCGAAGGG
>CAZFZM010000027.1:0-28967 GCA_964523545.1 uncultured Thermotogae bacterium
ATCCCCGGCCACGGGAAGTGCGTCGCGATCACCAGAGCGTTCGTCCTCTCGATCCGCTCGATCAGTGCCATGCGGCTTTCGACTGCCATCTCAGGGAACGTATCGCCGATGACGGGCCAGTCGAAGTGCTGCAGAAACACGGGATGCAGGAACGCGTCGCCGACGTGCAGTAACGGTGTGTCGTCGGTCGTGAACTCATATGATGCGTGTCCGGGACGGTGACCCGGGCAGGGCACGAACGTGATCCCTTCGGCGATCTCGGTCTCGCTGTCGCAGAGGATCACGCGGTCCTCCAGCCGGGCGACGAGCGTCCTGAACAGCCGCTGCAGGTGCTTCGGCAGCTCGTCGTACGTCTCGTCCTCGTGCAGCAGTTGCCACAGCCCGGCGTCGATCGCGTACCGGGCGTTGGGATAGGTCAGCTCGCCGTCGCCGATCTGGAGGATCAAGCCGGCGACGTGGTCCCGGTCGACGTGGGTGATCAGGGCGAGGTCGACGTCCTCCGGCTTCACGCCGAGACCGTCGAGCTGCGCCGTCACCTCGTCGCCGTCGATCCCGCCGTCGATCATCACGTGACGTCCGCGATGGCGAACGTAGCAGCAGGTGAAGGCGAGCGGGAGTGTCCGATCTTCCGGAAGCTTGTACTCGTCCGGAAGGAGGTCGTTCAGCGACTGCGGTTCGTCGTCGAGGATCCGCAGGATCGCCCCCTCGATCCCTCCGTGGGTGAAGCGATGGACGGTCTCCGACACAGTGGCCTCCTCTCCTAGACGTCGACCGACGACCAGCGAGCCCGGTCGACGGCGATCTTCTCCAACCGGCCGACGCCGGGCAAGCGGAAGTGCGATCCGACGACGAGCGCGTCGTCGTCGATCGCCCGCTCGACGAGCGCGCGCCGGGCGTCGCGGCCCCGCCCCGGTTCGGTGTCGCGGACGTTCGGCACGGAGAAGAACTCCAGGAACACCGGGTCGAACGCGGCGTCGCCGACGTGAAGGAGGCGGGACCCTTCGGACTCGAGGAGGTACGCGGTGTGGCCGGCCCGGTGGCCGAGGGCGGGGACGGCGCGGACGCCCGGGAAGACCTCTTCCTCCGCGTCGAACCGCGTGCATCGGTCGCCGACGACCGACGCGAGCCGGCGGACGAGCGCCTCCTGTTCCGGGAAGTACAGCCCCGCGCTCGGCGGGGCGTGCCACGCGTCCCACAGGTCGCGATGGAGGACGTACGACGCGTTGGGATAGACCGGGGCGCCGGACGCGGTCAGCAGCCCCGTGATGTGATCGGGATCGCCGTGCGTCAGCAGCACGGTGCCGATCGACTCCGGCGCGATCCGCTCCGCCGCGAGCGCCTCCTCGGCGGCGTGGCTGCGCGGCCCGCGCGTCGGTCCGTTCCCGCCGTCGATCAGGAGCCGCCCGTCGGGCGCGTCGACGAGCATCAGTCCGCCCTCCATGAACATCTCGTACGCGGCGAGCTCGCCCGGCACCGGGTCCATGTACTGAGAGAGCGGCGGCCGTTCGGCCGAGCCGTCCTTCACGATGAGGCAGTCGAACCGGCCGACGCGCAGGCGGTGGCTGGCGGTGCTCATCCGGCTTCCTTCGCGGGGACCGGCTCGAGACGGAAGAAGACCGGGTTCAGCCCGTCGGTGCAGCAGGAGATCGCGGTTCCGGGCGCCTTGTGGTTCGGCTGGACGCCGCCGAGGGCGACCCAGGCGACGTCGCGCTGGATGTCGGCCCACGCCCACGAGCAGAACCCCTCCGGCTGCGTCAGTCCGCGCGCGACGAACGCCTGACCGTCGGTGAAGACCGAGCAAGGCGCCAGCCGTTCGTCCGTCTCGCCGTTCGTCGCGTACGCGCGGATCAGATCCTCGTTGACCATCCGCTTGACCACGGTGATCCGTACGTCGTTCATGCCGCCTCCTCCCGGACGTCCTCGACCCGCTCGATCTTGAACACCACCGGCTTTCGTCCGTCGGTGCAGGATGCGATAGCCGTGCCCGCGATCCGAATCCAGGGCGGATCCGCCCCGTAGCGGAGCATCGTGACGTCGCGTTGGATGTCGGCCCACGCCCACGAGCAGAAGCCCTCCGGCACGGGGTAGTCCGAGCCGCCGCCCACCTCGAAGACGTCTCCCTCGTGCATCCAGCACGTGCTCCAGCGCCCCGACGGCGCGTAGTCGGCCGCCAGGTCCGGCACCTCGAGGCACTTCAGAACCGTGATCCGGATCCTCGACATCTATGAGCTCTCCTCGAGACGTTCGACCAGGAACGAGACGGGCCGGAAGCCGTCGCTGCAGCAGGTCATGGCGGTTCCCTTCTTCGCCATCCACGGCGGGTTCCCGCCGAACATCACCATCGCGACGTCCCGTTGGATGTCGGACCACGCCCAATCGCAAGGGAAATCCTGCGGCTTGGCCGGCCAGTCCTCGATAAGGAACTCCTGCCCCAGCGTCCAGAGCGTGCACGGTCCGAAGCCGTCCGGATACCGCTCCTTGTCGATGTGCTTGTCGATGAGATCCTCGTGCGCCGGCAGCTTGACGACCGTGATCTTCACCTTGGCCACGCTAGTCCTCCTTCATTCGCTCGATCTTGAACAGCACCGGCTTCATGGCGTCGGTGCAGCAGACGGTGGCGGTTCCTTCCGGTCCCACGTAGGGCCGATTGCCTCCGCTGATGATGACCATCAGCTCGTGGCGGATGTCGGCCCACGCATCCGAGCAGAAGTCGTCAGGCTTGTGGAGTCCGTGCTCGAGGACGAACTGCTGCCCGTCCGAGAACAACCGACAGGGCGCACAGCCTCCGCGCTCGAGGAACGCGTCGGCTCCATACTCGTTGCAGATGTCCTCAAACAGTGCGCGCTTGAGGACGGTGATTCTCACCTTCGGCCACGGCATCCTGCTCCTTTCTCATCACGTCGATTCGTTGTCGAGCGGCTCGATCAGGAACGTCACCGGGCGGAACGCGTCGGTGCAGCGCGAACCGATGCTGCGGGCATCGGTTCGTCGCAGAAGCTGTGCTTCTGCTGGATATCCGAGTCCGTCTCGCTTCGGGCGCGACGGACTCGATGCTGCCTGGACAACGACATGCTATGTCCTCATGCTACGAGTCCTCCATGGGCTCGATCAGGAACGTCACCGGACGGAACGCGTCCGTGCAGCATCGGATCCAGCTGTTCTTCGGTCGATAGTCCTCGACCTTCCCCTCGAAGGCGGCGATCCGGACGAACGACTCGATGTCGTGCCACGCCCACGGGCACATCCCCTCCGGACAAGCCACCGGCTGCCCGACGACGAACGATTCGCCGAGTTCGTGGCCACACGGCTTGAACGTCTCCGCCGCGTCCGGCTCCATGTGTTCGGCGATCAGCTCCTCGTCGAACCCCTTCTTGATGACGGTGATTCGCACCTTCTTCATCGCGCGCTTCCCTGCCCGTTGGTCAGCCGCTCCAACAGGAAGACGACCGGCTTCATCCCGTCGGTGCACGACGACAGCCACGTGCCGTCCTGCCTGAGCCACTCGCGGGCCCCGCCGAGGCGCATCATCGTGACGTCCCGCTGGATGTCGGCCCACGCCCACGAGCAGAAGCCTTCGGGCTTCTCGCCTCGCTTGGAGACGAATCGCTGGCCGTCCTCGAACGTGCCGCACGGCTGGCATCCGCCTCGGAGCTTCCAGGCGACGTCGCCGTACTCGTCGCAGATTTCGCAGTTGACGGTCCGTTTCAGAACCGTGATTCGAACGGCGGCCATCCGGCCTCCTTTCTCAGGACTCCGCCTCGCCGACCCGATCGATCCGGAAGACGACCGGGCGGAACCCGTCGGTGCAGCAGGAGATCATCGTGTTCTTCGGTCCGATCCACGGAAGCTCGGCTCCGCTTCGGACGAGGGTGACGTCGCGCTGGATGTCGGCCCACGCCCACGAGCAGAACCCGTCCGGCTTGCCCTCCGCGGTCTCGAAGACCTGCCCCTCCTCGAACGCGGCGCAGACGTCGAACGTCCCGTCTTTCGCGTAGGTCGCCTGAAGATCCGGGAAGTGCATCTTCTTCAGCACGGTGATTCTCAGCTTCGACAACACGGCCTCCTCTCGCTTCGTTGGATGGTCGACCGGTCTTGGTCGTGACGGCCTCGCGCGGCGCGTGGACGCCGGCGACGGCTCGATGCGTCGACGGCTGCCCTCAGGGTAGCGCGGACGCGTTGCGCGAGCGTCTCACGACCGACCTGTGCGTCCCGGTTTCGAATCGTTGGATGACGGTGAATGCAACGGAGTGGAATGACGCATTCTACCGAATCGTCTGTCCTCTTGCAAGGTGTAGGGATCGCAACGCTGGATTCGCTTTTCTGAACAGCCTTATGGCCGATCGCCGGAGCAATCGCCCCGGTTTCACGATGATGCAACTGAGTATACTGAGTGCAGCATGTTGCGTTCTTCCCGAATCTGCCTCGTTGCGTTGGTCGTTGTTTTGGGGATCTCCGTCCTTTCCGGAAATGCATACGAATACCCGTACTACCACTTAACCGCGTGGCGCTTCGGTGCGATCGCGTGGATAGGCGGGGAGCCGCAGGGGTCTGATGTGTTCATCGACCGACTCGATCAGGCCGTCGACCGCGTCCTCGCGTTCTGGGAGTTCGAGGCGATCGAGCCCCATCCGCAGTGGGACGAGCCACAGTCGGTGCGGGGGCTCGATCCGGGCGAGAAGTGGCTGTCAGTGGGCGTGGTGAACTACGAAGGCGGCCCCCCGTGGCGGTTGCCGCCGCCTTCGTGGGGTGGGGAGATCATCTGGCCGTTGGTGATCGCGGTCTTCCCGGACGAGGCTTCCCTGCGAAGTTTGACGGGGGACCGGAACTCGGCGTGGTTCAGCTTCAGTGGAATCGGACTGCCTGGCTCGAGACCCCTGCTTCACGGGGCCCCGGTGATGCTCGTCGTTTCGCTGACGGCGAGCCAGGGGACGCTGGCGCACGAGATCACGCACTGGCTTACGTATCAAGACGCCCTTTACCGGGGCTTCTGGCTCAATGATCTTCCGCCGTTCCTCGTGGAGGGGATGGCCGAACTGAGCGAACGGCTCTTCCCGGATTCGAACGTTCGTGAAAGACTGAGCGGGAGTGAAGGCGAGTGGGGGAGCACCCTCCTCGATCTGGCGGCGGAAAACTGCTTGTCGATCGATCTGCCCTTGCCCGCGAGATACACGCTCGGAGAGAGCTTCGTGGGTTACTTGGTGGACGAACTCGGGGCCGCCGGCTTCTTCGCCGAACTGCCGAGGTGGGCGGAGACCCCTGCCGAGCTGATCGAGCTCTACGAGCCCGGCTGGCGTGAATCGCTCGGTCTGCCGGCGGAATGCGGCACCGATCAGGGCGACTCCGAGTGAACGGGAGCGGTCCGATGAGCAGGCCTCGCGTCAGCGCTTGAGGGCTATCCGCACGTGCCGCCGCCGCAGCTTCCGACGTAGAACTTGATCAGCAGGATGATCGCGAACGCGACGTAGACGAGCGCCGAAAGATCGAGATCCATGCCCCCTCCTTTCGCTCGACCACCGGATCGAACTGCCCGCGACTACTCTCCCACCTGGAGACTCACGCTCTCCGGGTCGTACCGGAGGATCGCCTCCGGGAAGGCGAGAATCGAGCCATACAGCCAGATCTGATCAGAGGCTCGCTCGATTCCGACTTGAATGCAATCCCCGATGTCCCGAAAGAGGCGGTAACGGAGGTTCTCGATGTGAGGGGTTCCATCGACATCGTAGTCGGCGCTGAGCGCCGCGCCCCAGTCGGCCGGCGTCCGCGCCTCGACCGTTCCGGAGAGCGCCGCAAGTCGGCCGTCCTCCGCCGTTGCCGCGATGGAGATCTCGGTCCGATCCTGCGTCGCGGCGAGCTCGACGTCGATCGTATCGAACCGGCCGGCCGTCGGATCGTACGACATTTCCCACGAGGCACTGGTGGACTCGTTCGACCAGTCGCCTTCGAGGACCACCGCGTCGAGGAGGGCGGTGTCGAGATCGTAGTCGAGAGAGAGCGTCCACGAGACCTCGCCCCCCCACGCGAGCGTGACCGAGAGCGGATCGAGCGTGTTGGCAATCAGATCGAATCCGCTCTCGATTCGCAGGATCGGCGGTCCCGACCTGTAGATCCGCCACCCGATGTGCTGCTCCGCTTCGATCCGATCGAACTCGAACGGGCTCTCCGCCGTGATGAACGACCCGTCGTAGTCGAGCGACAGCCCTTCCCGCGTCGCGGGGATCGAGACGGTCAGCGCGCTCCGGGTCCGGTCGACGATGTCACCCGCGTAGCGCGTGAACGACGCCGTGAACGTCGGTGAGACGAAGAAACCGGCCGCGTTGAACGCATCGATCCCGACCGACGCGCTTCCGTTCACGCGAACGGCTTGCTCCGTCAGGGTCTCGCCTTCCCATTCCCTGACCCAGCCGACGCTGACCCGGGGCGTCAGGGAGGCCGGGCCGATCCGCGTCGCATCGCGTGCCAGCGAGATCTCGGGGAGACGTTGGGTGACGATGTCTGCATCCTCTTCCTCGTCCCAACTGCGGACGCCCGTCACGGTGATCCGCCAATCGGCGAACCGACCGGAGACGCTGGCGGCGAAGGAGAGGGACTCATCGTCTCCGAGTGCCTCGTACTCGAGCTCTCCGCCCCCGCGCCAAGACGCACCGATGCCGAAGGAATGGTCGAGCGCGAGGCGGACGACCCGATCCCCGACTTTCGCAGGGAAGTAGTAGACGTCGGTCGAACCCTCGTGCTCAGCGAACGCGTAGCGGAGGACGAGGCCGGCGCCGAGCTCGCGAAAGGCGTGGTAGTAGTCGAACAGGACACTGCCGTAGAGCTGCTCGCTCAGGTAGAACGGGACGTTCCACTTGAGGAACCATCCTCGCAAACCGCTCCGGCCGATCGCCGGGAAGAGGGGGCTCTCGAGCGTCTCCTCGAGCGGTTGGACGTAGACCGGCAGCCAGAACGCAGAGACGCCGGCGACTCGGGCCGTCAGTCCGTAGGCGACGAGGAGACGGTCAGGGTACAGCTGCAGCCGAGCGGCGCGAAGGGTGTACGGCTGAGAGCGGAACGGCAGGCCACAGCAGTCGCAGGTGGTCACTTCTCCCCGGCGGACCTCGATGAGGCTCGCTTCGCCGGACTCGTCGAACTCGATCCGACCGGATTCGCCGCGGAAGTAAAGAGTGTGGTCCTCTCCGGCCGAGTTGACGAACTCGCTCTCCCCACGGAATTGACCCGCTTCGAGAGAGCGGGTCAGCGTTCCGGTCTCCGTGACCTCGATGACCGCCGCGAGTCGGTCTCCGGCGAGGGTCAATCCGTCCTCGATCGCGAGGCGGACGTCGCCGGTCGCCTCGAACAGCCACTGCCCGTCGGGCGCCTGATGGAGACGAAGCGCGTCGGCGGAGAGGGTCACGTCCTCGAACGTCGCCTCCACGTCGCCTTCGGCGCGGGCCTCGGTCCGATCCGAGGAGATGAACAGCTCCTCGGCGTTGAGGAACAGCGGGATCTCGTTCGCTCCGGCGGCGAGCGCAATGAGCCCGAGGAGGGCGAGGAACGGGACGAACCGTCGGAGACGTTTCAGAAGATCGCGCGACGCGAGGCGGTCGACCCGGAGGAAGAGGAGGAGACCGAGACCTCCGAAGAGGAGGTTCGGAAGCCAGGCGGCGAGGGCCGGGTGCATCGCGCCCCGCTGGCCGAGGGCCTGGGTCCACCAGAGCAGGCCGGTGAAGATGCTGATCAGGAGGAGACTGGCGATGATCCCGACGGCGCGCCCGCGTGCCCCGAACGTGAACGAGAGCGTCCCTCCGAGGAGGACGAAGACGATCGTCGTCAACGGGAGGGCGATCTTGTGGTGGATCTCGAGGACGTACGACTCGACGCGCTGACCGGTCCGCGACGCCTGCTTCACGCGTGCGAGGAGCTCACCGATTCCCATCTCGTCGGGGGAGCGCGCCTGGCTGAGGATCTCCTCCACGCTCCGGTCGACGGGGACCGAGAGAAGCTCGAACCCGCCCGAGTAGACCAACTTCCCCTCGTCGTCGAAGCCGTACGTCCGCCCCGCCTCAAGCTCCCACGTTTTCTCGGTCCACCTGCCCGTTTCCGCGGTGATCAGCGCGACCTGCGTCTCGGCCTCGGGAACCGCCGGGAAGAGATCCCCTTCGGTGTCGTAAATGAGGACGTCGTAGAGGGTCCGCGTGTTTGCGTCGTAGCGCCGGACGTAGAAGAAGAGGTTGTCGGGGCCGGAGAAGATCGCGTTCGGCGTGATCCGGGGAATCGACTGACGGAAGATGACCTCGAGGTACGTCCGCTGGAACGCGCGCTCGGAGGCCGGCGCGGCCCAGTTGTTGATCGTGAAGTCGATCGCGCTGACGGCCGCCGCGGCGACGATCAACGGCAGCAGAAGGCGACGCAACGGGATGCCGATCGATTCGAACGCCATGATCTCCCGGTCGTGCATCAACCGGCCGAGACCGAGGAAGGTCGCGAAGAGCGCGGCCATCGGAACGGCGAGGACGAACAGCTTCGGAAGCTCGAGGATCACGAGCCGGAGCAACGTCGACATCCCGACCCCCCGATCGACCATCAGCGGGGTGAGCGAGAGCACGATGTTCAGCAGGAGAAAAAGCAGCAGCCCGACCAGGGCGAGGGCGAACGGGCCGGTCATCTCGCGCAGCAGGTAGCGATCGCAGCGACGCAAGGTCATGACGGGACGAGTGTACCGGACGGCTCGGTCCGCCGGCCACCCCGCATGGGAGCGGCCACGATCCGGTCCCCAACAGCGATGGACGTCGGCCGGGGGATGGAGTATTCTCGGACTCCGATCATGGGAAAGCGGCTGTACATCGAAACTTGGGGATGTCAGATGAACCTCCACCAATCGGAGGGGCTCGCCGGCGTGATGACGAGCGCCGGATACGACCTGGGCGATCGGCTCGAATCGGCCGACGTGGTTCTGTTCAACGGCTGCATGGTCCGCCAGAAGGCCGAGGAGAAGGTCTACGGGCGGATCGGGGCGGTCGTCGAGGAGAAGCGGAAGCGCCGCGTGACCCTCGGCGTCGGCGGATGCCTGGGGCAGGTGCGCGGTGAATCGCTGTTGTCGCGCTTTCCGGCGATCGACTTCGTCTTCGGGTCCGGCGGTCACCGGTCGATCCCGGACTTGGTGGAGCGTGTCCGGATCGAGTCCGAACGCGTCGCCGCGTGCGACGAGCCGACGGCGATCGATGAGATCCCGCACGTGCGGTCGAATCCGGTGAGCGCGATGGTGACGATCACCGAGGGGTGCTCGAACTACTGCTCCTACTGCGTCGTTCCGTACGCGCGGGGATCGATGCGGAGTCGCGAGCCGAACTCGATCGTGCGCGAGGTCGAGGAGGCGATCCGGTCCGGCGCGCTCGAGGTCCTCCTCCTCGGCCAGAACGTGAACGCCTACGGGACCGATCGGCCGGAGTTCGGCCGGTTCGCGGCGCTCCTCGCTCGGGTCGCCGAGACGGGGATCCCGCGGGTCCGGTTCACGACGTCGCACCCGCGCGACATGACCGACGACGTCCTCGAGGCGATCGGATCGACGGCCAACCTGTGCAGCCACCTCCACCTCCCGGCGCAGTCGGGGAGCGATCGGGTCCTCGTCGACATGAACCGCGGCTACACCGTGGCCCGATACCTGGAGATCGTCGGCGCGGCGCGGGAGCGGATCGGCGGACTGAACGTCACAACCGACCTGATCGTCGGGTATCCCGGCGAGACCGACGCGGACTTCGAAGAGACGATGCGGCTGATCGAGAACGTCCGTTTCGGATCGATCTTCGTCGCGAAGTACTCCGCACGCCCATTGACTCGGAGCGCCCGATTGGAGGATGATGTTCCGGAGTCGGTAAAGAGCGAGCGACTGAAGCGCGTGCTCGACCGCCAGCGACGGATCGCGCTGGAGGAGAACGAGCGGCTCGTTGGGCAGGACGTCGATGTCCTGTTCGAGTCCGTGTCGCGGAACGGCGGGACCGTCGGACGGGCGGAAGACCATCGGACCGTTGTCGCCCGCGGAGGAAGGATCGGTGGGCTGGATAGCGTCCGGATCGAAGCGGCGTCGTCCGCCGGACTCTCCGGATCGGTCCCGGTCCACCAGAGGATAGAGGGAAGACGATGATCGTAACGGTCACACTGAACCCGGCGGTCGATAAGGTCTATTGGGTCGACAGCCTGAGGATCTGCCAGATCACGCAGGAGGAATTCCTCACCCGCGCGACGCGAAGCTCGACGTCCGCCGGCGGGAAGGGCGTGAACATCTCGCGGTTTCTGTCGGCGTTCGGGATGGACAACGTCGCCATGGGGTTCGTCGGCGGCCACACCGGTCACGTCGTCGTCCGGTATCTCCAACGCAAGGGCGTCACCACGAACTTCGTCTGGATTCACGAGGAGACGCGGGTCAACGTGACCATCCTCGAGAGCGGCCGCGACCACAGCCCGAACCTGATCAACGAACTGGGACCGACGGTCACCGAGGCGGAGCTCGAGCGTTTCATGCGGCGGTACCGGCGGATCGTCAAGCGCGCCTCGTGGGTCGTCCTCGCGGGAAGCCTCCCGCCGGGGATCGATCCCGGCATCTACGAGGAGTTGGCGAAACTGGCGAACGAGGCCGGAGCGAAGGTCGCCATCAGCGCCGGCGGCGAGCCGCTGACGCGCGCGCTCAACACCTGCCCGTATCTCGTCAAGCCGGACACGCGGGAGCATCTCCTCCTCGAGGGGACGTCGCTCACCTCGACCGAAGCGATCATCGCTGCGGGTCAGCACGTGATCGCATGCGGAGCGCAGATGGTCGTCATCTCCCACGACGTGACAGGCGATATCGCGATCACGCCGGACGCGGTCTGGGAGATCAACGCCAAGGTCCCGACGTCGGAGTTCAAGAATCTCGTCGGCGCGGACGACGCGTTCCTCGGTGGGATCGTCTACAAGCTGGCGCAGGACGCGCCGGTCGAGGAGGCGCTTCGCTTCGGCATGGCGGCCGGGATCGCAAGCGCCGAGAGCGAGAAGAAGATCTGCGAGGATCGCTCCAAGGTCGAAACCGAGATGACGAAGGTCACGGTGGAGAGGATCTGAGGAGGGAGCATGAAGGTCCGGGAGATCATGACGCGAGACCTGACGGCGGTGGAGCGGGACGTCCCCGTTCGAGAGCTCATCTTCGTCCTCGACAACGCCGAGATGCCGAACGTCCCCGTCGTCGATGACGAGGGCGTGCTCATCGGGTTCATCTCCGAGAAGGATCTGATCCGCGCCGCCCTTCCCGGCTACTTCGAGATGCTCCACAGCGCCTCGTTCATCCCGGACATGAACCAGCTGGCACGGAAGCTGGCCGAGATCGCGGACGAACCGCTCGAGAAGTACATGCGTACCGACGTCCTCGCCGTGACGGAAGAGGACGACGACCTTCGCGCCGCCGATCTGATCATCCGCAAGGGAGTCAAGAACGTGCCGGTCGTCGACGGGGAAGGGCGTCTCGTCGGCCGCGTACGGCGCATCGACCTCCTCCGGCACTTCCTCTAGTGTCGTCCGGCGTCCCCTGGCAGCAGCTCGGTCTCACCCGTGTTCGCGTCGCCGTCGGGGGTGACGTGATCTTCCTGATGAACGGCTCCACGCTGGATCGGAGCACCGAGGAGGCGGCCGACGCGCCGCTCGCCGTCTATCCAGGCGAAGAGGACGACGGCGTCCCGGGTGGCTCGATCGATCTTCGTCTGCTCGCCCGGGTCCTCCGTCCGACGCTCCCCGATCACCGGCTGGAGACGGTCGCCGCGCGGTACGGTCTGGCCGAGGTCCGGGGGGCACCGGCCGGCGGCGGCGTGTTCGGCGCGATGATGGAGGAGGCGATCGGACTCGACCGCGAGCTCGTCGCGCTCCTCGCGCGGCTCCTTCCGCGCCCGCTGTCTGAGCTGTTCGACAGGCTCCTCCTCCTGCCGCGGCCCGCGGTCGCCGCCGACGGGGCGACCGAAGCGGCGAGGCCGGCCGTCGACGTCGATCGGGACAGCACCGTCGCGACCGACGTCCTCGGATCGGGTGGCGTGATCGCCCGGGGTCTGCCGTCGTACGAGGAGCGCGCCGGCCAGCTGGAGATGGCCGCGGCGGTGGCGGGCGCGTTCCGCGACGGCGAGGCGCTCCTCGTCGAGGCCGGTCCGGGGACCGGGAAGACGTTCGCGTATCTGGTTCCGGCGATCCTCCATCTGCGGGCCGTTCCCTCGGCGCGCGCGGTCGTCTCGACCCGTACGAAGCAGCTCCAGGAGCAGCTGTACGGGAAGGACCTCCCGTTCCTCCTCGAGCGGCTCGCCCCCGATCTGAACGTCGCGCTTCTGAAGGGGCGGGAGAACTACCTCTGCCTTCGCCGCTGGCAGGCGCTCGTGGGCGAGATGGCCGGGAGCCTCGAGCAGGATCGGATGGTCCTCCTCGCCCCGCTCGCCCGGTGGCTCCTCGAGAGCGACACCGGGGACATCGACGAGAACGGTGCCTTCCTGAGCGAGCCGGAAGCCCGCGGGCTGTGGAGACGCCTGTGCGACGCGCCGAACCACTGCGTCGGGGTCTTCTGCCCGTTCCTCGACGAGTGCTTCTCGATCCAGGCGCGCCGTCGAGCCCGGAAGGCGGGCCTCGTCGTGGTCAACCACTCGCTCCTCCTGGGCGATCTCGCCGTCGGAGGCGTCGTCCTCGGGAAGTACACCCATCTGGTCATCGACGAGGCACACAGCCTGGAAGCGACGGCGCGGACGGCGTTCACGCGAAGCCTCTCCGAGCGGATCGTCGGGCGCGTCGCGGACGAGCTCGCCCCCGCGGCGCGGCGGCCGGGCTGGCTCGGGCGGCTTGCGCTCCCGCCGAGTGATGAGGACGTGCGGCGGGCGACGGAGCTCGTGGCGACCGTCCGGCGGCGGGCGGCGACGCTGTTCCGGAGTCTGGATCGCAAGCTTCCGGACGAGCGCCGGGGCATGTTCTCGTCGCTGTCCGGGCTGGTGCCGCGGTTCGGGGGGACGACGACCGCGCTCGAGCAGCTGGAGGCGGCGCTCGATCGTCTGGGAGGCCGGATCGAGGCGGAGGAGACGCTCAAGGAACTCGAGGGGCACATCGATCGGGTCGTCGGTTTGGGGGACGTCGCGAGAGCGATCAGCGTTCCACCGGACGAGAACACGGTCCATTGGTACGAACGGGAGTACGACGGCGTCGCGATTCACGCGACGCCGCTCGACGTGGCACCGTTCTTCCAACGGCTCCTGTATCCGCGCGTCGAGTCGATCGTCCTCACCTCGGCGACGCTCTCGCTGGCCGGCGACTTCGAGTACCTGGCCCGATCGGTCGGGCTGACCGACGGCGTCCTACGCGTCCGGACCGCGGTCGTCGAAAGCCCGTTCTCGTTTATCGAACGGATGAAGGTGAGCGTTCCCGCGTACTTCCCTCCGATCGACGACGAAGGGGACGCGTACGTGGAGGCGCTGGCGTCGCTCCTCGGTACGCTGGCCGCGAAGCTGAAGAGGAAGGGGCTCGCCCTGTTCACGTCGTACCGGATGCTGCGGGCCGTCCGGGATCGGCTCCCCTCGGAGATCGCCACGTACGCCCAGGGGGTCGACGGACCGAGGAGCAAGCTGATCGAGCGGTTTCGCGCCCATCCGGGGGCCGGAATCCTGCTCGGCACGGAAAGCTTCTGGGAGGGGGTTGACTTCCCGGGGGAGGAGATGGAGTTTCTCGTCATCACCCGTCTTCCGTTTTCCGTGCCCACCGATCCGATCCTCTCCGCGCTCGCCGACCGACTCGCCAGGGAGGGGCGCGATCCGTTCCGGGACCTTTCGCTGCCGCAGGCGGTGTTGAAGCTGCGTCAGGGGGTCGGTCGACTGATCCGAACGAAGGCGGACCACGGGATCGTGATCCTCACCGATCAGCGCGTTTTGTCCCGTAGCTACGGCGGCCGCTTCATCGAGTCGTTCCCGGTTCCGGTCGGCACGTTCGCCAACGAAAGAGACCTGGTCGAGGAGGTCGTCGACTGGTTCGTCTCGGACGAGTAGGCCGCGAGGCCGAAGGGTGTCGCGCGGTACTGGAATTGACTTGACGAACGCCAAGGGATAAAATGCGTCCAGTGAAGGGATGGGGCGATAACCCAACTTCGCCAGCATCACCAGTATTCCCATGCGTGTTTCCGTGGTGGTACCCGCATACAACGAGGCTGGGCGAATCGGCGCTGTTCTTGATCCTATCGTAGCGAGCTCGCTCATCGACGAGGTGATCGTGGTCGACGATGGGTCGGAGGACGGAACGGCGGAGGAAGCGAAGGGCTTCCCGGTCCGGGTCGTGACTCTTCCCGTGAATCGGGGCAAGGCAGCGGCGCTCGCCGTCGGTGTCTCCGAGGCGAGGAACGACACACTCCTGTTCCTCGACGCGGACCTCGTCGGGTTGACGACGGAACACGTCGATCGGATGGTCCGAGCGTACCGCGAAGAGGGGCTGGACATGGTCGTGGGCGTGTTCGCCGACGGGCGGAAGAACACGGACCTCGCCCAGAAGATCAACCCGTACGCCTCCGGTCAGCGCGTCCTTACCCGAAGGCTGTGGGAGCGGGCGCAGGAGAACGTAGAGGAGATGAACTACGGGATCGAGATCGCGCTCTCGCGACTCGCTTCGAAAGAGGGATGGCGTAAGGAGTACGTCAAGCTCGAAGGGGTAACGCACATTCTGAAGGAAGAGAAGCGGGGTCTCGCCAAGGGAATCATCGACCGCCTGAAGATGTACTGGGACATGGTGAAGTGGCTGTTCAAGAAGCTCTAGCCCTTGCGGGAGTCGCCCGCGGGCTCGGGTAGTTCAAGATACGCACGATACGCTTTCGCGTCGCGAGGTGTGAGGATTGGCCGGTTTGCTCATGCTCGCGGACCGTGGAAGAAGGAAGGTTTGGATGAACCGATTCGACAAGCGCAGGGGTGAGACGTTCGGATGATCCTCCATTGGCTGACCTTCGTTCTGTCCGCGTTGGGGATCATCGTCGCGGGGATCCGCCTCGCTCCGTACGGGGAAGCGATCGGGAGAAGGACCGGAATCGGGCAAGGCTGGATCGGTCTCCTCGTCCTCGCGACGCTCACGTCGATCCCTGAGTTGACGACAACGATCTCGGGAGCGGGCTTCGACGTACCGAACATCGCGTTGGGCAACGCGTTCGGGAGCAACCTGTTCAACGTCGTGATCATCGCCGTGATGGACGTCCTCCTTCTCGGGCGGGGGCCGTTCCTCCTCAAGGCGCGAGGGTATCACACGTTGAGCGGCGGGATGGCCGTGCTCCTTACGCTGTTCGGCGTGCTCGGAATCGTCCTGGCGCCGCGGGCGACCTTCCTCGGCATCAGCCCGGTGAGCTGGCTGATCCTGGTCGGCTACGTCGCCGGCGTCTTCCTCCTCTTCCACGCGGAGCGCAACGAGACGGTCGAGGAGGACACCCAACGGGAGGGAATCCCGTTCAAGGTCGCGGTTCTCGGGTTCCTGGTCTGCGCCGCGGTGATCGTCGTCTCGGGAATCTTCCTGGTCCGCGCGAGCAAGGAAATCTCGCTGACGTCCGGTCTGTCGGCCTCGTTCATGGGCGCGATTCTCGTCGCGATCGTGACGTCGCTCCCCGAGCTGGCGACGTCGATCGGGGCATTGCGGATCGGGGCGCACGACATGATCGTCGGCAACCTCTTCGGTTCGAACATGTTCAATATCCTGACCCTGTTCTTCGCCGACGCGGCGTTCCGGCGCGGCTCGATCTACGCGGGCCTGAAGGGCGGAGAAACGGATCAGGTGGTCGTCGCGGTCTGCGGCGTCTTGCTGACCGTCGTTGCGATGGTGTCGCTGGGGGCGCGCTCCCGGCGGCGGATTCTGGGAATAGGGGTCGATTCGGCCGCCCTGTTGCTTTTCTACTTCGGTGCCACCGCACTGATTGTCTTCCGGGGCATCCAGTTCTGAGGTGATTTCGATGATGGAAGTACGCGAACTGCGTGAGAGAACGATCGACGAGCTGCTCGGGCTCACTGAACGGCTCGAGCTGAAGAACAACAGGCAGGCCGGGAAGGACGATCTCCTCCGCCAGGTGATGAATCATCTGGCGCGGGCGCACGAGCTGCACTTCACGGACGGAATCCTCGAGTTACATCCGGACGGGTACGGATTCCTGCGCGGCGACAGCTGTCTGCCGGGCCGGACCGACGTCTACGTGTCGCCATCGCAGATCAAGCGCTTTGCGCTCCGTGACGGCGACCTGATCACCGGAATGATCCGAGCGCCGAAAAACGACGAGCGCTACTTCGCGCTGCAGAAAGCGGAGAACGTGAACGGGATCGATCCGGACGAGTCGCGCCGGCGGGTGCAATTCAAGGACCTGGTCCCGCTCCATCCGGACGAGATGTACCGGTTGGAGCACGACCCGGAGGAGATCTCGACGCGGATCATCGACCTGTTCTGCCCGATCGGAAAGGGGCAGCGCGGCCTGATCGTGTCACCGCCGATGGCGGGGAAGACGACGCTGTTGAAGCAAATCGCCAACGGGATCAACGCCAACTATCCCGACGTGAAGCTGTTCGTCCTTCTCGTCGACGAGCGACCGGAGGAGGTCACCGATTTCCAGCGCTCGGTCCCGAGCGGAGAGGTCGTCGCGGCGACGTTCGACCAGGAGCCGCGACACCACACGCGGATCGCCGAGCTGGTGACCGACCGCGCCAAGCGTCTCGTCGAGCTCGGAAAGGACGTCGTCGTCCTGATGGACTCGGTAACCCGACTCGCGCGGGCGTACAACCTGTCGATTCCGGCGTCCGGGAAGCTCCTGTCGGGCGGAATGGACCCTTCGGCGCTGTACAAGCCGAAGGAGTTCTTCGGCGCGGCGAGGAACATCGAGAACGGCGGAAGCCTGACGATCATCGCGACGGCGCTGATCGACACCGGAAGCAAGCTCGATCAGGTCGTGTTCGAAGAGTTCAAGGGGACGGGAAACATGCAGCTGATCCTCGACCGGAACATGTCGAACAAGCGGATCTTCCCGGCGATCGACGTCGAGCAGAGCGCGACGCGGAAGGAAGAGCTCCTTCTCGCCGAGAAGGAATTGAACAGGGTATGGATCCTCCGTAAGATGATGGCGGAGTTGAACGATCCACAGGCGGCGATGGAGTTCATCAAAGGGAAGATGGAGGCGACCAAGGACAACGACCAGTTCCTTGAGTTGATGAGCAGTGACTAGCTACGGCGAACGCTACCACGCGAAGAAACCGATCCGGAAGGATCGCGTTGCGATCGCGGTCCTGTTCGTCGCTGCCGTCATCCTGATCCCCCTCCTGATCCGCTCCGGGTGCACCCGACGCGAACCGCTGACCGTCATCGACGAGAGCACGACCGTCGTCCGGGAAGACGGAACGACCGACAACGTTCCGCTTGACGTCTTCCCGATCGCGACGGAAGACGAAACGACGGCCCCGCTTCCGGCGATCGAGGACGTGATCCTCCGCCACACCGTCTCGGACGGAGAGACCGTCAACGCCATCGCGGCCGAGCTCGGCGTCTCCGTCTCGAACCTCCTCGCGAGCAATCGGCTGTTCGGCGCCAGTCAGCTGCAGCCCGGCCAGGTTCTCTACGCCTCGCAGGAAGGGGTCGTGCACACGATTCAGCGCGGCCAAACGCTGACCGACATCTCGCTGACCTACGCCGTCCCGGTCGAAACGTTGACCTCCGCGAACGGGTTGACGACCGCCTCGACGATCTTCGCCGGTGACCGGATTCTCATCCCGGGTGTGACGTCGACGTTCTGGGACGACGTCGTTCGCCTGTCGAACGGCGTGCCGTCCCGGTTCATCTGGCCACTCGAGGGCGAGGTCGTGTCGACGTTCGGCTGGCGCATCCACCCCGTGCTCGAGAATCGTCATCACCACGACGGGATCGACATCGACGTCCCCGAGGGGACGATCGTGCACGCCGCAGCCGGAGGCGAGGTCTACTTCTACGGCGAGCAGCCCGGCTACGGAAACGTACTCGTCATCGAGCACGACGAAGGGTATTTCACGATGTACGGCCATCTGGCGAGCGCGATCGTCTCGCCCGGCCGCTACGTCGAAGTGGGCCAGGAGATCGCCCTCTCCGGAAACACCGGGATCTCCTCCGGACCACACCTCCACTTCGAGATCCGAAACGGCGAGTTCCCGATCGACCCGCTCCGCTACTTGCCCTAGCCGATGGAGTTCTTTCACATCGAAGGCGGCGTTCCGCTTTCCGGGGCGATTCGCGTCGAAGGGGCGAAGAACGCCGCGCTCCCCGCATGCATCGCTTCCCTCCTGACCGACGAGCCGGTCGTCCTGCATCGCGTCCCGCAGCTGCGGGACGTCAGCACGATCCTCTATACCCTCGGAGCGCTCGGGAAGCGCGTCGTCCGTCACGGCGATCATGTCTCGATCGGAGCAGGGGCGTCGCTTTCCCCAATCGCCGACGAGTACTCGGTCCGGCAGATGCGCGCTTCGTTCCTCGTACTCGCTCCGCTCGTCGCCCGACTCGGGCGGGCGGTCGTCCCGCTTCCCGGAGGCTGTGCGATCGGACGTCGGCCGGTCGATCTGCACCTCGACGGGCTCCGCGCCCTCGGGGCGCGGGTCGAGGAGGAGGACGGCGTGGTCGTGGTTTCGGCCGAGCGGCTCGACGGGTCGCGGATCACGCTCCCGTATCCTTCGGTCGGCGCGACGGAGCAGATCCTGATGGCCGCCACGCTCGCGTCCGGGGAAACGGTGATCGAGAACGGAGCGATCGAGCCGGAGGTGGAGGACCTCGTGTGTCTGCTGCGAGCGATGGGAGCGGAGATCCAGAACGCGGATCGAACCTATCGAATTGCGGGGGCAAGGCGGCTTCGTGGGGTCGAGTACACGCTGATCCCGGATCGGATGGAGGCGGGGACCTTCCTCCTGGCGGGGGCGATCACCCGAGGCACGGTCACCGCCGAGGGGGCGCGAAGCGGTCACTTGCTCCCGTTTCTCGACCTGGTCGAGTCGACCGGCGCCGAGGTGACGGTCGAGACGGACGCGATCACGGTGCGGACGGTCGAGCGGCCGCTTCCGGCGGACGTGGTCACTGCGCCGCACCCCGGTTTCCCGACCGATCTCCATCCTCCGTTGGTCGCGTATCTGTCGCTGGGGTCCGGCTCGAGCCGTCTCGTCGAGGCGGTCTTCGAGGGGAGGTTCTCGTACGTCGACGCGCTCTGTGAGATGGGGGCGCAGATCCGCCGGTCCGGGACGACGCTGGCGATCGACGGCGTTGACTCGTTGCACGGTCGGCCGATCGCGGCAACGGACATCCGAGGCGGGGCGGCGATGGTCCTCGCTGGCTTGGCGGCCGACGGATACACTACCGTGACCCAGTTGGAGCATGTCGATCGGGGCTACGCGCGCCTCGAGGAGAAGCTGCAAAGCCTTGGAGCGAAGATTGAACGCGGCGAAGGATGAGCGAAGCGACAGACCGCTGATCGAAGATCGCCTCGGAGAACGGGCCCGAGTCTACGGGGAAGAACGGGCGATCCTCGTCGGCATCACCGACGGCTCGGCCGGCGAGGCGGCGTTTCAGGAGCTCGAATCGCTCGCCGGCACGGCCGGCATCGCGACGGTCGCGACCGTAGTCCAAAACCGACGCCGACCCGACCCAGCGACGTTCGTCGGCCGGGGCAAGGTGGAAGAGGTGAAGGCCGCTGCAGCGGAGCTCGAGGCGGACGCGATCATCTTCAATCACGAGCTGTCTCCGGCCCAGGGTCGCAACCTCGAGGAGGCGCTCGGACGGAAGGTGGTCGACCGGACGCAGCTGATCATGGACATCTTCGCGCAACGGGCCGCGACGAAGGAGGCGAGGCTGCAGGTCGAGCTGGCACAGCTCCGCTACCTCCTCCCGCGTCTCCGCGGCTGGGGCGAAGCCCTGACCCGTATCGGCGGCGGCGCGGCCGGCGGCGTCGGAACCCGCGGACCGGGGGAGACACAGCTCGAGCTCGATCGAAACAAGATCAATCGAAGGATCCACACGCTCGAGAAGCGCCTCGTGAAGGCAACGGCCGAACGGGGTGTCCGTCGGAAGCGGCGGATGAAGAGCGACGTCCCGAGGATCGCACTCGTCGGCTACACGAACAGCGGGAAGTCGACGCTCCTCAATCGCCTGTGCGATGCGGACGCTTTCGTCGAGGACAAGCTGTTCGCCACGCTCGACGCCGTCGTCCGGCGCGGCGCGATCGCCAACGGACGCGTCGCCCTGTTCGCCGACACGGTCGGGTTCATCAGAGACCTTCCGCATCACCTCGTCCCGGCATTCGCGGCGACGCTCGAAGCGGCGCAGCACGCGGATCTCCTCGTCCACGTCGTCGACGTCGCCAAGCCGACGTGGGAGGAGGACCATCGGAGCGTCCTCGAGATCCTCGAGCAGGAGGTCTTCCACCAACAGGAAGACCGGCCGGAGACGCTGAACGTGCTGAACAAGATCGACCTCTGCCCCGACGGCGCGCCCGAAGGAATCGAAGGAATTGCGATCTCGGCCCTTCGGGGAACCGGCATCGAGCGTCTCAGGGAACGGATCGCGTCGGCTGTCTTCCCGAAAGACCGCGCGGTCGCCTTCACCTTCCCGCTCGACGCCGTACACAAGCTCACCCCGCTGACGACGTCCGGGAGGGCGAGGATCGTTCAGTACACCGCCGAGGCGGCGCGTGTGGAAGCCTCAATCACCGCGACGGAATGGGATCTCCTGGAACGAGAAGGGGCCCGCCTTATCGCCTCCGGCGCTTCCCTGGCTGAAGGACCTTGACCTCGGCCCCGTCGACCTCGATCCGGTCGCGATCGTTGGTCAGGATCGTCACCGTGTTCCGGAAGATGTTGTGGGAGATGATCTTCCCCTTCTTCTCCTTCCAGGCGACCTGAGCGCCGAGCCCCGGCAGACGGCTCAACGCCTGCTTGTAGGTCTCGTGCTCGTAGGCGAGGCAGCACATCAACCGGCCGCAGCAGCCGGTGATCCGCTCGGGGGAGACGAACAGCTCCTGGTCGTACGCCATCTCCATCGGGACCGGGTTCGGCTCGTGCAGGAATCGATGACAGCAGATCTCGAGGCCGCAGCGCCCGATTCCGCCCTTGATCCGCGCTTCGTCCCGCGCTCCCATCTGGCGGAGCTCGATTCGCGTGCCGTACCGGCCGGCGAGGTCGCGGAGAAGCGCTCGGAAGTCGACGCGATGAGGAGCCGTGAAGTAGATGCGGAGCTGCCTTCGATCGAGCGTGTATTCGGCGGCGACGAGGTGCATCGGCAACTTGTGCCGTGCCACGACTTCCCGGGTCGAAAAGAGGATCCGCTCGGCGTCGGCCTGGTTGTAGCGGTGGGTGTCGATGTCTCGCTGCGAAGCGATCCGGACGACGCGATCGAGCTGATCGCTCAACCCGGCACCGGCCTCAAGCTCGTTCAGCATCACGCCGAGCCGAAACCCGTTGTGATCGACGACGCACGACTGGCCCGGCCGAACGGGAACCGAGCCCGCGTTGAAACAGGCCGTCTCCCGATCGAGGTTGTGGATCCGGACCAACACGACGCGGTCATTCGCCATCGGCGTCCCCTTTCGGCGTCAACATCAACGATAACAGAACGGCCTCCGGCGGACCGTAGACAACGACCGATCGGTACGCGCCGTCGATCGCCGTACAGAGCCCCTGAAGGCGTTCGCTCCCGATCCGCTCCCGGAACCCGAAGAGCAGCCCCCGGTCGCCGTCCGGGTCGAGCGGTGCGAGGATCAGATCGAAGCAGGCGAAAAGGAGCTCCTGGAGGAAACGGGCGAGGATTTCGCGATCCTGCTGGGCGAGCGTTCGCACGCCGACCGTCAGCAGTTCGGCGTCCTGCGCGTCGATCCGAGTCACGAGGGCGAGAAGCGCCTCGTAGCGGCGGATCGGTTCGTCGCCGAGCGCGGCACCGATCGTGTCGACGGCAGCACCGCATTGCAGCTCGGTCGATGCGGCGTCGCGTGTGGCGGCGACGTCGATCCGCGTCTCGATGAGTCGTTCGAGGTCGCCGTCGCGCAGGGCGACGCGGGCGAGCCAGGCCGCGTCGTCCTCCGAGTAGCCGGCGTCGGTCAATCGTTGCAGGATCGCGGTACGGGTCGGCGGCGGGATCCTGACCGTCCGACAGCGGGACACGATCGTCGGGAGGAGGTCGCTCGGATGCTCGGCGAGGACGACGAACGCGAGGTCGCGCGGCGGCTCCTCCATGATCTTGAGGAGCGCGTTCGCTGCCTCCGGAGTGAGCGTCTCGGCACGGGAAATCAGGCAGACCTTCCGCGTTGCCTGGACCGGCGAGAACTGCGCCCGATGGATCACCTCGCGGACTTGGTCGATCCCGATGCGTTCCTTCTTCTCAGGCGGCGTCAGTTCGATCAGGTCCGGGTGAGCGCCGCGTAGGATGCGCGAGACGTCGGATTCGGAATCCGAGAGAAGCGGGGTCGCCAATCGGCGACCTTCGTCGAGCCGGTCGATCGCGCGGGGGACGAGGTAGAGCGTCGCGGCGGCGTCGGTCTGTGTGGCCGCGGAGCCCGCGGCGGAAGCGGCGTTCATCACCCGCCGAGGGTACCACAGGCCCGATGGAGACGCAATCGGGAGGGCCTAGAGGAGGGTCGATTCGAGGAGGTCGGCGATCTCAGGAAGGTCGCTCGGCGACAGGACGACCGTTCCGTCCGGTGCGGCGATTCGGTCGTCGGTGACGACGGCGATCACGTCGATCTCTCCAACGAGCGGCTCACGGGCGATCTCGCGCCCGCGGCGGAAGACTTCGATCTTCGGGAGCGGTCCGCGCTTCAACCCCTCGACGAGGACGAAATCGCAGTCCGGGAAGAGGCGAGCGATCAATCGTTCGATTCCCTCCTCCGGGGATCGTCTCCACGTGAGGACGGCGTCCGACTCGCCGAGCAGAAGGACCGGCTCGGCGCCGGCCGCCGCGAGCGCACCGGAGTCCGTCCCCGGCTCCTCGGGCGTGGAGAGGTGCGGAGCGTGTTTGATCGCCCCGACGCGGAATCCGCGGTCGACGAGGAATGGGATCAGACGAGACAGCAGCTGCGTCTTGCCGGAGTCGTGATGCCCGATGAACGATACGGCCGGGATCATCCTCTCCTCCCGTGTTCCGCTGGGACGCCTCCGCGACGGCCCGAATGCCGTATTGTACGGGAGGTTCGGAGCGCGAGCCAGTTTGCGGCATCGACGGGCGTCCCCGATAATCCGGGCGACATCCATCCGGTGTGAGGTGAATCGATGAGAACCCTGTCTCAAGTCCTCCGCGACACGACCGACCGATTCCCGGATCGGAACGCCATCCTCGATCCGTGCGGCGCGACGTTCACCTACAGGGAGCTGGACGAGCAGGTCGATCGGCTCGCCCGCGGCCTGCTCGAGATCGGCGTCGAGGTGGGCGACAAAGTCGGCCTCTGGATGCCGAACGTCTCCGAGTGGGTCGTTGCCTACTTCGCGGTCGCCCGGATCGGGGCGGTCGTCGTCCCGATGAACACCCGGTACAAAACGCACGAAGTCGAGTACATCCTCAAGGACTCCGAGGCGACGACGCTGTTCGCGGTCGGGTCGTTCGTCGGGATCGACTACATCGGCATGATCGGCGAGATCCGGGGCAGGCTGCCGAACTTCAAGCACGTCGTGATCGTCGGGGAGCCGGGGGAGGGGATGCACCGGTTCGACGACGTCGTCTCTCTCGGCGCGGAGAGGCTCGACGACGGCGCCCTCTCCGAGCGCGAGGCGCTGTGCGATCCGAACGACAACGTCTTCATCCTCTACACCTCCGGGACGACGGGGAGCCCGAAGGGGGCGATGCTGTCGCATCACAACATCGCCAGGAACGCCGAGCAGGTCACCGAGGTCCTGCACACGACCGAGGTGGACGTCTTCCTCCTCGCGGTGCCTTTCTTCCACTGCTTCGGCTGCGTGATGGGAATCGCCGGCTCGGTCACGTGGGGGGCGGCGATGGTTCCGATGCAGGTCTTTCGGGCGAAGGAGGCGCTCGATCTCGTAGAGCGGTTCGGCGTCTCCGTCCTCTACGGCGTCCCGACGATGTTCGTCCTCGAGCTGGAGGAGAACCGCAAGGGGAAGGAAGACGGCTCGGCGTACGACGTCTCGACCCTCCGAACCGGGATCATGGCCGGTGCGCCGTGCCCGATCGAGGTGATGAAGGGGACGATGGAGGAGCTGCACTGCAACGTGTCGATCGCCTACGGACTGACCGAGGCGTCGCCGGTGATCACGATGACCCGGTTCGACGATTCGATCGAGCGGCGCGTCGAGACGGTCGGACGGGCCCTCGCCGGGATCGAGGTCAAGATCGCCGATGACGACCGGAATCCGGTCCCGACCGAAGAGATGGGCGAGCTCGCCTGCCGCGGTTACAACGTGATGCTCGGCTACTACGGCGCGCCCGAGGAAACCGCCGAGGCGATCGACGCCGAGGGATGGCTCTACTCCGGCGACCTGGCGACGATGGACGCCGACGGCTACGTGAAGATCGTCGGCCGGAAGAAGGACATGCTGATCTGCGGTGGGTTCAACGTCTACCCGGCCGAGATCGAGGAGTACCTGTTCACGCATCCGAAGGTGCAGAACGTCTCGGTGATCGGCGTCCCCGACGTCGTGTTCGGAGAGGTTGCCGTCGCGTACGTCATCCCGCGCGAGGGGGAGACGATCGATCCGCAGGAGATCGTCGACTACTGCGTCGGCGAGATCGCCAACTTCAAGGTTCCGCGCTACGTTGAAATCGTCGACGCGTTCCCGATGACCCAGTCCGGGAAGGTCCAGAAGTTCAAGCTCCGCGACGTCGCCAACGAGGCGCTCGACGCCGGCCGAATGACGAAGCTCGCGCCTTCGAAGAAGTAGTCGCGATGGAGCCGCTCCCGATTCGATCCGAAGAGGTGCTGAGTCTGGCGCAACGCCTCGTTTCGATCGAAAGCCACGCCGACGCCTCCGGCCGGGAGGCGGAGATCGGTCGTTGCCTCGTTGGATGGTTCCGGGATCGCGGGATCGACGCCAAGCTTCAGCCGGTCGACGGAGACCGCTCGAACGTGATCGCGCGGATTCCGGGAGGCGGCGGCCCGAGCCTGCTCCTCAACGGGCACCTAGACACGGTTCCGGCCGGGGAGATGTCCGACGCGTTCGCTCCGCGGATCGAAGACGGGGTCCTCTGGGGGCGCGGGGCGTGCGATATGAAAGGGTCCATTGCCGCGATGTGCGTTGCCATGGCAACGCTCTATCGCGACAAGGCCCTGGGGCCGAACTCCGTTCGGCAGGGGACTCCTGAAGCTTCGCTTCGTCCAGGCGGGCTGGGCGGCGATCTGATCTTCGCCGGGACGGTCGACGAGGAGTCGGGGTCGCTCGGGGTGAAGGCGCTGATCGACTCGGGGTTCACCGCCGACTACGCGGTCGTCGGTGAGCCGACGTCGCTTCGTGTCGCCACGGCACACAAGGGCTCGTGCTTCGTCAAGGTCTCGCTCCGCGGGCGTGGCGCGCACGGAAGCTGTCCCGACCAGGGGGTAAACGCGGCGTCGTACGCCGCCCGGATCGTCGCCGCGATCGAAGATGAGCTACGCCCGAGGATCGCCGTGCGAACGCATCCGCTCCTCGGTGCCTCCACCGTCTCCGTCGGGCGGATCTGCGGTGGGACACGGCCGAACATCGTCGCCGAGCGCTGTGAGATCGAGATCGATCGCCGCTATCTGCCCGGAGAGTCCAGTCCACTTCCCGAGATCCAAGACCTGGTCGCTTCGATCTGCCACGCGATCGAGGGCTTGTCCTTCGACCTCTCGGAGATGCCGATGACGGCGATGGTTCCCCACGTGCCGCTCGGCACGTCTCCGGAATCTCGGATCGCCCGGGCGGCGGCGGCCGTTTGCGCCGAGGCCGGGCTGCCGGTCGAGCCGATCGGCGTCACCTACTGGTCCGACGGCGGGCGCCTGGCGGCGAGCGGGATCGAAACGGTCGTCCTCGGTCCAGGAGACATCGCGAACGCCCACGGTCCGGAGGATCGCGTGGCGATCGAGGAGTTGGCGACGGCCGCCGGCCTGTATCGCGATCTCGCGCTGCGGATGCTGTCGAACTGAGATCGAATCGTCGGCGGCCCGAGCAGCAAGCCTAGCCGGCCGTCTCGGCTTCTCCGGACTTGGTGATCGCCAGTTTGGCCGTCAGCGGTCCGATCAGCTCGTGGATGACCGTCGCCCCGATGATGACGTTCAACAGGATGTGGCTGATCGGCGCCAAACCGGCGTTCTGCCGAGCGAGGAGGGCCAGGCCGATGACGATCCCGCCCTGAGGGATCAGCCCCCACCCGGCGTAGCGACGGACCGTGGCCGCCGCGCGCCCGAGCCTCGCCCCGAGGTAGGCGCCGGCCATCTTCCCGGCCGATCGGAAGACGACGAACAGGAGGACAACGGGGAGATAGCGGAGGAGGACGCCGACGTCGAGGAGCATCCCGCTGACCGTGAAGAACACGATGAACACGATCGGTTCGACCGATTCCTCGAGGAGGTGGAAGATGCGGTGCCTCTCCTGCCTGCGGGTCGTGTTGACGACGAGGATTCCCATCGCCATCGTAGCGAGGAGCTGGTCGAGACCGAGGAGGGTGGAGACCCCGTAACAGACACCGAGGAGTCCGAGAAGGAGCGCGATCTGGAGGCCGTCGCTCTCGCCGCGCAGCCACCTCGGCGCGAACCGGAACGCCAGGCCCGATGCCGCCCCGAGGCCGAGCGCCCCGCCGACCGCGATCAACGGCTCGAGGATCGTCCCGATCCCCCCGACGTGGTGGGTGATCAGAACCAAGGCGATGACCACACCCAGGCTGTAGTTCAGGATGCCGAGGGCGTCGTCGATGGCGGCGGATGCCATGATGCTGAACGTCACCATCCCCTTCGCTCGGTACTGCCTGACGACGGCGAGCGTCGCCGACGGGTCGGTGGGGGAGGCGAGCGCGCCCAACAGGATCGCGAGCGGGGCGATGGTCGTGAGGAAGCTCCCTTCACCGGGCAGGAGAAACGGGAGGGTCGCGAGACAGCCGGCGGCCACGAGCAGGGCGGCGAGCTGCGATTCGCCGAGCGCGATGAACAGGATCTTCTTCCCGAGCTCGCGCAGAGGGCCGAACGCCAGCGTCCCCCCGATCGCGAAGGTCAGGATGGCGAGGGAAAGGTCGGTCGTCGTCCCCATCGAATCGACGAAGGAGCTCGTGACGAGCCCGGTGACCCGCGGATTCAGGATCAACCCCGCGACGATGTACCCGGTGACCCGAGGAAGGCCGAGCTTCCGAACGATCTCTCCGAGGACGTAGCCCAGCGTAATCGCCAAGCCGGTTGCCAGAAGTCCCGTCACGCGATTCGCCCCCCGCTGCTCGACACCAGTATGCCACTAGCGAAATGCCGAAGGATATGTCCGCAGCGGATCTCGTGCAACTCCGCTCCGGGCCCCCTCGCGGAGACGGCCGGGACTTCGGACGGAGCGGGAGACTGCTTCCGAGGAGCGTTCCGGGCACACAATCCTGCCACAGATTGTCGACACGAACTTCATCGAGGTCGGGCATGATCCGCTCGATCTAGTGAGAGCACCCACCATACGCACCAACCTCCAGAGGCCCGGGACCAGCCCCCCGGGCCTCAACCTCTTCTGGTGAGTGAATTCGCTCCGAAGCTCGCGCTTCTCAACGCCGACCCGATCCGCTAGACTGCTCTGGGATCGTAAGCCGCCATCAAGGCAGTGGCGGTGCGAGGGAGGTGAGAAGCGTGTGGAAGAAATCGCTCGCGGTTCTCCTGGGATTCGTGGCTGTCGTTGGGCTCACCACGGCCATCTATCTCTGGATCGATCGAGCGGGAAACGGCGTCGGTGACGTCGCGTGGAGTCCGCTGTACACGTCGCGAGAAAGGAGCGCTCTCGCTCCGGTGACGTCGCAGGTTGCGTACGGAGCGGGGATGCAGTCGTTGGCCGCACCCACGTGCGACACGTGCACCGACACGTGCCAGTACACGTGCGAGGACACGTGTCAAAACACGTGCGGCGAGACGTGCGCACCGACATGCCAAAGGACGTGCGACACCTGCCAGGGTCCGACGTGCAGCAGCACGTGCGAGGGTCCGACGTGCCAAAAGACGTGCGACGGGCCGACGTGTGAAGCAACGTGCGAGGGTCCGACGTGCGAGGGTCCGACGTGCGAGGGCACGGAGACGTGCCAGGAGACGTGCGACGGTCCGACGTGCGAGGAGACGTGCGACGGCACGTGGACGTGCGAGGAGACGTGCGAGGGCGGATGGACGTGCGAGGAGACGTGCGACGGCACGTGGACGTGCGAGGAGACGTGCGAGGGCGGATGGACGTGCGAGGAGACGTGCGACGGCACGTGGACGTGTGAGGAGACGTGCGACGGCACGTATACGTGCGAGGAGACGTGCGACGGCACGTATACGTGCGAAGACACCTGCGAGGGTTCGACGTGCGCGGAGGGAGGAACGTGCGACGGGCCGACGTGCCCCATTCCGACCTGCTCGGACCGCACGTGCGTCGGGCCGACCTGCGCGGGGTTCCGGACCTGTGTAGGGACCCCGACGTGCGATACGTCGTGCGCGGCGAAGTGCGAAGGCCCGACTGCGGTGTTCCGCACCTGTGTGGGACCGACGTGCGACGGTCCGTCCTGCGGCGATCGCACGTGCGAACCGTGGGACTGCGACTTCCCGACCTTCGACGTCCTGACGTGCACGCGCCCGACGTGCGACGGCCCGACGTGCGAGGGCTCGACCTGCGAGGGAGGGACCTGCTTCGCCGTTGAGTGCGGGATCTGGGACTTCGGTGACGCCCCGGACCGTACCGTCTTGGTCACTCGCAACTACATCACGCGTCTGGAAGACGACGGCGCGAGACACCTCGTCGACGGCGTTCGGTATCTCGGGCGGCGGGTCGACGAGGAACCAGACGGCCAGCCGAACGACGTCGCGTACGGCGACGACATCCGGCCGTGGTCGGCGG
>CAZFZM010000028.1:0-25578 GCA_964523545.1 uncultured Thermotogae bacterium
CCTTGCAGCCGGCACGATCCAGCAGCTCTCCGGCCGTTGGCCCGGAGTCGGGGTTCCGGAAGATGCAGCCGGCCGACGCGCCGACGGGGAGCCTGTTCAGCCGCTCCACGATCGACGATCGTGCCCGGTCGAGGCAGTCCTGCGGATCGTCGCGATGCAGCGCGAACGTCGCTTCGACGACGATCCCGCGAAGGCCACCCACGAGAAGAGAACTCGTGCGATATCCGAGGCCGAGCGAATCAGCGGGAACCGTGACGAGACACTCGTCCGTCAAGACATCGGCCGACGCCAGAACCGCGGCGATGTCTCCACCGTGCGCACCGGCGTTCATCACCACCGCCCCGCCGATCGATCCGGGAATCCCGCAGGCCCACTCGAGGCCCGAAAGCCCGAGCCTCGCCGCCCGCCATGCGACCTCGGCCAGACGCTCCCCCGCCGCGGCGCGAACGCGCGTTCCCTCCACGAGACACCCGCGGAGTCCGGTCGTGCGTACGACCAGGCCGCTGAACCCGGTATCCGGAAAGACGACGTTGCTCCCCCCGCCAAGGATCGCGTACGGGTGATCGTTCTCCCGCGCCCACTCGAGCAGCGAACGAAGCGCACCAGCTCCGTCCGGCTCGGCGAGGAACCGCGCCGGCCCGCCGACGCGAAGCGAGACGAACGGATACAGCGCCACTCCATGTCGGAGCGCCTCGCGTTCCTCTCCCTCGGTCATCTCATCCCGTGTCCCGCGCCCACCGGCCGGCACCCTTCGAGCGAATCGACAAGTTCGGAGCCCAACTCGATCGCTCGAGATCGAGGTGCCCGCTGGACCAGAGGCCGAGTTCTCCGGCACGCAAAGGCACTGGATCGACGCCCATCATTCCCACCGATAGACGTCGGCGAAGCGATTCTCCTCGATGAGATTCCCGGACATCTCGATCTGCTCGACGAAATGACCGATCCGCACACCGACGCCGTTTTCATGATCCCAGCCGTTGCCCGTGATCGTACAGCCCGTCACCACGAGACGCGTCATCGAGGAGGCGTCCATCCCGTCCATCCCATTGCCGACCAACCAGCAATCCTCGACGCGCAGCTCTTGAATCGTCCCGTGCGCGCCGATGATGTGGATCCCGGTCCAGCGGTTCCCTTCCGCACGACAGGATCGGATCGTAAGTCGGCTGACCGGATCCCGGTGAACCTCGAAACCGTGGCCGCTGCCGCGAGAATCGGTCGAATCGGTCACTCCGATTCGCTCGAGAAGGACGTCGTCGGCATCGATCTCGACCGTTCCTCGGATCCACGCAAGCTCCTCTGCCGCGGGATCGGTGCGAACCGTCACGTCGTCGGCAAAGATCCAGATCTCGGCGTTGTACGATCCGGGCGCCAGTGTAATCACGTCCCCCGGATGCGCTTCGATTCGGGTCGTGAACCACGTGGACGGCCTGAGGCCTCGATCCCCCGGCCACGCCGGAAACTCGATCGGAACCTCCTCGTCAGCGATCGTTTCGACAAACCGCTCCGCGATCAGAACGGTCCCTGCCACGGGGAGCTCTTCAGGGAAGCGGATCTCGCGCCCCACGCCCGGGAAGACAACCAAGACCCACGCCACGATGCAGAGGAATGCGAATCTCTTGATCATGTCGGCGCAGAGTGTACCGCCGGTGTATGGGACCGACAACGGATCGGCACCCCAGGAGGGACTGCGGATTCCCTTCGCAAAGGCGCCTGCCTTCCAACGAATCGAGTCCGCTTGGGAGCCAGCCGAAGGCCCATCGTGGCGGCCGCGTCTCGGGAGTGGGAGCGAATGCGCGTTCAGTGATCGGGAGGCTCGGCCGACTGAGGAATCGGGTATACTCGGCCGACCAGACTTCGAAGATGGAGGTTTCGTCGATGAACCATCGGACAATCGCTCTCGCGTGCGCTTTCGTACTGGGCCTCGCCGTTCTCTGCTCGGCTGCGGGCCCCACCGTCGTTCAGCCGGATTCGCTCGATCTCACTCCCAGTGAGCGAAACGGACTGCTGATAGGGATCACGAACCTCGAATCGCTCCTCTCCAACCAGACGCTCGGCTCCCAGCTCGCACACGGAGCGTTGGGCTGGACGAGCCTGCAGTTCGCGAGGTTCTCCGCATGGTCTCTGGCCGATCGGGGGTACGCCGTCTACCTCGCCACCTCAGCGTCCTGGGCCGGTGGGCCGCACACGTGGGTCCTCGTCGGGCTCTCGCTCGGAACGAAGACCGTGTGGATTCCCGTGGAGGCCACCCCTTCAGCCGGGCAAACCCAGACGACTCTCGGTGAGATCCCGCTGTGGAGCCGATCGTCCACGTCGATCCGCTTCGACGAGCGCTACGCGGCGTCCACCACCGTCGACGCTCTGCCCGACAACCGCGCACCAATCGCTCTGCTCCACGCGAGCACGCAGTCCGTTGTGGTCGGAGAGCCCGTCACGCTCTCCGCCGATCGGTCCTACGATCCTGACGGACGGCTCATCACCTACGTCTGGTGCATCGGCGGGTCGGCCTGCTTCGCCACGCCGTCGTGGAGCCACACCTTCCGAGCGACGGCCGCAGGCGAGGAAACCGTCCGGCTGACCGTCATCGACAACCTGGGACGTCCGGGCGCGGTACAGATCGTCCTGGTCGCCGCATCCTCCAAGCCGGAGGGCGACGGCAAAGCCGGGTGCGGCTGCGAGAAAAAGAACTAGGCGCCGGCTCAGCAGCCGCTCGCACAGGGAGAAGACCCGGACCACGGGGAGGGTCCGGGGTGATTCGACGTCGGTTCGATCTATAGCTAGGAGCTTCTTCGTATCACTTCCGGCTGGGGTAGCTTCCGCCGTTGCCATCCGAGCTTCCACACCATCCGAAGCACCGTCTTCCCTTCTCGCTCTCTAGGCCCCGGCGCTTCCTCTCCGTCCTTTCGCTAGGCACCCCCTGCAACGATGGCCGACGACCCGTGCCGCATGGAGGGCGGATCCGTTTCGGCGTGGCGCAGACCGGCGAAGGAGCCGACCGTGTTCGTCTTCCGCCGGGAGCGAAAGACGGGCGGGAACCGCCTGTCTCTTCTTCCTTTTCCTTGTTGCGGGGTCTCACGGGAGGGCCGCTCAGAAGGAACCCGAGACGGGCCGGTCGGACAGACAGGCAGGTGACGGAGAAGAGCAAAAGAAAGGCCCCGCGGCATCGCCGCGGGGCCGACTGCTATGTGTTTCTGTGCTTCTCGCTCCTACCAGTGGAACGTGATGCCCGCCGTGACGTAGTTCAAGCCCGAGTCCATCAGGCTCACGCCGAAGCGGATCTCGGTGTTCGTCCCGACGCCCAGCTCGATCGTCGCGGTCGTCTCGACCCAATCGAAGATCGCGGCGCTGTCGCCGATGTCGAACCAGTTGAACACGCCGACGCTGAACGCACCGCCGCAGCAGCTGTCACCATCGATCGTCACGCCGAAGAATTCGTCGTAGGCCGAATCGATCATTTCACAGCTGTACCGCGTGAGTCCGCCCGTCGAGGTGAAGCCCCAGGTCCTCTCGGAGTCACCGAGGTAGCGGTACCACGTGTTGTCGACCAGCGTACCGGCCATGAACGACACGCCGTTGTACGTGTAGTCGAGCAGGAGACCGTTGAACTCGATGCCGTCGATGATGTAGTCACCGCTCGGAACGATCGACAACAGCGGCGTGATGCAGACCACGTCGCCGAGAACAAGGTCGATGTTCACCGTGATCGACTTCGTCTGCGTCGTGTAGCAGATGTTGAAGTCATCGAGCAGCAGCCACGGAATCCCGATGTCGAGATCGTTCAGCTCGAAGCAGACGCTCTCGAAACCGTTCGCGCACGTGAACTCGATGTCCATCAGGACGTCGAGGCACGTGAACGGGAATTCGGCGAGGATGTCGAGCGACGAGAACGTCGCCTCGCACACGTCGGCGACCGTGAAGAAGAGGTACGGCTTGTACCAACCGCAGTCGTACGCGTACAGGAACCAGCTCCGCATCGTGGGCCAGCCGTAGAAGAACGCGTAGTCTGACAGCAGGTCGTAGGCATCGTCGATGTTGAAGAACGCGTAGGCGCCGATCTTCACATCGCCGGCCACACCCGATCCACCGACGGAGAACCCATACCCGACGTCCTCTGCCTTCTGGAGCAGGGCGGCGGCGTAGAGGTCCACGCCGGCGATCGTGACCGCCGCTTCGCCGTACAGCGTGTTGAAGTCAACGGTCGGCGGGTCGAAGTCGAGCCAGCCGTAGGCACTGAACGCGCCCAGCACGCCTGAGGCCTCGAAGTAGATGTTCTCAAACGCGTCGAGTGAGAACCACGCCCAGGAGCCGAACGTCCAGTCGCCGATGGTGTAGTCGACCTGAAGGATGGACTCGAAGAAACTGATGCCCACGTCCCCGCCCGTAAACGTAAACTTCGCGTCTGCGGCGAGAGATCCGCTGATCGATCCGGCGTAGGCTGCAACGCCCAGGCTCAGGATCAGCAGGCTAAGTACGAGAGCCTTTTTCATTATTGACTAACCTCCTTACGCAGTCTTCCGTAATCGCTTTGTGACAAGAAGCGTGCTCTCCAGAAGAGAGTTCGTGCGCGTCGAGCGACCACCTCCTTCGCTTAAGGATTCGCCTCTCCACTAGATCTTGAGACTCATCATAGTGTGCCAAAACGCCATTGTCAAGTGATATACGTCACATTCACAGCCCAAGGGTAGCCAAGGCCACGCCGATGATTCCGATCAGAAGGGCAGTCAGAGAAATGATGAAGTTGGCCTGCACCCGCTTCGCCAGCGAGGAAGCATCGGAACTGGAGATGTTCTCTACTCGGTTGTTTAGTTCGGAGATAGACTGTTCATTCCTGCTCACGCGCGACTCCAGAGCCGAGGCGTCGCCCGAAATCCCTGTTCCCTGTAGCGCGGCGACGTCGTCGGAGACCTCGAAGATCAGATCCTTCAGGACATCGAGATCCTCCGGTGTGACGGACTCGGGGTTGTTCTGCATGTACTTGATCGCTCTCGCGATCATCGCCGCGGCGGAGTACCGGTCGAGCGGATCGTCGCCGTTGTATTGCCCCCCCGGAAGCCCGGTGATGATCCCCCGCGCCGCGAGGTACTCCAGGTCCTCGTACGCCCAATGGTCGCGCGGCACGTCGGTGAACAGTCCCCCCGTGTCCGGAGGCTCGGCGTGCCCATTTCCGGTCTGACCGACCGCGCCGAGGCCGACCAGTGCCACGATCACCACCCCGAAAGCAAGAATCCGTTTCGTCCCTCTCATCGTGAACCCCCTCTGCGCTACGAATTGCACCGAGTATAGGGGGCGTGCTCGAAAGTGTCAACGGGTCTGGCTCTCCGCGCTTTTGATCCGCCTACAGAAGCTCCGCCGATGAACGATCGAAGGACCGAGGTGCCGGATGGCGTCGCGATGGGCCGCGGTCCCGTACCCCTTGTGCCTCGAAAGCCCGTATCCGCGGAAGCACTCCTCGAGCCTCTCCATGATCGCGTCTCGGCCGACCTTCGCCACGATCGACGCCGCGGCGACGTGCAACGAGCGGGCGTCCCCACGCGTAATTTGGATCTCCACCGGTCCGTCTCCGTCCTCGGCGAGCGAGAGCCCCCGGTCGAACAGCCCCAGATCCGGCACGACGGACAGCTTGGCGTACGCCCGTCGTGCGGCGAGCCGGCAGGCGCGGACGATTCCCCAACGATCGATCTCCGACGCCGAGGCGCATCCGATCCCCCAATCCGCGATGGAGACGATCGCCTCGTGCAGAGCGTCGCGACGCCGCGGTGTCAGTCGCTTCGAATCGTCGAGGCCGGCCAAGGTCACCACAATCTCCTCACGGCTCAATCCGGAAGAACCTCGGCTTCCGCGCAGGTCAAGATGGACGCAGGCAACGGCGACCGGACCGGCGAGCGCTCCCCGTCCCGCCTCGTCGAAGCCGACGAACCGAATCGGTCCCGGGTCGCGCCGACCGGTCGGGGGAACGTCTGGCGCTTCGAGGTCTAGGAAAGGGCGCCCTTCGTCGAACGCGGCTCGGAGCGCCAGGTCGAAGTCGAGAAGCTCACGGACGCGATCGGGCATGCCACAGCCTAACACACGGGGTCGGACGCTGCTTGAGGAGATGTGCGTAGCGTCGCACCCTGTGCGCGACGTTCCAGGCTTCCCGAGCGTCCGGCGCGTTCAGCGGATCCGCCGGAGACGGCGGAGGAAATACGGCCGGGCCTGTCTGGAACGCCCGGCTTTGACGACCTCGATCTTCTCGATCTTCGGCGAGTGGACCGGGTAGGTCTTCTCCACCCCAATACCGGACGAGATCTTGCGGACGGTCACCATCTGGCGCGTTCCGCCGCCGCTTCGCTTGAGAACGATCCCCTCGAAGACCTGGATCCGCTCCTTCGTCCCCTCGGTGATCCGCTCGTGAACGCGGACGACGTCCCCGGGTGCGAACTCCCCTCGCTCCTTCAGCTCCTCTTTCTCGATCGCGCGCAGAATGTCATCCATCTGCTCCTCCTCGTCGACCTCGCTCGTCCCAATCCCCGGCGACGCGATCGAGAATGATCGCCGCCGCTGCGCGGACGGACAAATGGTTGAACTCGCTGTCCTTCATCACCGGCGGAAGGATCACGTCACAGGCCTCGATCAACTCGTCGCTCATCCCCCAGCCGGTCCCGAGCAGAATATAAACCGGACCCGGGTCGGTTCTCAATCGTCGACGGAGCTCGTGAAACGTGATCTCCGCCTTCTCCGTCGCCCTCGCCGACGTCGCAACGAGGAGCGGCCGGACTCCCTCCGCCTCCTCGATCCACGCGAGGGTCTCCTCCAGGTCTTCCGCGACGACGACGTACTCCATGGCTTCACCGCGCCGGCTCGCCTCGGAGGCCCGCTCTCCCTCGGTCCAAAAGCCGCGGATTCGCCACGCAATCGCCTTCTGGGACGGGAGGGGCGTCACAACGAAGTAGCGCGCCACACCGTAGGTTCTCGCCGACCGCGCGATGTCGTGGACGTCCATCGACGTCGTCGACGTCGCAACGATCTCCCCACGGCGGTTGCGCATGGGGAAGTGCAGAAGACCGACATACAGATTACCCATCCCGCTGCGACTCCTCAAGATCGAGCCCGAGAAGGTCGGGGCGGTTTCGCGCCGTCTTCTTCCACGCCTCGGCCTCACGGTACGCCTCGATCTTCTCGTGATCCCCCGACTGGAGGACCTCGGGAACCTCGTACCCGCGGTAGACCGGCGGGCGCGTGTACTGCGGCGCACCGAGCCGCTTGCCTTGGTCGTAGAACGAGTCGCTCTCGATCGAGTCGAACCGGCCGACGACGCCCGGCGTCATCCGCGCCGTTGCCTCCACGACGACCGCCGCGGCCGCCTCCCCGCCGGTCAGGACGTAGTCTCCGATCGAGATCTCCTCGTCGACGAAGTGCACGATCCGCTCGTCGATTCCCTCGTACCGCCCGCACAGGAGCATCAGCCCGTCGAGCGCCGACCACCGGTGGGCGTCCGACTGACGGAAGAGCCGTCCCTGCGAGGACAGGAGAATCGTCCGCGTGCTCGGACCGCACGCGGGCCGGATCGCCTCGATCCCCCGAACGAACGGCTCGACCTTCATCACCATCCCGGCGCCGCCGCCGTACGGGCGATCGTCGACGACGCGATGCGGATCGTCGGTGAAATCCCGCAGGTCGTGGACGTGGATCTCGATCTGTCCGGCTTCGACGGCCTGGCCGAGAACGCCGACCGAGAACAGCCCGCGAAGGGACTCGGGAAAGATCGTCAGGACGTCGAAGCGCATGGGATCTCTCAGTTGCAGGTCGTCAGTCGAGGATCTCGACCACGACCTCACGATCGAGTCTCGCGGCGACCCCTTCGAGGAACGTCCGCAGGGCGCCGATCGTGCGGCCGCTCTTTCCGAGGATCCGACCGCGATCCTCCTTGCCGACGTGCAGGAAGAAGATGTCCACCCGCTCGGTCTCGATCCGGTCGATCTTGACTCGGTCCGGATGCTCGACGAGCGAATGGACGAGAAACTCACAGAGACGAACCAGCACCGCGCCTCCCGGATCAGGCCGCTTCCTTGGCCTCCTCCTCGTCGTCCGCCGGTCCCTCGGGTTCTTCCTCTGGGGTGTCTTCTGCTTCTTCCTCGGGCTCGGCGTCCTCTTCGGCCTCTTCCTCCGCCGCTTCCTCGGCCGGCTCTTCGGGTTCGGCTTCCTCTTCGGCGGCGATCTCCTCTTCCTCCGCGGCCTCCGAGGTCTCCTCGACCTCGGCCTCCTCGGCGGGCTCTTCCGCCGGTTCTTCGGTAGGTTCCTCCGCCACCTCTTCGGCGGGCTCCTCGGCCTTCGCTTCCTCCGCCGGAGGCTCTTCCTTCTTCTTTCGCTTGGTCGAAGGCTTCAACTCCTTCGGCTGGATGGCGATCGTCTCGCCGCGCTTCGCCGCGTCCCACGCCGCCATGACCCCTGCCTTGGTCAGGACGTTCCGGGCGGCGCTCGTCGCCTTCGCCCCGTCGAGGAGCCACTTGAGCGCCGTCTCGCTGTCGATTTCGAACGTCGGCGGGTTCGTTTTCGGATCGTAGAACCCGAGATCCGCGACGACCTTCGCGTCCCGCGGTTTCTGACCGTCGAGTACGACGACGCGATACGAAGGTTGTCCCTTGCGGCCGACCCGCTTCAACCGAATCTTCGCTGCCATGGCTTCACCTCAGTGCGATTGTTGTCGTGAAAGAAAGACCGTTCTATGAGGCCTCGAGCATGTCGAGGGGAGAACGACCCTTCCCCCGACGCCCTCCAACCAGCTTCAGTGCCCGCTTGGCCTCCTCGAATCGCGACAGGACACGATTGACGTCTCGCACCTTCGTCCCGCTGCCGCGAGCGATTCGTTTCTTTCGGCTACCCCCGATTATAGACGGGTTGAGCCGTTCTTCCACCGTCATCGAGCGGAGGATGGCGAGGGCCCGCTTCATCTCGGCCTCCTCGTCGGAGTCCGAGGACGCCCTCAGCTTCGCCGCCCCGGGGAGGCGCTCGAGGATCGTCGACACCGGACCGAGCTTGTTCATCTCCTCCAGCTGCTCGAGGAAGTCCTGGAGGGTGAGTCGATTCTTGCGGACACGCTGGACGAGATCCTCGGCCTTCTCCCGATCGATCCGTTCCTCGGCCTGCTCGATCAGCGTGACGACGTCGCCCATTCCGAGGATCCGATCGGCCATCCGCTGCGGGTGGAACGGCTCGATCCCGTCGATCTTCTCACCGGTCCCGACGTACACGATCGGCCGCCCGGTCGCGTAGCGAATCGACAGTGCTGCCCCGCCGCGGGCGTCTCCGTCGAGCTTCGTCAGCACGATACCGGTCAGGCCGAGCCGCTCGTCGAACGTGCTGGCGACGTTCACCGCCTCCTGCCCGGTCATCGCGTCGGCAACGAGAAGGACCTCCGAAGGCTGCGTCTTCGAGACCATCGCCTCCAGCTCGCTCATCATCTCGTTATCGATCTGCAGACGGCCGGCAGTGTCGACGAGGACGACGTCGCAGAGGTTCTCCTCCGCCCACTCGACCGCCGCTGCCGCGATCCCGGGCGGATCGACTCCCGAAAGCGAGACGACCGGGACGTCGACCTGTACGCCGAGCTTCTCCAGCTGGTCGATCGCCGCCGGCCGAACCACGTCGGCCGCCGCGAGGACCGGCTTGCGCCCCTCCTTCTTCAGGAGTGCGGCCAGCTTCGCCGCCGCCGTCGTCTTCCCCGAGCCCTGCAACCCCACCAGAAGGACGACCGCCGGGCGCCGATCGAGCGACAGCGTCGCCCGTTCGCCGCCCATCGTCTCGGCCAACTCATACCGAATGATCTTGATCAGCTGTTGGCCCGGCGTCAGGGACTCGAGAACGGCCTCGCCGACGGCCTTCGCGCGGATCCGCTCGATCAGCTCCTTGGCGACCTTGTAGTGGACATCGGCCTCCAGCAGGGCAAGTCGGATCTCCCGCAAGCCCGACGCGACGTCCTCTTCCGACAGTCTCCCGCGCCCGCGAAGGCGCGCGAAGACATCGGTCAGCTTCGTCGTCAGAGATTCGAACATCGCGTACCTCTCAGATCGAACGGGGTCCGGCAAGGGTACGGATCGCCGGAGGGGCGATCAACCGGCGAGAAGCCGTTCGAGGAAGGCCGTCGTGTATTCCCCGGTCTTGAATTCGGGCCGCGCGAGAATCTCCGCCAAGAGATCGCGCGTCGTCTCGATGCCGGAAAGCTTGAACCGCTCCAGCGCGGTGATCATTCGGAGGCGGGCGTCCTCGCGATCCGCCCCCCACGTGACGAGCTTCGCCACCAGCGAATCGTAGTAAGGGAGGACGTCCATCCCGTTGTGAATCGCGGTGTCGAGTCGGACCCCGTGCCCGCCGGGGAGCTGATCGATCGTGACCGTCCCGCACGAGGGGAGGAAGTCTCGCTTCGGGTCCTCCGCGTTCAGCCGGCACTCGATCGCGTGCCCGCGCGGCTCGACCCGGTCCTGGGCGAACGACAGCGGCTCCCCCGAGGCGAGAAGGATCTGCTCCTTGATCAGGTTGACGCCGCAGGCGACCTCGCTGACGGAGTGCTCGACCTGGATCCGCGCGTTCATCTCGATGAAGTAGAAGGCGCCGTCCGGCGCGAGAAGGAACTCGACCGTCCCCACGTTCCGGTACTCGACAGCGCGAGCCGCCCACAGCGCCGCCTCCCGCAGGTGGTCACGAACGTCGTCGCTCAGGCTCGGAGCCGGAGACTCCTCGATCAGCTTCTGGTGCCGACGCTGGATCGAACACTCCCGCTCGCCGAGATGGACCATGCTCCCCTTGCCGTCGCCGGCGATCTGAACCTCGATGTGCCGAGGATCGGTGAGCGCTTTTTCGAGGTAGAGCGACCCGTCGCCACAGGCGGCCTTCGCCTCCTCCGATGCAGCGGTGGCCCTGTCGACAAGCTCGTCCGGGTTCGCGGCACGGCGCATCCCGCGTCCTCCGCCGCCGAAGACCGCCTTGATCAGCAGCGGATAACCAATCCGTTCTCCGGCCGCGAGGAGCTCGGCCGGGTCCGTCGGCGCGCGTTCGCCGGGAAGGATGGGTACACCGGCCTCAGCGACCGTCTCCCGCGCCGCCAGCTTGTCGCCGAGCAGCTCCATCACCGGTCTCGGCGGTCCGATGAACGTCAGCCCGTGCTCCTCGCACACCTCGACGAAATGAGGGTTCTCGGCGAGGAAGCCGTACCCCGGATGGATCCCGCCCGCCTCGGCCAGTTCCGCCGCGCTGACGATCGCCGGGATGTTCAGATAGCTCCTCGCCGGCTCCGGCGGGCCGACGCAGACCGACTCGTCGGCCATGCTCAGGTACGGCATCCCAGCGTCGGCCTCGGAGTAGATGCAGACGCTCCGAAGGCCGAGTTCGCGGCAGGCCTCGATCACTCGGAGAGCGATCTCGCCGCGGTTGGCGATCAGGACGGTGTGGAAGCTCATAGACGTTCAAAGACGAACAGAGGTCGGCCGTACTCGACGGCCTCGCCGTCGTCGGCGAGCACCCGTCGAACTCGGCCCGCCTCCTCGGCGTTGATCTCGTTCATCACTTTCATCGCCTCGATCAGGCAGAGGGTGTCTCCGGGATCCACGACGTCGCCAGGCGAGACGAACGGATCGGCGTCCGGCGAAGCCCGTCGGTAGAACGTCCCGACGAGCGGAGCCGCGACGGCGAACGTGTCGTCCGATTCTTCCTCGCCCTCAACCGGCGGACCCGGCTCGACGTGGATCGGCGGCGAGAACGGTCGAGTGGCCGCCCCGGCGAGATCCTGCTTCACAGTGATCCGCTGATCCCCTTCACAGACGGTGATCTCACTGAGACCCTCCGCCTTCAGCAGTCGGATGATCTGTTGAAGCTGGTCGAGTTCCACGTTTCTTCCTCCGCGAGGCCGGCCATTGTACAGGGACTCCCTCCGTCGCAGCAACGGCCGATCGTCTGTTGCACCCAGGAACCCCGGACCTATAATACGGAACCGTGAGGTGAACTAGACTGTGTCCATAGGCGCACAACTTGCGCTGCTGGTTTTTTTGGTCGCCGCTTCCGCCTACTTCTCCAGCGCAGAGACCGCGATCACGTCGCTCGCCGGGGGGCGTCTCCGATACCTGATCAACGCACACGGTAGGAAGAAGCGCGCCCTCACGCATCTCCTCGAAGAGCCGAACGACCTGATCACCGCGCTCCTCATTCTCAACAACCTCGTCAACGTGATGGCCAGCTCGCTGATGACCCTGGTGGTCATTCGGATCTTGCCGAGTACGTCCCCGGGCGTGCAGGGGCTGATTGCGACGATCGTGATGACCGTCTCGCTCCTCGTCTTCGGCGAGATCACCCCGAAGAACTTCGCCAAGCACAACGCCGAGCGGCTGACGCTGCTGACGATCAACCAGATCCACGCCATGACGCGCTTGCTCCGCCCACTGATCTGGCTCTTCCGCGGCGCGGCGCACTCCATCGGGAGGCTGTTCGGCGTCGACCTGACGGAGGTGGAGCCGTTTCGGGTGAGCGACGAGCAGATCGAAACGTTGATCGACGCCGGCGAGGAGAGCGGCCTCCTCGATCAAGCCGACGGCGAGATGATCCGAAGGATCCTGGATTTCGACGAGATGACCGCCGAGCAGGTAATGATCCCGCGGCCCGACGTCCAGGCGATCGAGCTCGGCACGTCTCTGGAAGAGGTTCAGCAGATCGTCGCCAAGGACGGGCACTCGCGCTTCCCCGTCTACCAGGAGGTTCCCGATGCGATCGTCGGCATCCTCTACGCGAAGGACCTCCTCTCCTGCGATCCTTCCGACTCCGAGACGACCCTCGACAAGCTCCTCCGCCCGGCGTTCTTCGCGCCGACGACGCAGCCGATCAACGCCCTCCTGCGCGAGTTCCAGCGTCAGAAGGTCCACATGGCCGTCGTCATCGACGAGTTCGGCGGGATGGCCGGGATCGTCACGCTGGAGGACATCCTCGAGGAAATCGTCGGAGAGATCGAGGACGAGTACGACCGCCCGACGCCGACGGCGTTCATCCACCGCGTCTCGGAAGACGAGGCACTCGTCGCCGGCGACACCGCCGTACACGACCTGAACAGAGCGATGGTGACGGAGCTCCCCGAGGACGAGGGCGTCACCGTCAACGGCCTGATCCAGAACCGCCTCGGCACCATGGCCAAGCTGGGCGACAAGGTGGAGATCGGGCCGGTGACTCTCCTCGTCGAGCGGGCGACCGACCGAGAGATCTCCTCGGCGCGCGTCCATGTCGATCGCACGACGAAAACCGAAGAGACGGAAGACTGAGCGGGACGTGCGAACAGGAGGTCTGATGAAGCTGTTCGTTGTTGCACTCTTCGTTGTCGTTCTTCTAGCCATCCCGGCGGTGGCCGAGTCAACCGCCGAGCCGACGTGCGTCCTCGACGTCCGCTACGACGCCGAGGGGCGGCGATTCGAAGGAACCGCCGAGATCCGCCTCGTCCCGACGGGGCCGACCGTCTACCTTTCGCTCCTCGCGAACCTCGATCGGGAGCCGAATCCGTATCTCTCACCGAGAACGAGCGACGAGCGATACCCGTTCGGGTTCGAGGCGTCGGAAACGACCGTCGTTGTCGTCGAGCAGCTGGAAGAAGGCGACGCTTCGCTACTGCCGTACCGAACCCTCGCCCTTCCGGCGGCATGGCAGACGTATTCGCTCGAAGACACGGTCCTCGCGATCGATCTGCCGGACGCCGCTCCGGACGGTGCCGTGCCCGTTACGCTGAGGATCGGATTCGTCACGAAGGTTCCGCGCAACTCGATCGGTGACCAAGGGATCACCGACGGGATCCTGACGTGGAGATTCGGGTGGTGTCCCACCCTGTTCCCGGCGCAGCAGGAGATCGTCGAGGAGGAAGGGCGCATCGCCTACGCCGGACGCGCGGCGTTCCCACTGACGTTCCCGTGGTGCCGCATCGAAGCGACCGTCACGGTCCCCGACCCGTACGATCTGATCGCCGGGACCGACGTCCTGGAACGGCTCGAGGAACCGGAAGAAGAAGCCACGGAGGAGCGGTTCCGCATCGCGTACGACTCGCCGGCCCGTTCGCTCGGGCTGACGATCGGGACCGACTACCGCCGCTACACGCTCGATGGGCCGGTCCCGATCGAGGTCGCCTACCTCCCGGGCCACGAGGAGGAGGCTCGGTTCTTCGCCACCCTCGCCCGCGACGTCCTCGAGACGTACGAGGGACGCTACGGTCCGTATCCCAGGGCCCGCCTAACGATCGTCGAGAATCCGAACGACAACGGACTCTCCTTCGCCGCCGACGGGATCGTCTGGCTGTCGCGCCGGTTCTTCACCCATCGGAACGTTCTCTTCTTCGGGGCGCTCAACCGCGTCGCCGAGTACGTTCTGGCCCACGAGATCGCCCACCAATGGGTCGGCCTCGGAACCGGGATCGACCTGAACGCCGAGGCGTGGCTCTCGGAGGGCCTCGCCCAGTACCTCGCCGTCCGGTACTACGAGGATCGGTACGGCGCATTCGAGCCGAACCTGTTCGATTTCGGCTCCCCTGGCGTCATCGAGGAACTCGTCAAGCGCCAGTTCGGATACTTCAATCTTCGCGAGCATTTCATCGAACTCCCGTATCTGATGACGCAGTACGTCGGGTTCGACGAAGCGCTGGTCAAGCCGATCGAGAACGTCCGATTCAGCAACGTGTCGGACGTCCGCCTTTACGATAAGGGGTATCTCGTCGCCCGGGCGATCGCCGCCGCGACCGGGGAGGACGCGTTTGAACGTGCGATCTCGAGGGCGATCGCCGAAAGGCAAGCCGACCTGCTCGACGTCCGGACGCTCCAGACGCTGATCGAGGAGGAAGCCGGCCGGCCGCTCGACGAGATCTTCGACACCTGGGTCTTCGGTCCCGGACGCGTCGACTACGCGATTCGGATCGCGTCCCGTGAACGCTCCGGGCTGGAGTACCTGACGACCGTCGTCGTAACGCGCTCCGGCGGGACCCCGCAGCCGGTCGAGGTCGAGGCGAGGCTCCAGTCCGGCGCGACCCTCCGCCAGGAGTGGTCGGGAGAGCCGGAGAGCGGCGAGCTGGTCTTCCGAACTCCTTCGTGGGTCGTCCGCGCGACGATCGACCCCGATCACCGCCTCCCCGATCTGGACCGGTTGAACAACAACGCCCCGGTGAAGGTCGTCGGCGGGGTGAACGAGGCGGTCTACCCGCTCGACGCATACATCCTGACCGCCGACACGGGGACTGGCGGCCTGACCTTCTCGTACCTGGACCGGTTCCGCGTCTCCGTCGCACAGGGATCCGCCTCGGCGGAGATCAAGCTCGGGCGGCGGCATCGGCTGTCCGCGTACTCGTCCGCCGACGGGGTCCGGTTCACCGGGGGGATCGCGCTGACGACCATCGACTACGACCAGCCGGAGACCGGGTCGCCGGCGGCGTTCTGGGAGCCGGACGTCTCGTGGACCTTCGGCGTCGAGCGGTTGTACGAGGGGGAGTCCTCCTTCGTCGCCTTCGGGCTCGACGTCGTGAACTACTCTTCGTTCGCCTCGTCGCGCACCCAGGAGCTGTCGATCGACGTCGTCGCGGACGGCTCCGGGCGTCTGACCGCGAGCGCGAGCGACGAGCTGCGCGTCTTCCCCGGCGCGTACCTCCAGGGAAGCGTCTGGTTCGGTTTCGGTTTCGCCGATCCGCCGACGCCTTTCCTCTTCCAGCTGACCGGCCTCCACTCGTTCTCTCCACCGCCGACGGCGCACGAGATCGTCGGAAAGCTCGGTTTGGAGATCCCGGTCGTCGCGGAGCTGCCGTACAACCTCCTCAACCTGGCGATGGTCGATGCGACCCGGTCTCGCTTGTTCGTCGCCGGCGGGATCGGTTGGACAAGCCTAGATGAATTCGGTACAACGTCGCCCTATATGGAGGTGGGGGTCGAGCAGATCGTCGATCTCTCGACCCTGGGTGGGTTGTTGTCGTTGCAGGTGCAAGTGGGTGTGGCAACGCCGGTGATGGGCGCAGGCACGCCCGTCCTCTACGTCCGGGTTTCCCTGTAGCGGGAGGAAGGCTCATGAAGGTCCCGTGTCGATGGCTCGCTGACTACGTCGATCTTGACGTTTCGGAGGAGGCGGTCGCGCGGCTCGCGAAGCGTCTGACCCTCGCCGGACTCGAGGTCGAAGGGATCGAGAAGACCGGTTCGCTCCGCAACGCGGTCGTCGGGCGCGTCGTTTCAAGCGAGCCTCTCCCCAAGTCGGATCACCTGACGCTCTGCGCGGTCGACGTCGGCTCGGAGACGGTCGAGATCGTCTGCGGCGCACCGAACGTCGTCGACGGCGCGCTCGTGCCGGTCGTCCTCCCGGACGGCGAGCTCCCGATCGGGACGAAGATCGAGCGGCGGAAGATCCGCGGTTCGACCTCCAACGGGATGATCTGCTCGAAGGAGGAGCTCCGGCTGGAAGATCGTTCGGAGGGTATCTGGAACTTCGAGCCGGGTCTCGACCTCGAGGTCGGAACCGATCTGACGACCCTCCTCGAGTACGACGACACGATCTTCGACATCAAGGTCCCTTCGAACCGCCCGGACTGCGCCAGCGTCTACGGGGTCGCGCGCGAGGTCGCGGCCTTGCTCGACCGCCCGCTCGCCGGACTGGCAACCGACGTCGAGGAGACGCTGCCCCCCGCTGCCGATCGGGTCCGGATCGAGATCGAGGATCCGTCCGATACGCCCCGTTACGCCGCGCGATTGATGGAGGGGATCACGACCGCCCCGGCTCCGCTTCGGATGCAGCATCGCCTGATCAAGGCCGGGATGCGCACCCTGTCGAACATCGTCGACGCGACGAACTACGTCATGCTCGAGCTCGGGCACCCGCTTCACCCGTTCGACGCCGATCTCGTGGAAGAGCCGATCGTCATCCGCCGCGCCGAACCGGGGGAAACCTTCCGGACGCTCGACGGCGTCGATCGACGGCTGACCGAGGACGTCCTGATGATCGCAGACGGACGGGGCGGTCTGGCGATCGCCGGGGTGATGGGCGGGGAGCGGAGCGAGATCCGTCCCGAGACGACCCGCCTCCTCCTCGAGATCGCGTCGTTCACCGGCTACACGATCCGTAAGTCGTCCCGCGCCGTCGGGCTACGGAGCGAGGCGTCGCAGCGGTTCGAGCGGAGGATCGATCCGGAGAGCGTGACCCTCGCCGCCGAGCGAGCCGCGCACATGATCCAGGAGCTCACCGGTTGCGCCGTCCATCGGGGGCTCTCCGACGCCTACCCGGCGCCGAGCGAGCCGCGGAAGGTCCGGCTCCGCTCCGAACGTGCCTCGCTCCTTCTCGGGCTCGACCTCGATCGGGCGACGTGTCTCGACGTCCTCCGACGGCTCCAGATCGGCTTCGAGGAGGACGGATCGGAGATCGTCACAACGATCCCTTTCTTCCGCCCCGATCTCGAGCGAGAAGTCGACCTGATCGAGGACGTAGGACGGATCTACGGCTACGATCGGCTCGAGGCGGTCGGGCCGACGCCGATCCTCCTGGTCGGCGGAAAGGACTCCACCGAGCGGGCCAAGGACCGGATCCGCGAGGTCCTGACCGGCCTCGGGATGAGCGAGGTCGTCGGCGACGGCTTCGACAAGCGGGACTGGCGTGAGACGCTCGGGTTCCCGGACGACGACCTCGTTCGACTCGTAAACCCGATGACCGTGGCGCAGTCGAAGCTCCGATCGAGCCTCATCCCGGGGATCCTATCGATCGTCGAGACGAACCTGAGCCGCGGCGTCGACGGAGGGATGGTCTACGAAGTCGGCGTGGTCTTCTCCGTGTCCGGAGGCGAGCGGGAGTCGCTCGGCGGCGCCCTGTTCGGACGAACCGGGGTCCCGCTTCGCGGCAAGGAGCGCGTCTCCCTCCCGATCGCTCGCGGAATCCTGAACGACCTGTTCAAGCGGCTCCGGCTCGACGGTGTGGCGGTCCGTGCGGAGGATCTCCCCTCGTATCTCCATCCCGGACGCGCCGCACGATTCGTTCGCAACGGACGGTCGATCGGGCTCCTCGGCGAGCTGTCTCCGATCGTGTGCAAGCGTTTCGCCGTCCCGACGACGGTTCTCGTCTTCGAGTTCGACGCGCCCGAGCTGATGGTCCACGCCGACGATCCGCACGCCTACTCCAAGCTGCCTCAGTTCCCGGCGTCGAAACGGGACCTCTCCGTCTCTGCCCCGTCCGGGCTCGCGGAGGCGGAGGTCCGCGAGGCGATCCTGATGGAGCCGGAGGTCGAGACGGCGTTGCTGTACGACCTCTACGAGGGCGAACAGGTCGGCGAAGGGCGGAAGAGTCTCACCTACGAGCTTGCCTTTCGCGCCGCGGACCGGACCCTGACCGATCCGGAGGTCGACGGGATCGTCGACCGGATCGAGTCCCGCCTCGGCGCGCTCGACGTTCGCCTTCGCACGTAGATGGACAAGACGATCATCGCCCGCGATCCGAGCGAGATGGAGGAAATCGGGATCGGGATCGCGGAAGTTCTGACGGACGGATCCCTCGTCTCTCTCGTCGGCCCGCTAGGCTCGGGAAAGACGACGCTGACCAAAGGGATCGCCAAGGGCCTCCTGATCACCGAGGTGGTCACGTCTCCGAGCTACCTCCTCGCCCGCACGTACACCGGCCGGCTGACGCTTCATCACATCGACGCGTATCGGATCTCCTCGCTCGCCGAGTTCGCCGAGGTCGGCCTCGACGCTTACCTACCGCCGGAGCGCGGCGTCAGCGTGGTCGAGTGGCCGGAGCGGATCGATGGGCTCGTCGATCTGAGCGATGTACACGTCAGGATCGAGATCCTCGAAGAGGGAGCGCGCCGCGTCCACGTGACGCGCCGGTGAGCGACCGGCTCAGCCGGCGGAGAACCAGACCCCGTCGACCGCCTTGCCGCAGGCCGGGCAGGCTCCTTCGACCATCCGATTCTCACGAATCCGGTAGCCGCTCCGCAGGATGAGGCGCTCGTTGCACTCAGCGCATCGGGTCTCCTCGCCCTCGCCGGGGACGTTCCCGAGGTAGACGTAACGAAGCCCCGCTTCGCGACCGACGCGGGCGGCCCGTTCGAGTGTTTCGACCGGCGTCGGCGGCCGGTCGGCCAGCCGGTACGCGGGGAAGAACCGGCTGACGTGCCACGGGATCCGGGGCGAAACTCCGACGATCGCCTCGGCCGTCCAGCGGAGCTCGTCCGCACCGTCGTTCACCCCCGGGATGACGAGCGTCGTCACCTCGACCCAGACGCCGGCCTCGGTCAGCCGTTCGATCGTGTCGAGGACCGGCCGAACGTTCCCGCCGACGATCTCGTGGTAGACGCGATCGGAGATCCCCTTCAGATCCACGTTGATCGCATCGAGGTAGGGGGCGATCTCCGCGAGCGTCTCCTCGGTGAAGTAGCCGTTCGACACCCAGGCGTTGGCCAGGCCTTCGTCCTTGGCGAGGCGCATCACGTCGAGGACGTATTCGATCGCCACCGTCGGCTCGGTGTACGTGTAGGCGATCGAGCGGCAGCCGTTCGCGACCGCATCGGAGACGACCTCCTCGGCCGGGATCCGATCTCCGATGACCCGCCCGGCGTGCTCGCGGGGGTACTGCGAGATATAGTGGTTCTGGCAGTGAAGGCAGGTGAAGTTGCAGCCGACCGAGGCGATCGAGTAGGCCCGCGTCCCCGGATAGAAGTGGTACAGCGGTTTCTTCTCGATCGGGTCGACATCGCGTGCGATCAGTCGGCCGTAGACGAGGCTCACCAGCGTTCCTCCGACGTTCTCCCGCACCGCGCAGACGCCCCGCGCTCCCGGTTCGATGACGCATCCGTGGGAGCAGACCCGGCACCGGACGCGATCGTTGGTCAGCCTGTCGTATAGCATCGCCTCGTGCATCGGGCTCACCGGACGCATGCTAACACACCGGCCGAACGGAGAGAAGCCGCGTCTTTCACGCCCGAGACGCTTTCCGTACCATCGAACCATGTCGCTGCTTCAGATCGATCGACTGAGCAAGGCCTTCGGGGCGGACGCTCTGTTCGACCCGTTCTCCGCCCAGATCTCTCGCGGAGACCGGATCGCCTTGATCGGCGACAACGGCGTCGGAAAGTCGACGCTCCTCCGAATGATCGCCGGCGCCGAAGAACCGACCGAAGGCGAGGTCCGCTCCGTCGGGGAGGTCCGGATCGGCCACCTGCCTCAGACGGCTCGACTCGAAGAGGGCGGCTCGGTCTGGGACGCGGTCGAGCGGGCGTTCGCCGACGACCGCGCCGTCGAGCGGGAGCTCAGACGGCTCGAGGCGTCGATCGCGGACGGTGTTGACGACGAGACGCTGCACCGCTACGACGAACTCCTTCATCGCTTCGCCGACGGCGGCGGGTATGAGATCGAGGCGAAAGTCCGCGCTGCGCTCTCCGGTGTCGGATTCGGCGAAGCGGAGTACGACAAGCCGGTCGACCTCCTCTCCGGCGGTGAGGAGGCTCGCGCCGCCCTCGCTCGCACCCTGCTCGAAGAGCCGGACGTCCTCCTTCTCGACGAGCCGACGAACCACCTCGATTTCGCCGCCCTCGACTGGCTCGAGGAACGGCTTCTCCGATTCCCCGGCGCCCTCGTTCTCGTGTCGCACGATCGCCACCTCCTCGATCGGGCCTCGAACCAAACCTGGGAGATCGCGTTCGGTCGGGTCGCGACGTACCGCGTCGGCTACGGGGCATCGCGAACCCTCCGCGACGCAGAGTGGCAGAGGCAGATCGAGCTCTACCGAAAGCAGGAAGAGACGATCGAACGGTACAAGGACTTCGTTCGCCGCCACAAGGCGGGGCAGAAGCATCGCCAGGCCAAGGACCGCGAGCGGAAGCTCGAGCGGATCGAGAGGGAGCGGATCGAAGAGCCCCGGGAAGCCAAGCGGATCTCCCTGCGCATCCCGATCGGGCGACCGAGCGGGAAGCGGGTCCTCTCGCTTCGAGATCTGACGATCGGCTTCGATCGACCGCTCTTCACCTGTCCCGATCTCGACCTCCAGCGAGGGGAGAAGGTCGCGATCATCGGGCCGAACGGCTGCGGCAAGACGACGCTCCTGCGGACGATCACGCAGGAGCACGCGCCGGTCGGCGGCACGGTCGAGCTTGGACACAACGTGCATCCCGCCACCTACAGCCAGACCCAGGAAGGCCTTCACGGGACGCACACCGTCCTCGAAGCGATCCTCGCGCGCGCCTCGTTGACGATCAGCGAGGCACGCGGGCTGCTCGGGCGGTTTCTGTTCTCCGGCGACGAGGTGACGAAGAAGACCCAGGCCCTCTCCGGCGGGGAGAGAAGCCGCGTCTCGCTCGCGCTCCTCGCGCTGATCGAGGGGAACCTGCTGTTGCTCGACGAACCGACGAACCACCTCGACCTCGCCAGCCAGGAGATCCTCGAGCGGGCTCTCCTCGACTACGAGGGGACCGTCCTTCTCGTCTCCCACGATCGCGCCCTCCTCGAAGCGGTCACGACGCAGGTCTGGCTGATCGAGGACGGCGGGATGACCGCCCACACCTCCGGGTACGCCGAGCACCGCCGTCGCAGGCTGGAGGCGACAAACAGTGAAGAGGACGACGCGCGACCGCACAAGCGGACCGAGACGCCAAGGCCAAGAAAGCAAGGCACAACGAAGGTCGAGCGGACGCGCGCCCACCAACAGGCGCTTCGTGAGCTGGAGTCGGCGATCGAGGACCTCGAGGGGCAACTCGAACGGGTCGAAAGCGATCTCGTCGCGGCGAGCACCGCGAGAGACGGAAGCCGGATCGCCGCCCTCGGGAGCGAGCACCGGAAACTGCAGCGCGCCCTGGCGGAGAAGTACGATGCGTGGCACGCCGCTGTCGAAGACTCGGAACGGAAGGAGGCCACAGGATGATCGCCGATCGAGTGAGGAAGGTTCTCGCGGAGATCCCTCCCCACGTCTCCGTCCTCGCCGCCGCCAAGACACGATCCGTCGACGAGATCCGCGCCGCGATCGAAGCTGGAATTCGCATCATCGGCTATAACTACGTCCAGGAAGCCGCTTCATCCCTTGAAGCACTAGGACGGCCCGAAGCGGTTATCCAGCCAGGAGAACGCGCAGCGTTCTCCGACGAACTGACTGGGCATATTGAGGCCAGTCAGTTCGCGGCACATATGATCGGACACCTGCAGCGGAACAAGGCGAAGGCCGCCGTCCGGCTGTTCGATACGATCGAGACCGTCGACTCGGTCCGCCTCGCCGAGGCGATCGACCGGGAAGTGGCGAAGATCGGCCGCGTTCTACCGATCCTGATCGAGGTCAACTCCGCCCGGGAACCGCAGAAGTCCGGAGTCCTCCCGGAAGAGGCCGCCGACCTGATCCGCAAGATCGCCGAGACCCCATCGATCCGAATCGAGGGGCTGATGACGATGGGGCCTCTCGTCGACGATCCGGAGGAGATCCGCCCGTTCTTCGCCGAGACGAAACGCCTGTTCGACGAGATCGCCGGACTCCGGATCCCGAACGTCGAGATGCGGGTCCTCTCGATGGGGATGAGCGATTCCTTCCGGATCGCGATCGAAGAGGGTGCGACGATGGTCCGCATCGGGACCGCCCTGTTCGGCCCGCGCCCTTCGTAGGTGCTACCGTTACTCCTCGAGGACGGCCAACGCCTCCGCGTCCTCCACCATCGCGCGGATCAACTCCTGGTAGAGCGGGTACTGCTCCGGGCTGACCGCTGGCAGGTCGATCTGCAACGTCCTTTTGTAGACGATGGATCGGCCGTCGATCCCGTAGGTCGCAGTGAACGTGCCGACCTCGTTTTCGACGTTCACGTCCTCCGGAAGCTCCGCCACCCCTCGGTCGATCAGATCGATGCGTGCCATCAGCTCGATCCGCATCACGAGAGTGAGCAGGGGGTACGTCCTCTCCGACAGAACGATGTCACCGGCGAAATCGTCCGGAAACGGAAACGCCGGACCGTACGGCAGCGAGAGCAGTCCGAGCCCTCCCGAAATCCACCGCACGGCACGCTCCTTCTCCAGATCCAGCGCGACAGTCACCGGCGCGTGCGTGTCGTTCAGGTCCGAGTGGTCGTAGTCGATCAAGAACGCCTGTGGGATCGCGAAGTCCACCAGCGCAGCGAACAGATCCGCCCGTTCCGAGGGCCGGTAGTACAGCAGGACGTCCCGGTACTGGATGTCCATGTCCCCGGAGGTCTCGATCGCTGCGCTCAGCTCGAGGAGATCGTCCGACTCCAGCGAGCCGGTTAGCGTGCATCGAACGACGCTTTCCGATGCGATGGGTGCGGCAGTATCGACCCGGGCACTAAGCCGCGACGGATCCTCCGAGACGACGAGCGCCCGGCGGCCGCGAAGGAGTTCGTCGGTGAACTCCACGGTGCACAGCGAACAGGTCGGATCGAGAAACCGCCAGCCACCCCCGGGTATTGGAACCGCTACGACCACATGGTCGAACAGGAGCGGGGTCGGCGGCATCGACCAGTCGATGTCGTACCCCAGCTCGTAGTTGATCAACACGGGATAGGCCTCGATGTCCACGCTGTCGAGCAGAGCGACGAGCAGCACCGCCTGATCCTTGCAGTCGCCATACCGAGTGGCGAGGGTGTCTGCGGCCGGCCTGGGCTCGTACCCGCTGGCTCCCAAGCGGAGCGCCACGTACCGAACCTCCCGCGCGACGAAGTCGTACAGCCGCGAGATCCTCTCCTCGTCCGTGGCGGCGTCGACGGTCCGCGCGGCGGCCTCTTCAGCAATCTCCGGCGACACGGTCATCTTGTCCTCCGCCAGCTCCCACCACCACGCGGCAATGTCGTCCCACGTCCCGACCGACGACGCCGCGACGAACGACTCGACCGCCATCTCGCTCGGCATGCTGACCTCGTACTGCAGTGGCTCGACGTCCTCGATCCGGAACGTATAGACCATCCGCTCTGACGAGCTCTGAATCTCCGGCTCGAGAACGCGGCGGCCGACCAGCCATTCGAAGTCGAGCTCATTCGGTACGTCGAGGACGTACTCGGACAACTGAACGGGATCCCACCACTCGAAATACCAGTAATCGAAGAACTCGCCGTCGATCACCGGCACTTCGTCGCGAAGCGCGTACTCGTAGTCGATGACGACCCCCGGCCGGAGCGAAGGCATGCTCAGCGTGACCGTTTTCAACTCGCTGTACGCCTCCTCACCACCCCCTTCCGTGTAGCTCGAAACGCGGATCCCGGCCTCGTCGAGCTCAACGACCTCGCCCGACGGGAGAATCGTTCGCCCGTAGACGAGCGTGAACTCCTCCAAGTCCTCGCTGTAGGGGATCTCGACCTGGCCGTAGCCGTCAATCGCCTCCCATGTGAGGAGCAGGATCTGCTCGTGGCCGATGTACTCCCGCCGTCCGTCTGGGTAGACGGTCGTTCTACCAGCGTCGAGCAGAACGACCGTGTCGCTCATCGCGGAGCCGGAAGCCCTCTCCACTCTCTCCAGCACGAGCTCGATCGAGTCTTGAGACAACCCGGCCGCACCAAGGACAAGAATTGGGATTGCTGCAACAATCATCCACCGCAATGCGCGCACAGTACCTTCCTCCTCTTGTGTCGATCCTTTCAAGTGTATCGCAATGGGTTCACCGAACAAGTCGCGTAACTCAAGGCATCCTATGGGATCGAATGTCTCGAGACGGCGGCCTCCGATCGGTAGTTGCTGGCACCCGACAGTCCCGCTATGGTGGAGCACCCCTCAGGCGAAGGAGGTGACTCGCATGCCGACCTACATCCTCCTCAGTCGACTGACCGACACCGGCGCCGGGACGATCAAGGAACATCCGGATCGGATCAAGGAGGTCAATCAGGAGATCGAGGAGTTCGGGGCGCACGTCGTCCACCAGTACGCGACCCTCGGGGCCTACGACTTTGTCTCCGTCGTCGAGGCACCCGACCTCACGGCGATCACCCGCGTCTCGGTCGAGCTCAGTTCGCGCGGAAGCGTGAAGATCCAGACCCTCTCCGCCGTCCCGATCGATGACTTCATCGCCAACCTCAAGTAGGCAGGGCCTCGGCTTACACGGGCCGACACGAGGCGAACGGCCGCCGATCTTGCCCGGCTTCGCGTTGCCCCCTACGCTCCGCTCATGACCGCGATCGGAGCCGGTAGGCGTGCGGACGCTCCCCTTGTCGTGCTCGACACGAACGTCTTCGTCGCCGCGGCGTTCAATCCGCGGAGCTCCGCGGCTCGGATCATCGAGGCCGTGCGTGAAGGACGACTCCGGTTGATTTGGAACGAGGCGACGCGCCGCGAGACCCGGAGAATCCTCGACCGAATCCCGCCGATCTCGTGGAAGCCGTTCGCCGATCTCTTCCGCGAGGAGAACCGCCACCGGGACCGGGTCAATCCGAACTGGTTCGGCCACGTCGACGATCCGGACGATCGGGTGTTCGGCGCGCTCGCCTACGCCGCCGGGGCGACGCTGATCACCCAGGACGACGACCTCCTCGACGGCCGCTCGAACGTGGACGTCCCGATCCTCACGCCGACCGAGTTCTTGCACAACCCGTAGGCGGAATGAGACCGAGGCGCTCCCCTAGGCGTGGGCACCGAGCGCACCGGAGAACGGCTAGCCGCACGTCACGCGGTT
>CAZFZM010000029.1:0-21906 GCA_964523545.1 uncultured Thermotogae bacterium
TGGAGCCTAGGGGACTCGAACCCCTGACCTCTTGCATGCCATGCAAGCGCTCTCCCAGCTGAGCTAAGGCCCCGATGTGGACGCCATTCTACCCGGTCGGGGAGAACGGCCGCAATGGACGGAGTCCGTGGTTCGGAGCGGCATCGAGATCCGTTCAAGAATCCGAGTCCGCGAGGATCAGATCGACCGCGGCTGGCAGATCGGCGACGACGGCGTCGGGTGTCGCTTCCGCCTTCCCGTTCTTCCCGCCGAAGCCGGTTTCGACGAGGATCGTTGCGCAACCGGCCCGGATCCCGGCGAGGATGTCGGTCGTGGCGTCTCCAACGAGGACCGACTTGCTCAGATCGATCCCCAGCTCGTCGCGTGCCTGCTCCAGCATTCCGATGTTCGGCTTCCGGCACGAGCAGTCGACGGCGTAGGCGGGGACGGTCGCCCGGGCGTGGTGCGGGCAGTAGTAGATCCCGTCGACGTGCGCCCCGCCCTCGGCGAGGAGCTGCTTCAGGCGTTCGTGGATGGCGGCGAGATCGTCCTCCGTCAGGTAGCCCATCGCGATCCCGCCCTGGTTGGTGATCACGGCGACGGGCAGGCCGGCCCGGTTCAACCGCGCGATCGCTTCGGTCGCCCCGTCGACGAGGACGAGTTCTTCGGGTCGGTTGACGAAGGCCGTCTGCTCGCTGATCACGCCGTCTCTGTCCAGCAGGATTGCGCCGCCTGGCTGGACGAACGGGCGCTTCATAGACATCGCTACTTCACCACGAGGGAGACCATCTTGCCCGGGACGGCGATCGCCTTGACGAGCTCCTTCCCCTCCAGGTTCGCCCGTATTCGCTCGTGGGCGAGCGCCGCCTCCTTCAACGCCTCGGCGTCCTCGGCGACGTCGGCCGGAACGGTGACGCGGGCCCTCAGCTTTCCGTTCACCTGCACCGGGATCTCGAGCGTCTCGGCTTCGAGGGCGTCCTCGTTGTAGCCGGGCCACGCCTGTTCCAGGACGGCGTCGTCGTGACCGGTCCGCCGCCACAGTTCCTCGCAAACGAACGGGGTGAACGGGGAGAGGAGGAGGATCAGCCCGTCGATCGTTTCGCGGAGGAGCGCCGTATTCGGCTTTTCGGCGGCGTACGGGGCGAGATCGTTGACCAGCTCCATGATCGCGGCGACGGCGGTGTTGAAGCTGAACCGCCCTTCGATGTCCTCAGTCACCTTCTTGATCGCCCGATGGTACCGGCGCCAAAGGGCGAGCCCGGTCGGGTCGAGCGCGCCGGGATCGGAGGTCTCGCCGATCGGCGCCAGGGCGTCGACGTGGCCGATGACCAGGTTCCAGACTCGGTTGAGGAAGCGGAACGATCCGCGGATGCCCTCGTCGGACCAATCGATGTCACGGTCCGGCGGCCCCATGAACATCGTGTACAGCCGCTCGGTGTCGGCGCCGTAGGTCTCGATGATCTCGGTCGGGTCGACGACGTTCCGCTTCGACTTCGACATCTTGAAGCTCGAGGACTCAAGCGGCACCCCGCACGTCGGGCAAGTCGTCGCGTCTCCGACGTCTTTCGGGTAGAGCCAGCCGTGCTCGGGGCAACGGTGCGCCGTCAGGCAGACCATCCCCTGCGTGAACAGCCGGGCGAACGGCTCCTCGAAGCCGACGTGGCCGATGTCGTACAGCGCCTTGACCACGAACCGCGAGTACAGCAGGTGAAGGATCGCGTGCTCGACGCCGCCGACGTACTGGTCGACCGGGAGCCAATGATCGACGTCCTCCTTCACGAAAGCGTGCTTTTCGTCTCGCGCGTTGATGAACCGAAGGAAGTACCACGCCGAGTCGACGAACGTGTCCATCGTGTCGGTGTCCCGACGGGCCGGCCCACCGCAGGAGGGACAGGTCGTCTCCGTAAACCCGGGGATGTCGGCCAACCCCATCTTCCCGATGAACTCGGTCTCCGGAAGGAGAACCGGCAGCTGATCGTCGGGGACCGGGACCTCACCGCAGGCGTCGCAGTGAACGATCGGGATCGGCGCGCCCCAGTACCGCTGGCGCGAGATCAGCCAGTCGTGAAGGCGGAAGTTGATCGCGCCCTTCCCGGTGCCCTGCTTCTCGAGCCATCGCGTGACGGCCGCCTTCGCCTCGCTCCCCGGGGTGCCTGAGAAATCGGCCGAATGAATCATCGTTCCGTAGTCGACGTGGAAGAGCACGTCGCGGTAGAAGGGAAGGCCGTATAGCATTTCCATGACCGTGCGATTCGCCGATACGGAAGGGTAGATCGCTTTGCAACGAGCGAGAATCTCCCGATCGGCGCTGACGCTATCCATGTCGAGCACAACGTCGTCGAAAACGAATGCCCAACGTGCGCCAACGACCTCGTTCCAGTCGCCGGGGTTCAGGTGCTCGCGCATCAGCTCGATGAACTTGTCGATTTCCTCATCCCCTTGCAGGGTGACGAACAAGCCGTCCCCGAGTTCGCCAACGGGGCGACGGTCGAATGCGATTTTCAGAGCTTCGAGCTTGTGCTCGAACTCCGCATCCATCGAGTCCGGGTACACGAGGCTCTTGGCGACGCCGTCGGTACGTTCGATCACCGGGATGATCGGCAGGCCGAACTTGAGCGCGAACTCGAAGTCGCGTTCGTCGTGCGCCGGGACGGCCATGATCGCGCCGGTCCCGTAGGTCATCAGGACGTAGTCGGCGATCCAGACCGGGATCCGCGTCTCGTTGACCGGATTGATCGCGAAGCCGCCGGTGAAGACGCCGGTCTTCTCCCGTTCGGTCGACAGCCGGTCGATCTCCGTCTCCCGCTCGGCCTGCTTCCGGTACGTCGTCACGGCGTCGCGGTGCTCGTCGGTCGTCAGCCTCTCGACCAGGGGATGCTCCGGCGCGAGGACCATGAACGTCGCCCCCCACAGCGTGTCCGGCCGCGTGGTGAACACGGGGATCGGATCGCCGGTCTCGGTGCGAAAGACGACCTCGGCGCCCTCGCTCCGTCCGATCCAGTTCTCCTGCATCTTGACGACGTTCTCCGGCCACTCGGTCAGCTGGTCGAGGTCGTTCAGGAGCCTGTCGGCGTAGTCGGTGATCTTGAAGAACCACTGCTCGAGCTCCTTCTTCTCCGACGGCGTGCCGCACCGCTCGCACGCGCCGGCGACGATCTGCTCGTTCGCCAGGACCGTGTCGCAGCTCGGGCAGTAGTTGACCGTCGCCTTCTTCTTGTACGCGAGTCCGTTCTTGTACAGCTCGAGGAAGAGCCACTGCGTCCACCGGTAGTAGTCGGGAAGACAGGTGGTGACCTCGCGATCCCAATCGAACTGGACGCCCCAGGCGCGGAACTGCTCCTTCGACTTCTCGATGTTCCCCTTGGTGTAGGTCCAAGGATGCGTCTGATTCTCGATGGCGGCGTTCTCGGCCGGCAGACCGAACGCGTCCCACCCCATCGGGTTGAGGACCTGCAGGCCACGCATGATCTTCACGCGGGTGATCAGGTCGCCGATGATGTAGTTGCGACCGTGTCCGACGTGTAGGTAGCCCGAGGGATAGGGGAACATGTTCAGGTAGTAGAACGTGTTCTCTCGGGACGTGGTGTCGACCCGGAAGAATCCCCGTTCCGACCAGAAGTCGCGCCATCGCTCTTCGATGGCGGCGAAATCGTACGCCTCGGGCCTCTCGTTCTTGGTCATGGTACCGATCCTCTGTTGTGGATTGAACGGATGATAGCCGATGAACGCGCGGGCGAAAACCGATCCAATGTTTGCCGGCCCGGTAAGGCTACGAGCCTAGGCGTTCGATGCGACCCTCCACGTCGGCACGGAGCGCGTCGAGCGTCGCCCGGGTGGCCGCCTCCAGGTAGGCGCGGACGAGCGGCTCGGTGCCGGAGGGCCGAACGTGAACGTAGTTGTCGATGCCACCACGGCCGTCCTCGAGCTTCAGCTCGGCGTAGCGGCCGGGAATCCCGCCGGCGTAGATGACGCGCATTCCGGCCAGGCGGCCGTCGTCGCGCGCGGAGGCGAGGAATCCATCGATGAACGAGGCCTTCTTCTCTACCGGGATGGAAAGGTTGAGCGGGGCGGTGATCGACCGGCCGTAGATCCGCTGCGTGTCCTCCCAGATCTCCTGAAGCGTCTTTCCGTAGTACGCGACCATGTCGAGGACGAGGAGGTCCGCCCAGATGCCGTCCTTGTCCAGGACGTGCCCCTTCGTCGTCAGGCCGGACGCCTGCTCTCCGCCGATCAACAGCCGACACCGCCAGTCGGAGGGCGGGTCGTCGAGGAGCGTGTAGTCTCGATCCATCTGCGGCACCTGGATGATGTACTTCAGCCCGGTGAGAACGTTGAACACGTTTCGCGTCGCGATCTCGCTCGGATCGCCGCGGACGACCTCGTAGCCGGGATCGCGAAAGTGCATCGGGAGGGCGCCGGGTGCGGGGCGGAACGGCTCGTTGTCCGGGATGTCGGCGGCGATCCGGTCGATGATGTGCGTCGTCACGTAGGTGGTCGCGACGCGTCCGTCGAGCCGGCGGTCGACGCCGAGGTAGCGCGTCAGCATCGCGAGCACGTAGTTCGGTTCGACGTAGGCACCGCCGACGTCGACGATCCCGTACCGGTCCGCGTCGGTGTCCAGGGCGACCCCGATGGCGGCGCCCGTCTCCTCCACGGCGTCCTTGAGCCCCTGGATGTGCGGTTCCTCCGGGTTGGCGGAGTGCAGCCCTCCCAGGCGAGGGTCCCGCTCGCCGTGGATCACCCGATACGGCACGCCGATCCGGTCCAGAACAGTGCGCAGGTAGTCGCGGCCGGTGCCGTGCATCTCGTCGACGACGATCAGCTTGTCGGCGAAATGGCTCCGTATCCGTTCGTGGTCGAGCGGAATCCGGCAGTCGGCCACGCCGCTCTCCAGGAGCCAGCGGCAGTAGGCCTCGCGGGGGTCGAACTCGGTCAGGCGTGCCCGAGCCTCGTCGGTGAGGTCCCGCGGGGTCCAGGCGCGCTCGCCGCGGCGGTACGCCGTCGCCCGGTCGGCGATGAAATCGGTCGTGCGGGGCGGCGAGATCGATCCGTCGTGCAGCGAGAACTTGATCCCCTGCCAGTCGATCGGGTTGTGACTCGACGTGCAGTTGATGATTCCGGCCGCCTCGTCTCCCAGGGCCTCACCGGCGTAGTAGGCCAGCGCGGGGGTCGGCGTGTCGCGCGACGTGAGGTGAACCGCGAAACCGTTCTGGAGGACGACGTCAGCGCACCAGCGAGCAGCGACGTCGGCGTGTTCGCGGCTGTCGTATCCGATGACCACGGTCCGGCCGGAGAGGGCCTCCTCGGCGAGGTAGTCGCAGATCGCCTGCACGATGTCGCGGACGACCGGTTCGGTGTACTCGATCCCCCAGCGCCCCCGAAAGCCGGAAGTTCCGAACTTAACGCCTTCTTCGCCGCTTCGAGGCACGTCGCTCTCCCTTCCGCACGCGCGATTTCAGGTTGATCCGCTCGACGTTCTCGGGGAGCTGCAGATCGTTTCGCTGCAGCAGCTTGCGGAGGAGATCGTATGGGATCGACGTCTCGATCCAGATGGCGTCGATGTCGACGACGCCGTTCTTCACCGGAAGGCGGGCGATCGCGCGCTCGAGCGCCTGCTTGTAGTTGGTGACCATCTCGTCGCTGTCGGCCACGCCCTGCGCCGGACCCTTTTGCTCGGTCTGCATTCTGCCCTCCGCCGAGCCGGTCTCCTCGATCGAGCCCCGAACGGCGGGGCCCGGGCGTCGGGGAGGCGGCTCGCCATGCTCCGGAAGTCCTGACCTGATTTGCCTTGCGGATGATACCACAGCAATCCTCGCCCTGTAAAGGGATCACCCGCACCGGGCGGCGCGCGCCGTACGAATCGTCGTTGTGGGGCGCGAAACGGATGTGCTACAATGCGTCTTCAGCTTGTCCTGAGGGGGAACGTGTGAAACAGCCCGTCATTGGGATCGCCTGTATTCTTTGTCTCGGTCTTTGGGGGTTCGGTGGGACGGCTGCGGAGGATGCGGCCGGATTGGATCGGTTGGATCCGGCGCTTCGGTTCCTGGTGATCGACGCCGCGAGAACGGAGCAGGCGCCCGTCTCGATCCGATCGCAGCTCGACCCGGAGCGGTACGCTCTCGGCGAGGCGTCCGACACCACGGAAGAACGCGTCGGTGTGCTCGTGAAGCTCGCACGGCCGTTGATCGGAACGACGGTCGCCGGAGTGGAGGTTGGCGGCAGCACCGGTACCGTCGTCAGCATGGACGTCACAGTGGACGAACTCGTGCGGCTGATCGAGGACGAGGACGTCGTGTACGTGGAGCCGGAGTGGAAGACGGCGCCGCATCTCGACGTCAGTGTCCCGGCGATCGGGGCGGACGACGTACACGGCCTCAGCCCCGCGGTGCTCGGCGAGGGCGTCATCGTCGGAGCCGTCGACACCGGGATCGACTACACGCATCTCGACTTTCGCTACGACGCGAACGGAGACGGCTCCGAGGAGTCGTCCAGGATCCTGGCGATCTGGGATCAGACGTTCGGCGTGTTCGGCGTTCGATACATGCGGGAGGAGATCGAGGACGATCTGGCGGGGGGGTACGGGTCGGACGCGGGGACCGTGAGGCAGTCGGACATCGACGGGCACGGGACGCACGTCATGAGCGTCGCGGCGGGGGACGGCTCAGCGTCGGCGTACGGGTTTGTCGGCGTCGCCCCGGAAGCTCTGCTGGTGATGGTCAAGACGACGTTCTACACATCCGACATCCTGTCCGGGGTGGAGTACATCTTCGAACTGGCTGATTCCTACGGTCTTCCGGCGGTTGTCAACCTCAGTCTGGGCGGGCACGACGGGCCGCACGACGGAACGAGCGTGTTCGAACAGGGGCTCGACGAGCTGGCGGCGGGGGCGGGACGTGCGATCGCCGTGTCGGCCGGGAACGAGGGCGACCAATCGATCCACGCGTCGGCCACGTTGGCCGGCGGGTCGATGGCGTACGAGATCGATCCGAAGGACACGCAGGTCGAGCTCAGTATCTGGTACCCGGGTACGTCGCGGTTCACCGTCACGATCACGCCGCCGGGGGAATCGGCGATCGCGGTGCCGTGGGGCACCGAGACCGGAGTGATCTCGACGTCGGCGGGTGCCTTGCGGGTCGACAACGCGTGGGCCGGAGTGAACCCGAACAACGGAGACAACGAGGCGTTCGTGCGGATCTACGGACTCGGCAGCCTTGCCGATTGGCGGATCGCGATCAGCGACGCAAGCGGCGGAGGACGGTTCGACGCCTGGGTCACGAGCGGGACGGCGACGCTGGTCGGTGGGAACTCGACTTCGACGGTCGACGAGCCCGGGAACGCCGACAACGTCATCACCGTGGGGGCGTATACGACGAAGGCGACGTGGCCTTCTCAAGGCGGGGATCAGGACTACACGTCGCAATACACGGTCGGAACGCTTGCGTACTTCTCCAGCCGGGGACCGACGCGGGACGGTCGGGTGAAGCCGGAGGTCGCCGCGCCGGGCGCGTGGATCTGTGCCGCGCTCTCCGAGGACGCCGGTTGGCAATCGACGTTCGTCCATCCGGACGGCGTGCACACGATGGAGCTGGGGACCAGCATGGCGGCGCCGCACGTCGCCGGCGCGATCGCGTTGATGTTCTCCGTTGACCCGGACCTGACGCCGACGGAGATCCGCAGCATTCTGACGTCGACGGCGACGCAGGACGGACGCACCGGCTCGGTCCCGAACTCGCTGTGGGGATGGGGAAAGCTCGACGTGGCCGCGGCGGTGCAGGAGGTCATCGAGTTGGGGCCGGAACCGCCGCCGGAGACTGAGGTACCGGTCATCGAGCTCGCCGCGAATCCGGTGAGCGGGGTGGCCCAGTTCGAGTACTCCGTCCCGGCGGGGACGACGACGGCAACGCTCCGAATCTACGACGTATCCGGGGCGCTTGTCTACGAAACGCCGGTCGACTCCGGCGGAGGGAACGTGACGTGGACGCTGAGGACCAACCGTGGCGAGCTCCTCGCTTCCGGGCTGTACCTGTACGTTTTGGTGACCGATCGAGGGGTGTCGGACGTCGGGAGGCTGGTGATCGCCCGATGACGCGGTGGAAAGCGAACCTGGCATTGGCGGCGCTGATCGTGGCCATCGCCGTTCCGGGAGCGGCCGACGAAGGCGTGGGAGCGATCTTCTCGCTCGGATCGTCCGGGCGGGGTCTCGGGATGGGCGGCGCGTTCCTGGCGCTCGCCGATGACGAGGGCGCGGTCCTGTACAGCCCCGCGGCGCTCGGCCGGTACGAGGGGATCGGGATCACGTCGTTGCTGGCGAGCGGTTTCGGGGGGATCGTCCACGGCGTCATCGGTCTCGCGATGCCGTACTTCGGCGTCAACGCGTTCCTGCTCGACTCGGGTGCGATTCCGACCGATGAGGGATCGTTCCGCTACGCGAGCCAAGGGCTCGTTGTGTCGCTCGGCGTTCCGATCGGACCGGTCGCGCTCGGCGTTCGCGGCCGCCTGCTTCGGGTCTCGTCTCCGACTGACGGAAGCGGCTGGGCGGTCGATCCGATGATCCTCGTCGAGACGGGGTCGATCCGGGTCGGCCTGATGGTCGAGGGCGCCGTGTCCGAGCCGGTGACGTACGACACTGGCTCCGACGAGGAATGGGAGCCGTCGATGCGGCTGGGGGCGGCGGTGACCCTGTCCCCGTCGGCGGACGTGCTGTGGAGCGGGTCGTTCGAGGCGTCGGGGTTGTTCGCGGCTTCACCGACGTTGGCAGCGGGTCTGGAGGCGTGGATCGGCGGCCTGGGGGCGCGGGTCGGGTTCGACGGTCGCGGGCCGACGTTCGGACTGTCCGTCCGGTTCGCGAGTCTGCAATTCGACTGGGCCTACGCGATGCGGAGCGACCTGGGAGACAGCCATCGCGTTTCGTTCACGTTCCGATTCTAGATAGGAGAAACGTCATCGTGCCGACAACCGCCAGTCGATTCGTGTCGTGTCTCCTCGTCTGCTTCCTCGTCTGCTCGGCGGTTGCTGCTTGGGGGCAAGAGGAGGATTCGTATGCCGTCCAGCTGGACGGGCGCAAGACGTGGACGCTGCAGTACGGACTGGGGGACGCGCTGGGACTTGCCGTGTCGGGACTGTCGGTCGGGCAGCTATCGCTCGACCAGACGCTGGCCGTCGACATCAGCGCGGAGGCGCTCTCGATCCTGACCGTCGAGGCGCATTTCAACGACCAGGAGGACGACAGCCTGCAGTCTCTCGCGATCTTCCTCGACACGGAACGACTCGATGGTGTTCTCGGTGACTTCTTCGCGCAGGGTGTCGGCGGCCTGACGTCCTACAGCAGAAAGATGAAGGGACTCCAGCTCGAGTACACGCTCGGGAACGCGACCATCACCGGGATCGCATCGAAGCTCGAAGGTGTTTCGGAAACGAAGACGTACATCGGGGAAAAGGCCGAAGAGGAGATCACGTATTCCGCGTATTCGATCGACGATCCGACGAAGGTCTCCGGTTACGAGACGCACATCGACGGCCTGCAGGCGTTCGAACTCACCGTTCTCTACGTGGAGGAGTTCAGCGAGGTTCGCTTGTCGTTCGATCTGTCCGCCGCCCTGAAAGCCGTGTTCGCCCAATACGGCGTGGACTACCTTTGGGAAATCTTGACCTTGAATCCCGAATTCGAGTTGGAGGACTGGGAGTATCGAGTCATCGAGAACGACGACGGGGAGCAGATCCTGTTGCTGGACGATGAGGCGATCGAGCTCGTGCGGGATCGTGTGGAAGAGGCGATCGATCTCTACAACGAAGAGGTCGATACGACGGACGAGGACGAGAAAGAGTATCCGTTCAGCTACAACACGTCGTACGAGCTTGCGTTTCTGGACGCGGTCGCTGCACACGTGTTGCTCGCGGTCGATGACGAGGAACACCCGATTCTCGATCCTCTTCGGCACCGTTATTACGACTTGGGCCGAGACAACGTGGTGACGGATTCGTGGAGTGTCGAGATCAGCTTCGACGGTGGCGAGACATACGAATCGATCGACAATCCTCCCTATGATGACGACTACAACGTGGAGGTCTACGAGGAAGAGGGAATCCTCGAGCTCAGCTTCCCCGAGGCGTTCTTCACGGACGAGAGTGCCGTCTACGTGACGTTCGAGTATGCCGTGACAAGCGTGTTCATGCTCGGCCTGTCGATCATCCCGGACAGCGAGCGGGTGGCGTTGAACGGCGTGGTGCTCGAGCGCGATGTCGGTTACATGATCGACTACGAGATCGGGATGCTGGTCCTGCTTGTGGAGGTCGAGGACACGGACGTCATTCAGGTGGACTACGAGCGATTCAGCAGCGGGATCTTCGGAACGTCAGCGGACTACGCCTCGTACTTCTACGGACTGACGATGGAGTGGCCGGTCTCCGAGCAGCTGACGATCCACGGCGGGCTGATCCAATCGGCGGAGGATCCGGGGTCGGTGAGCGATCCGGATTCCGTCGAAACGATGCCGAATCGGCACACCCTTGCCGGTGTGTCCGGGAGCGTCACGCTGGACGGGTTCGGAGCGGATTTCCTGGTTGCATACAGCAACGATCGCTTCCCGTTCGACGACAACGAACGGATCAACCGGCCGAACGAGATCATGGCGATTGCCGCCACCGCCGAGTACGTCTTCTTCGGCCACCGGAGCGGTCTGACGGTGGAGCGATCCGGCGAGTGGTTTTACTACGGCACCTCCCACGGGTTGGCCGGAAGATCGGTCCGCGCGCTCGCGGTCGGGGACGAAACCCTCTTCGCCGGGACGAATTCCGGGTTGACGGTCGTGTCGCTGGACGGTCTGTCCCCGCTGGATCGCGTCGGCAACTGGACCAACTACTACGCCGACGAAGACGACGAGGAGCTGCCGAGCTCGTCGGTCACAGCGCTGTACTACACGGATGGAACCCTGTGGGTCGGGACCGACGACGGTCTGGTTTCCGTCGTCGTGGACCAGATTGAGGAAACGGAAGGATGGACGCGGTACGAGGACGAGGTCGATCTGCCCGAGGTCACGGCGCTGGTCGGCGACGAGGAGGCGCTGTTCGTCGGAACGGAGGACGGTCTCTACCGATACTCCCTCGTCACCGAGGAGTGGCTGCAGATGCAGGGAAGCGCGGGAATCGATGTCCAAGATCTCTGCCTCTCCGACGGCACGCTCTACGTCGCGTCGGACCGCGGTCTGCGAACGTATCGGGACGGGATCGGGACCGGTTGGCTGCTGCTGGGGGAGGAGGTCCTCGCTGTCGAGGTGGTCGGAGAATCGGTCGTCTACGGCAGTGAGGCGGGGTTGGTCCGTGCGGCCGACGGAGAGACGATCCTTGCCGACGCGACGGTGACGGCGCTGGAAGCGGACGGCGATGTGGTCTGGGTCGGGACCCGCGCCGACGCGGCGTACGACCTGACGATCTTCGCGTGCGGCGAGTCGGTCGCCGCGTACGCGTCGGGCGAAACCGGTATTGACGGCCGCGACCCGTACGCGTTCGTCGACGCCGTCGCCGAGGAGCACACATGGGAGGGGTTCGTCGAGCGGGCGTCATTCCGTAGCACGGCGGACGGGCTTGCGCTGTCGGGGTCGTTTGAGAACGTCTCTCCGTCGTACCGAGCGATCGGAAGCACGGCACGAAACGATTCGACCGGTTGGAATCTCGCTGCGACGTGGGAGCTCAGCGACGAGGCCGAAGTGACGTTCTCTCACGAGTACGACATCAGCGGCCGGTTGAGCGGGGCTCCCGAGAGCGGTGCGGTGAACGACGTGTCCCTACGGTGGACGTTCGGCCCCGTTCTCACCGCGAGCGCCCACGTGGACACGTCCAATGACGTCCTCGACCACGACGGACTCGATTCGACCGTCGCCTCGTATCGGTTCTCGCTAAGCGACCGGCTGTTCGCCGACCGGCTGGACGTGAACATCTCCTGGAACGACGGCTACTCATGGAGCTACACCCAAGAGGACACGAGTCGAAATACGAGTCTGTCTTTGAACGCCGGGGCGATGATCCTCCCCTCGTGGTCGGCGCAGGTGGATTGGCGGCGTCCGATCCGAGTGGACGCCGGGGAGTGGAGCGGCACCGAACGACTGACGTTCCGGACCGGCTGGAACGGAACGGGTGAGGCGGCCGACTTTTCGGTCGACTACACGCTCGGATGGAGCCGCGCGGTGCCGGGCGGGATCGGAAGCCGCGATCACGAGCTGGAGTTCGATGTCGACGTCATCCCGCTCGAGGTTTCCGGGTGGCAGGTCACTCCCGGGGCGACGTTGGGCGCCACGACCGATGAGTCTTCTCTGGACGTCAACGCCCGATTGACGGCCCGCGGCCGGAAAGGCGGGCTGTCGATCCAGGGGACGTTGCGGGGAGGACTGAGCGGGATCGGGGAGTCGGTCGTGCGGGAGAACGAGAAGGTCTCGCTGACCGCGTCCTATTCGGGGTTCAAGGCGCTCCGCCCGTCGCTCTCGTACTCGATCAACCGGCAGGTCGCGGTCTACGAGGGGGAGCGCCAAGGGACGATTTCCCATTCCCTTTCGGGCCGGATGACCTGGTCGCCCGGGGCGATCCACCATGACGAGCTATCGTTCTCTCTGACGGGGAAGGGCTCCTCGGGAGACCGGCAGATCACCGCGAGCGTCGAAAACTCGTATCGCCTCGATCTTCAGGCGTGGATGGGCGGTTGGAGAATCGAGACGGCGTATCCGGCGCTCGACCTGCGCGTCGAAACGGACGTGAGCTACCAGCTCATCGACGGTCAATCGGACATCGACGCGACGACGACCGGCCGGCTGAACGCCGCCTTCTCTCCGACGTGGAGTGGGTCGTTCGGTGTCTCGTACCTCGGTGGAACGGACTCGGACGGCGATCTCTACAGCAGCCTGCTGCTCGATTTGACCTTCGCGATCGACTTCTGAGAGGCGACTAGCCGCCTCCGATGGGCGGGAGAACCGCCACGGTGTCTCCGTCGCGCAAGCGCGTGTCGGGGCCATCGAGGAAGACGATGTTCCGTCCGTTGAGAAGGACGTGGAGATAGCCCCGCGTGACGCCGTCACGGAGTCGCTCGACGAACTCAGGGGCCTCCCGCGCCAGACCGATCCAGAGGTCCTCAACGGTGCTGCCCGCGGCGACGGATCGTTCTTCGATGGGGGACTCCCGCAGCTGCCGCAACCCGCCGAACACCTTGAGCGTGACGCGGATCGACTCCTCTCGGGCCCGTGCCGTATCTTTTGGATCCATCGATCCGATTGATACTCCCTCGCGGCCGTGTACGCAAACGACGAGCGACGGGATGGCGGAGGATCGCGGCTGTCGTTGGTTCGGGTTTCGCCGAGCGGTATAATCCGGCGCATATCCCGTCTTTTTGGGTGGATTGCCGATGGACAAGCCGAGGGTTCTCGTTTGCAGCGCGTGGCCGTATGCGTCGGGCGTTCCCCATCTGGGGAACCTCGTCAGCTCGTTGCTTTCCGGCGACGTGTTCGCGCGCTACTACCGGCTTCGCGGCGCGGACGTCCTCTACGTGTCCGGCTCCGATGCGCACGGAACCCGCGTCGAATACGAAGCGCAGCAACAGGGGATCACCCCGGCGGAGCTGGCGCTGCGAAATCACGAGAGGATCGTGGAGATCCTCGCGGGATTCGGGATTGAGTTCGACAACTACACGACGACCGAGAACGAAACGCACAAGCGGTTCGTGCGCGAGATCTACCTCCAGATGGAGGAGAACGGCTACATCTGTACGAAGGTCGAGCAGCGGGCGTTCTGTCGGAACTGCGAGAAGTTCCTCGCCGACCGGTTCATCTCCGGAACCTGCCCGCGCTGCGGCTCGCCGGACGCGCTCGGAAACCAGTGCGATTCCTGCGGGAGCATCCTCGAGCCGGAGGAGTTGATCGAGCCGCACTGCAACTTCTGCGGCGAAAGCGAGGTCGAATTTCGCGAGACGAAGCACTGGTATCTCGACCTGGCCCGCCTGTCCGAGCCTCTGGAGGCGTACGTCGGCTCGCGCGGTTTTCAGGGGAACGTCCACCGATACACCCAGCAGATGATCGAAGAGGGGCTCCGGCCGCGGGCGATGACGCGGGACATCGATTGGGGGATCCCCGCCCCGTTCGAGGGGGCGGAGGGGAAGGTCTTCTACGTCTGGGGAGAAGCGGCGCTGGGCTACGTCTCGGCCGTGATTGAGCACTTCGGCGGGAACGAGCGATGGAAGGACTTCTGGTTCGGCGACGACGTGCATCAGATCTACACGCTCGGCAAGGACAACATCGCGTTCCACACCCTGATCTTCCCCGGTCAGCTGATCGCTTCCGGGCAGGGGTACCACCTTCCCGATCAAATCGCCGCGACGGAGTACCTCAACTGGATCGGCGGCGGCAGCTTCTCCAAGAGCCGCGGCGTCGGGCTGTACGGGGACGACGCGCTCGAGGTGATGGACGGGGAGCTGTGGCGATTCTACCTGCTGTACAACCGGCCGGAGGGGCGGGACACGAACTTCTCGTGGGAGGAGTTGGAGAAGGCGATCAACGGCGTGCTGATCTCCAACGTCGCGAACCTGATGAACCGAGTTCTATCGTTCATTCAGACGCAGTTCGATCGGGTCGTTCCGGACGTCGACCCGGACCCGGAGGTCGTCGATCGGCTCCGCGAAGGGGTCGCGGCCTTCGTCAAGGCGTTCGACGAGGCCCTTCTCGGACAGGCCCTACGTGCCGTCTGTGACCTGGCCGTCTTCGGAAACGAGTACTTCCAACGGAAGAAGCCGTGGGAGACTTCCGATGCCGTTGCGGTCGCCGGCGCGCTTCACTTGGTGAAAGGAATGGCGGTGCTGTTGCTCCCCTTTACGCCGGACTTCGCCGGGCGGGTTCTCGCGGTGATGGGGATCGAGAACCCGTCGTGGGACGACGTCGAAAGCGATCTTCGCGGTCGAACGATCGGCGCGGAGCGTGTGTTGCTGGAGCGGATCGAGGTGGACGAGATGCACGAGCGAGCGAAGGGGAAGAAGGAAACCGAAGACGCCCGGGCAGGACGCGAGTCGATTCCGTTCGGGGACTTCGAGCGGCTCGATCTGCGCGTCGGTGTGATCCGGGCGGTGGCCGAGGTAGAAGGGACCGAGCGGCTGTTCAAGCTGTCGGTCGATCTGGGCGACGAAACGCGGGTCTGCGTCGCCGGGATCAAGGGGAGCTACTCCGCCGAAGAGCTCGTGGGGCGAGCGATTGTCGTGGTGGCGAATCTGGAGCCGCGGACGATCCGCGGGCTTCGCTCCGAGTGCATGCTCCTCGCTGCGCACGGAGAGGATCTCTCCCTCGTCGTCCCGGATCGTCCCGTCGAGCCGGGAACTTCCGTCTCCTAGCGCTGTTGAAATGGCCCAGAGCCACGGCTAGAATCTGATGCGAATTGGGGTGTTGAATCGATGTACGCGGTGATTGAGACCGGTGGGAAGCAATATCGGGTGGAGGAGGGGACGGTGCTCGAGCACGAGCGCCTCAACGGCGTCGAAGTCGGGCAGACGGTCGACTTCGATCGGGTCCTTCTCCTCGTGGAGGACGGCAAGGTCCGTGTCGGTACGCCGTACTTGGAGAACGTCGTCGTGAAGGGCGAGGTCCGCCGGGACGACAAGGGGCCGAAGGTCGTCGTCTACAAGTACAAGAGCAAGAAGGGATATCGCCGGAAGTCGGGGCATCGGCAGCCGTTCATGGCCACGGCGATCACGGCGATCGAAAGGTAGCATCGACGTGGGAGAAGCACTCATCCATCGTGACGATCGCGGCAGGATCGTCGGCCTGACGCTTCGGGACGTGGGCCCTTCGACGACGGCCGGGACGAGCGCCGGCTACTTCCTGCGGGCGGCTTCTGCGTCACTGTCGGGGTACCTGCACGTGCCGGTCGCCGCGGACGACGAGTTCGAGGGAAGCCTCACGATCGACCGGAGTGACACGCACCTGGATCGGGAGATCGACGCGGTCCTCGAGACGCTCGTCATCGGTCTGAGGATGCTGGAGCGGGAATACCCGTCCGATCTCGTCGTCCAGGAGGCGACGGTCGGGATCGAGGTCTGACAAGGAGAAGGAATGGCCCACAAGACGAGTACCGGATCGACGCAGAACGTTCACGACAGCCCGGGCAAGCGGCTGGGCGTGAAGCGCTACGGTGGGGAATGGGTAAACGCGGGGACGATCATCGTTCGGCAGCGGGGCACGGTGTTCATGCCCGGGAAGAACGTCGGTCTCGGCCGCGACTTCACCATCTTCGCCACCGCCCCGGGGTACGTCCATTTCGAGGACCGGGGCAAGAAGTACGTCAATGTGCTTCCCTCCCGTGGGGAATAGCCTGTCTCGGATCATCCCGTCGCGCGTGTATGTTCATCGATGAGGCGACCATCCGCGTTCGCGGGGGTTGCGGCGGAAGCGGGGTGATCCATTTCGTTTCCAACCGGCACAACCCTCGCGGCGGCCCGGACGGCGGAAGCGGTGGACCCGGGGGAGCGGTGGTCCTCCGAGCGTCGCCGAGCCAGTCGACGCTGTATCCGTTTCGCCACCGGCCGCTGTTCACCGCGGAGGACGGGGTGAACGGCGCGCGCAACGCTCGGCAGGGGGCGCGCGGCGGAGATCGAGTCGTACTCGTTCCGGTCGGCACGATGGTCCGCGATCCGGAGACGGGAGAGACGATCTCCGATCTGTCCCACCCCGGCGAGGAGATCGTGGTGGCGCAGGGCGGGGAAGGCGGGCGTGGCAACGGCAGCTTCGTCACGTCGACTCGGCAGGCACCGCGGATCTGCGAGCGCGGGCTCCCGGGCGAATCGCGGACGCTGAAGCTCGAACTCAGACTGATCGCCGACGTGGGAATCGTCGGCTATCCGAACGTCGGCAAGTCGAGCCTCATCTCGGCGATCTCGGGGGTGAAGGCGAAGGTCGCCGACTACCCGTTCACGACGATCGCGCCGAACCTGGGCGTCGTCGATGTCGACGGGCTGCACCAGTTCGTCGCCGTCGACATCCCGGGGTTGATCGAGGGAGCGCACGAGGGGAAGGGTCTGGGTGACCGCTTCCTCCGACACGTCGAGCGGACGCGGCTGTTCGTCCACATGGTCGATCTGGCGGCACTGGACGGTCGAGATCCGGTGGAGGACTACCGGCGGATCAACGAGGAACTCGGGGCGTTCAATCCGGCCCTGGTCGGGCGGACGCAGATCGTGGTCGGGAACAAGATCGATCTGATCGGCGATGGTGACGTGGCAGCCGTTCTGGATCGCTTCCGAACCGAGGGGGTCGAAGTCCATCCGATCTCCGTCGCAACGAGGACGGGCCTGCGGGACCTCGTCCACCGCACGTACCGCGAGCTGGAGCGGCTGAAAACGGACGCCGACGAAGCGGTGGCGCTTCCGATCCGCAGGAAGGAGTATCGCTTCCGAGGGGAGACGGGGTTCCGCGTCGATCGGAACGACGAAGGGTTTGTCGTCTTCGGCGTGGAGGTCGAGACGCTGGTTCGGAAGCTCGTCCTCGACAGCCGCGACGCGATGGAGTACCTGAGCGATCGGCTGGAGCGGATGGGCGTGATGAAGGAGTTGCGCAAGCGAGGGTTCAGCGAGGGGGACACGGTGCGGATCGGGGAGGCCGAGTTTGAGCTTGAAGGGTAGGGTGGGGCTGTTCGGGGGGACGTTCAACCCTCTTCACAACGCGCACGTTCGAGTGGCCCGTGTGGCCCTGAAGCAGTGCGGTCTGTCCAGGGTGTTGTTCATCCCGAACGGGATCCCGCCGCACAAGGGTCCGCTGCAAGGGATCAACGGCGAAGATCGGTACCGGATGGTGCGCGACGCGATCGAGCGGTACGCTGAGTTCGAGATCTCGCGGATCGAGATCGATCGGGACGGTCCGTCCTACACCATTGACACGATTCGAGCTTTGAAGGATGATTACGGCCAAGGGGTCTGCTTCATCGTCGGGGCGGACCGCCTGTTGGACATCACCACGTGGAGGGAACCGGAGGCGCTCCTTCGGAGTGTGCCTTTCGTGATTGCACCGCGGGAGGGAGTCTCTGGAGACGCGTTCGACGTCGCGCCGTTCGATGCGGCGGAGATCCATCCCCTCCGGATGGAGGAAGTCGACCTGTCGTCCTCTTGGCTGAGGGAGAAGGTCGCGCGGGGTGAGGAGATCGACGAGTGGGTTCCGCCGGAGGTTGCGGCCTACATCGCGAAGCACGGACTGTATCGGAACCGGGAGAGAACCGGGGTCCGAAGCACATAGCGACAGGAGGTTAGGATCGACAGCAGACGAATGCGCGTCAACGACCGGATCCGCGTGCCGGAAGTCCGCGTCGTGGACGACACCGGGGAGAACCTGGGCGTTATGGCGACGGAGCAAGCGCGAGCGCTTGCGAGCGAGAAGGGGCTCGATCTGGTTGAGGTGGCGCCGCAGGCGAATCCTCCCGTGTGCAAGATCGTGGATTACGGCAAATACCACTATCAGCAGGAGAAGCGGGAGCGGAAGGGGAAACGGCGCTCCAAGCTCAAGGAGGTCAAGTTCACGATCAAGATCGGCGAGCACGACTTCCAGACGAAGCTGAAGCGGGCTCGCAGCTTCCTCGAGAAGGGAGACATGGTGAGGGTCAGCATCTTCTTCCGCGGGCGCGAGATCGTCCACGCCTCGCGGGGGCGCGACCTGCTGAAGCGGGTCGAGGAGGAAGTGAGCGACCTCGCTCGGGTGGAGGGCCGCCCGACCGCCCGGGGAAAGATTCTGCAGATGATGTTGGTCCCCACCCAGCAAAACTGAGACGGGCACCGTAGGAGGGAATGACGTGCCGAAGCAGAAGACACATTCGGCGGCGAAAAAGCGATTCAAGCGTTCGAAGAGCGGGAAGCTGTTCCACCACATGTCGAACTACTTCCACAAGAACGTGAAGAAACGATCGAAGTCGATTCGACAGGCGCGCCGCGGGAAGGAGCTGTCCGGGGGGCAGGAGAAGACGATCACTCGGATGATCGGGAAGTAGCCCCGCGGCCGACAAGGAGAAGGTCATGCCACGAGCACGTGGAGGGAGCAAGCGGAAGGAGAGCCGGAAGAAGATCATGGCTCTCGCCAAGGGATACAAGGGCAAGCGCGGAACGTCGCATCGCATCGCCAAGCAGGCCGTGATGAAGGCCCAGCGCAACAGCTACGTCGATCGGCGACGTCGCAAGCGCGATTTCCGTCGGCTGTGGATCACCCGAATCAGCGCCGCCGCAAAACTGAACGGGATCTCGTATTCGGCGCTCATCGGGGGTCTAGAGCGGAAGGGGATCGCACTCAACCGGAAGGTTCTCGCGGACATCGCCGTACAGGATGCTCCGACGTTCGCCGCGCTGGCGGAACTGGCGAAAGAGGAATCGGTCAAGGGGTAGTGCGTGATCGCTCGAGGGACCCGGCGACGCCTTCGCGCCGCGGGTCCGACGATTGCACGTGAGCAGGACAGGCGGATCCGCTGTGACGGCGGCCACCGCTGTGTGTCCGTCGTTTCGTGCGACGAGACCGTGAACGGTCTCTGCCCCATTATCCATTGACGATCCCTCATCGCCCAGGGCGACAGGACGGGAATGTGGAACGCCGACGCGATCCGGGCAACGAAGCCCCGCAGGCGCATCCGGTCACCGAGTTGCGGTTGAGCCTGTCGGGAATCCGCCTGACCGGATTCCACGGAGTTTGCCCCGGGGAGCGCGAGCACGGGAACCGTTTCGAGGTCGACGTCGAGGTCGAATCCGCCTCCGTCGACGCCGTCGAGACGGACGAGCTGGAAGACACGATCGACTATCGGGGGATCGACGACGTCGTCCGCGAGATCAACGTCCGGCAGACGTTCAACCTCATCGAGTCATTCGCCGGCGCGATCGCGGACGCGTTGCTCACGAAGTACGGCGCGCTCTCCTCGGTCACCGTTCGAGTGTCGAAGCTGACCCCGCCGGGGCTCACCGACGTCGATCGGACTGTCGCCGAGGTCACCCGGAAGAGGCGATGAACGGGACGGTGGTCTACCTCTGCCTCGGCGCGAACGTCGGAGACCGACGCGGCCAGATCGCCGGAGGCGTTGCCGAGCTCGAACGACGCGGCGTGACCGTGGAGATGCGTTCCTCCGTCTACGAAACGGAACCGGTCGGGATCGAGGAGCAACCGTGGTACCTCAATCAGGTGATCCGCGGAAGGACACGCCTCGATCCCCACGGGCTGCTGGAGGAATGCAAACGGATCGAGCGTCTCTTCGGTCGGGAGCCCACCGGGGTGCGCTTCGGACCGAGACCCCTCGACATCGACGTCCTCCTCTACAGCGATCGGGTGATCGAAGACGATCGATTGACGATCCCGCACCCGAGAATGCACGAACGCCGGTTCGTGCTGGTGCCGCTGCTGGAGATCGCACCGCGGCTCGTTGACCCGCGGGACGGAAGAGGGTACGCGCAATACCTGGACCGACTCGATGAGGGAAAGAAGGTGTCACCATCGTTGCGAAACGAATCTTGATATCGGTCGACGGGGCCGACCAGGACGAGAGACGAACCCGCGTCGCCCTCCTGGAAGGGGATCGCCTGATGGAGATCTACTACGGGCATCCATCTCAGGAGAAGCTGGTCGGCAACATCTACAGGGGCCGCGTGGAGGACGTGCTCCCCGGTCTGGGGTCCGCGTTCGTCGACATCGGAGAGCGTCGCAGCCTGTTTCTGTCGCGAAACGAGCTGAACGATCGCCTCCTCGACCGTTCGGGCGTCAAGCCGTGGCAGAGCGACGTTCCGATCACCAAGATCCTCCGACAGGGGGAGATGCTCACGCTTCAGGTCCGCCGCGAGGGGATCGGCAACAAGAATCCCCAGGGGACGACGAAGATCAGTCTTCCCGGTCGGTTCTGGGTCTACCTCCCGAACGAGGATCGGCTCGGCGTGTCGCGGCGGATCGATAACGTGCGAGATCAGCGGCGGATTCGCAAGATCGCTCGGGCCCTGAGGCGGCCGCATGAGGGGATGATCGCGAGGACGGCGTCGAAGTGGGCGACCGACGACGACCTCGAGCGGGATTTCGGGCTCCTCGTCGAGACCTGGGACGGCGTGAAGACGGCGGCGGGAAAGGCGGCGAAGCCCCGCCTGTTGTACAAGGGAATGGGACTGGTACAGACGATTCTTCGCGACCGCCTCGATCCCGACACGGAGGAGGTCGTCGTCGATTCCCCGTTCTTCCGCGAGAAGATCCTGTCGTTCCTCGACTACATGCAGATGTCCAGGTACAAGGATCGTATCCGGACGCACGAAGGGAAAGACGGGCTGTTCGCGAAGCATCGCGTCGACGAGCAGATCCAGAAGAGCTTGTCTCGGCGGGTGCCGCTCGCCGGCGGCGGTTCGCTCGTGATCGACGAGACGGAGGCGTTGATCGCGATCGACGTCAACACAGGCGGCGACGTCCGCCATCGAAACCAGCACGCCGCGATCCTCAACACGAACCTGGAAGCGGCGAAGGAGATCGCCCGACAGCTCCGACTCCGACAGATCAGCGGGATCATCATCGTCGACTTCGTTGACATGGAGAACCTGAAGGACGTCAACCGGGTGATCGAGAAGGTGAAGGATGAGCTGAGGAACGACCGCGTCTCGGCCGATTTCGTCGACATGACCGCGCTCGGTCTGGTGGAGATCACGCGGAAGCGGCAGGGCGAGAGTCTGGCCGACATGCTGGAGAACGCCAAGTTCGATGCGTGACGCAGCGTGTAACGCTGCGCCACGCAGGAGTACCGCCCAATACGCGAGACTCCCGGACGGACGGGGTGCGCCGAGCAACGGACGAGTCGCATGCCCGTTGCTCCCATTCGGCTGAAACTCGTGATACAATGGCTTTCTACAGCGCACAGAGAGGGGCGATTAGCTCAGCTGGGAGAGCGTTCGGGTCACATCCGAAAGGTCGCAGGTTCGAGCCCTGC
>CAZFZM010000030.1:0-14324 GCA_964523545.1 uncultured Thermotogae bacterium
GGGACAAGCTTGAACACGGCGCGGACACAGAGGGAACTCAAACCGGAGATTGGCTTACGATGCAGGGACTTGCTGCTTGTTAGGGCGGGAGGATTGGCCGCTGAAGCGTAGGGGTGGCTCTTCAGCGGCTTGGGAGTTTGCCGCCGCAAACTCCTGTCTCGACGTTCGCTTTGCTCACTCACGGAGGTTCTCACCCCGCCGCAGCAAACAAGAGCCCGAGGGGCACTCTTGGCCCCTCGAGCCCTGGTTAGGGCGGGAGGATTCGAACCTCCGATCACGGCTCCAAAGGCCGCTGCCTTACCGCTTGGCTACGCCCTAGAACGTTGCGTCTTCGGTCGGGACGTCGACGGCGAGAACCCGACTGATCTCCCCGACGACCTCCCGATACTTCTCGAGGACCGCCCCTTCCATCTCGAGGCGGAACGCGTTGTCGATCGGGTGGGCCGTGTCGCGGAACTCGCCGTTCTTCCCTTCCCGACTCGGCATCGCGACGAACAGACTCTCCTTGCCTTGGATGATCTTCACGCTGTGGACGATGAAGACGTCGTCGAAGACGACCGAACAGAACGCCTTCAAGTTTCCCTCGTTCCGCATGGGACGAATCTCAACTTTGGTGATCTTCACCCTCGGAACCTCTCTCGATCCATCGAGTCTGGGACACCATGTTAGCGAAACGGGAAGGTCCTTTCAATTGCCCCTTTGCTCGCTGGCGAGCTCGAATTCGGTCACCCCTTCGCCGCCCAGATTCGGCGGTGCGAATCCGTAACTCGAGACGAAGCTGCACGAACTCAGGTACGAGCCGATCGCGTCGCGAAGGGCCCCGGTTCCTTTTCCGTGAAGGATGCTCGCGCGGCGAATGTCGGCGCGGAGAAGCCGATCCATGTACCCGTCGACCTCCCTCAGGGCCTCGCTGACGGTCATCCCTCGGACGTTCAACTGCAGCGGGACCCGGTCCGGCCGCGGGCGACGGACACGAAACCTCTTCCTCGTCGGCGGCGCGGCTTCCGTACCGTGGCCCTGAGGCGGCGCGAGGTCTTCGGGACCGGTCGTTACGCGGACTCCGTCGAGATCGACGGTAACGCGCCCTTGCGCGCCGACCTGGACGATCCGCCCGTCGGCCGCGACGCTTCGCACGTAGACGAGCGCACCGGGTTCGATCGATTCGGGCGGAAACGCCTCTCCGTGGACGAGCCGCCGCGCTTTCGCCTGTCGTTCCGCGGATTCCTCGCGGAGCGCGATGACGTCGCGGAGCCCTTCGCGCGTCTCCTCGGACGTCGCACCGGCGTTCGCCGCCGCGAGGATCTCCTCCAGCCGGCGCTGCCCATCGCGGAGGAATCGATCGAACCCCCTCAATCGCTCGGACAGAGCGTCCTGCTTCTCCCGCTCGAAATCGGCGAGCTTCCGGTCGTACGTCTCGCGCATCCGTTTCGCCTCGGCGCGGTCGCGCTCCGCCGTCTCACGGTGCCGCCGCATCGCCTGCCGTTCCCGCTCCAATTCGTCGAGGATGTCGTCGGCGCGGATCTCGCCTTTCGAGAGGAACGAACGGGCCCGATCGATCCGATCGGCGGGGAGACCGAGCTGCTGCGCGATGATGAACGCGTTGCTTCGCCCGGGAATCCCTTCGACGACTCGGAACGTCGGGGAAAGGGATTCGACGTCGAACTCCATCGACGCCGTCTTCACCTCGGGATGACGGATGGCAAAGTACTTCAGCGGCGTGAGGTGCGTCGAGATCGCGACGATCGCTTCACTCTCGAGCAACGCCTCGATCACGGCGAGACCGAGGGCCGCCCCCTCCTGCGGGTCGGTCCCCGCTCCGAGCTCGTCGAGGAGGACGATCGTGTCAGCGTCGGCCTCCTCGAGGAGCGAGACGATGTTACGCATGTGGGCGGAGAACGTCGACAGGTTCTGCGAGATTGACTGCTCGTCGCCGATGTCGCTCCGGATCCTGGAGACGATCATCAACTCGCTGTCCGGGGAGGCAGGGATCGGAATCGCCGATTGGGTCATCAACGTGAGAAGGCCGATCGTCTTCAGCGTCACCGTCTTCCCGCCGGTGTTCGGGCCGGTGATCACGACCATCCGGGAATCCCTCCCGAGCGACAGCGAGATCGGAACCGCCCGGTCCATCGGGAGGAGCGGGTGGCGCGCGTTCCGAAGGACGATCCGTTTCCCGAATTGCGGGAACGCGCAGCGATGGGCGATGGCGTACGACCCGCGGGCGAACAGCGAATCGACGTGCGAGAGGATCGCCCGATCCCTGAGGAACGAGGGCTCCGCCGCAATGAACGCATCGGTCAGCTCTCGGAGGATCCTCCGAATCTCGACGCGGATCTCCTCGGCAAGCTCCGAGACGGCGTTGTTCTCCGAGACGAGGCTCGTCGGCTCGGCATAGAGGGTCTGGCCGGTTCCCGAACGGTCATGGACGACGAATTCCATCGCCCCGACCGCACCGCTGCGGATCGGCACGACGAGCCGGCCGCCCCTGCGGGTGATCACCGGCTCGCTGATCACCTCAGGATGCCGGTCGATCAGCGCCTGGAGCCGCTCCTCGATCCGACGCTCGAGCGTCCTCCGCCGGGTCGTCAGCTCCGAGAGCTTCCGCGATGCGTCCTCGCGGACCGAACCGCGCTCGTCGATCGTCCGTTGGATGTTCCTGCCGAGTTCCCGACCGCCCGCGGTGAGCCGCTCGGCGATCGCGGCCAAGAGCGGCCACTCCTCCTGATCAACTAGCGACGCTCGGACGGCGAGCGTCCCGTCGATCGTCTGGAGGACGTCAAGGAACTCCTCCCCGTCGAGATACGCGCTCTCCTTCGCTCGTTGCAGCACGGGGATCAGGTCGCGCACACCGCCGAGCGAGAACCGCCCGCGATCGCCGAGGAAGGCGATCGCTTCGCTCACCTCGGCGACGCCCCGGTCGATCGCCTCGCGGTCGACCGTCGGGGAAAGACGACCGACCGCCTCCTCACCGAGCGACGAAGAGGCGTACTCCTTGACGACGCCCTTCAGGCGGTCGAACTCCATATCGCGGAGCGTCTTCTCGTTGACGATTTCCGGGTCCATCGAGCCGTTCTCCCTCCGCGCGTGCGTTCCCATCCCGACTGATGATACCTCACGCTCGTCCCCGCGGCGGAGTTGCCTGACCCTCGCCGCCGCCGCAAAATCGCCGAACAGCCCCCGGCCTCGAAGGAGTCACGTTGAACGTATCCACCGCGTTCCGCGTCTACGGCGCGCTCCTCTCCGCGATGACCATCTGGGGCTTTTCGTTCCTCGCGATCAAGGACGCCCTGAGCACGGTCCCGGTCTTCTCGTTGTTGTTCGCCCGATTCCTGCTCGCCGTGATCCTGCTCGGATTCGTTGCCGGATTCCGGCGAGCCCTCCGGGTCCCTCGGAGAGACCTGCTCGCGCTCGTCGGGCTCAGCGGGCTCAGCCCCGTCGGCTATTTCCTGTTCGAGACGTTCGGCGTCGCTCGCACCCAGCCGAGCCACGTCGCCGTGATCATCGCGATCATCCCGATCACCGTCTACCTGATCGCCTTCGCACGACGTCAGGAACGCGCGAGTTGGAGGAAGACCGTCGGAATCCTCACCGCCTACGCCGGGATCCTGCTGATCATCGGCCTCGGGCGACGAGAGCCGGGAGCCAGTCTTGTCGGCGATCTGCTCGTCCTCTGTGCCGTTCTCTGCGCCGCAGTCCGCACGAGCCTGATCAAGGACGTCCTCCGCCGTGTGACGCCGCTTCAGCTGACGTTCTACCAGTTCTTCTTCTCGCTGTTCGTCTTCGGCCCGTTGGCGGCGACCGACGGCCTCGGCTGGCTGGGCGAGGTCTCGACGCTCGCGGTGCTGGAGATCCTCTTCCTCGGCGTTTTCTGCTCCGCCGGGGCGTTCCTCGCGATGCACTATGCCCTCTCGCACCTGCCGGCGACGCGGGTCGCCGTTTCGGCGAACCTCGTTCCGCTGATCACGCTCGCCGCCGAGGTGACGCTCCTCGGCTCCGCTTTGACGCCGATCAAGGGAATCGGAACGGCGGTCACCGTCGCCGGGGTTCTCCTGACCCAGTGGGAGGGGCGCCCGGGCAACGCGAGGCCCAATGGGAATCGTGGGGGCACGGATGTCGCCTTGTGACCCCGGATCCCGCGGATAACATCGACACGCCACGTCCGTGGTTCCGCCCGGATGGCGGGGACCGCGAAACCCAGGCCGGGGGTCCGCCAATGCGCACCAAGTCCGACGCTCCTCTTCGTTCCGTGCTCGATGCGCTCGCCCTCTCGCGACGGGACACCCACCGCGTTCTCGATCTCGCCGTCCCGGTCGTCCTGGGGATGTCGTCGCTGACCCTCCTCAACGTCGTCGACACCGTCATGCTCGGACGGCTCGGACCGGCTCCGCTGGCCGCCTCCGGGATTGCCGGCGTTCTGTACTTCGCGATCGTCTACGCGTTCTCGGCGATGCGCGTCGGGGTGCAGACCCTTACCTCGCGCCGCTTCGGTGAGGAGCGTTTCGCCGAATGCGGCGAGGTCCTCTCCAACGGATTGCTCCTTTCGCTCTTCATCGGTCTCCCGCTTGCCGCATCGGCACCTTGGGTGGCGCGCCTCGCCTCCGCCGTCTTCTCCAACGATCCGGCGGTTCGTGACCTGGGCACGATCTACCTTCACTACCGCATGTACGGGGCCGCGTTCATGCTCGTCAGCTCGGCCTACCAGGGTTTCTTCGCCGGGATCGGGAAGACGCGGCACCAAATGAACGCCTCGGTCCTGATCACGGCGACGAACATCTTGCTCGACTACCTCCTGATCTTCGGACGGGCGGGGTTCCCGAAGCTAGGAGTCCAGGGAGCCGCGATCGCCTCGACGATCGCCCTCGGCCTCGGGACGGCCTACTTCGCGTTCGTCGCGGCCCTCCCGTCGTATCGGAGAGTGTTCCGTACCATCGTCCGACTGCGATTCCATTGGGCTCGCTCGATCCTTCGCCTTTCCCTTCCAGTCTTCGCGCAAGGAGCCCTGTCGCATTCGAGCTGGTTCGCCTTCTTCTTCGTGGTCGGACGGATCGGGACCAACGAACTGGCCGCGACCAGCGTCATCCGCTCGATCTACCACGTCCCGATCATGATCGCCGTCGGCCTCGGGACGGCGGTGGCGGCGCTGGTCGGGCAGAACCTCGGCGCCGAGCGGCCCGGCCGGGCCGAACGCCTCGCGTGGGAAGGGGCGCGCCTCGCCGCGTATTCGACCACGCTCATCGGCTTGCTCTTCCTGGCCTTCCCCACGTGGGTCTTCCGGATCTACACGTCGGATCCCTCCGTCATCGCCGCCGGGCGCCTCTCACTGATGTATCTCGGCATCGTGCAAGCGTTCGCCGGGATCGCCCTCGTCCTGTCGCAGGGACTGCAGGGGGCCGGCAACACGCGCTTCGTCATGCTGGTCGAGGTCGTCGTCTGCCTCGGTCTCTACCTCCCAATCGTCTTCTTCCTCGGCCTGCGCAGCTCCCTCGGCCTGATCGGAGCCTGGACCGGGGAGTACGTGTACTGGACGGCGATCGCACTGGTCATGGCGATGAAGTTCCGTCGCGGGACCTGGAAGGCAATCGTCGTCTAGTCAGATTCGATCAGCGCGACGCAGACGTCGGCGACGTTCGTCCGCGTCGGGCCGGTGACGAGGAGATCCCCCGAGGCCGCAAGAACGGTGTGCGAATCGTTGTCGGCGAGCGCCTCATCGGGATCGATCCCCGCCCGTCTGGCAACTCCGATCGTCGCACCATCGACGAGCCCACCGGCCGCCTCGGTCACCCCGTCCGACCCGTCGGTCGCCAGCGCGGCAACGCAGACCCGGTCGACACCGTCGAGCTCCAGTGCGGCGGCGAGGGCAAGCTCCTGATTCCTTCCGCCCCGCCCGCCCCCGCGAACAGACACCGTCGTCTCCCCTCCGACGACGAGGAGCGTGCGAACCTTTCCCTCGTGCGCGATGCCCGCCGCACGCCGGCCGAGCTCCCGGCCGACGTCGCGCGCCTCTCCGGCGAGTGGTGCCGGAATACGAAGAACGGGAAGCCCCTGCTCACGCGCGGAACGCTCGACCGCGTCGAGGTACGTCTCGTTGTCCCCAACGACCTCAACGATCGACTCGCGGAAAACGGGATCGCCCGGTTTCGGCGTGTCGTCGACCGTCCCTTCGGCTCCGCGACGCAGGTGATCGCGGACGCGCGTCGGGAGCCGCTCCCAGAGGGAACGGCGGCGGAGCACGACGATCGCATCATCGAAAGAGGTCGGATCGGGAACCGTCGGCCCGGAGGCGATCGACTCCGGGGCGTCGCCGATCACGTCGGACAGGGCGAGGGTCACCACGGGCGCCGGGTGGAGCCGCTGGGAGAGTCGTCCGCCTTGAAGCGTCGACAGATGGCGACGGACCGCGTTGACCTCCTCGATCGGCGCCCCGCTCCGAAGGAGGATCCGGGTCGTCTCGGCCAGGTCTTCGAGCGAGACCCCCTCAGGCGGTGCAGCGAGGAGGGCCGAGCCGCCGCCGGAGAGGAGGCAGAGGACGAGGCCGTTCTCCCCGATCCCGTCGGCGAGACCGGCGACGGCGGCAGCGGCCCGGAGGCCGTTCTCGTCCGGAATTGGATGCCCCGCCTCGAGCACGCGGAAGCCGCTCGCGGCGCCGCCGTGGCCGTAGCGCGTGACGGCGATCCCTCCTTCTAACGCGGAGCCGAGCCGCTCGGAGGCGGCCTCGGCCATCGGAACCGCTGCCTTCCCGATCGCGAGCGCCCGGACGCGCCGCCTCGATAGGTCGAAGTCCGCCCCGCCGACGCGGAGTCCGCCGCCTTCCCGGACGAGCGCTTCGGACAGAACCCGCTTCGGGTCGATCGCTAGGAATCCGCGCTCGAGCAGGTCGAGAACGAGCTCCCGGCCGAATCCGGCCCGCAGTCCCGACCGATCAAAGCGGATCATCCGCCCGTCTCCGGTTCTTCCGTCGCGTTCCCGGTGGCGCAGATCGATCGGACCGGGCATCCGTCGCAAGCAGGATCCATCCGGCAATGCGTTTTCCCGTGTCGGACGATCACGGCGTGGAACTCTCCGAGGAGCCCGACGTCCCGGGGCAGAGCCTCTAGGAACAGCTCCCGCAGCTTTCCGTACGACTCGTCGCCAGCGATCCAACCGAGGCGGACCAGCAGGCGCCGCGCGTACGCGTCGATCACGAAGCTCGGCCGCTCCGCCGCGTAGACGAGGATCGCGTCGGCCGTTTCCTCCCCGATTCCGTGCAGACCCAGTAGCTCCTCGCGAAGCGCGTCGTCCGCGAGGCCGAACAGCCGATCGAGATCGCCGCCGTGCTCTCGCGTCAAGTGCGCCGCGAACGCCTTCAGCTTGCCCGCCTTGGCGTTGTAGAAGCCCGCGGGGCGGATCGCCTCCGCGACGCGATCCACCGACGCACCGTCGAGCGCTTCCGCCGTCAAGAGACCGGATTCCCCGAGGCCACGCATCGCGTGCTCGACGTTCCTCCACGCCGTCCGCTGCGTCAGGATCGCCCCGACGACCACTTCGAACGGGCCGCTTGCGGGCCACCAGTTCTGCGGGCCGTAGGCGGCGTGAAGGCGATCGAAGAGGTCGCGGATTCGGTTCTCGGACATCGTGCGAGCCGAGGATACCCGGGACGGGTAGCACGACCAAGCGGAAATCGCCGTCGCTCCCGCTCACGGCGAGTGAGAGCCGATTCAGTCTCCGACACGTCGCGCGTCCGCGGCACGCCGATCGACCGCGCGTCGTCTCAGCGCTTCGGACCGGTCGAGCATCTCTCGATCCCTCGCCTCGCGCAGCTCCCGGGTGTGCCGCTCGAGGATCGCCATCCGGTCTGCCTCGTCGCGTTCCTCCTCGAAGCAGGCACGGATGACGCGACGAACCTCGGCCGGGACCGTCACGGATCGATGATGCGCACCAAACGAGGCCGCTCGGTAGATCACCGTCCCGTGATCGGCGTATCGAACGTGTACCTGGATGTACGACGCCGTGTAACCGCCGGCTGACCCCAAGCGAACGTCGATGACGCGGCCAATCCCCCATCGGGAATCGGAGTGAATGACCTCGCCGCCGACGAGCCGTCGCCATCGGTCGAGATCCTCCTCGGCGTAGCGCGCGAAGAGGGCGGCTTCGACCGTCTCGCTCGTCCTGATGCCCCGCCGATCCGCCACGCGTCCCCCTGACACGGTCCTGGAGGCATCCTACCGGGGATCGTGAACCGAGGCCACGAAAGGAGAATTCGACGTCACCGGCAACGACCCTCCCCCGGCTTCGTCGAGGAGGACGCGCCTCCCCCCTCGAGGGTCCGCCTGTCCCTCGTTCGCCCCGGGCCGACGTCTCGACTCGATCGGGCAACGGGGGGCGCCGCGGCTCGCGGCTCGCTGCAAGATGGGGAAAGTCCAATCGAAGAGAGGTCCGACCGATGCGACGCGTCCTTCCGTTGATCGCCCTCGGCACGATCGTCGGCTTAACCGGCTGCACCTTCCTGAACGTCCTCCATTCGAACGAACCGCCGACCGCCGTCATCGCCGCCGCTCCGACGACGGGGCGTGCCCCGCTTCGCGTCCAGTTCGACGCGTCCGGTTCGTTCGACGACGGAACGATCGCGAAGTACTCGTGGGAGTTCGAGACGACCTCCACCGAGGAATGGGCCACCGGCGTTCGCGTCGAGCATACGTTCGAGACGTCGGGGGACCACACCGTCCGGCTGAAGGTGACCGACGAGACCGGCCTCGCCGGAACGGCCGAGATCGCGATCACCGTCGAGAACACGCCGCCGCTCGCCAGCTGCCGCTTCTCCAGCGATTCGCCGGTCGTCGGGGAGTACGTCCTGTTCGACGCTTCCCCATCGTACGACCCGGACGGCCGGCTCGTCGACTTCGTCTGGGACTTCGGAGACGGGACCTCGACACGAGGCACGCAGGTCGCCCACACCTACGAAGAAGTCGGCGTTTACTCCGTTCGCCTCACGATCGAGGACGACGCCGGCGCGACCGCTTCCCTCGTCCATTCGTTCACCGTGCACCTCGGCAGCACGGGAGGAGGCTGCGGCGGTTAGACCGTCCCCCGGAACGCAAACCCGTCTCGGACCATCCTCGGGGCCGGACCTCGGCAGGCCGAGCGGACGCAATGCGTCAGTCTCCGGCCCGCTTCCCGACCGACGCGAGGTAGACGACGAACCGCTCGATCCCGTCCAGTCCGAGCAGCTTGTTGACCCGCTGATCGTCGAACGCGCCGATCGCGCAGGCACCCGCTCCGATTGACTCGGCGGCGAGATAGAGGTTCTGGCAGACGTGCCCAGCGTCGAGGAAGAGGTATCGAACGCCGCGCTCGCCGTAGCGCCAGCTCATCCGACGCCGATCGGCCACCCAGACGAACGTCGCCGCGCTCTGGTGCACCATCTTCTGTCCGAGGCACGCTTCCGTCATCCGATCGGCGAGATCGGGCGAGGGATCGAGCCGCATCAGCCGATGATCGAGCGCCAGATACTGGTAGGTTCCGGGCTCCAAGCTCTCGACGCGATTCGCCAGCACGACCGTCTCGAACGCGTGCCGCGCCCCGGCGGAAGGGACCGTCCGGAACGTCGCGCGGTCCGGGATCACCCGCGACACCCCCTGCGTGCTCCACAAGAGGTACGACAGCTCCGCCAACGACAAAGAGGCCTCGCCGTACTCGCGGAGGCTCCGTCTCGCCTCGAACGCCTCCCGTAGACTGAGGCCGATCCGAACCTCGCGCGGATCGGGCAATTCGACGTCCTCCCCGTCTCCGAGGCGAACCTGCAACGGCGGCTGCGCCACGCCCTGCTCCTGATCCGAAGGCGAGAGGTGCCGATACTCCGTCTTCTTCAGGAACTCCCGACCGATTCCCTCCATCCGCATCGACCTCCGTGTCGCGGTCCCGCCTCCGAAATCCAGCGCCGTCCGACGGTGTATGGAGGTCCATCGTACACGGAGGCACGAGCAAGGGCACGCGGCCGCCGTTGGGAGCATGAGGAGAAGTCCCTCTGTACTGCCCTGGGTTTCGCCATCATCAGGCCGGTACGCGGCGTGCGGCAGGTCGGCGAGTCGACTTCGCCGCGTTCGTCGTATACTTGAGTTCATGAAGGCGCACAGAAAGGTGGCCGCCGCGGTCGGACTTCTCACGCTCGTGACCCTGGTATCCGCGGGCGTCGCCGCCGGCGACGTTCTTCGGCTCTCGCTCGACGGCTCGATCAATCCGGCGAGTCGGGACGTCGTCGTCCGCGCGATCGGCGAGGCCGAGGATCGGGCGGCCGAGCTCCTCTTGATCGAATTGAACACACCCGGCGGGCTCGAGGAATCGATGCGCGACATCGTCGCCGCTGAACTGTCGTCGACGGTTCCGATCGTCGTCTTCGTCTCCCCGTCCGGGGCGCGCGCGGCGTCCGCCGGCGTCTTCCTGACGATGGCGGCGGACGTCGCCGCGATGGCTCCGGGGACGAACATCGGAGCCGCCCACCCCGTGAGCCTGATCGGAGGCGACGCGACGGAGGGCGAGCAGGACACGTCGATCGACAAGGCGGCCAACGACGCCGCGGCCTTCGCCCGAGCGATCGCCGAGCAGCGGGGACGAAACGTCGAGTGGGCCGAGTCGGCCGTTCTCCAGTCGAGCGCGTTGAGCGCCGCCGAGGCGCTGGATCAGGGCGTGATCGACCTGATCGCGCGGGACGTCGACGATCTCCTGGAGGCGCTCCACGGCTACGTCCTCCCTGACGGGCGCGTCTTGAGTACCCGGGGCGCCGAGATCGACGAGATTCGCCCGACGCTCCGGGAACGGCTGTTGGGCCTCCTCGCCGACCCGAACCTGGTCTACGTGCTGTTCATCCTCGGCCTGTACGGACTGATCTACGAGTTCTTCCATCCGGGCATCGGTTTCGGGCTGGCCGCCGGTGGGGTCTGCCTGCTCCTCGCCCTGTTCGGTCTCCAGGTCCTGCCGGTGAACATCGTCGGGGTCGCCCTGATCCTGTTCGGGATGGCGCTGATCGTCCTCGACGCGTTCACGCCGACTAACGGCATCCTCACCGCCGGCGGAGTCGTCGGGCTCCTCGCCGGGTCGTTGACGCTGTTCGACATCCCGGATCGATCGATCGGCCTCTCGTGGGGGACGATCTTCGCGGTCGTCGGCGTCACCGCCGCGCTGTCGATCTTCGTTCTCTCCAAGGGGCTGGCGATCCAGCGGAGGCGTCCGGTGACCGGGACCGTCGGCCTCGCCGGCGCGACGGGGACCGCCCGAAGCCTTCTCGATCCGGACGGGACGGTCTTCGTGCACGGCGAGTACTGGGCCGCCCGGTCACTCGACGGCCGCATCGGCATCGGAGAGACGATCCGCGTCGAGCGGGTCGAGGGGAAAACGCTGTTCGTCCGGCGAGGCGGGTGAGGCCTTTCGACGGGTCGAATACAATCCGTGCGACGGAAGCGTCCTAGAGACGTGCGTTCCGAAGGGGGCTCGCGATGAATCGGACCATCCAGACGATCGCGCTGGTGGCATGCGCCGGCCTGCTGCTCGGGATCCTCCTCGTGCTGGCAGGGATCGGACGGAACGGCGTTCGGATCGAACTCGCCGGAGACGTCAACGTCGCCGGAATGCACGACACCGTCACGTTGGCCTTCACCGAACCGGTTCCCTTGGTGATGGAGGAGCCCGGGCATCTGATCACCACCGGACCGGACGGGAAGCCCGTGCCAACCGCGGTTACCCTCCTGCCCTGTCCGGAGTGCGGGGCATCGATGCTCCCGGTCCGTTGGAGCCCGTGGTCGGGGGAGATCGAATGGGCCTGCCCGGTGTGCGGCGAGCGAGTGACCCGGCCGGCCGATTCCGACTGAGCACGTCAGGGCGTGATCGGGCGCCCGTTCTTCCAGAGGGCCTCGAAGTAGGCTTCGAACGCCTCCGCGATCTCGGGGATCCGCAGGAGCCCGACGTTCACCTCGACGTTCTCCTCGAGCGAGTAGTAGTTCCAGTTGGTCGACCCGAGGACGACCGATTGCCCGTCGATCACGACGAGCTTGGCGTGCGTTGTCACCTCCGGCGCGTCGAACCGGACCTCGATCCCGCGCTGGTATAAGGTGATCGCCGAGGCGAGGTTGGCGTCGGCCGACTCGGCGTAGAATCGGCAGTCGTCGATCAGGACTCGCACGTCGAGCCCGCGGCCGGCCGCGGAGACCAACGCGTCGACCAACTCGTTCGCCAGGCTCCCGGGGTAGTTCGGGTAGACCGACACGCGGTACATCGCCACGTGGATCGATCGCCGGGCGCGCGGCAGGAGCTCGAGAAGCAACGCCGCGTACAGCGTCGTCCCCGGTCCGTCGGGGAGCGGGACGATCGCCGGCCCGTCCGAGTCGATCACGCCGAAATCGATCTCGACCCCGCCGACCGGGAGCCGCCCCTCCCACAGCCGGTCGAAGTACTCGGTGAACGCCTCTCCGACCTGTGAGCTCTCGATCATCACGTTCGCCTGCTCGTGCTCGTCGAACGCGTACTCGTTCCAGTTCGACGACCCGAGGACGACCAACGCCCGATCGACGATCACCATCTTCGCGTGGGTCGTCACGCTTGGATCGTCGAACCGGCAGTCGATCCCTCGCTCGGTCAGATACGTGACGACGCGTCGGTTGTCCGCGGTGATGTCGGGCGCCCAGTCGCTCGCGTCGAGCAGCACGCGAACCGCAACGCCCCGCTCCGAGGCATCGACCAACGGCTCCCACAGGGGGACCCCGGTCACGTCGGCACTGGAGAGGAGGAGGTCGATCGACGAAGCGGCCGTCTCGAACACCGCCGCCACCGCCTCGCAGTAGGTGTTCCTCCCCGACCGGTCGATGACCGGGGTGAGCACCGCCGGCGACGTCCCAAGAACGGCCACGCAAACGAAGGAGGAAACCAGCAACCCAATCGCAATCCCTCGTTGAACCGATCTGAACATCTGGGATAGAATCCTAGACCAAGGAGGAGAGCATGGTCAAAGAGCTCGAAGCGACGCAGCTACGCTACACATGTGACGCCTCTTCTTTCGGATTCAAGTCGACCGCCGAGCTCGAGCCGCTCGATCAGATCATCGGACAGGAACGGGCGATCGACGCACTCAAACTCGGACTCGGCATCAAGGACGTCAAGAACCGATACAACATCTACGTCGCCGGGGATCCGGGAACCGGCAAGATGTCGGCGGTCGAGCGCTTCCTCACACGGGCGAGCGCCGACGAGCCGCAGCCTCCCGACCTCTGCTACGTCCACAACTTCGACAATCCCTACAGCCCCCGGTACCTGGAGCTCCCGGCCGGCAAGGGCTGCCAGCTCCGCACCGACCTCGAGCATCACATCGACCGCTTGAAACGCGAGATCCCCAAGGTCTTCGAGTCGGACGAGTTCAAGGCACGAAGCAAGAAGATCAACGATCGCTACGGCGAGCGCCGGACGACGCTCCTCGAGGAGATGGAAACGAAGGCGCGCGAGCTCGGCTTCTCCGTGCAGCGAACTCCCATCGGGATCAACACCCTTCCGCTGCACGAGAACGGCGAGCCGCTCAGCCAAGAGGAGTACGACGCCCTCCCGGAGGAGAAGCGCGACGAGATCCGCGAGCACCAGGGGCAGGTGCAGACGCTGGTCCAGGAGCAACTCCAGGACGTCGCGCGCCTCGACGAGGAGAGGGAAGCCGAGATCAAGAAGCTGGCGAAGGAGGCGGTCCTGTTCATGATCGAGCCGCACTTCGCGCAGCTGAAGGAGCGCTACGAGGGGCTCGACAAGGTGATCGGGTTCCTCGAGTCGGTGAAGAAGGACATCGTCGAGAACCTCGACAGCTTCCAGAACAGCGGCGCGGCGAAGAAGTCGCCGTTTCCGTTCCCTCTGCCGCAGACCGACCCGTTCAAGAAGTACGCGGTCAACGTGCTCGTCGACAACGCGAAGACGGAAGGAGCGCCGGTCATCGTCGAGCAGAACGCGACGTATCCGAACCTGTTCGGCTCGATCGAGCGACGCGTCCAGATGGGCGTCGCCATCACCGACTTCACGATGATCAAGCCCGGTTCGCTTCACCGGGCCAACGGCGGCTATCTGGTCGTCAACGCCAACAACCTGTTCCGGCTCGGCCTCAGCTGGGAGGCGCTGAAGATCGCGCTGAAGCGTCGCGAGATCCACATCGAGGACCCGTGGCAGATGATGGGCTACTCGACGACCGAGGGGCTCAGGCCCGAGCCGGTCCCGTTCCGGATCAAGTTGGTGATCATTGGAAGCCCGTACATCTACGAGCTCCTCCACTTCTACGACGAGGACTTCAGCAAGCTGTTCAACGTCAAGGCCGACTTCGGCACCGAGATGGA
>CAZFZM010000030.1:14424-18965 GCA_964523545.1 uncultured Thermotogae bacterium
GCGCTCGAGAAGCGCGACTTCCGCCACGACCGGATCGACGCCAAGATCCGCGAGATGATCGAGCGCGGAACGATCTTCGTCGACACGGAGGGGGAGCGCGCCGGGCAGCTGAACGGGTTGGCCGTCCTGCAGATGGGCGACTACGCGTTCGGCAAGCCGTCCCGGATCACGGCGGCCGTCCACGCCGGGAAGGCCGGCCTGGTAGACATCGAGCGCGAAGCGAAGCTCGGAGGAAAGACGCACACCAAGGGGATCATGATCCTCAAGGGCTTCCTCGGCGAGCGGTTCGCCCAGGAGCGGCCGCTGTCGTTCTCGGCCAGCCTCGCGTTCGAGCAGAGCTACTCGATGATCGACGGAGACAGCGCGTCGAGCACCGAGCTGTACGCCATCCTGTCGGCCCTCGCCGACGCGCCGATCCGCCAGGGATTGGCGGTCACCGGCTCGGTGAACCAGAAGGGTGAGGTCCAGCCGATCGGCGGGGTGAATCAAAAGATCGAGGGCTTCTACCGCGTCTGCAAGGCGAAGGGACTGACAGGCGACCAGGGCGTGCTGATCCCGCGGGCGAACGTCGAGAACCTGATGCTGTGCGAGGAGGTCGTCGAGGCGGTCGAGGCCGGGCGATTTCACGTCTATCCCGTGTCCACCGTCGAGGAGGGAATCGAAGTCCTGACCGGCGTTCCCGCCGGCGCGCTCCGCGAGGACGGAACGTATCCCGAGAACTCCGTGTTCGGCCGCGCCGCCGCCCGTCTCGAGGCAATCCACGAGGCGTTGAAGGCCGCCAAGGAAGAAGAGGAGGAGAAGGAGAGGGGATCGAAGCGCGATGAGCCGAACAACGACACCGAGGAAGACGATGAACCGAACACGACCTAGCCGGCCGGCGAGCGTTGCCGTCCTGCTCGTTGCGCTGATCGGACTTGTCCTCCTCCTCACCGCCTGCGATCGCGTCGTCGGGCCGCGGGCCGAGTTCACGACGACGCCCGCGTTCGACTACCCGCCGTTCGAAGTCACGCTCGACGCGAGCGCTTCGTCGAGCCCGAACGGTGCGATCGTCTCCTACGATTGGGACCTCGGCGACGGCGACACCGATTCCGGGGTCGTCGCCACCCACACGTACGCCGAGAAGGGGATCTACCAGATTACCCTCGTCGTCACCGACTCGACCGGCGAGACCGGCGCACGGACCCGCTCCGTCGAGGCGCTGAACCGCGTTCCGGTCGCGTCGTTCGAGGTCGACAAGTACTGGGTCGGCGACGACCAGCCGGTCGAGTTCGACGCCTCGGACTCGTACGACCCGGACGGCGAGATCGTCCAGTACGTTTGGTCGTTCGGCGACGGATCGTCCGACGAGGGGATGGTCGTCGAGCACGAGTACGGCCTCTTAAACAACGGCAGCTGGCAGCCGACCATCACGCTCACCGTCATCGACGAGGACGGCGGTTCCAACTCGACCACGAGAAAGGTGAACGTCGTCGGCTGCGGCAGCTGCGGCTAGGCCCACTCCCGCGGAGAGAGGGACGAACGTCTCGGGCCGCCCCTCCTAGTCGTTCACCACGGTGACGTTGACGACGACGGAGTCCTGTAGCCCCTGATCGTCAATCACCGTCAGGCTGACGACGAACGTGTGGGTCGGCGCACCCGACCGATACGTGTGTTCGACAGCGGCGTCGGTCTCGACCGACGCGGACTCGCCGTCCCCGAAGTTCCAGATGTACAGCTCGATCTCGTGACCCGGGGCCGCGACCGAACCCTCGGGAGTGAACGTGACCCGGAAGAGCGACGGGACGGTCGGAAGCTGCGGTGACTCATACACCTTCTCCGGATCGGACGCCGTGACTTCGGCCGTCGGCCCGTCGATCGGGACGACCTCCTCGACGAAGACGGAGACGAGCGCCGTGGTGCTCATCGACGCGCCGTCGTCGTCGTACGCGGTCAGCGTCGCCGGGTAGTTCGTCGTCGCCACCGGATTGTAGGTGTGGGAGATCTGCGGCCCGGAGCCGGTCGTTCCGTCGCCGAAGTCCCACGCGTAGAGGACGACCTCTCCGTCGACGTCCGAGCTGAGCGTCGCGTCGAACGTGACGAACAGCGGCGCGTCGCCGTGCGTCGGTTCGAACGTGAATCGGGCAAACGGCGGGTTGTTCCCCGGATCCGGTTCGATGCGGACCTCGATCGACTGCGCCATCGTCCCGATCGCCCCGCCGTTGTCCTCGACCTCCAGCGTGACCGTGTACGTCATGGGGGTCGGCGGCGCGAAGACGTGGTGGACCTCGATCCCCTCCGCCGTCGTCCCGTCACTGAACGACCAGCGGTACGCCACGATCCGTCCGTCGGTGTCGACCGAGCCGGACGCGTCGAAGGTGACGAGAAGCGGCGATTCTCCCGAAAGGACCGACGCGGCGATGTGCGCGATCGGCGCCGAGTTCAGCAGCGCGCAGCCGCCGACCAGGCCGAGAAAGAGCGCGGTACCACAGAGGCCGAACGCGAGCCGTTTCCGCATGATCCTCCATTCTAGCAGCGTGCCGCGCGCAGACGAAGCCACACCCCCTGCGGCCGGCATCAACAAGAATGGGCGGCCCCACCCTCTCGGGCGGAGCCGCCATGAAGCCCAAGGCTTGCGATGCTCTAGTAGTCGGTGTTGATCGTGATCTCGCGCGAGAAGCTCGTCTCCCCGCCGAGGTAGTCGATCGCCGTCACCGTGATCGTGAACGTGTTCACCCCGTCGGTGAGGTTCGTGTACATGTGCGATTGCCGAAGTCCGTCGGTGTTACCCGGGTCGAACCCGCCGTCGTAATCGAAGGACTCGGTGTTCCCGTCGCCCCAGTCGACCTCGTAGCGCTGAATCCCCCACGCCGCGTTCGGCCAGCCAAACGGGATACCGGCGTCCCAATCCTGCCCCTCGGGATCGTAGCACAAATTGTGATCGTCGTAGTTGCCCGGCTCGTCGTTGATCGGGTCCGGATCGTCCTGGGTCCCGTCGTTCGGGACCGGCGTCGTCCCCTCGTGCCCGGTCGGCGGCTCGGAGCGGATCCAGATCGTCGCCGAGTCGGTCTGGATGTCCGGTCCGCCCCCGTCGTCGGGGAAAACCACGTCGTCGGCGACCCACGTCCCGCCGGCAGGGGGAGACGCGTCCGTCGCCAGGTCGTAGATCTCGAAACCAGCAACGGGTTGCTCGTTGTCGACGACCACGTCGCGCTGTTCGGTGTCGCTGCCGTCCTCGTCATCGATGACGATCAGCGTGATCGTGAACGTCTCGCTCGCCTGGTCCGTGACGTACCGATGCTCGATCGGGTCGTCGTTGTTCCGCGACTGCGGCGACGTCCCGTCGCCGAACCGCCAGATCCACTCGGTCAACGTCCGTCCCGTCGTCGCCTCGGAGTTGCTCCCGTCGCAGACGATCTCCTGCGGCGCGGTCACCCGGTTCGGCGCCGTGGTGAAGCTCGCCGTCGGGTTGTCCTCCGCCGGCGCGGCGCCGGCGACGGTCACCGTGATGGTTCTCGTCGCGGTGTCCTCGGAGTTGTCTTCCGCAATCACCCGCAGCACGACGTTGTACGTCCTCGTCGTCGTCGGGCCGTACGTATGGACCGTCGTGATCCCCGCTCCGGTCGTCCCGTCGCCGAAGTCCCAGAAGTACGCCGTGATCGCCATGTTGGGGGCCGTCGACGCCGACGCGTTGAACGTCACCGTCAGCGGCGATTCGCCGGTCAGCGGCGTCGCGGTGAACGTCGCCGTCGGACCGGCGCCTCCACCGTCGCCGTCACCGTCGGCCGGGTTGACGGTGATCACCTTCTGCGCCGTCGACGTCGCGCCGCGGTTGTCGGTCACCCGGAGGACGACCGTGAACTGACCGGTCGTCGCGTACGTGTGCGTGACCGATTCGCCGGTCGCGCTCCCTCCGTCACCGAAGTCCCACTCGAACTTGGCGATGATCCCGTCTTCGTCCGACGAGAGGATCGCGCTGAACGCGAGTGCTTCGCCGACGTCGATGATCGTCGCTCGGACCGTGAACGCCGCAACGGGCGCCACGTTAAACAGCCAACACCCGCTCAACCAGAGGAGCAGCGGCACGAGGAGGGCCGTGACGATCGCCCCTCGCGCCAGCCAGACTCTCGTTTCCCGCCTTTTCACCTTGGGCCTCCTTCAAACCATGCCAGAATAGCATTCCGCCATCTCTAAGGTAGTCCTGATGTGAAGAAGCGTCAATCCGGTTCGGATACTCCCCGGAACGACCCCTGTCCCTCGGTGAGGAGACACGCGCCCACAAGAAAAGGGAGGGGCGTTCGCCCCTCCCCATCGTCTCGGTATGTCAATGCCGATTCGGTCACACGCGTGCTGGCTTCAGCCAGCCACGCGCTATTCTTCCGTCCCGACTTCCTCCATCGGCTCTTCCTCCCCGCCGAGCAGTCCGCCCAGCGAGAACTCCGCCGACAGCACCAGCGTGTTCCCCAGCGTCTCCTCCAGGATGTACGCCGCGTCAACGTACAACCCTGCCACGTTGATCCCGGCGCCCACCGTGAAGTAGTACTCCTGGAAGTTGTCCGTCAGCA
>CAZFZM010000031.1:0-3053 GCA_964523545.1 uncultured Thermotogae bacterium
GAACTGACGAACGGCTCCTGGAGGACCTGCAGCAGCTTCTTGGCCACGTCGCCACCGTCCAACGGCTCTTCCAGGTCGGGGATCACGATCACGAACTCGTCGCCGCCGATGCGCGCCACCGAGTCGCTCTTGCGCAGCACGGCGACGAGCCGCCCGGCGACCTGGCGAAGGATCTCGTCTCCGACCGCGTGCCCCTGCGTGTCGTTGACTTCCTTGAACCGGTCGAGGTCGACGTACATCACGCCGCACCGTTCGAGGTTGCGGCTGGCGTGCGCCAGCTCCAGGGAGAGCCGATCCTCGAGCGCGCCTCGGTTGAGCAGACCGGTGAGCGGATCGTGCATCGCCAGATACGCCAGCTCCGCCTGCTGCCGCTTCAGCTCGGTGACGTCACGGATGATCCCCTGATAGGCGGCGACCCCTCCGTCCGGGGTCGTCTGCGCCACCGTGGTCAGGAGGCAGTCGAGGACGGACCCGTCGTGTCGCTTCAACTGGACCGGGTAGTCGACGACGAAGCCCGGCCCGGCGATGGCGGCTTTGAATTGATCGCGCGCCTTCGGATCGAGGTAGAACGAGGCCGCGTCGCGCTGCATCAGCTCCTCCCGAGGGCAGCCGAGAAGGTCGATGAGCGCCTGGTTCGCGTCGATGAACCGCCCCTCGGGCGAGGTGATGTAGATCGCGTCCCGCGAGTACTCGAACAGGTTGCGGTACTGCTTTTCGCTCCGCTGAAGCTTCTGGCGCGATTCCTCGAGCGTCTCCAGCATCTCGTTCATCCCGGTGGCCAGCCTCGCGATCTCGTCCCGTCCAGCCACGGCGACGCGCCCGCTGGGAGCGCTCTGCGCCGTGATCCTCGCCACGCCCTTCGCGAGGACGGACATCCGCGCGAGAACCCTTCTGTCCAGCAAGACCAACAGCAGGACCGTGGTGAACACGAGCGTTCCGATCGCGGTGCCGCCGAGGTACCGGAGGGAAGCCTGACCCGCCTGGTAGGTGTCCCGTGTGGTCTCGATCGACACGACGGCCATCGGATCCCCTCGGAGATTCCGCAGCAGGGTGTGCCCCGCGATCGCGTCGCCGGAGGTGGGGTGGACCACGATGTCCTCCGAATCCGTGGTCCTGCCGATCAGTCGATTCAGAATGGTAATGTCGAAGTGCGGGTCGTTGAGGTCCCGGACGGTCACGATCAGGTGCGTCTGCTCCGCCAGTCGTTCGACCTCCGCGGGGTAGAGGAACCTCCCGACGATCAGCACGCCTCGGCTCGGTCCCTCGTCCTGGCTCGTCAGGATGGCGTGGGCCGCGACGAGGAGGAGGCCGTCGCGCAGCCGAAGCAGCCCGCTGGTGAGGGGTGTCTCTTCGTCGGCCAACGTCTGGAACAGCGACGAGACGAAGGGGGCGCTGAGGAGTTCCGCCGGAGCCTCGGCGTACTCGCCGCTCTCGAGATCGATTGCAGTGAACGCGATCGGCTCACCGTCGAGGCCAGCGAGCAGCATGAGGTTCAAGCGGAGCGTCTCCAGCGACGCCGCCGTCATGTTGTCCTCGTAGTACGAAGGCAACTCCCCTGCGACGTACTCGTACGTGTCGTCCCACGATCCCCAGTCCCCGGCCGTGCTCTCCATCGACGCCAGCTCGGCGTCGATCGCGTTCACCACGCGCGCGACGTGTTCGCGCACCTCCGTGACTTCCAGTCGCGCGAACGTCCCGGAAAGCATCGGTCGGATGACCGCGAAGAGCACCGCAAGGGTCACAAGGAGCATCCCGCCGAGAGCGAGGGCGGTCTGCGCGCGGAGGCTCATCCTGCCTGCCTTCCGTCGGTCGGCCGGCAGTCCGCGCCTCGGTGCGGCCGACCGGCCGCACGGGCGATCCCGTTGCGATACGGGCCCTCATCACGTTTCATCGCTTCCTCCACCGCGGCAGTCACAGCCTGCCACGTCACCCCGGACGGAATCAAGTTTTCATATCGATTCTGCCTTATTCGCTCAACTTCTAGAATCGCCCGCAGAGGAGTGCCCCAACAGCGCTTCTCGGCGGGGGTCGAGTTTTATAGAATGGGACACGACATCCGGGCAGCACGACCAGCGTTCCCCTGCGTAGCTGGCTCCGCCCGCGAGGAGGGACCGGTTGACTTCCGTTCGCCGTATCGTGGCCGAGCTGAAGGCGTCGTTGGACGCCGGCGGGATCGAGGCGATGGCCGAGACGCACTCGACCGGCATGAAGAGCAGCCTCTCCTATCGCCTGTTCTGCGGATTGATCGAACTCGTGTATCCGGCGACGTCCCTTCTCGACATCATGAAGAACGTCGATCGCCGGATCGGCGAGCTGGGGGTGACCGGCGGATCCCATGCGGTTCTCTCGACGCTTCCAACGACGTGGCGGGCGGAGTTTCCCGGGAACCGGGAGCGCGAGATCAAGACGCGTCCGGTCGTCGTCTTCGGGAGACACGGCTCGATCTTGACGCCCTTCTTCATCGCCGCCTCTCTGGACCGGCCCGATCTGAAGATGCTCGCCGCAAGCTACGTGGCGAAGCTCGGTCCGAACGTCGCCCTTACCATGTATCCCGTTCACCTGCGGATCCCCACGCTTCGGAGGGCCGCGAGGAAAGGGATCCTGCTTCGCATCGGGGCGTGGCTGACGGCGAGGCTGAACGCACCGGTGGAGAAAGACGTCGCGCGGGAGCAGAACCTCGCGTCGCTGACCCACGCGGCCGAGCACGTTCGGAGCGGCGGCGCCCTCCTCATCGCGCCGAACGCGAACAATCCCAAGGCGCGGTGGCGAACCGGCATCGGCCTGCTGGTGGCGCAGCTCGCCGAGAACCCCGTGGCGACGGTCGAACCGTGTCTCGTCCCGTACAGGATCTGGGCCTCGATCACAGGCATCTTCCACCTGCTGTCGCGGAACCCGCTCTTGAGGGCACTCGGCAGGTGGGAGTACCGAAGGCCGATCCGCGTAGTCTTCGGAGAACCGATCCCGCTGTCCGCGGTGATCGATCGGACCGGACTCGATCCGGTGCGAATCACCGACTTCCTCGAGGCCCACTATCGCGGATTGGGATTCTGATG
>CAZFZM010000031.1:3153-5443 GCA_964523545.1 uncultured Thermotogae bacterium
ACCGCGCTGATCTTCGGGCGGGCGTTCTGCGGCTGGGTCTGCCCGGCGGGGGCGGTCGGAGAGGTGTGCGTCTGGCTGCGCGATCGGCCGATCACGCGCCGCTGGGTCAGCCGGATCAAGTACGCGATCTGGTTGCCGTGGGTCGGGCTGATCGCTTACCTGGCGACTCGCTCCGGCGGACTGACGCGGGTCGAGTTCGCTTATCAGACGTGGCACGGGATCTCGCTCGCCTCGTGGCAGGCCGCCTTCGTCTTCGCGGTCGTCTTGGTCCTCATCGTCGGGCTGGCGCTGCTCGTCGGGCGACGCGGCTTCTGCCACACTGTCTGCTGGATGGCGCCGTTTCTGATCCTCGGTCGGGCGCGCCGCGATCGACTCCGGCTGCCGGGGCTGCGCCTCTCGGCGCGGTCGAGTGAGTGCGTCGCTTGCGGCGCGTGCACGCGCGCCTGTCCGATGAGCCTCGACGTCCAATCGATGGTCGAGACGGGTTCGATGACGGCGACCGAGTGCGTCCTCTGCGCCCGCTGCGCCGATCGATGCCCGAAGCGTGTCATCTCCCTTCGCTTCGCGCGGGCGCCCTAGGCGGCCCTGACGTCGCGCGCCTCCAAAACGCCCTGTTGTCCCGCGAGAAACGCGCGGCTACGATGGCGCTGTATCGCTGGGCACATCAGGGGGAGGGAGGAGAGATGGCCGACATCGCGATGGTGGGATCGACGGAGACGAAGGAATCGCGAACGATGGAGTTCAGCGGCGCGAGCCTCGAGGAGATCGCCGACAAGGTGGCCTTGTTCATGACCGAGCGCGGCTATCGGTTGGAGAGCGGGGACAAGCTGCAGGGTGTGTACGGGCGGGGGAGCGCGGCCTGGGGCGCGATGCTCGGCCCGCTGGTTCGCCGGGCGAAGTTCAACGTGACGGTCGCAAGAAAGGGAGACCACGTCGCCGTGGCAGTCTCGAAGGGGATGAGCGGCCTCGGCGGCGGGGCGCTCGGCGCCGCGCGAGTGAAGAAGGAGTTCCAGGCGCTCGCCTCGGGGCTGCAGAGTCACGTCCTCTCCTAACAGAGAGAAGTCCGCGGGAAGCGGGGCGCGTCCCGTGCGATCTCGCTCGTTCTAGTCCCGAAGCGCTGCGGCCACCCGCTCGAGCTTACCGCGGGCGTCCCGTGCGATCTCCACCAGATCCGGTTTGTCGAGCGTCTGAACGATGATCTCCGGATCGGCGATCACGACCTCCGCACCGTCTCCGTCCTCGTACACGACGACGTTGCACGGGAGAACGAGGCCGGCGTCGAGCTCCCGCGACAGCGCGCGATGGGACAGCGGCGGATTGCAGGCGCCGAGGATCGCGTACGGGCGAAACTCGACCTCGAGCTTCGCCGCGAACGTCGCCTGGACATCGACCTCGGTCAGGACACCGAACCCCTCCGCCTTCAACGCCTCCTTGACGCGTGCCAGCGCCTCGTCGTACGGCGCGTCGAGCCTCACTCGAAACGCGTAGTCACTGGTCATACGAGCCTCCTCCCCTCGATCGCATCCGCGGCAACGAGCCAGCGTAGGCCGATCCTTCTGCGGAGGCAAGCCGCGACGGGCTGAACAGCTCGGCGCCCCACGACGCGGTGCGTCCACGCCGGATCGCGGTCGCTCAGCAGAGCGGCGATTGGTACGTCGGCACCTTGTAGCCGTCCGGCATCACGAGCCGCGGGTGGGTGGAGGCCAGCTCCAACGCTTCGGACAAGGCGGCCGGCTCGTTCGTGTCGATCCCTCGGAGGATCTCGATCATCCGATCGATCAGATCCTCGTCGCCGGGCCGCGGATCGGCCAGCGGATCGCCGATCCCCCACCAGCCGTGCACCGGGAGCTCGTGCCCGGTGAGACCGACGAAGTCGGCGAACAGCTTGTTCCTCCCGTAGGTGAAGCCGGCGTTTCGCGGCGGGAAGCCGACCGACTCCGGGATCCGCCCGGCTCGAAGCCCCTCGACCAGCTGCCGTCCCGTCAGAAACACGTCGTCCGGCAGGTCGATCGTGTCGAGTCCCTTCTCGATCGCCGGACGCTGCACGTCGTCGATCTGCGGGTCGGCCAGCTGCCAACGGCGTTCCTCGGCGTTCCAGTGCTCGGTGACGTAGTGGTCCTCGATCAGGCGCCCTTCCGGCGCGACGAAGTAGAGGGAGACGCCGGTGCGGACGCGGGCCGGAACCCCCTTGTGACGGAGGATCGACGCGAGCATCAGCGCGTAGTCGCGGCAACAGCCGACGCTTCGCAGCCTCGGCTCCCTCGGCTCGGTCAGCGGGCGGTCGTCGAGC
>CAZFZM010000031.1:5543-15459 GCA_964523545.1 uncultured Thermotogae bacterium
CTCCGCGACGGGAGGGCCGTGATGGGTGAAGACAGCTTCGAGCAGCAGCGGTACGAGCTGCGGCCGATCGGGCGAATCGTCCGATCCGAAAACGGGATCCGCGTGGAGGTACTCGAACGGTTCCGACCGGCGCTTCAGCTTCTCGACCGGTTCACGCACCTGATCGTCGTCTGGTGGGCGGACAAGCACGGCGACGAGAAGAGCCGCGCCGTGCTGCAGTGCGAGCCGCCGTACGCGGCCGGTCGGGTGCACGGGATCTTCGCGACGCGGGCCGAGTATCGACCGAACCCGATCGCGATCACGACGTGCAAGATGCTCAGCGTCGACGAGCAGGCAGGCGTCGTTCAGGTCGCCGACATCGACGCGTTCGACGGCACGCCGGTCGTCGATCTGAAGCCGTACTACCCGGTCTGCGAGCGGGTTCAGGACGCACGGATCCCAGAGTGGCTCTCCGACTGGCCGGAATGGATGCCGGAGGAGGGACTGGGGCTCTAGGGAGCAAGGCGCGTTCAGAGCCCTTCGTCCGTGAATCCGGTCGAGACGAAGAAGTTGTGCAGCTTTCCGGTTCCGGCGGGGCGCTGCTGCGGATTCGACCAGACTTCGTAGAACCAGTCGAGGAAGTGTGCGAAGCCTCGCTCGCTCCAAGGCACCCCCATGTCGAGATGCTCGGCCGGGTCGTCGTATCGCTCAACGAGAGCGTCCATCTCCTCGGCGGTGAGCCGGCGGTAGGCTCCCCAATGGATCACCCCTGGCCCCGCGAGTCGACCGCGCTTGGGATCCGGCTCGGTCTCCGGATAGCCGAGGACGAGAGCGATCGCCGGGAAACAGAACGTCCGCGGGAGATCGAGGAGGCGGTAGACCCGCTCCACGTCGCCGCGGTGGACGCCGTTGGTGAACAACGAGTCGATCCCGAGCGACTTGGCGGCGACCGCGGCCGTCTGCGCCGCCAGGCAGGCGTCGACCATGCCGGCGACGAACAGCCGGAACCCCTGCACCGTGTACTCGTGGCCGAGGTGTGCAGCGACGTCGATGACGCGGTTGTAGTCCACGCAGAAGACAAGCGTGGCGCTCCCCTTGTATCCGGTCAGCTGCTCCTGCTTTTCGGCGTCGTCGACCACGACGATCGAGTAGGACTGCCGGTTCGACGCGTTCGCCGCGAGGACGCAGGTGTCGAGGATCCGTCTTAGGTCCTCTTCCGAGACCCGGTTGTCGGAGAAGTTGCCGTGGATCGACCTGAGGGCGCGCAGGGTTTCCATCGTTTCGGGCATCAATCGTCTCCTTTCGGTCCGGTGAACGTCGGAAGGTTCCGGAAATGCAGGATCAGCCTGTCGAGCATCGCCTCGAGCCTCGCGAGCTCCTCCGCCGCGAAACAGGAAAGCGGGTCGAAGTCGCCGGCTTGCCGTTCCTCGGCCTCGCCCAGCTCTCGGAGCTTCTCTCTTCCTTCATCGGTGAGTCGGATCACGACGTACTTCCGGTTCACCTCGTCCCGATCGCGCTCGATCCAACCGCGCCGCTCGAGGTTACGGAGGATCACGGAGGTCGTCGGCCGATCGATGAACAGGAGGTCGGCGATCTGCGACGGATTCAGCTCGCCGCGCCGATCGAGCTGCATCAGCACATCGAATTGCGGCACCGTCACGCCGAACGCCGTGACGTGAGACCGGCGATACCGTCTGAACATGTGCATCACCTGCGCCATCTGGCTGAGCGCGAGGTACCCTCGTGGCGAACCGTCGTCCTTTCCCTCCGTCATCTACGCCTCCGTGCTCATCGCTTGACACGATTCGAATTCGAACTATAATGATCTCTCCGCATGGTTAGAACCCTAACTATAGTCGCGCGATCCCTCTGACGCAATCAGGCCGCGAAGCCAAAGGTCGTACATCAGGGAGGTACGGACATGTCGAATCAGCAATCGATCGAGAGTCCGAGACTGCGGGCCCTCCACGAGGCTCTCGAACGGGGCGAGGCAGTCGCGATCGCGTCCTTCTGGGACGAGATGAAGGGGCGCGGGACGCCGCTGATCGAGCCGATCGAGGGCGATCCGGAGAACAGCCTGGTCACGTTCCTCTGGCGGGCGACCGAGCCGGTGACCGGGGTCGGCATGGTCGGCTACATAACCGGCCGTCAAGACAACGAGATGCACCGCCTGCCCGAAACCGACGTCTGGTACCGAAGCCGAGTGCTCGCCAACGACGTTCGAGCGACGTACCAGTTTCACCCGCAGGTCGGCTCCGAGAAGTTGGAGACCGGTCCTGCCGGCTTTGCGGACTACGTCCACGACCCGCTGAACCCCAAGACGCACGTGGTCGAGCGGGACGAGGAGGACCCGGACGGATTCGAACTGACCCGCTCGGTGGTGGAGATGCCCGACGCCCCGTCGCAGCCGCTCAACGAGCGGAAGGACGGCGCGCCGGAGGGGTCGATCGAGATGCACCGCCTGAGAAGCGGGATCCTGGAGAACGAGCGCCGCGTTTGGGTCTACACGCCGGCCGGCTACGACCCGGATCGCCCGGAGCCGTACGACGTGCTCGTCTTGTTCGACGGGACCGGCTTCGTGAAGATGTCGCCGCTTCCGGCGATCCTCGACAACCTGATCGCGTCCGGCGCGGTCCCGCCGCTCGTCGCGATCATGCCGTGCAGCATCAGTCAGACGCTTCGCCTCAAGGAGCTGCTTCTGCACGAGCCGTTCAACGATTTCCTGACGAAGGAGCTGATGCCGTGGGCACACGAGGCGTATCGCTTGACCGACGATTCGCGCCGCGTCGTCGTCAGCGGAGCGAGCGCCGGGGGGCTCGCCGCGGCCTACGCTGCGTTCGAGCATCCTGAGCTGTTCGGCAACGTGCTCTCGCTCTCGGGAGCGTTCGTCTACTCGCCGGGGCTGATGAGCCCAGGCTGGAAGGGCGAGCACGAGTGGCTGACGCGCCGGATCGCCGCGTCCGAGACGAAGCCGATCCGCTTCTACCTGTCGGCCGGCACCCTGGAGACCGTGAGCATGTTCGACCTCGCCGGAGGTCCGGCGCTCCTCCCGGCCAATCGGCATCTACGCACCGTCCTCGAGCTCAAGGGGTACGAACACTGGCTCCACGAGTTCCCCGGCGCGCACGACATGATCAGCTGGCAGGGCGTGATCCCGGAGGGACTCAGGGCGCTGCTCGGCTAGGCCCCGCGAGGCGCGGGTATACTCCGCACATGAGCGAGGGAAGCATCCGCCTCGAGACCGAACGCCTCGTCGTTCGCCGCTTCGAGGAGGGCGACGTTCCGGACATCCTCGACTACTCGATGCACGAGGAGTCGGACGAGCATCGCCGCAGGAACGTCGACTGGGAGCCGACCGAGGAGTCCGTCCGCCAGTGGTGGGCGCCGATGGCGACGATGAAACCGGAGGAGGCGATCCACTGGCTCTCCCTCGTCATCGAGCTCAAGGCCCAGCGGCGCGTCATCGGCAACGTCGGATTCAACGCCAAACGGATCGGCGACGGCTTCCAGGGGCAGATCGGCTGGATCCTCGGGAAGACGTACGAAGGGAACGGCTACGTCACCGAGGCCGCGACAGCCCTCCTCGACTACCTCTTCCGGACCGTCGGATTCCACCGCGTCTACTCGATGACGTCACCGGACAACCGGAAGTCTTGGCGGCTGATGGAGCGGCTCGGGATGCGGCGCGAGGCGCACTTCGTCAAGAACTGCCACCACGACTCCGGCTGGACCGACGAGTACGTCTACGCGGTCCTCGAAGAGGAATGGGCCGAGCGCCGCGGAGGACGCTCGACTCGGAGTCTCTGAGCCCGTCCCTGTCTTCCTATGCCGGGACGAACTGGAACCCCATGATCGGTCTCTCTCCCGGCTCGCGGACGACGCCGATCGTCGACTTCACCCGCTTGCCGAGTTTGGGGTCGTCGTCGAGGAGCTGTCCGGTCACGCGGATTCCGTCGTCGAGCTCGACGATCGCCAGACGCAGGTAGCGCGTCTCGTAGTCGATCGCCAGGGCGTATACGTCGGTGTACGTCAGGACCTTTCCCGTGCCGCCGATCTCGATCGGCTCGAACGTCTCGTTCCGGCAGTTGGGGCAGACCGCGCGCGTCGGGTAGCTCACCGTCCCGCAGGACGTGCACTTCGCACCGTAGACGTTGTCGCTCACTTCTCCTCCCTTCGCAGCACGGTCGCCACCACGTTGTTCCCGAAGCCGCCGAAGTTGCAGGCGTACGCAACCTTCGCGTCCTTCACCTGCCGCGCGTCGGCCTCACCGCGCAGCTGCCAGACGAGCTCGACGAGCTGAGCGACGCCGGTCGCACCGACCGGATGCCCCCTCGCCTTCAGTCCGCCGGACGGGTTGATCGGCAGTCTGCCGTCGAGCCGGGTTTCTCCTCGCTCGATCGCCTTGTGCGCCTCGCCCCGCCCGAAGAACCCGGACGCCTCGCTCTCGGCGATCTCGAGGATCGTGAACGCGTCGTGGAGCTCGACAACGTCGACGTCGTTCGGCTTTAGGTCGGCCATCGAGAACGCCTTCTCGCTCGCAATCCGGACGGCCTTCAAGTCGGTCGGGTCCTCCCGCTCGTGAACGGCGTGCGTGTCGGTGGCCTGGCCGATCCCGGCGACGCGGACCTTCGGTCCGCCGAGCCTCGCAGCGACCTCCTCCGAGACGAGGACGACGGACGCGGCACCATCGCTCACCGGACAACAGTCGAACAGGTGGAGCGGCTCGGCGATCGGCGGGTTGTTCACCACCGCCTCCGGTGCCGTCAGGATCCCCTCCATCGTCACCGTTTGCTGGATGTGCGCGTAGGGGTTCTTCGTCCCGTTCTCGTGGTTCTTGATCGCGATCATCGCGAGGTGCTTCCGCTCGACTCCGAATCGATCCATGAACAACCGGGCGAACATCCCGGCGAGCGACGGGAGCGTCACCCCGTAGATGTACTCCACTTCCGGCTGAGCCAGGCTGGCGACGAAGTCGGTCCCCTCCAGCCCGTTGATGACGCGCATCCGCTCGACGCCCGTAACGAGCACGACATCGGCCATCCCGGACGCGATCGCTTGGCAGCCGATCTTGAACGCCGACGCGCCGGAGGCCGGGCCGTTCTCGACCGCCTCGGCCATCGCCGGACAGAGGGCCAGCTGATCGACGAGAGCGCTCCCGAGGGCCGTCTGCCGGTTGACGCGCGCAGCACCCATGTTGGCGACGACGACGGAGTCGACCGGGACATCCCCGAGGTTCGCGTGATGGAGCGCGGCGAGGGAAGCGACGGAGGCCAGCTTGATCAGCGACCACTCGGATCGACCGAACTTCGTCATCCCTGCGCCGGCGATGTAGACGGGTTTCATTCCTTCCCCTCCTTCTCACCGGCGACCTGCCGCACGACGGTCTCCTCGGCCGGGAGGACGATGGTCTCGGCCCCGCGCATCAGCTCCTCGGGGACCGGGCGACGCCCGGAGACGAGCCTCGGCTTGGCTTTGTAGTACGTCTCTTTCGGAAGAAGCCACGACGGAACGCCGCCGAGCTCGTGCTGCACCTCGAACCGCTTCTCGAGCGGATACTCGATCATCCAGCGGCGGAAGCCGATCGGACTCTCGGCGACGATGAGGACCTCCTCCTGGCCGCAGTGTTCGATGTGGTACTCCATCTTGGCCGCGAACAGGTGGGACCCGACGCGGAGTCCGCGGCGGATCGTCAGCGTGTGATAGCTCATCCCCGTCTTTTCGTCGACCAGTCGGCCGTTGACCATCCCGGCGAGCACCCCGTCGATCAGCCCGGCGAGGACGTACTCGTCCTTCACCCGGTATCGCTTGTAGGCGAGCAGCTCGCCGAACAGTCTCGCGGCAACGATGTCGTAGAAGTCGCGTTCGACCCAGAGCAGGGGGTAGATCGCCTCGAGCAGGGTCGGAATCTCGTCCCGCTCGACCTGCCGTACGACCATCTCCTCGCCGCTGGCGAGGGTGATCACCTTCGGCGGGTACGGAGGCATGTCCATCGCCGGCGGACGCAGAGACGCCTCGAGTTCGCTGATGTTCGCCATTCCAACTCCTTTCGCTCTTCGCACCCCAAGAGGAAATCCTCCGCAGCGAACCGTCGCGGAGAAACAGCCGTCGTGCGAAACGGCCTAGCTGTCAGTCTGCCTTACATTACGGTGGAAAGAGCGGATCGTCAATGCGGTAGGGGACTCCGCCGGCATGGGGCACGCGTTGTCTGGCGAGTGGACGGGTTTCCTTGACGCGATCCGGCCGACGCACTACTGTGAGCCGAACAAACGAGAGGAAACGCTTACGGGGTTGGGCGGAAGGGGTACCATGGAACGAAAGGGTTTGGTGGGCTACAACGGCCTGGCGTACATCATGTGGGGCTCGTGGCGAATCGAAGGCCAGGCGATGATCGACGGCGAGCCGTCCGGCGGCCTTGGCGGAACGTTCATCGCGGATTCGGAGACCGAACCGCTCCTCCTCTCCTCGCTTGCCAGAGCGCTGCACGAGTCGTACAGACTGCGAATCGGAGAGGAAGAGAAGCACAACGACCCGATCGACATCTCGATCGTCGGACACGTCGGGAATCGGATCAACTTCGCACTGCTCGGGGAATCGAAGTAGACGACCGCCCGGTCCCTACGGTTCGGAGCGGCCGGCCTCTTCGAGATCCTCGGCGCCTGCAGCGCGAACTCCCGTGCATTCCGCTGCGGCCTTGCACCATCGCGCACAGGTCGGAACCGCCTTCTTGTAGACGGGAGCCCTGCAGCGCGGGCACCGCGCCTTCGACTCGTCGGAGAAGATCTCGACCTCGCCCCCGCACTTCGGACACCGAAGAACCGTCGAGGTCAAGCGCTGTCCGCCCAGCCCGGGGCAACGCAGTCTCATCGATCCTCCTTTGTCGGATACGACGGCCGAGACGTTCGGTCCGACCCCCGATGATATCTAGAGCAACTCCTTGACGCTTTCGATCTCGCCGAGGGTGTACTCCCGATTCCCTTCGTCCTCGATCGCCTCGGCCGCCTTCTCGGCAAGCGATACGAACTCCCGACTCTTCGATCCGTCCCCGGCGACCGCGTGCCCCCGGGCGAGCGCTTCGTACGCGAACGCGATGTCAAAGTCCCCGATCCCGTTCGCCTCGCAGATCTCGAGGCAACGCTTCGCGTGGTGCAAGGCGGCCTCCGGTCGCTCCAGAACTGAGTAAACCCGCGAGATCTGCCACTCTCCGCGCTCGAACTCGAGCGGCGTGCCGACTATCCCCCAGTGGTATCGCGACGCGTGCGCCGCGTGGACCATTTCGTCCGCCTCTTCCGGCGTCCGATCGGCCTTGTCGAGCAGTTCCCAGACCCGATTGAACAGGTCGATCGCCAACTTCCTATGCGTCTCCTCGCCGATTCCCTTCGCAGGTTCGTCCATGGTGCCTCCTCCGAGGATGGTTCGATCATACAGAGCCTCGGGCTCGTTGTTCAGCGCGTCGCGAAGCCGTCGTGTGCGTTCGATGTGGCCCGAACGGCGTCCGATCCCTCACTCGACCGGAGGCACGACGATCTCGACCTTCGACTCGTAGACGGCCCGGCGATCGGCGTCCCTCGCGGCCTGTTCGAGCATGAACCGCACGTCCGGCTCCACGATCCCGGAGAACGTCTCGACGCCGTTGGTGACCACGACGATCGGCTCGTTCAAGTCGAACAGCTCACTGCTGATGAGCAGCGTGTAGCGGGCGACGTTTCGAACCGTGACGTCGACCCGGTTGCCGTCCGCCACGGCCTCGATCGAACCGGTCATCTCGTCGCGCGAGTACAGCGCATCGATCGGCGTCACTTGACCTTCCAGCACGAGCGGTTCGCCGTCTCGGATGACCTCGACCTCGATCGGATCTCCGGGGTTCATCCCGTCGATAATCTCGGGGATCTCGTATCCGGTCTCGATCGGGTACTCGTCGATCCACACGATCTTATCGCCCGGTTTGACCCCGGCGAAGTGCGCGATCGATCCCGGCTCGACCCCCGCGACAACGAAGCCGACGTCGGCCCCTCGATACGCGAACGACGCACCGAAGCGGATCTCGTCCTTCAGCGGCCAGATGTTGGCGTCCTTGAAGTCGAGGTTGTTCCCCACGTCGGCGATCTCGTCGATCCGGACCCAGTCGCACCGCCTCACGATGACGTCCGACGTCTCCCAGACCACGCGCGCCGGATGCGGATCCCGCTCGACGCGCTCGATGAACGAGACAACCGCCGGGCGCTCCAGGACCACGGCCTGGATATCGTGCTCGGTCGGGTGGATGGTCCAGTCGATGTCGATCCCGAGATCGATCAACTGATCGACGTACAACTGGATCTCCGCCGCCGGGTACAGCGCGTCGTAGCTCCCGTTCGACGCGCGGATCGGCCGGTTGAGCAGGTTCCTCGGATACGTCTGATACGGACCGTAGCCGGCGATGTTCGGATGCCCGTAGACGTCGACGAACCCGGCCCACGCCGTCGCGTCGTGGAATCCCATCCACAGGGCCCCTGTCCCTCCGTCGGAGAACCCAGACAGGAAGACGCGATTCTCATCGACGTTGTAGCTCTGCTTCAGAAACGCAAGCTGCGCGAGTACGTTCGCGCGGCCGGCCTCGCTCCACCACGTCGCCCCGGCGTCCCCGTGCGGCACGACGAGGATCCAACCCTCCTCATCGGCGGTCGGCTCCCACAGCGCGCGCCTTCGGATCAGGTCCTCGACCGGGTACGGCTCCGCGCGGGAGACCGCACCGTGAAGGTCGAACAGGACAGGGCTCGGAACGGCTGGATCGTAGCCTTCCGGGACGAAGACGTGATACGGACGCTCCGTGCCGTCGATGCACTCGTTGTAGTAGACGGACCAGCCGCGAACGGGCTCGTCCGAGTACGTTCGACCGACCCTGAGTCGGCCGGCGATCTCGGAGGCGCCGATCTCGGACGAGACCAATTGCCCGATCGCTTCCGCCCGCTCGTTCGGATCGGAGGCCGAGAAGAACGCAGCCATCAGGGCGTCGATGTCGGCTCCCAGCGCCCCGACGACGCCGATGCACAAGACGAGAACGACCGCGAGAAGCCGCCCTCTGCCGATTCGATGCAACATGCCTGGCACTCCTTCCCCGGTGGGCCCACCGGATCCTTCGTGCTCGCAAGCTGCCTCGCACCGGCGATCCGCAGCGGGCGAACCGACTGCCCTCGGTTCGTTCCAACCAGCCCGCGGGGATTGTACCTGTTGAGGCCGTTCTTTCGAGCCGATCGACCAGACGGCGGTTCCCCTCCCGACGGCGATGTGGTACGATGAGCCACTGGCTCATGACGGAGGGAACCATGATGAAGTCGCGAAGCATCCTGCCGGTGGTGGTGGTCGTCGTTTGCTGCGGTCTGGCGTACTGTGCGGCAGCAATATCCGATAACCCGTACGAGTTCATCCAGACGGACCGAAACGTCGCGCTGTTCCACAACCTGAGCGATGGGACGTACGTCGGACTTCGGATCGTCTTCACCGGGGAGGTCGCTCCGCTGCAGGCGTTTGTGATCGGAGGGGATTTCGCGTTGACCACGAACGAGAGCGGAGTCCTCATCTACGAGGGCACGATCCAACCCAGCGGAACGTTCGAGATCGACTGGTCCCTCGACGGCCCACGAATCCACTCCGCGTTCTGGATCGACGAAGACGGCGTGGGATACAGCATCGACGTCCATTCGCCGTACGCCAAGATGTGGTACGTCGTGCCGCCGGGGACCGACACGTGGGGCGACGAATGCGTCTCGTACGTCCCGATCGACATCGAGTTCAAAGGGGACTGGTCGAAGGATCCCGATGGGCTCCCGTTGGTTCGCTACCAGTGGAGTTGGAGCGACGGGGTCGTGATCGTGGGCGCGAACGTCGAGCGAACGTTCGAGGTGCCCGGCTGGTACACCGTGATCCTCACCGTCTGGGACGTGGAGGGACTTCCGGATTC
>CAZFZM010000031.1:15559-16841 GCA_964523545.1 uncultured Thermotogae bacterium
GTCGGGGCGAGATCGAACGCCTGCTAATCCCAGTATGACCGCGGCCAGCGAGTTCCATCTCTGCTTCTGGACCGATTCAGGGGCTGGGTCCCCCGGGCCTCAACCTTCCCGGGAAAGGGGAATCCGCTCTGGAGACTGCGACGGCGCGCTTCTTGACGCCGACTCGATGCGTTAGACTGCTACAGGACCTGATACCGTCAAGCAGAACGTGGCGGTACGAGGGAGGTGAGGAGCGTGTGGAAGAAATCGCTCGCGGTTCTACTTGGGTTCGTGGCTGTCATCGCACTCACCTCGACCATCTACATCTGGATCGATCGGACGGGAAACGGTGTCGGTGACGTCAAGTGGAGTCCGCTGTACACGTCGCGAGAAAGGAGCGCGCTCTCTCCAGTAACGTCGCAGGTCGCGTACGGAGCGATGCAAACCGCTGCCGCGCCCACCTGCGTGGGCACGCCGACGTGCGCGACGTGCGAGGACACCTGCGAAGACACGTGCCAGAACACGTGTGGAGAGACGTGCGAAGGACCGACGTGCCTGAAGTCGTGTGAGGGGCCGACGTGCGAAGGTACGTGCGGGGGAGTGACGTGCCAAACGACGTGCATTGGGTCTACGTGTGCAAACACATGCCGTGAGACTTGCGAAACGTGCGAGCCAACGTGCGAGGTGTACACGTGCGAGGACACCTGCGATATGACGTGTGACCGGACCTGCGAAGATGTGACGTGCGAGGGAGAGACATGCGGCGGATCGACATGCGGGGGGGCAGAGACGTGTGAAGGGTCGACATGCCCCAGTCCGACTTGCACGGAGCGCACGTGCGTCGGGCCGACCTGCGCGGGGTTCCGGACCTGTGTGGGAACCCCCACGTGCGTCGCGTCATGCGCGGAGGAGTGCGTGTCGGGGCCTATGACAAGCCGCACTTCCGAGGGGCCGACCTGTGATGGTCCGTCCTGTGGCGATCGCACGTGCGACCCGTGGGAGTGCGACTTCCCGACCTTCGGGGAGCTGACATGTGAACGACCGACGTGCGACGGTCCGACGTGCGAGGGCTCGACTTGCGAGGGAGGGACCTGCTTCGCCGTTGAGTGCGGGATCTGGGACTTCGGCGACGCCCCGGATCGTACCGTCTTGGTGACCCGCAACTACATCACGCGGCTGGAGGACGACGGCGCGAGACACCTCGTCGACGGCGTTCGCTATCTCGGTGGGCGGGTGGACGAGGAACCCGACGGCCAGCCGAACGACGTCGCGTACGGCGACGACATCCGGCCGTGGTCGGCGG
>CAZFZM010000032.1:0-14315 GCA_964523545.1 uncultured Thermotogae bacterium
CAACATCCACGGGCTTTGGGAAGGCGGACTGGCGCTGTAGCGCCAGTCCGGGCGGCGAACGAACAGGGGGACCTGTTCGTTCGCCTGGTCCGATGACGTAAGGAGGTTCAACCCATGGCAGAGGAAGGGAAGATCTACGTCTGCGATCTGTGCGGACAGGAAGTCAAAGTCGTGAAATCCGGCGTCGGCACGCTCGTCTGCTGCGACGTGCCCATGCATGCGAAATCACCCTGAAGGGTGATTTCGAAGGGGAATGGATGAGTCATCCATTCCCCAGTCGGCGACGAAAAGTAGTTCGAATACGGGGCGGGAGGCCCGTGGGGCCGATCTCACGAAGCCGATCGACGCGGTCGTCCGCTGGAATCGGTCCACGCCCGCGGCTTCTTGGGTGGACGACTAGAACAGCCCACGCGTCATCCCACCGTCGACCGGGAGGCAGGCGCCGGTGATCGCCGCGGCATGCTCGGAGGCGAGGAAGGCGACCAAGTCGGCCAGCTCCTCCGGTCGCTGCAACCTCCCGATCGGGATTCGCGCCTCCCACTCGCGCCGGACGTCCGCGACGTCCCGGCCGCTCGCCTCGGACTGCTCCCGGAAGATCGCGTGAAGCCGATCGGTGTCGAACGCGCCCGGGCAGACGCAGTTCACCGTGATCCCGTCACCGGCTACCTCGCGGGCGAGCGTCTTCGACAGCGCAACGACCCCGACGCGGAAGACGTTCGACAGGATCAATCGTTCGGCCGGCTCCTTCACCGTGAACGACGTGTTGTTGAGGATCCTCCCCCATCTCTGCTCACGCATGATCGGAACGACTGCACGACAGAACCGCACGACCGACATCAGGATCCCGTCGAACGCGGCGCGCCAGGCCGCGTCGTCGTGATCGATGAACAACCCCGGAGGTGGCCCCCCGGTGTTGTTGACGAGAACGTCGATCCGACCGAACCGTTTCATCGCGCGATCGACGACGGACCGCGCCGCGTCCGGACGGCTCTGATCGAAAGCGACCGGAAGGATCTCGACCTCGGCCTCTCTCGCGATCGCCTCCGCCGCTGCCCGAAGCTCCTCCTCGCCGCGCGCCACGATCACCAGGTTCGCCCCTTCGAAGGCGAGCCGCTCGACGCACGCCCGACCGAGCCCGCGGCTCGCCCCGCCGACGATCGCGACCCTTCCGCTCAGCCCGAGATCCATCTCCTCTCCTTCCGACCCGTCTCCACCGTTTCCTTACAGGCTCCGTCTTTCCGCTTCACGATCCGTTCGTAGGTTCCATCGTAGATCAACGAGGCACGAGTTCTCAATTCGAGGGAGGAAACCATGATGCGAAACCGGATTCTCCACCTGAGCGTCGCGGTAGCGGCTTCGTCGGTCGTCCTTTCCGTCGCCGCGCTCGGCCAGGCCACGCTGACGATGCTGTTCCGGGAAATGGATCCCCACGTCGGGCAGCGCTTCGAGCTGCGCGTCGTCGAGCAGGACACGGGCTTGGAGATCGTTCGCTTCTCCGTCCCCGAGATCGTCTCGCCGGCGTTCGACCTGGAAATCGCCGACCTCCGGATCGGAGTGTCGTATCGGATCGACTTCTACGCCGACGCGAGCGGCAACGGGATCTACGACGCGCCGCCGGTCGACCACGCGTGGCGGATCGTGTTCCCCAACGTCCAAGGTGACGCGACATTGACGTTCACCCACAACGTCGATTTCACCGACATCGCGTGGCCGCCGTACCTCGACGGACGGATCGACGAGCTGGAATACCGAAACAGAATGATCGACGCCGAGACCGGGATGTCCGTTCACTGGCAGAACGACGGTTCGATCCTCTACATCGGTCTTGACGCTCCGGGGATGGGTTGGCTGTCGATCGGATTCGGCCCGGAACGCCAGATGAAGGGTGCGAACATCGTCATCGCGGCAATCGTCGACGGGGAGCTGGTGATCGAGGATCACTACGGGAACGCTCCGACGTCCCACCGGAGAGACGACGTCGACCACGTGATCCAGGCGGCCGGGAGCGAGAGCGACGGGAAATCGACCCTGGAGTTCGCCATGCCGCTCGACTCCAGAGACGATCAGGACAAAGCGCTCGAACCGGGCAGCGAGGTCGTGATCATCCTCGCGTATCATGACTCGGACGATCGGCTGACGATGCGCCACACCGCGCGTTCGACGGCGTCGATTCTTCTCAACGAATAAGGAGGCACCATGGGGCTCCTCAGCGACCTTGCCTACGGGACAACCGTCGGTCCGCTGCCGATGATCGCCGTGGTCGGGTTCATCACCTACGGGCTCTTCCTGGCCGCGGCGTTGGCGATGGTTGCCCGACGGTGGAGCAAGCGGTTCGCACGCCGGGCTTTCAAACTGCACCGCTGGATCGCGTACGCTGCCCTTCTCGTCGCGACGCTTCACCTGCTGATGGGCTTGTCGAGCTACGTCTGAGTAGTTCGTAAACAGGCGAACGCGCAACGTCCGCCCAAGGAACTGGATCCGCAGAGCGATCCAGGAAAGCCTTCCGGCCCGGCGAAGGCCGTGCCTTCGCCCAAGGCGCTGGATTCGGAGAATCCAGCGCCCTCAGTACTCCGGGCGCAGCCCGAACTCGGCCGACTCGACCCACTCGTTCGGCCGGTCGTAGTACTCGATGAGCGAGCTGACGAACAGGTAGTGCCCCTTCTCGATCGCGGCGAGCCGTTCGAACAGGACGCGGATTTCTCGGCTGTCCGACGCGGCGCCCTGTTCGCGATAGAACACCTCGGTCGCCCGCTCGATCTCCAACGCGCTTCGAAGGACGTCAAGCAACGCGGCGTCGGTCGAGATCGTTCCGGAGCCTCCCTCGACCTTTCCGCCGATCCAGTCCCTCGCCGCGTCGATCAGGCTCTTGCTCTCTTGAACGGTCCCGACGTTCATCGTCCGGAGCGCGTCGGCGTGTTGGGCTTCCTCATCGGCGAGGAGCGTCAGGATCTGCGCGGCGCTCGGGTCGGTCGTCGTCTCCGCCGCGGCGCGGTAGTTGGTCTCGGCCCGTTCCTCGAGCGCGATCGCTTCGTCGATCAATCCCACGGTCCCTCCTTTCTTCCGTTCACCGTGCCCCGTCAGCATACCGCGGCCGATGCCGGGGAGCCAGCCGTTTCAGGAGCGCAGGTGCACGCACTCGCCCGACGAAATCGTGCGAACCCCGGCACGCGTCTCGACCACGAGACGCCCCTCCGCATCGACATCGACGGCCGTTCCCTCGACCGCCTCTCCACCCTCCAGCGCGACCCTCACGGACCGTCCGAGGGTAAGAAGGTTCTCCCGATACGCCCGAAGGGATTCCTCCGACCCCCGGCTCTTGCCCAGCTCCTCCCCGATCGCGACGACCAGTTCGCCCCGCCGGATTTCACCACCCGCGGCCCGGACGGAGGCCGCCGTCTCCAGCGGAGTCGCCACCAGATTGACGCCGATCCCGATCAGCGAGACCTCTCCTGCCGTCTCGATCAGAATCCCGGCCAGCTTCTTCCCGCCGACGATCAGGTCGTTCGGCCACTTGAGACCCGCCTTCACCCCGAGGCGGTCCAACGCGCGGAGGACGCACACGCCGCTTGCGACCTGAAGCATCGGATGGCACGGTACGATGAACGTGGCGTACAGGCCGCCGGCCGGCGAGGACCACGTCCTCCCGAACCGCCCCCGGCCCTCGGTCTGCTCGTCGGCGACGACCACGTGCCCCGCGCCGGCCACGCCGGACTCGACGAGGCGTCGGGCCTCGTCCTGCGTCGAGCCGACCCGCCGAAGCCGATGGACGACGAGGGGCACGCTACGACCCGCGACAGACGGGGAACGTGTCGGCGGCGTGCGGTATCACCAGAACGCGGTAGTCGGCTCCAAACCGCTTCGCCGCTTCCGCGAGGACGTCCGCCACATCGAGCGCCGGCTTCATGAAGAAGCGTCGGACCGTCTCGTCGTCGAGTTCGGAGCGGAGGTAGATCGTCGCACGTTTCAGATCCTGTGCGTGATAGACGGCCTTGTGGCCCCCGAGCCGGAAGCCCTCCTCCTCGTACACCGCGAAGACGTCCTCGGGCGACTCGCTCCGCTCGATCCAGTCCGTGAACACCGGATGGCCGATCCCATTGGGACAGGCAGCGATCAAGTAGAGGATGCCGTTGTCGCGGACGGCCTTCATCGCGTTGTACTGCCCCTTGTAGGTCTGGTAGAGATTGATGTCCTTCGGGTGCCCGCCCGCCGAGGCGATCACCACGTCGTACGGTTCGCAGAACGGAACCTGGAAGTGCTCGTCCCAGAAGGCGCGCCCGACGGCGTGGGCCGCCTCCGGCTCTCCGACGACGACCTTCGCCACCTCCCCGGCGCTCGAGAGGACCACGTCGACGATGAAGTCGAGCCCGACCCGGCGGGCGGCCTCGACCATCTCCTCGTTGATCGGGTTTCCCTCGTAGACGCAGGCGGCGCTCCGCGGATCGGTGAGGCGGGCGTGATTCGCTTCGATCGTCGCCCGGCCCGCGACGCCGGGAAGAACGTTCTTCCGCCCGCCGGAGTAGCCGGCGTAATAGTGCATCCCGATGTGGCCGATCGTGACGATCCGATCGGCCTCGACAATCGCGCGATGCAACGCGATCGGCGTTCCGAGAGACGTCGTCCCGATCTCGACGGTGTTGCTGTCGCAGTCGTGAACGATCACCCGAAACTCGTCGCGCAGGCCCCCGAGCATGCTTTCGATCTCCTCGTCGGTCGGGGCGCGATGGGTTCCGGTCGCGACCAACAGCGTCACGTCCTCCACTGCCACCCGCCCGCGGATCTTCTCCCAGAGGAGCGAGAAAACCTCCCGCGTCGGGGTCGGCCGCGTGTGATCCGTGACCACGACAACGACGCGCTCGCCGTGCTCGAAGATCTCGGCCGGATCGCCCATCCGGATCGGGCGGCTCCACGCCTCGTCGAACGCCCGTCGCAGGGAAATGCGGGGCGGCGGCGTTCCCTCCAGGACGCCGTCGAACACGTCCGCGGGAACGTCAATCTTCACCTGATCCCTTCCGTAGGCCAGGTCGAACGTCGGCATGGTCTCTCCCCTCTTTCGCGGGTCGATTCTACCCCATGTTCAGACGGGATCGATGGAGCTTGCGCGTACCCCGATCGACCGCTACGCTCTGGCCGCCAGCGAAAGGGGGCACCATGACGCGCACCTATCTCACTTCGGAGTCGGTCACCGAAGGGCATCCGGACAAGATTGCCGATCGGATCTCCGACGCCGTTCTCGACTCCATCATCGCCAACGACCCCGACGCGCACGTCGCGTGCGAGACGTTCCTGACCACCGGCCTCGTCCTCGTCGGCGGGGAGATCACGACGACAACGTACGTCGATGTGCCGTCCCTCGTTCGCCGCGTCCTCAAGGATGTCGGCTACGATCGCCCCGGGCTCGGCTTCCACTTCCAGGACTGCTCGATCCTCTCCACGATCAAGGAGCAGTCGAGCGACATCGCGGCCGCCGTCAACAGCGCGTCCGAGGTCCGGGTCGATCACTCGTCGGACCCGTATGACACGATCGGCGCCGGCGACCAGGGGATCATGTTCGGCTACGCCCGGTCGGACACCGACGTGTTGATGCCCCTTCCGATCGTCCTCGCGCACGGCCTGACGCGGCGGATGGCCGAGGTCCGCAGGGCGCGGGAGCTCCCCTTCCTCCGCCCCGACGGCAAGTCGCAGGTCACGATCGAATACGCCGAAGACCGCCCCGTCCGAGCCGACACGGTCCTGATCGCGGCCCAGCACGACCCCGACGTCGAACCCGACGAGCTGAAGAAGGGCATCGTCGAGACGATCGTTCGCCCGATCGTCGGCGACTGGCTCGACGACAAGACGCAGATCCTCGTCAACTCGTCGGGTCGGTTCGTCATCGGCGGCCCGGCTTCGGACGCCGGGATGACCGGACGGAAGGTCATCGTCGACACCTACGGAGGTTTCGGATCCCACGGAGGCGGGGCGTTCTCCGGGAAGGATCCGACGAAGGTCGACCGCTCGGGCTCGTACATGGCCCGCTACGTGGCGAAGAACATCGTCGCCGCCGGTCTGGCGCGGGAGGTCGAGGTGCAGGTCGCCTACGCGATCGGGCGGGCGGCGCCGCTCGCCGTCGGCGTCGACACGCGGGGGACCGGGACCGTCCCAGACAGCCGGCTCCGCGAAGTTGTCACCGAGGTCTTCGACTTCCGTCCCGGCGCGATCATCGATCGATTCGAATTGAGACGGCCGATCTACGAACCGCTCTCCGCCTACGGTCACTTCGGGCGGCCGGACCTCGATCTTCCGTGGGAGGAGACCGACCGGACCGAGAAGCTTCAGCGGGCCGTCTCGTGAGGTCCTACTCGAGCGAAAGCCGGGTGACGCCGGGGAGGCTCTCGATCTGCGATCCGAGTTCCCCGAGGTCGATCGACCCTCGGTGGCGGATCATGAAGCGGAGCGTGATCGGTCCCTCGCTCCCGCCGGACGCCCACCCTCGGAGCTGAACCCGGATCCGTTCCTGCTTGCATAGGTCGAGGATCGCCTGCTGTACGGTGACTCGCTTCTCGGGCGTCACGTCGAGCACGAGACCGTGGTAGATCGTGCTCGGGATGCGGGCCTCCGCCCAATCGAGCGCGGTCAACACCGCGAGACCGATCGCCGTCCCGCCGAGCGCGAGGCCGTACAGCCCCTGCCCGGCGACGATCCCGAGGGCCGCGACGTACCAGATCGACGCCGCCGTCGTTAGCCCCCGGATCCAGTCGCCGACCCGGATGATCGTCCCCGCCCCGAGGAAGCCGATGCCGGTGATGACGCCCGCAGCGATCCGGCCGGGATCGATCTGTATCCCGGCCCGAGCCGCCACGAGTTGAACGACGGCCTCGCCGCTGGCCATCACCAGCGCCGCCCCGATCCCGACCAAGACGTGGGTTCGAAGCCCGGCGGGGCGGCCGTGCATCTCGCGCTCCAGGCCGATCACGCCGCTCAGCCCCGCCGCGGCGAGAACGCGAAGGATCAACGTCCACGCGCTCATCGTACCCTCCTCTCGGCTACGTCAGCTCGATCGACTTTCCGTCGATGGCGCGTCGGATCAGCCCGACGACCTCATCGAGAGGCTTCGCGCCGAGATCCTCCTCCGTTCGGAGTCGGACGGCGACCGCGCCGGCCTCCGCCTCTCGATCCCCCACGACGAGCATGTACGGAACCTTCTGCAGCTGCGCGTTCCGGATCTTGGCGTTCATCCGCTCCGACGATCCGTCGACGACCGCCCGGATCCCCGCGCCCCGAAGGCGGGATTCGACCGTGCGCGCGTACTCCGTGTGCCGGTCGGCAATGGGAATGACCGTCGCCTGGACCGGCGCGAGCCAGACGGGGAACGCCCCGGCGTACTGCTCGATCAGGCACCCGATAAACCGCTCGATGCTCCCGAGCAGCGCCCGGTGAACGACGTACGGACGGTGTTCCGCCCCGTCCTCGCCGACGTACGTCATGTCGAACCGCTCGGGGAGGTTGAAGTCGAACTGGATCGTCGTGCACTGCCAGGAGCGCCCGAGCAGGTCCCGCACCTTGATGTCGATCTTCGGCCCGTAGAACGCCCCGCCGCCCTCGTCGATCCGGTAGGGGAGGCCGCGATCCTCGAGCGCTTCCCGCAGGGCCGCTTCGGCCTGCTCCCATCGCTCCGGTTCGCCGACCGCCTTCCCCTCGTGCGGCCTCGTCGACAGGTAGACGTCGAACTCGTCAAAGCCGAACGCCTCGAGCATTCCGAGGCTGAACGCGTACACCCCGCGGATCTCGTCCTCGACCTGGTCCGGACGGCAGACGATGTGCGCATCGTCGATGGTGAAGCCGCGGACGCGAAGGAGCCCGTGAAGCGTGCCCGATCGCTCGTACCGGTAGACCGTCCCCAGCTCCGCCCAGCGGAGCGGCAGCTCCCGATACGAGTGGACCCGCGTCTTGTAGATCAGGATCTGGTACGGGCAGTTCATCGGCTTGATGTAGTAGTCGACCCCGTCGATGTCCATCGGTGAGTACATCCCCTCGCGGTAGAAGTCGAGGTGTCCGCTGATCGACCAGAGATCCGCCTTCCCGATGTGCGGCGTCGAAACGATCTCGTAGCCGCCGCGGTCGTGCTCGTCGTACCAGAACTCCTCGATCGTCCGCTTCAGCCGCGCCCCCTTCGGATGGAAGCAAACGAGGCCGGCGCCTCCCTCTTCGTGAATGCTGAACAGGTCGAGCTCCTTGCCGAGCCTCCGGTGATCGCGCCTCTCCGCCTCCTCGCGACGCCAGAGGTACTCCTCGAGGTCCTTCGCCTTCTCCCAGACGGTTCCGTAGATCCGCTGGAGCATCGGTCGGGTCTCGTCGCCGCGCCAGTACGCCCCGGCGACCGACAGCAGCTTCATCGCGGCCGGCTTCACCTGCCCCGTCGAGCGGAGGTGCGGACCGCGGCAGAGGTCGATGAACTCGCCCTGCTCGAAGAAGGAGACCGTCTCGTCTTCCAGATCTTCGACGAGCTCGATCTTGTAGGCCTCGCCCTGCGACTCGAGGAGTTCCCGCGCCTCCGGCTTCGTAAGCTCCTTGCGAACGATCGGCTGGTCGGACTCGATGATCCGGACCATCTCGGCGGTGATCCGCTCGAGATCCTCTTCCGTAAACGGCTCCACGACGTCGAAGTCGTAGTAGAACCCGTCTTCGATCGCCGGTCCGATCCCGAGCTTCGCCTCCGGATACAGTCTCTTCACCGCTTGGGCCATGATGTGCGTCGTCGTGTGCCGCAGCGTCTCCAACGCCTGCGGCTCGCCCGTCGTAACGAGCGTCAGCGTGCAGTCTTCGGTCAGCGTCTCGCGGATGTCCCGGAGCGTGCCGTTCACGACCGCACAGACCGTCGCCTCGGCGAGGCGAGGCCCGATCGACGACGCAACCTCGAGGATCGATGCCCCTCGGGGTTGTTCCAAGGTTGACCCGTCCGGCAAAGAGATACGGATCATCGTCCCTCCTTCGGTGCCGAAATGACGCATCTTACCGCGGAAGCGCTGTTCCGACCAGCGCTAGGGGCATCGGGGCCGTGACGTTCGGCTGCCGGACGTCGGGCAGGCTACAGGATGTAGCGGGACAGGTCGCGGTCCTCGACGATGTCGCTCAGCCGCTCCTCGACGTACGCCTTGTCGATGACGATCGTCTCGCCGCGGCGCCCGTCGGCGTCGAACGAAATGTCCTCCATCAGCTTCTCCATCACCGTCGTGAGGCGGCGGGCGCCGATGTTCTCGGTCGTCTGGTTCAGCTCGTAGGCGATGTCCGCGATCGCACCGACGGCCTCCCCTTCGAACCGAAGCGTGACCCCTTCGGTCTCCATCAGCGCGCGATACTGCGTGACCAGGGCGTCCTTCGGCTCGCAGAGGATCCGGCGGAAGTCGGCCGCAGTCAGGCTGTCCAGCTCGACGCGGATCGGAAGCCTCCCCTGAAGCTCGGGGATCAGATCGGACGGCTTCGACATGTTGAACGCGCCGGCCGCGATGAACAGAACGTTCTCCGTGCTGACCGCGCCGTAGCGCGTCCGGACCGCCGTCCCTTCGAGGAGCGGGAGGAGATCGCGCTGCACCCCTTGGCGGGAAACGCCTGGCCCGCCGGTCTCCTCGCGTCCTCCGGCGGCGATCTTGTCGAGCTCGTCGAGGAAGACGATTCCCATCTCCTCGGCCAGCTGAAGACCGGCCTGGCGGACCTCCTCCATGTTGATCAGCGTGTCCAGCACCTGCTCGAACAGAAAGCCTCGCGCTTCACGGATCCGCATCCGACGCTTCTTCCGCGACGTCGGCAGCAGGCCGGAGAGGACGTTCCCCATGTCGATCCCGACCTGATCGATCCCGTCCTGGGAGAAGACCTCGAGCTGCGGGGTGACCGGCTCCTCCACCATGATCTCGATGTAGCGCTCCTCGAGTTCGCCGGCTTCGAGCTTTGCGCGGAGCTTCTCCCGCGTGCTTCGGATGGACTCCTCCCGCTCCTCGTCGGTGTCGGAGCTCGGCAGAAGCGCGTCGAGGATCTCCTCGGTCACGAGGCGCTCGGCCTCCTCCTCGACGCGGTAGATCTCCTCTTCGCGGATCATGTCGATCGCGATGTCGACCAGGTCACGGATCATCGATTCGACGTCGCGCCCGACGTAGCCGACCTCGGTGAACTTCGTCGCCTCGACCTTGACGAACGGGCAGGTCGTCAACCGGGCCAAGCGACGGGAGATCTCCGTCTTTCCCACGCCGGTCGGACCGATCATGAGGATGTTCTTCGGCTTGATCTCCGCGCGGATTTCGTCGTCGACGTACTGGCGCCGCATTCGATTCCGGAGCGCGATCGCCACCGAGCGCTTCGCCGCCTGCTGGCCGACGATGTACTTGTCCAGCTCCTCGACGATCTGCTTCGGCGTCAGCCCGCTCAGTCGGGCCTTGGATACCTCGATCAATGGACTCATCCGTCTACCTCACCACCGGATCTCTTCCAGCGTGATTTCTTCGTTGGTGTAGATGTCGATCTCCGCCGCGATTTCGAGCGCCCGCCGGGCGATCCGTTCGACGGAGAGGTCGCCGGCCTCCTTCAGCCCCTTCGCCGCCGCCAGGGCGTACGGTCCGCCGGAGCCGATTCCGATGACACCGTCGTCCGGTTCGAGGACGTCTCCGGAGCCGGAGATCATCAGCAACCCCTCTTCACTGACGGTCACGAGGACCGCTTCGAGATGTCGTAGGATCCGGTCGGTGCGCCACTCCTTCGTCAGCTCCACCGCGGAACGCCGCAGCTTACCGTCGTACTTCTTCAGTTTCCCCTCGAACTTGTCGAGAAGGGCGAGGCAGTCGGCGGTCGCCCCGGCGAACCCGACGAGAACGCGCTCGTCGTGAAGTCGGTAGAGCTTCTTGGTGTTCTTCTTGATGACCGTGGTGTCCAAGGTCGCCTGCCCGTCGCTCGCCAGAACGGCGTGGCGCTCCGCTTCGGAATGAATCGCGAGGATCGTGGTGTTCCGTACCCTGGCCATGAGGGGTCTATTCTAGTCTCCGACTGAGCGACCATCAATCGACCTGCTTCTATCGCCATTTCTCTAACGGGTATGTTGAGTAGTAGGAGTAGTAGGGACAGTCGAAGCGTGGGGATTCCTTCGAAAGTCCGCGAAGGCGCGCATAAATCGCGTTGGCGATCCGGTGGACGGCCCTGTGGAGAAGTTCCACCGGGCGGTGGATTGTCCTTGTGGACAGACGGGGCCTTCGACTTCCACAGCCTTCCTCCACATCGAGAGAGCGGTTGTCCAACCGTTTCCCACAGAGATGAAAGGCGTTTTCTTTTCGGCAGAGGGGAGGACCGCGACGCGACTCAACGGACGGTCGAATACCGGGCAGCCAGGTTCTCCTGGATCTCGCCGATCTCGGCGTAGAGGAGCGGCGTCTCCTCCAGCATCGACTTCACCTTCATGTACGAGTGCATGATCGTCGAGTGGTCTCGATCGCCGAACTCCCGGCCGATGGCGGGGAACGAGTGGTCCGTCATCTCTCGCGACAGGTAGATGGCGATGTGGCGCGCCTGGGTGATCTCCTTCTTCCGACTTGAACTCTCGATCTCCTGGCGCTTGAGGTTGTAGCGGGACGCGACCTCCTCTTTGATGTGCTGGATCGTCAGTCGAGGCCGCTGGCCCTCCTTCGGGAGCATTCCCTCGAGCGTCTTGGGGGTCAGCGGTTCGCCGCCGAGTTCGGCGAAAGCGAGGACCTTGACCAACGCGCCTTCGAGGGCGCGAACGTTGGAGGAGATGCGAGAGGCGATCAGCTCCAGGATCCCGATGTCGATATCGAGTCCCCGCGACGCGGCCTTCTTGCGGAGGATGGCGATTCGGGTCTCCAGGTCCGGCGCCTGGATGTCGGCGACGAGCCCCCATCGGAAGCGCGACACCAGCCGTTCCTGAAGTCCTGAAAGGTCTTCCGGCGCACGATCGCTGGAGAGGACGATCTGCTTTTCGTTGCCGTGCAGCTCGTTGAACGTGTGGAAGAGCTCCTCCTGCGTCGCCTCCTTCCCTTCGAGGAAGTGGACGTCGTCGATCAAGAGGAGATCGATCTGCCGGTACTTGTTGCGAAACGCGGCGGTCGCGTTGTTCCGGATGGCGTTGATCAACTCGATCGCGAACCGCTCGGACGAGGTGTAGACGACGGAGCTGCCGGGAGAGACCTGGTGAACGTGGTTGCCGATCGCTTGAAGGAGGTGGGTCTTTCCCAGACCGACGGCCCCGTAGATGAAGAGCGGGTTGTACGCGGTCCCGAGCTTCCCGGCGACGGCTTCGGACGCGAAGTACGCAAGGTCGCAGTTCTTGCCGCGGACGAACAAGCCGAACGTGTAGTCCGGGTTCAAGGGGAGAGCACCGCTTCGCCGGAGGGCCGCTTCCCCCTCGTTGCGGACCGGCGATTCCGCCGCGTCCGTCCCGTCCTTGACGATCTCGACGACGAGGGCGACGGGACGTTCGCAGGACTTCGATACGATTTCCTCGATCATCTCTCGGTAGCGACGCTCGATCCCACCCTTCGTGAACGGATCGGGGACGGCGATCGTCAGGGACCCGTTGTTCAATGCGACGGGGCGTGCCTCCTGAAACCACGTCTCGAAGCTCGAGTAGGAGATCTCCGACTTCAGCGTCGACAGAACGGAGTCCCACACGGCGGTAGCGGTTGCGACCATTCGATCCTCTTCTCCCCGGGTTGCTCGGCAGGCGCGTCGAGAGTATCGCAACGTCTTCGCGCCGGTCAAGAGCGCGGTCGCCGGGCAGCGCAGGGGTGCGGTCAGTAGAAGGCCCAAGAAGGCCCAACGGATGGCGAGACCGCTGAGATAGGACAACCGGTACCGTCTCGAAGCGGCCAAGCGTCGGACTCCCGCGGTGCGGGGCACCCGCACGGTGCCGACGGCCGGTCGAGGCGCCGATCGATCGGTCGATCTGTGGAAAACCCGGAGATTGCCTTCCCGAACGGGAATGAGCTTGTGGAAAACCTTGAGGAGTACGTGCGGAGACATCGAGAGGGCCTAGCTGGTTGGGATCGTGAGAGAACAACGGGGGAAGCCCGCCCACTTATCCACAAGGAAGTCCCCAAATCGTCCGTTTTCCGGGGGCTTCTCCCCAGGTTTTTCCACAGCAACGGTGGGCGCGGTGGTTGGGAAACCGGTGGTTCTAACAGGGTTTGCTGGATGAGGGGATCTCGAGGGACCATCGGAAACGATGTCGCGGTCGGTCAGCTGTCCAGACGGGTCGGGACGATGGTGGCTTCGGGCGGAAGAGATGGTGCCGAGGCCCAGATTCGAACTGGGGACACCCGCCTTTTCAGGGCGGTGCTCTACCGACTGAGCTACCTCGGCACGTTGGCGGGGACGACCGGATTTGAACCGGCGATCTCTGGAGTGACAATCCAGCGTCCTAGACCTGACTAGACCACGCCCCCGAGACGCGAAAGCTCACTGGGCGAGACAGGACTCGAACCTGTGGCCTTCCGGATGTAAGCCGGATGCTCTCCCAGCTGAGCTACTCGCCCATTATAGCGGGCACCCTGCACTCCGCAAGGAACTCGTTCCTGCGTCCCCAAGGGGATTTGAACCCCTGCTGCCGGGATGAAAACCCGGTATCCTAGGCCGCTAGATGATGGGGACTCGAAATCGCCGGATTATAGACCGGATGCCGCCTTCCGTCCAATTGGAGTGGGTCGTGCTGGATTCGAACCAGCGACTCCCTGATTAAAAGTCAGGTGCTCTGCCACTGAGCTAACGACCCGAGAGGCGAATCGCCTCCTGTGGGTCGTGCAGGACTCGAACCTGCAACCAACGGATTAAGAGTCCGCTGCTCTACCATTGAGCTAACGACCCGAGCGGTAGAATGGTACGGGTGGGCGTTTGGGGTGTCAAGACTTGCGTTTCCGCGATCGTCGCGTCTCCCAATGGCTGTCGGACCAGCCAACAAGAAGGGAGGCAGTTCGATGGCCTTCGAGACTGGGGGGAGTCGCCGGAATGCCCTTCCGACGTTACCTTCACACCTTGATCCCAAGCCCTCGAACTTGGAGATCGATGCCCTTGTTATTGTGCAGTGATCCCGCACGAGCCTTGCATCAAGCCGCGGACCTCTGTATCGCACGTGTCGCTTTCGAAACCTCGAACCACGCTAAGAAGACAGGCTGGGCAGGGGGAGGTACGACCAAGAATCCCTGCCCAGCTGGCTAGAAACAGGTTCCAGGCTCCGCGAGCCTGGGTTGGTGCTACGGCGTCTCTTCTGTTCCTACAGGTTCCTCAGCTGGTGTCGGCTCTTCCTCCCCGCCGAGCAGTCCGCCCAGCGAGAACTCCGCCGACAGCAC
>CAZFZM010000033.1:0-9261 GCA_964523545.1 uncultured Thermotogae bacterium
AACGGCTGCTACATCTACGTGATCTACGCGACGGACGGGACGAACTCCTTCACCGGCACGGGGAAGGTGTTCATCCGTCGGTAGGGAAACGCCGAACGCCGCAGGAGGGGCACCGAGCGTATCGTCTCCGGTTCGCGGCGTGCCGTGGTTGCCTTTGGTTCCCGTCACGGCCGAGTTTCGCAGTGCGCGAAACTCGCGTTGGATGGCCGTGGAAGCTTGAGCTACCGAAGCGACGACAACGGCACTCGGTCGCTCCCTTCGGCCCAGAGCGTCTCCAGGTCGATGGCGATCGGGTGGCGGAAGCCGGCCAGGTAGTAGACGACGGCCTGGTTCGTCGCGAGATCGCAGACGACGGAGTACCGCGTGCTCAGGGTATGGGCGACGTTGAGGATGGTTGCCACTCGCTCGATCGTCGGTTCGCTGTCCTCAGCCAACCGCCGAGTGGCGGCGTCGTACCGCCGGCACGGGTAGTGACCATGGGACGGATCGGACAGGTGGAAGTTCGTGACCGCGAACGTGTCGCCGTCCATCCAGACGATGGCATCGTTCTCGACCACGGCCGCGGCGCCGGACTTGTCGACGAGCAGGTATTGGATGCAGCTCATGAACGAGCGGTCGTACTGGGTGATCATCCGGACCGCCTCCTCGACGGTCGAGCACCAACGCATGATCATCTGCTCCATTCGCCCGGTCATGCGCGGCTTGAGCTGCTCCTCATCGCTCAGGCCGACACACGGCGCCGAGAAGCTGTCGAAGTACAGACCGGCGCTGTTGATTCCCTGGAACTCGTACCAGAACGGCTCCTCGTTGCCGAACTCGCCGCGGATCTCGTAGCCGAAGTAAACAACGCCGTGGAGACGGCCGGCCGTCGGCTCGGCCCACAGGTACGCATCATCGCGGGACCAATCCTCGTTCCCGCCGACGATCACGTGCCCGTCGCGCGCGATGACGACGCCGGTGCACGCCGCGACCGGCACCGAACCGAGAACAAGCAGAAGCGCGACGACGAGTGTGATCCTCAAGGTTCCTCCCGAGTCAGAGCGTCAGGACCCGATCGTAGCGAACCGCGGGGCGCGGGGACAAGGAGTGACGGAGGACAACGAGTTGACGAACGGCGCTCCTCTGCTCCATGCTCGGTCCGGGGGAGACCATGCGCGTCTTGATCACCGGAGGGTCGGGCTACATCGGCTCCCACCTGGCGGCCCGATTGCAGGCCGACGGCCGGATCGTCCGCGTCCTCGACCCGCGTCCCGTTCCTCCGGAGATTGTCGAGGTCCCGCGCCAACGCGTGCTCCTGGGCTCGGCGGCGACGCCGTCGATCGCGGCTCGTGCGGTCCGCGGGACGGACGCCGTCGTCCATCTGGGGTGGGCGTTCGACGGCGGAGCGGTCGGCGAGGTCGTCTGCGCGAACCTGCTGGGCACGGTGAATCTGCTGGAAGCCGGACTGCGGGAAGGCGTCCGGCGCTTCGTGTTCGTCAGCACCGCGGTCGTGTACGGCCCGACCGGAGATCGGAAGGCGACGGAAGAGGACCCACCGCAGCCGAGGCGGTCGACGATCGGCGGTCCGTTCTACGCGGCCACGAAGCGGGCCTGCGAGGAGTACTGCGCGAAGTACCGCTTGCGAGGGCTTCCGGTGACGGTCCTCCGCCTTCACGGCGTGTTCAGCGCGGATCGCCTCGGTCCGTTCGAGGGGATGATCGACGCCGCCCGACGAGGCGCCGCGCTTCGGCCGATCGCGGGGGCCGGCGGGGAGTACGTGCACCTGGAGGACACGATGGACGTCTTGGCGCTGTGCCTCGCCGATCCCCGGGCGGAGGGGGAGACGTTCAACGTGGCCGGAGCGCACACGTACTCCGAGGTGGAACTCGCGAAGCGCATCGCCGAACGGGTCGGCGGCTGCGACGTGCGTCCGATCGACGACCCGACCCAGGCGATGGTGTCGGTCCGCATCGACAAGCTTCGACGGACGCTGGGGTACTCGCCACGTCGCGGCGACTTCCTGCCCCCGATGATCGAGGAGAGGCTGCACAGCCGGACGTGATGCACGTCACAAAGCGCGGGTGGCGAGCGAAGCGCGAGGCATTGAGTGGTGGGGCGTCGGTGGTGCGTGGGGACGACGGGTTGGCCAACAGGGTTCGCGATGCCTCCACCGTCCGTTCACGGGGCGCTCACCGGGCTCACGGCTTCTCCACCCCCGAAACGGCATCGAACGGCTGCGAACGCCTTCCCCAAGAACGGTTCGGGCGGAGACATCGCTCCTGCGCTGCGGTTTTCGACCACACCGAATCGACACGGCCGGCGCATCACATCCATAGAAGGTCGCGATAGCCTGGAAAAGACATCGCAGAACGCCACCGCCAGAACTCGCCACAATCAGCACACCAACCTCCTTCGCACCGAGGCCCGGGAGTGGCAGCCCGGGCCTCGGCCTACTGCGAACCATTGCACTTGACCGGATCCATCCAGCAGGTCCATGCTGTTCGCGAGGTGGTCGACATGGCACGGGCAAGATGGTTACCTGGAGTGTGTGCGTTCGTCGTCCTTCTCTCGTTTTTCGGGTTTGCGGCTTCGGCGCAGTAGCAGCAGATCAACGAGGACGGCTTCGACGTCGCCTGCGACACGACGACGGAACTCGTCGTGTTCCACGACAACCTCTACGCGGGGACCCGGTTCCCGGGGAGGCTCTTCCGGTTGGGAGACCTGTCCGAGGAGTCGTGGTTCTACTGGACGGAGATCGATCTTCCGGCGGAGGACTACATCTCCGACTCGCTCCTTCCGACCGAGTCGACGACCGTGACATCGATGGCCGTGTTCACTCCCTCCGGCGGCGGGTTCCCGTGGCTGTACGTCGCCGTGACGTGGGGAAGCGAGAGTTTCCTACTGCGGACCCAGGACACCTTCTCGTGGTCGCTCGCGAGTGAGGTGTGGGACAGCGGCGAAGACGGCGAGGCGCTGGAACTCGCCGTGTTCGACGGCCGTCTGTACGTGGCGGTTGGGGACACGCTCGGGAGCGACGTGGAGAAGATGCGGATCCATCGCACCGCCAACGGACGGGACTGGGAGATGGTCCCTCCGGACGAGTTCGACTTCGGGCCGGGAGACCACTGGATCGAGGACCTCGAAGTGTTCGGAGAGTACCTGTACGCCGGCGCCTCGGGGCACAACGAGTCCGCCCCGGGAGATCACGTCGTCGAGGTCTGGAGGAGCCGCGACGGGATGGACTGGTCGCCGATCGGCGAGTTGACGTCTCCCACCGTGTCGGAGGTCGAATCGATGGAGGCGTTCGGCGGATACCTGTACGTCGGGACGAAGAACCACTACGGAATCGAGGAAGAGACAACGGTTCCGGAGTTGTGGCGCTTCGACGGCAGGGAATGGGAGAAGATCGAGACGGCGGGCCGATTCAGGCAGAACGCTTTGCACGTCGATTCGCTCCGCGGCCACAACGGCGTGCTGTACGCCGGGATCGGTGGAGGGCCCGGGGCGGAGGACGCGTACGGGCGGATCTACCGGAGCGTGGACGGCGAGACGTGGGAGCAGATCACGCCGGCGGGGATCTCCGACCATCCGGAGAACAGCTACCTGCTCGGGGCGATTCTCGGAGTCGGCGAGTACGTCTACATCGCGACCGGCGGCGGTGAGACCGGAACCGGCGGGACGCAGGTCTGGCGGATGGCGACGCTGCGGTCGAACGTCGGTCCGTGCCTCGCGCAGCACGACGGAGAGCCGTACCTGCTCCATCGGCTTCCCTATCCCGACGAGAACATCTGGGAGACGGTGCTTCGCGACGACGAGCTGGTCGTTTTCGGAGCGGTTCACGATCAGAACGCCGCCCGAAGCTGGGCGTTCACCAGCAAGCAGCCGGTCGCGTACGGGTACGACCACACCGGGCTACTGCTGCGCAATCGCTACCTCCAGCTCGTCTACCGCGGCCACAACAACTCCCGCATCTGGCACACGCGCAAGAGCTGCCCCGACGGGAGGAACTGGTACTGGGAGACGCCAGCGAGCGTCCCGGATTCGCGGACGGATCGCGCTCCGGGGGCGACGGCGCACGACTGGTCCGGGTTAACCGGCCCGCAGCTGACCGTCGCCTACACGGACGCGGAGACGGGACGGATCCACTTCCGCGTGAAGGAAGGCACCAACTGGAGCCCGGAGTACACGCTGCCCGAGGAAGCCCGGACGTCGAACGGCCCGGAGATCGTCTCGTTCGACGGATCGCTGTACGCCTTCTACCGCGGCTACGGAGACGACGACTGGCTGTACGTGGCCCGGAAGGTGTCGAACCGGGCGTCGGACGGCCGGTGGGAGATCTCGCGGCTCCGCCGGGCGTTCACCCGACCGTCGGAAACCGACCGCGCCGTGTCTGCCGTCGCGTACGACGGGGCGCTTGTCGTCGCCTACGTCGGTCACAACAACGACTTCATCTGGCTGCGGCGATCGACCGACGGCGTCAACTGGGATCGGCTCGGCTACGTCCGCGGGCCGGTCAGCGATCACAATCCGGATCTCGCCGTCGCCGGCGAGACGCTGTACCTGGCGTTCACGCCAACGGGGGATCGAGAGGTCTGCTTCGGGACGCTGGAACTCGACGTCGAGAACGAGCACGACACGGCAGGCCACGTCTGGCGATCACTCCGGCCGATGCACTGCTGCCCGGGCTGCTTCCTGACGATCCTCGACATCGTGATCCCGGTCGTCCCGCCGTCCGACGACGAAGAGTAGGGCGGAGCGCCGCCTACAGCCGAAAGCGGAGCAGGTACTCGGCGAGGGAGGGGAGCTTGTAGCGCTTGGCGAGCCGCTCGGCGGCGCGGCGCAGATCGCGGCCGACGCGCTGCCGTTCGCCGAGGAAGAAGAGATGACGGGAGACCCAGACGTACAGGTCGGCCTCCTTTCGGTCGGGGAACCGATCGAGCAGCCCGTGCTCGCGGAACATCTCGACGATCGGCCGGTACAGGTTGTCGTACCACGACGTCACCGCCTCCTCGTAGGTCAGCTCGCGTCCCTCCTCGATCCCCCGGACGTAGCGATGCACGTCGATGTGGTCGAGCAGCACGCGGTACCCGACGGCGCGCGTGCACTCGATCCGCTGCTCGGGTCGGAGCTCGTCGAGGCGCGTCCGCTTGAGGAAGTCGCGGTACTCGGTCTTGAGGATCAGGTCGCGCGCGTCCTTCGGCGTCCCGACCGGTGCGTCCGGCTTGAACGTGACGACGTTCGCGGCGATCCGCTCGTGCCCAAGCCGCCTCGCGACCGAGACGCGGTGGTGTCCGTCGACGACGTAGTAGGCGCCCTCGATCTCGTAGACGTCGATCGGCGGAAACGCGTCCATCTCGTACAGCGAGTCGCGAACGCGCCCCCACCGCTCTCCCAACCGCCAACGAAGCGGAAGGAACTCGCGGTCGAACTCGCGATACCGGTTCACGCTCCCGACGATCTTGTCGAGATCGATCGGCCTCGTCGCGCCGGTGCCGCGTCGCTGGGCGCCGAGCCGCTCGCGGACCGTTTCGAACGGAAGCAGCAGCGTCGGGCGACCGGTGACGAACGACAGGATCCGGTGCCAGGTCGCCTTTCGCCTGGCTCGCTCGAACTCAGGATCGGGCACGATGCACCTCCAGCACGGTCGAGCCGTAGACGTTAAGGACTCGGGTCGAGCCGAGCCTTTCCGGACGGACGTCGACGCCGTACGACGGGTGGATGTGGCCGTGCAACGCAAGCGTTGGCCGGAACCACCGGATCAGCCAGCGGTGCGTCCGGAAGCCTCGGTGGCAGGGGTCCGTCCCCTCGTGGACGCCGGCGGGGGGCGCGTGCGTGATCAGGACGTCGAGGGCGCGTCCGTGTCGGAGCCGGTTCCACAGAAGCCGCGGGACCATTCGAAGCCCGCGGGCGAGCATCTGCGACTCGGTAAACTCGTGCCCCTCCCCGCCGCAGCGCCTCGATCCTTCGAGCCCGGCCACCCACAGGTCCTGGCCGGCGCGCCCGCGGACGCGTCGCAGCCTGCCGTGGAGGTTCTTCCCTCCCTCCGGCTCGGGACTGACGACGCCGGACTCGCGAAGCATCGGCGCGTCGTGGTTGCCGAACACGTAGAGGAGCGGAACGTCGAGCATCGTCACGAGGTGCTCGAGGTAATCGAAGGGGAGGTCGCCGCAGGCGACGATCGCCTCGACCTCCCTCAGGCCGTCGAGACCCTCGGCCGTCATGAGGTAGTCGTCGACTCGATCGCTCAGCGCCAGGATCTTCATCCGGTGTCCTTCGTCGGTGAACCGAGGACAGGATAGCGAAACGGTGGACGTCCCGTCGATCGCGGCCGGCGCCCGCTCTCGTTCCCCGCGGCTTCCGCTTACTCCGTCAGGATCTTCGACTCCTTCAGTCGCGTCGCGAGGAGCAGGGCGAGCCCCATCAGGCCGGTCAGGATGAGGAGGGACACGGTCATCGACCCGGTCGTCGGCGACTTGAGGGCGTCCATCCCGAGGATGAACACGATCCCCGAGACCTGGCCGGCGAGCAACAGCAGACCGTTCGACGTTCCCTCCGGCGCGGGGTAGGTGATCTCGGCGCCGTACTGGAAGCCGAGCGGCCCGGACGAAAGGAGGAACGCGCCGAGGACGAACGCCGAGGCGAGCAGGAGCGGATAGCTCGTCGCGAACGTGACCCCCAGCAGGCCCGGGATCGCGCCGGCGAGGGCGAGGAGGATGAACGGGACCCGTCGCCGCACCCGATCGGACAGCGGCGGGATGACGACGGCTCCGACGATCCCGCCGATCACCATCAGCCCGCCGACGAGGCCGGCCTGGTCGATCGTGAAGCCGCGCGGGCGGAGGACGTCCTCGATCCACGTGGTCACCGCGTTGAACAGGCCGAGACCGATGAAGAAGAGCAGCAGCAAGAGCAGGAACCCGCGGTTGCGGAAGACGCTCTTCAGTCCGTCGAAGACGAGCGATCGCTCCTCGGGACCGACCGGGGCCGGCGGGCGCTCCTTCGCCATGACGAGAAAGAGGACGGCGATCGCCGCCGCGATCGCGCCGTAGACGAGCAGGGCGGTCGGGAGGCTCGAACCGAGGACGATCATCGGCGTGGCGGCGAGGCCGGCGAAGATCCCCACATAGATCGCCAGCGAGGCGAGGCCGGTGGCGGTCGCCCGCTCGCCGATCGGAAACCAACGGCCGGCGATCTTGGCGATCGCGTTCAGCACGAACGGCTGGCCGACGGCGATCCCGATCTGCGCCGCGAGGACCCAGGCGTAGTCGGCGGCGAGAAGGCCGCGCAGCAGACCGAACGCCCCGGTCAGCACCGCGCCGATCCCTACACCGACACGGATTCCGTACGTGTCGATGACCCACGACGCCGGGATCGACACGACGATGAACACGACCATGAACACGAGCGACAAGAGGCCGATCGCGAGGTCGTCGACGCCGTAAAACGCCGCCGCCTCGCCGGTGATCGGGGCGAAGCTGATCCAGAGGAGCTGGTTGACGGCGATCGCCAGCATGAACGCGACGAGCATGACCCAGCGATAGCCGGACGCGCGGACGACGGACGGTTCGTTCATCGATTCCACCCCCAGAGGCCGCCATCGTAGACGGATCCCCCGTGCGTGGGCAACTCGGATGTTCGGTCGAAGCTTGTCAGGTGGTACCTCGTCGCAACTCAGACGGACCGGAGTCCGGTGCGGAGAAACGCTACGGCGACGGCGAACAGCACTCGATCTGGAACTCGAGGCTGATCACCAGGGCGCCGCAGAGGCGCGTCCTACCGACCGCGAGCGAGAGGTACAGCTCGCCGTAGGGAATCGGACACGGGACGTCGCAGACGACCGGCCCGCACCAGCAGGCGCAGCTGCAGAATGCGTGGCATCGATCGTGAATGCGGACGGGATACGAGACGTCGCCGTCGGTCGACATGACGACGATGTTGTAGTAGCCGGGATTGACGAGGAATCCGGCGGCGTCGTACAGATCCCATTCCATGACGAGCAGTCGGGACTTCGGACCGTCCGGATACGTGACGGTCCGTACCACCGTCCCGTCCAGCGTTTCGACGCGCCAGCCCCAGATCCCGGGCGAGACGTTCGTGTTGTGACAGACGAAGTAGTCGACCGGGGCGATCAGCTTGAACGCGATCGTCTGGTTCGACTGGAACGTCGTGTAGCAGAGCGGTGCCTGCGGCTCCCCGCAGTCACACTGCGCCCACCCTCCGACCGACACCGCAACGACGAGACACAACGCAATCCATCCGGCGGACTTCATTGAGGCACCTCCCCTTTCCGAGCCCTCTGAACGCGACACACGCAGCCGTCCATCAGACGACGAACCTACACATGAGGAGGCGATCGGTTCCAGCGCGACGGGAGCCGGCGGGGGCAAACGCGAGGTACCGAACTGCTATGGGCTCAGAAGTGGGGCGGCCACCGGAAGGAAGTGCTCGCGGAGCTACGGTGGCCGCCATCCAAGGAGGACACATCGGTACCCCCTCGTGTCGAAGGCTACCCCTCCGGCCGGTTCGGGACGCGGACGTCCGGGTCCGATTCCCCAGACACGCGTCCGGACCTCCTGATGGTCACGGGACTGCGGGCGGAGAGACAGCGCGCCTACGCGTGGGCGCTCCCGACAGCACCGGAGGACAGTCGCCCTTTGACCGGCGCCTTCCCTCCTTCTATGCTCTGGTCACGAGATGGGCACGCAAAGGGCTTTCGGGAGGTTGGGATGAATCGACGAATCGTGGTTGGGACCGCGACACTGCTTGCGGTTCTGCTTGTCGCCGGATGGGCCGTGCTCGGCTCCGACGCGCAGATGTACTTCTCGTCCGACAAGAACGGGCAGAACCGGGTGACGAACATCCAGGAGGGCGACGAGATCTTCATCGTCGTCATCGACAACGACCAGAACATCGACTGCGACGTGCGCGACAAGATGACCCCTGATCTGAAGGTGATGGACTTCAAGACCGGCGCGTACATCGTTTGGCACGACCACGACAACGCGGTCGCTATCGATCAGCTCGAGGAGACGGGGGCGGATACCGGGGTCTTCGTCTCGATGCGCGCGTTCCAGGTCGGAACGCGCTACAGCTACGCCGCGGCGAACCCGCAACTGCAGACTCACGTCGTCGACGTGCCGGTGAACAACGTGGTCGACGACTTCCAGTGGGGCCACTATCTGTACACGGACACGGACGGTGACGGCTACGCCGACAACCGCGCCTGGGCCGGGAACCCCGGCACCGGAACGGACCCCATCTGGACCGCTGGTCTGATGCCCG
>CAZFZM010000034.1:0-6241 GCA_964523545.1 uncultured Thermotogae bacterium
TTCCGCGGGGTGGATGACGCCGGCGAGGCGGCAGACGATTCTGGCGAAGGCTCACCGCGAACGAGTGGCGGCTAGTCCTCCGCGTGGCTCCCGTCGCAGAACGGCTTGTTCTTCGACTTGCCGCAGCAGCAGAGCGCGCCGACCCGAACGTGGCTGCAGCTGTCGGATCGATCGCCGCGGATCTCGGCCGATCCCTTGATCGTCAGGGGCCCCGGATTGGCGGCTCGGATCAGAAGCTCTCCGCCCTCGGATTCGCCCCCGACACCGCCGTTGACGTGGGCCTCGGTCAGCGCGCCCTCGGCCCTGAACTCCGCCTTCTCGTGGCTCCCGTCGCAGAGCGGCCTGTTTCGCGTGTGGCCGCAGCGGCAAAGCGCGACGCGGGTGTCCTGGAGAATCGGCTCGCCGTCTTCGTCGACGACGCGGACGTCCCCCTTGACGTACAACGGTCCGTCCGAGGAGACGGTGATCGTGTTCTTCTCCAGCGTCCGTTCGGCGGGCCCGCCGTCGAGCCGTTCGTAGTGCAGCGCCCCGGTCGGGCAGCGTTCGCACGCCCAGGCGACCTCCTCGGTGGCGGACCGCGTCGGGTCGATCCACGGCCGGCGATGGCGGTCGAAGACCTCGGGCAGGCTGCGGATGCACTCCTCGACGTGGATGCAGCGATGGTAGTCCCAGTGGACGACGATGCCTTCGGACTCGAAGCTGAAGATCCGGCTCCTCATGGCGCTCCTCGCTCGGCGGGTTGAGGTGATTATGGACGGGCGCGAGACGCCGGACAACGGAGAAGGGCTACAGCGGCTCGACGAAGATCGGCATGATGCTGACCGGCAGCGCGGTCGACGGAACGACTTCCGGAGGCGCAACGAGCGGGTCTCCGGCCTCGTCGAGCTCGGTGACGATCCGCGTGACGAGGACGTCCGTGTCGCCGAGGATCGACGACGCGTCGACCGCCGCTTCCTCGTCGTCGGCGTTCCAGAGGACGAACACCGGGAGCCCTTCGACGACGAACCGGAACGCGCGAACGTCGGCGAAGCTGGCGTCCTTGCAGTCCGTGAATTCATCGAGCTTCTGAACCATCAGCCGGAACGTGTAGTACGAGGGCTTTCGGTGATCGTCGTACCAGTCGAGGAGCCCCATCCCGCACCACGGACCGTCCCAGTAGGCGTTCTCCCCTTTCATCCCTCCGAGCCCCCAGTGCTGCCTTTCGACTCCGGCGGCGGCGCTCATCGCGTGGAGCTTGACGACGAACTCGGCGTTCTCCTTGAAGCTACCCCAGCCGAAGTACGGGTCGGCCGGCGAATTGACCGCCGGATAGCCGGGGTAGTTCTTGTGCGGGCCGCCTCCCTCGATGATCCAGATCGGCTTCGGCTCGCCGAATCGGGACATCAGGTCGTTCAGGTAGGCGATCTCCCCCTCGAGGAACGACTCGATCGGGATGTAGGCGTGCAGGTCCATCACGTCGAATGCGTCGAACGCGTTCTCGACCATCCACTCGTAGCGGGCCTTCCGGAACGACCAGACCGGACTCTCGTTCATCTCCTCCCGGGACAAGAGCACGCCGTCGACGACCCCGGCGGCCGGATCGTCGATGAATCCGCCCATGAACGCGAACCAGTGGGCGTAGTTGCCGGCGAGTCCGGCGAGGATCACCCGTGCGCCGGGGTTTCCCTCCTTGATGATCCCGTACGCCTGGCCGAGGAGATCGACGTAGTCACGCTCGTCGGGGAGCGAAGGGGTCGGATACTCCTCGACGACGTGCCAGTTGCGAATCGCGAACCGGAGGCCGGGCATGTCGTTCGATCCGTCCCCGTCGTATCGGTCGACGGCGGCGCGGACGAACGCCCGCCAGAGCGGCAACGTCTCGCCTTGCGGATGGAGGCGATACTCGCTCCCGACGCCCTGCCGCATGAAGTGGAGGAACGAAGGGTACTGCGCGATGACGTCGACGATCTCCTCGCGCTCGGGTCCGAACGCGTTGATCAGCGGCGAGAGGACCATCGTCACGTCGAGATCGAGCGCCTGCAGGGCGCCGACCTCTTCGTCGAGGCTCGACCAATCGTAGACGCCGGGTTCCTGCTCGATCGCCATCCAGAGAACGTGCGGCTGCAACGACAGCCAGGAGATCCCGAGGTCTTCGACGACGGCGGCGTGCTTGGTCGGGTTGATCAGGCTGAGGCCGAAGAACATGTTTCGGTCCTCGAACGGGTACGGGACGGGCGTCGGGGAATCCGTCGAGAGGCCGACGCCGAGCGCGGCGAGAATCGCCACACACAAACAGAAGGCGAAGAGCGCGCGTCTACGCCTTCCGTTCATCTGCGAGCTTCTTCTTCAGTTGGTGCGGCAGGCCTTCGACGACCAGTTCGTACGACTCGTCGACCCACGACAGGATCTCCTCCTCGGGGACGCTTCCGTCGAGCAGGACAGTGTTCCAGTGATCCTTGTTCATGTGGTATCCGGGGCGGACGGCGGCGTAGGTAGCGCGGAGCAGCTGGCCGTGCAGTGGGTCGAGCTTGATCGTGAGGCGGGGCGGCGACTCGTCCGGCGACACGTAGGCGAACATCTTCCCCATCACCTTGTAGACGGGGAGCTCCGGCGTGAACGGCCGCTCCTCGACTGCACCGGGAAGCGACATCAAATAGGCGTGAAGCCGATCGAGGTTCATCGTCGGTCGTCACTTCGTCCACACTTCGGTGTCCATGCTCGTCATCGAGTGCACGGTGATTCGGCGCGGGATGGCTTTCAGCACGCACCAATCGGGGTTCTCGGGTGTCTGGAAGAAGAAGGCCAAGTCGTCGTGCCAGATCGCCTGCTTCTCCTCCGGGTCGGTCGAGATCTCGGCGGTTGCCTCGATCTGGAAGAACGGCGCATCGACGCTCGGGTCGATGTTCCCGCACACCAGGTGGACCTCGGGTCGGGTGCGTACGTGCGCGATCTTCTTCGAGTGGAGGCTGGTGGCGATGCGGATCGTCAGCTCCTCGTCGATCGTGCCCGTCACGTACCGCACCCAGGGCGCACCGTCTTCGGTGATCGTGGCGAAACTCGCCAAGAAGCCGCGGCCGCGCTGCAGCGTCTCCAGGATCTTCCGTTTCGTGTCGCTCATCCACTGTCCTCCGTGAACTCAGGTGGATGGAGGATAGGGATTCGGGCCGCGACGGGCAAAGCCCGCAAGATCCAGGGAAGAAAGGCGCGGATGGACGCCGCTACCTCGGATTCCACGTCAGGTTCGGCGACCGCCGCGGCAGGGCGCGCCTGAAGGTGTGTCGGGCGTAGCCGACGGCCAAAGCGACCTGGGAGGTCCTCCCCTTGGGCAGCGTGACCCTCCTTCGGAGTCTGGTGCTCTTCTCGAACGCGATCTGGAAGAAACCGATCTGACAGGTCCCGAGGCCGAACCGTGAAGCGGCGAGCATCATGTTGTAGGTGGCGTAGATCGCGTCGTCGCGGCCGAAGCCGTTGCCCGCGGGGCTGTGGCCGAGGAGGACGACCGGGGCGTGATAGAAGATCGGATCCTCGCCGCCTGCACGTCGCCGGAGGAGGCGCTCGATCGAGGCCCTCGCGCTCTTCGCGCTCCGGGTCGCCTCGCGACCGACCGCGAGTGAGACGAACGGCTTGAGGATCGGGTTGCCGGCCAGGCGGGCGAATCTCCGGAACTCCGCCAGGACGGCGTCGCTCAACTCCGCGATCCTTTCTCGGTCGTCGAACGCGATCCAGTCGAGCGACTGGCTGTTGCTGGCGGTGGGGGCCCATCGGCCCAGGGTGACGAGATCGCGAACGACTTCTCGCGGCACCGGCTTGTCTTCGAACGTCCGGCAGGAGCGGCGCGCCCGGTACGCGGTCGTGAGCGCATCGAGCGTCGGGACGTCGTTCTCGCCGACGATCGGGCAGTCCTCGAGCGGGAATCCGTCGTGGTCGATCGCGTCGGTCGGACAGACGGCGACGCACTGACCGCACTGCCAGCAGCTCTCCGGGCGAACGGCGGACGAGCCTTCATCGGTGAGCTCGAACACCTCCGCGATGCAACAGGTCTCGACGCACGCTCCGCAGCGGATGCATGCCTTCCGATCCACGCTGATGATTGCCATTACCACGATCCTGCCGGATGCCAGTGGGGCGCGCCGCGCTAGGGGTAAGACGGGTCGGGGACATTTCGCCCATCCGAAGCGGACTGCCGGCGACTTCTGGCAGGTCGGATTCCTCGCTCTGAGTCGACCGGCCCCACCGCCGAGTGTGATGTGCGTAACGTCCGCTGGGAGGGGGTCGTCTGTCCGGTTCGCCGTCTCGGTTGCGACGTAGGCTCGATCCATGGAGCCGAACGACTTCGTGGAGAAACTTCTCGCTGAGAGCTCGCTTGATGCGATCGAGCTGGCCAGCGACGTGGAGCGGATCCTGGCCGAGCAGGTCGTATACCTCCGCGACCTCGTCCGTGCGCTGCAGCAAGGCTCGGTCCTCGGCACGCACGAAGTCATCCGCCAGCTGTACGGTCGGCTCGAGGACAAGGACGAGCAGATCGAATCCCTCCGGGAGGAGATCGGATTCCTCCGCGGACAGCTGGCGGCCTCCACCGGTTGAAACGAACCACCCCTTTCCGTACGTTTGGATTGCGATGTCTCCCCTTTCCGTTCGCGAGAAGATCGATGAGGCGCGGGTTGAGCGATCCGAGATCGAGCAGCGCCTGACCGACCCGGCGGTGATCGCCGGACCGGACTACCGCGATCTGACGCAGCGGTACGCCCATCTACGCGACCTGATCGCGCTGGGAGAGGAGTGGGAGGGGCTGCAGTCCTCGATCGCGGAGGAAGAGGAGATGCTCGAGAGCGAGGAGGACCTCCGCGACGAGCTCGAACAGGCCCTCGCCGAGGACCGGGAGCGCGTCGCCGCGGTGGAAGCGAAGATCCGGCGGATGCTCGTCCCTCCCGATCCGAACGATCGGAAGACGGCGATCGTCGAGATTCGCGCCGGGACCGGCGGAGACGAGTCGGCTCTGTTCGCGGCCGATCTGTTCCGGATGTACGCGCGGTTCGCCGAACGGCGTCGGCTGAAGACGACGCTGATGGACAGCCATCCGACGCCGCTCGGCGGCTTCAAGCAGCTGACGTTCGCCGTCGAGGGGGACGGCGCCTACGGGCTTCTCCGCCACGAGTCGGGCGTGCACCGGGTGCAGCGTGTGCCGGAGACCGAGTCGCAGGGACGGATTCACACGTCGACCGCGTCCGTCGTCGTCCTCCCGGAGGCGGAGGACGTCGAGATCGAGATCGATCCGAACGACCTGAGGATCGACGTGTTCCGCTCGTCCGGGCCGGGCGGGCAGTCCGTCAACACGACCGATTCGGCCGTTCGGATCACGCACATTCCGTCGGGGATCGTCGTTACCTGCCAGGACGAGAAGTCCCAGCACAAGAACAAGGCGTCGGCGCTGCGCGTCCTTCGGGCTCGCCTGCAGGATCGCCACGAGCAGGAGAAGCAGGCGGAGCTGTCGGCCAAACGCCGAAGCCACATCGGCTCCGGGGACCGGAGCGAGAAGATCCGGACGTACAACTTCCCACAGAACCGGATCACCGATCATCGCATCGGATTCAGCCTGTACGACCTGGCGGGCGTGTTGGAGGGGAACCTCGCCCCGCTTCTCGATGCGCTCCAAGCCGCGGCAGCGGAGCTGATCGAGGAGGAGTGAACCTTCGTTCGCGTCGTCGTTTCCGCCCCTTTCGGATGCTTGACACGGTTCACACGGCCAGCTACCATTGCCGAAATCCTGGGTCTGTAGCTCAGTCGGTTAGAGCGCTCGCCTGATAAGCGGGAGGTCCCTGGTTCGAATCCAGGCAGGCCCACTGCTCTGTAACCTCACCGGGTGGTCTCCCTTCCGATTCCGTCATTCGGCTGGGACCGTTCACCGCCAATCCGCAAGAGCTGGTCCGTTGTGTGATGTGTGTCACGCCCGGCTGTCTTCAAGGCCGCGGACAGCCCGCGCGAATTCGCAGAGTACGCATCTCTTGACAGCTTGCACCGCCGAGTGTTAGAGTTCACCAGAGAGTGCAGGTGGGGCCTGTTGTGCGACTGCAAGGCACAACAGCAGATGGTTTTGGTGGGGGGAAACAACCCAACTCGGAAGACAGAACGAAGGAGGTACGGCCTTGAAACGGAGACTGGCGGTAGGAAGCGTCGTGATGCTGTTCATCGCGGCGCTGTTCACCCTGGCTGCCTTCGCGTCGGACGCGCAGATGTACTTCTCGTCCGACAAGAACGGGCAGAA
>CAZFZM010000035.1:0-4645 GCA_964523545.1 uncultured Thermotogae bacterium
CCGTACTTCATCCCGCTCGATCAGACCGAGGGGACCGAGGTCACGATCTCGGGGAAGCGTCTGATCATGCTCGGCTCGAACAACTACCTCGGCCTCACGACCCACCCGGCGGTGCGAGAGGCGGCCCGGGAGGCGATCGCCGAGTTCGGCACCAGCTGCACCGGGTCTCGCTTCCTCAACGGCACGCTCGCGCTTCACGGGGAGCTCGAGAGTCGGCTCGCCTCCTTCCTCGGGAAAGAGACGGCGCTCGTCTTCAGTACTGGCTATCAGACGAACCTCGGAACCCTTTCGGCGCTGCTCGGCCGGGACGACGTCGTGATCTGCGACAAGGAGGATCACGCGAGCATCGTCGACGGCTGTCGCCTCGCCCTCGGACGGATGCGGCGGTTCGAGCACAACGATGCCGCCGACCTCGAACGCGTCCTCGCTGCCTGTCCCGCCGACGCCGGGAAGCTGGTCGTCGTCGATGGCGTGTTCAGCATGGGCGGCGACATCGCGCCGCTCCCCGAGCTGATTCCCATCTGCCGCAAGCACGGCGCCAGGCTCCTGGTCGACGACGCACACGGCATCGGCGTGATCGGTGGCGGGCGCGGCACGGCGGCCCACTTCGGCGTCACCGAAGAAGTGGATCTGATCGTCGGGACGTTCAGCAAGTCGTTCGCCTCGATCGGCGGGTTCGTCGCCGGAGACGAGGCGACGTTGCACTGGATCCAGCACCTCGCCCGATCGCTGATCTTCAGCGCCAGTCTCCCGGCGTCGAACGTCGCCGCGGCGCTCGCGGCGCTCGACGTGATGGAGCGCGAGCCGGAGCGGGTCGATCGGGTCAACGAGATCGCCGATCGGATGCTCCAGCGGTATCGGGATCTCGGGTTCGACGTCGGCGACAGCCGGACGCCGATCATCCCGATCTTTATCGGCGACTCCCTAAAGGCGATGCAGGTGTGGCGAGCGCTGTTCGATGGAGGCGTCTACGTCAACGTCGCCATCCCGCCGGCCGTCCCGACGGGCAAGGCGCTGCTTCGGACGAGCTACATGGCGACCCACACCGACGAACAGATGGACCGCGTCGTCGAAGCGTTCAGTGCCGTCGGGAGGGCGCAGGGGCTGATCGGGTAGAAGGACCGCGCCCTCGGATGAGGTGAGGCGTTGCAGGCACGGATCGAGCGTCTCCCGACGACGTCCGGTCCCCCAGAGCACACACGAATGAGAACGCCACGACGCAGAGACGCAACGAGCGACGAGCAGCGCGTTCGCGTGCTGCTCGAGGACGTCTACGTGAGGGACATGTACGTCAAGCGCGATCGGGGGGCGTTCTCACGGGAGTTCGCGCGCTGCTTCCGGATGCTCTCCCCGACGCTCGACGGGGCCACCGGCGACGTGACGGACGTCCGCTGGGTCGGGCTCGACGAGATGCTGGCGAACCACCCGAAGGCCCTGCTGCCCTCGGTTCGCTTCGATGTGCCGTGGGTCGAGGTCGCCGGCCGCGCCGCGGTCGCGCGCGTCGACGTGTTCGATGCGAAACGGCACGTCTTCACCGACTACGTTTCGCTGTACCGGGTCAAGGGCGCATGGAAGGTCGTCGGGAAGCTGTTCCATCACCACCGACCGTCCGTTGCGTCGGGGCCCGAGGCCGAGTAGAATCCTTCTGCAATTGGGGAGTCGTCCCCGCGACATAGGCAGTCTGCCAACGGCGGCTGCCGTTTTCTTTTGCCTCGAGGCGAGAGGCGCTGCCGCGGGGGAAGGACCATCGGACAACAGGAGGAACCGATGAGTGACCGAGAGGCAGTTCGGCGAGTGATCGCGGAAGGGTACGTCGAGGGAATCCACGAAGCACAGGACGCGGTGAAGGTGGAGTGGGGTTTCCATCCGGAGTTTCGCATGTTGGTGCGGAAGGGCGATGGTATCGCCAAGGTCGGCCCGGAGGCGTTCCTCGAGATGATGATCGAGAGGCGAAAGGAGGACCCGGCGTTTTTCGCGCAACCGCTCGCCTTCGAGACGCCGTCGATCGACGTCGAGGGGAACGCGGCGGTCGTGCGGGTGGAGATCACGCGCGCGGGCAACCACCTGTTCACCGACTTCATCCTGCTCTACAAGTTCGGCGAAGACTGGAAGATCGTGAGCAAGATCTTCCAGTCGCACACGTAGCGGTGAACCCGTCGAGCCGGTGCATGAACCGTCTCACGGGCTCCCTGCTGCGGTCGTGAGAGACCGACTCGTCTCGACGAAGCATCCGAGCCGACTTCAGGGTCGTGCTTGCTCTATCCCAGCTTCGACGCCGCGAACTCCTTTGCGAGTCTGGCCTTGCGCGCGACGTTCGCCTTGATGCCCGTGTCGAGTGCCTTGTCGATCGCGTCGACGATCTCATCGGCGATCCCGTCGTCGATGATCAACGGAGGCAGCAGACCGAGGACGTTTCGCCGGTAGTAGACCAGAAGCCCGAGGGTCGCGAGGTCGAGGACGACGTCGAACGTCGCCTTGTCCGACGTCGGCTTTTTGGTCTCTCGGTCGCTGACCAGCTCGATCCCGAGCATCAGACCGCGGCCGCGGACCTCTCCGAGCTGCGTTCGCCGATCGGCCAGCCCCCTGAGCCGATCGATGAGGCGTCCGCCGACCGCGGCGGCGTTCTCCGGGAGGCCCTCGCCGATCAGGATTTCGATGTTCTTCAATCCGACGGCGGCGCAGACGGGATGGCCGCTGGCCGTCGAACCGTGCTCGAACTGGTTCCCCTCTCCCAGGAATCGACGATAGACGGCCTCGGTGGCGAGCGTGGCCGCCAGCGGGAGGTAGCCGCTGCTGATCGCCTTCGCGAGGCAGAGGATGTCGGGAGCAGGGTCCCAGTCCTCCGACACGAACAGCTTCCCCGTCCGCCCGAAGCCCGTCGTCACTTCATCGGCGATGAAAAGGACGCCGTGCTTGTGGCAGATTTCCCCGACCGCGCGGTAGTACTCCTCCGGCGGTGCGACGATCCCGTACGCGCCCATGATCGGTTCGAGGACGAAGGCGGCAACGGTCTCCGGTCCTTCGGCCCGGATCCTCTCGTCGAGCGCTTCCGCGCAGGCCAGTTCGCACTCCGGATACCCGCTCTTTCCGTAGGGGCAGCGATAGCAGTACGGCGGCTCGATCTGAACGAAGCCGGGCAGCAGCGGCCCGAACTTCTTCTCGTCGCTCTCCAGGCCCGAGGTGCTGGTCACTCCGTAGGAGACGCCGTGATAGCAGTATCGCAGCGAGACGATCTTGTACCGGCCGCGATCCGCCTCGTTCGGACCCTGTCTGTGGTACTGCCGAGCCATCTTGAGTGCGGTCTCCACGGCCTCCGAGCCGTTCGTCCCGAGGTAGACGTGCTGGTACCGTCCGTCCGTGATCTCCACGAGCTTGGACGCCAGCTCCATCGCCCGCGGGTGCGTCTGGCGGAAGGACGAAGCGAAGGCCAGCTCGCGCATCTGTTTCGCCGCGGCTTCCACGAGCTCTTCCCGCCCGTGGCCGATCGCGACGTTCCACAGGGAGGAGAAGCCGTTGATGAACCGCGTGCCCCGTGCGTTGTAGACGTAGGGACCTTCCCCGCGAACGATCGTCGCGGGCCCGAAGTCCTTGATCTTGAGGAACTCGTCCATCGCGGTGAATGGATTCCACTGATGGTACGACTTGGTAGACATGTTCCTCCCTCCTTGATCGCGGGACGGCGCTCGCGAGTCGTTGCATCATAGGTTCGGGCGCTCGACGAGTGAAACCGACTGACCGTTCGCGCGCAACGATCGAAGGGAGTCACGCTCCATGTTTGGTTGTCGGCGGGAAACGTCCTAGACTGAGGCGAAGCACGAAGCCGTAGCGCTCACGATCGGATCGTCGCAGTTCACACGACCCCGTGTTCGGGGGCTGCTCGCAGGGTAGCCAGGGACGTATCGCCTGAAGGAAGGAGGTCTCGTGTACGCGTCGACGACGATGTTCAACATGCCGCCCGGTGCGCGTCCGAAGATGGAGGAGCTGGCCGACAAGATGCTCGTCGGGATGAGGCAGATGCCGGGGTTCGTGTCGATCACGTTCGTCATGGACGAGAAAGCCAACGAGTACGGCGGGTTCGCCCTGTGGAAGACGAAGGAGGACGCCGAAGCGGCGATGAAGCAGACCGGCGCCAAGTTGGACGAAGCGCTCGCCGGCAAGACGATCGGGCCGCTGAGGCGGAGCATGTTCGAGGTGTACGAACCGCAGGCGTAGCACATATCAGATAGGTGCCCGGCCCGATTCGCGATGTACTGCGAACCTCCTCGGGTAGAGTGGATTCTCGAGGATCTCGCGCCCTACCATCACGGCGCGAGATCCGCTTTTGTTTGTCTCGGTATCCCCTTGACTTAGAGCGCGCTCGAACCTGTATAGTGCCGGTGATGTCTTCGGATCTGACCATCCAGCAGGTGGCCGAAAGGACGGGCCTGAGCACGCACACGCTCCGCTACTACGAGCGTGTGAATCTGATCCCGTCGATCGAGCGCGCCGCAAACGGGCACAGGCGCTATTTGGAGGAGGACCTCGCTTGGATCGAGTTCGTGAAGTGCCTCCGATCGACGGGCATGCCGATCTCCGACGTTCAACGGTACGTCGAACTGCAGCAGCAGGGAGACGCGACGTTCGCCGAGCGGCTGGAGATCATGGA
>CAZFZM010000036.1:0-3595 GCA_964523545.1 uncultured Thermotogae bacterium
GTGCTGACGAGAGGACGTCCGCTCGCAGCGAGCGCCTCTCCCGACTAAGGATGGATCGGAGGTACTCGATGAGTCAGGAAGCGGTTCTGCGCGATATCGACCTCTTCAGGGGCCTCGATGCGGACGCCCTCGCAGAGGTCGAGGCGATCGCCGAGACCCGGACGTACGACTCTGGAGACGTTCTCTTTGGCGAGGGAAGTCGGGGGGACGAGTTGTACGTCGTCAAACGCGGCCAGGTTCGAATCGATCTGAGGCTGACGAGCGATTCGGACTGCGCGACGGTGCACCGGCTGCGAGAGGGGCAGATCCTCGGGGAGCTTGCCCTCGTGGATCGACGAGCGCGCTCGGCCACTGCCACCTGTGACACGCCCTGTGAGATCGTGGCGCTCAACTGCGATGGGCTTCTCGGTTTGTTCGAGAGGAACCGCGACATCGGCTACGTGGTGATCCGGAATCTCGCCGAGATCATCGCGACGCGGCTGCGCAAGACGAATCTGCAGCTCGTGGCGATGGTGTGCTGGGAGTAGGGGCGAACGATGACTCAACCATTCGCTGACGCGTACGCCCCGGCGGAGATCGCCAAGAAGATCGCAGCGGTCGCCGGTAAGAAGGGGTCGCTCGACCTGTACCGGCTCTTCGTGCTGGCCGTTCTCGCGGGAGTGTTCATCGGTTTCGGCGCCGTCTTCTATACGACGGTGGTCCACGACACGGGAATGGCGCTCGGTCTGAGCAAGCTGATCGGTGGGCTGGTCTTCTCGCTCGGCCTGATCCTCGTCGTTCTCGCCGGCGCCGAGCTGTTCACCGGCAACATGCTGATGGTGATGGGGTACGTCGACGGCGCGGTCGGGGCGCCCGATCTTCTCCGGAGCTGGGCGATCGTCTACGTCGGCAACTTCGCGGGCTCGCTGTTGCTGGTGGTTCTCATGTACTACAGCCGCCAATGGGCATTGAACGACATGCTGCTCGGTGCGAAGGCGCTGGCGATCGCGAACGGCAAGGTCGGCATGACGTTCGGTGTGGCTCTCGTCAGAGGAATCCTCGCCAACGTGTTGGTCTGTCTCGCGGTGTGGTTGTGCATCGGTGCGCGGAGCACCACCGACAAGATCATGGCGATCCTGTTCCCGATCACGGCGTTCGTCGCCGCCGGCTTCGAGCACTGCGTGGCCAACATGTACTTCGTCCCACTGGGACTGATGCTGAAGGGCCAAGCCGGGGTCGTCGCCATCGCGCAGACCGCGGCCGGCGGGACCCTCGACCTCGGCCACCTGACGTGGTCCGGTTTCGTCGTCAGGAATCTCGTGCCGGTCACGATCGGCAACATGCTCGGCGGGGGGCTCCTGGTCGGTCTCGCGTACTGGTCCGTCTACCTGCGGGAATTCAGCTTCCGCGGGCTGTTCAAGCTGCTGCAGATCGGATTTCGGCTGGTGTTCTTCGTGAATCCGAGGACGTTATCGCCGCGGAAGCTGGCGGCGAGCCTGTCGGACTTCTACTCCATCGTCAAGCGAAGGAAGCCCGGGAGCCGCCCGATCCCGAGAGATCTGACGACGCTGACGGAAGAGACGCAGGAAGAGGATCGTCGCGGGGACGAGTAGCCCGTCGATCCGGCTGACGCGTTCGGTGAAAGGAAAGGGAGGCGATCTTGGCGAGAGGAACGCACGTAGGAGTCGCAGTATTGAAGGTCGGTCTGCTCGTTGGGCTGGTGGTGGCGGCGACGCTCGCCATGAGCCCGATCGCGGCCGAGGACGTGCCGCTGGTCCGGGGTGTCCGGATCGACTGTGGCGAGATCGAACCGCGCCTCGTCGGCGTGGTGGGGCAGCTCACGCTGAACGGCGAACCGGTTCCGGGGACGATGTTCGCCCTTCTGTGCCACGACGAACAGGTGGTGGACGTCCGGTACTTCGTCGGAAGCCCGTTGCGGGACAGGATGCTCTCCGAACGTGCGGTCAAGATCCGAAGAGCGGTCGAGGAGCTCAGGCTGGAGGAACTCCAGATCGCCAGAGAGGACATCGGCGTGCGCGCGAACGGCGCGGAGCTGGCGTTCATTCGCGGGGCGCGGGGCATCGCGGTGGCGCACATCGGCCGCGAGGAGTTTCGACTGGAGAAGCCGTACCTCCTGCTCGAGAAGGGCGTCGAGGATCCACCCGGCGAGGCGGCCGTGGCGTTCTTCTAGGGCGATCTGAACGGGGTGGCACCGCGTCCGATGAAGACGCTGCGCTACTCCCCGCTCTCCGTCGCGAACGGCGGCCGCAGCACGGTCGCACGGTCGTTGGTCGAGAGGAAGACGTTCTGGGTCAGCGTCATCGCGCCGCTCGGGCAGACGTCCTGGCAGAGGCCGCAGAAGCAGCACTTCCCGAGGTCAATCCGCGGGTAGGTCTTCGGGTACGCCGTCCGCTGCGCCTCGGGTGCCTCGACCATCTCGATCGCCCGGTTGGGACAGATCCGTGCGCACAGGGTGCAGCCCGTGCAGCGGTCGACGTCGTACGCGTGCTCGCCGCGATACCCCTCCGGAATCGGGATCGCCTCGTGCGGGAACGCGACCGTCATCGGTCGGGAGAACAGGTTCTTGATCAGCTGGGGAATGACTCCGAGTGCCATATCGATCACCGATCCATGTCCGCGGGACAGATGTTCAGGCTCCAGTAGATGGCCGGGACATCGGCCACCTCGGCTCCGACGAGAAGGTGCTCGAGCACGGGGATCATGTGGAGCAGATCGGGCCCCCGGATCTTGCACCGGTACGGGTGGCTCTCTCCGATACTGCGCAGGTAGACCGCCGCCTCGCCGCGGGCGACCTCGTTGCGCACGTAGACCTCGCCCTCCGGCAGCATCCCGGCGACCTTCGGCTTGACCGACGGGAGCGGCTCCGCCGGCAGCCGGCTCAGCGCTTGGCGGACGATCTTGATCGACTCGTCGATCTCCCGGCATCGGATGATCGACCGGGCGAACGCGTCCCCCTCCTCGCGAACGGGGATCTCGAAGTCGAGGTCGTCGTAGATCTCGTACGGCGCGTCCCGTCGGACGTCGGCCGCCAGGCCCGAGGCGCGCAGCACCGGGCCGGTCGCCCCGAGCCGGAGGGCGTCGTCCAGCGCCAGCACGCCGATCCCTCGGCATCTCGCCGCGATCGTCTTGCTGTCGTACGCCTCGAACTCGCGGATCATCGTCTCCATCTTGACGAGAAGCTCTCCGATCCGCTTCTTCGTCCCCTCGGGGAAATCCCGTCGAACGCCACCGGGGCAGATGTAACCGGCCGGATAGACGCGGCCGCCGGTCACGAACTCGAACAGGTCGAGGACGTAGTCCCGGTAGCCGAACGCCACCTTGAACCCCGTGTCGAAGCCGAGCGCCTTGGCCAGGACCCCGTACCAGATGATGTGGGACTGGATCCGAGACAGCTCGGCCAGGATCACCCGGATGGTCTTGGCCCGTTCGGGGATCTCCGTACCGCAGAGCTGGTCGACCGCCTCCGCGTGAATCAGGTTCCAGTTGAGCGATTCGAGGATGCAAAGCCGATCCGAGAGGACGGCGTTCTGCATCGGCGTCCGGTACTCCATCAGCTTCTCGAACCCCCGGTGCAGGTATCCGGGATCGGCGCGGG
>CAZFZM010000037.1:0-2274 GCA_964523545.1 uncultured Thermotogae bacterium
TCCCGCAGGAGCAGTTCGTCGCCGCTGGGGAGGCGTGGAGGCGGTGTCGGGCCGGCGAGGCGGACCCGAACGCGTTCGGGATCGGCTGCGATCCTGAGGAGTTCGGCTTGTCGACGCTCTACGGACTCTGGTTTGTGCGTGGGAACCTGATGCGCGACTTCGCCTCGCTCAACAAGGTGGAGACGGTCCCCCTGCTCATGCGGCTGTGGCGGGGGCTCACGTGGGATTCGTGGCGGCTGGTCGGAGCAACAGACGACGGGTTGAAGGACGAGGATCTCGCCCTTCTCGACACCATCGCCGAGCTCACCCTCGACCCGGATGCGCACTTCGATGAGCTACGCGAGTCGTACAGGTCGCGCCCTGAGCTCCGACCGCCGGATGAGATCCTGAAGTACGAGTAGGAGGCTCAAGTGTCCTACACGCGGGAAGACGTGCTGGAGGCGACGAACGGATTGACCGGCGTGACGATCCCGGTTCACGTCGAGGTCGAAGCGGACCAGGTGGTCCTTGCGCAGCCGGAGATGCGCGATCTCCTCGAGGCAGCGGACGTCATCGCCGTCGGAGAGTGTCTGTGCCGTCAAGAGGAGGGCCACTGCGACAACCCGCTCGAAGTGTGCCTTGCGCTCGACGACGCCGCGGTCGAGAGGATCCAGGACCGATCGTGGCGCGCGGTCTCCGTCGACGACGCCCTCGTGATCCTGGAGAAGACCTACGAGCTCGGGCTGGTCCATCTCGCGTATCGCAGCGGGGACGGTGACATCAGCCTCGTCTGTTCGTGCTGTTCCTGCTGCTGCTGGCCGCTCAACGGCCTGAAGCGGTTCGACTACCACGACGGGATCACCGAGTCGGCGTTCGTGGCGCGGTTCGACGAGACGGAGTGCGTCGGCTGCGGCACCTGCGTCGAGCGCTGCACGTTCGGCGCTTTCGAGCTCTCCGACGGAGCCGGGACCGTTGTGTTCGACAGCGATCGCTGCTTCGGCTGCGGCCTGTGCGTCGGGACCTGTCCGAGCGGCGCGCTTCGCCTCAAGACGCGTGACGGCTGAGTGCGTGACGCGGCGCTCGGAAGAACGAGTGGCTGCTGTCCGGTTCTCGGGGTCGACCTGGTCGATGCCCGGGCGGTTCGATCTTTCGATTGACAAGGCACGGACGCGGTCCCTATAGTCATTTCGCGCGTCCGCGGCGGACGAACGACCGGGTTGCGCGATCCGTTGCGTGACCGGAACAGAGGGGATGAATGCGGTCCAACGAAGGCAAGACGGTGCTCGTTGTCGGTGCTTCGTCGGGAATCGGCCGGGCTTGTGCCGTTCGTCTCGCGCATCGAGGCTATCGCGTCTTCGGCACGACCCGTCGTCCGCCGGGTGAAGTGAAGGCCGCGCTCCGACAAGATCTCGGCGACTCCGACCGACTCGAGATGATCCGGATGGACGTCGACGACGTCGGGTCCGTCGACGCAGGAATCCACGAGGTCATAGAGCGAGCGGGACGGATCGACGGCGTGGTTAACTGCGCCGGCTTCGGAATCGGCGGCTCGATCGAGGACACCGCGGACGACGAGGCGAAGGCGATCTTCGAGACCAACTTCTTCGGCACGCTGCGCGTCTGCCGCGTCGTCCTCCCGTTCATGCGCAAGCAGAGCACCGGAACGATCGTCAACGTCTCGTCGATCGGCGGGAGGATCGCGGTCCCGTTCGTAGGCCTCTACGGCGCGACGAAGTTCGCGGTCGAGGGGCTGACCGAGGCGCTTCGGATGGAGGTACAGCGTTTCGGGATCCGCGTCGTGCTCGTCGAGCCGGGCGACTTCGCCACCGGGTTTACCGACAGCCGAAGGCCGGCCCGCAACGCGTTGGAGAGCGAGGTTTACGCTGACTCCTATCGGGCGGCGCTCGCAGTCATTGAAAGAGACGAGCGCGGCGGCGCGTCGCCAGAAGCGATCGCGAAGCTCGTGGCGCGCATCCTCGCCGCCCGCTCTCCCCGCCTGCGCTACAAGGTGGGCCCGGTCTTCCAGCGGGTCGCCGTCCTTCTGAAGACCGTCCTGCCCGCGAAGCTGTTCGGCTGGGGCCTGAGGAAGTACTACCACATCGGCTAGACTGCTACCGCAAGAGGAAGGAGGCACGGTGGACCTGTTCGAGAAGTGCCGAGGTCTGTTCTCCGACCCGGCCGTCGCGCAGCGAATGGGCTATCCGACCAACGCCCAAAGCCTGAAGGAGATGGGCCTCTACCCGTACTTCATCCCGCTCGATCAGACCGAGGGGACCGAGGTCACGATCTCGGGGA